>CAYVQP010000274.1:0-1513 GCA_964452775.1 uncultured Ardenticatenaceae bacterium | reverse complement strand
TAGCGTCGATCTCTAGCCGGGCAGCCATCGCCCCTGATTCTGATTCCGGCACAATGGCTCGAATCCGCGCCCCTTGTATGGCAATAACCTGGTCGTCGTCAATACGAAGCGATTGACCGTCATCCAGATGTAGCACGTCGCAGTGGCGTATCAACAAATCATCCAAGTTGCCGCTCCTGATAGGACAGTTAACCTAACTGGCTCACGTGACGCAGATTCTACACCGGAATCGCGATACAGAGCATCAATCCGGACTTGGACGCGCCCTCACGATCTGTGAGTACTCTGGGCAACTGCCTTGCATGGAGTCACGCGCTGATATAACTTTGAATGATGCCGCAGCAAATTGGCCAACGTTATCGCCGTTTCTCCCATCGCTTGCGCGGCCGGTCACAAATATGGCTGGGCCGGCTGATGCACGCCTCCGGCCGGGACCGTTTCCGGCGGGAGGACTTTGAGATCGTCTTCCAAGACGTGGTAATGAGCGGATTGGCCCCGGCATTTGACGGCTACCGGTTGGCCCAGATCTCGGACCTACATGTAGGCCACTGGTTGAATACGGACCGCCTGCATGGCGTGGTTGGCCTGATAAATGAGCTGCGGCCCGACCTGGTTGCCATGACCGGCGACTTCGTTTCCTATGCTCTGGAACCCTATGCCGCGGAAATGGTAGTGGCCATGGCCGGCCTGCAGGCTCGCGACGGCGTGGTGGCTGTACTGGGCAATCATGATCATTGGTTTGACCCGGCTGGTGTTCGCGCTGTCTTGCAGCAGAGCGGCATAACCGAGCTGGAGAACGATGTGGTCACCCTGCGCCGGGGCCAGGACACGCTGCACATCGCCGGCGTTGGCGACATTACGGTCGGCGCGGACCGCCTGGAGCTGCTGCTGTCCAAATTGCCGGAAGATGGACCGGCCATCCTGCTGGCTCACGAGCCGGATTTTGCGGACAGCAGCGGGGCCACCGGCCGGTTTGGCCTGCAGCTATCGGGACATTCACATGGGGGTCAGATTGTGTTGCCGCGCTTCGGGCCGGTAGTGCGTGGAAGGGAGTTCAGGAAATACCCGATTGGCCGCTACCAGGTTGGTGAGATGGTGCAATATACCAATCGGGGCATCGGCACACATGTGCTGAGACTGCGAGTAAACTGCGACCCGGAGATTACGCTGTTTACGTTACGTTCCCCCAATTAGGTTCCAGTCTGTTCAGATCGCAAGGCGTCGCCGAATCATCGTGCTTCTGATATGCTTCTGCGGGTTGCGCCGAGGGCCTGCCGGGTAACTCCGGCTCAGGCAGACGACCGCGCGCTGAGAAATGTCCGCAAGTGGAGAGAAGATATGACAACCAAAGCCTCAAAGAACACAAAGAACGCACGCCAATCCGGGCGCCAAAAGACGCGAAAACGTAGCACGATTCTTTCGGTCGTGCTCGGACTGGTCATCATTCACGGCTTACTGCTGACCCTGATGACTATCGGCGAAAAGAACTACCAGGGAGGAGTTACCCATCCGG
>CAYVQP010000273.1:0-1515 GCA_964452775.1 uncultured Ardenticatenaceae bacterium | reverse complement strand
CCGGATGGGTAACTCCTCCCTGGTAGTTCTTTTCGCCGATAGTCATCAGGGTCAGTAGCAAGCCGTGAATAATGACGAGTATGAGCACGACTGTAAGAATCGTGCTGCGTTTTCGCGTCCTCTGGCGCCCGGATTGGCGCGCATTCTTGGTGTTCTTTGTAGCCTTGGTTGCCATATCTTCTCTCCTATTTCTGACATTTCTCAGTATGCAGCCTTCCGCCGAGGCCGGAGCAACCCGGCAGGCCTCCGGCGCAACCCGGAGAAGCATATCAGAAGCGCGATTATTCGGCGAAGCTTTGCGACCTGAACAGACTGGAACCTATTCGGGAGCGCGCAGCGTAAATAGCGTTATCTCCGGCTCGCAGTTGACCCGCAGACGAAAGACATTTGTGCCGATTCCCCGATTGGTATACTGCACCATTTCACCTACCTGGTAGCGGCCGATCGGGTATTTCTTGAACTCACTTCCACGTACTATCGGTCCGAAACGCGGCAGGACAACTTGACCCCCATGTGAATGACCCGATAGCTGAAGGCTAAACCGCCCGGTGGCCGCGCTTCTGTCAGCAAAATCCGGCTCGTGCGCCAGCAATATGGCCGGTCCATCCTCTGTCAATTTAGATAGCAGCAACTCCAGCTGATCCGCCCCCACCGTAATGTCACCAAGACCGGCGATGTGCAGGGCGCCCGGGCCCCGCCGCAGGGTAACCACATCGTTCTCCAGCTCCCTTATGCCACTTTGTTGTAGGACAGCGCGAACACCGGCCGGATCAAACCAATGATCATGGTTGCCCAGTACAGCCACCACGCCGTCTCGGGCTTGCAGGCCGGTCATAGCGTAGACCATTTCGGCGGCATAGGGTTCCAGAGCATAGGATACGAAATCGCCGGTGATGGCAATCAAGTCGGGCCGCAGATCATTGATCAGGCCAATCACACCATGCAAGCGGCCCGTATTCAACCAGTGGCCTACATGCAGATCCGAGATCTGGACTAACCGGTAGCCGTCAAATGCCGGGGCCAATCCGGCCATGACCACGGTTTGGAGGACAATCTCAAAGTCCTCTGGCCGGAAACGGTCCCGGCCGGAGGCGTGCATCAGCCGGCCGAGCCAAATCTGTGTCTGGCCGCGAAGGCGATGGGAGAACCGGCGATATCGCCGGCTGAGTTCCTGATGCATGTTGATAAGTTATATCAGCCCGCGACCGCATGCAAGGTAGATGCCCAGGCTAATCTGAAATCATAAAGGCGCGCCAAAGCCCGGATTGATGCCATGTGGCGTGGTTTCAGTGTAGAATCTGCGTGTCAGATGGTCCAGTTCGAAATGTAGTCCTAACAGGAGCGACAGTTTGGATGACGTGTTGATACGTCACTGCGATGTGCTGATTCTGGATGGCGGTCAATCGCCTCGTATTGACGACGACCAGGCAATTGCCACACAAGGGGCGCGGATTCGGGCTATTGTGCCGGAATCAGAATCAGGGGCGATGGCTGCCCGGCTAGAGATCGACGCTA
>CAYVQP010000272.1:0-1529 GCA_964452775.1 uncultured Ardenticatenaceae bacterium | reverse complement strand
TATGTTTGCCCTAAACCAGACCACCACCGTCACGCACACCTTCGGCCCGGCCGTGCAAACCGGCGCGGTGGACCTCTTTCGCCTCACCTTCCCCATCATCTTTCAGCTGGACGGCGCGGCGCGAGAGTTGGTGTTCGACGCGGCCGGCTGCGCGATCAATGCCCGTTTCCTGACCCTGGAAAGCGGGACAGCCCCCAACATCACCGTTCACTACCCCACCAACCCCATGCTGGGCATTGCGCCGCAGAACTCCCCCGGCGACGCCTATTACTTTTTCAGTGCGACCGGCGAGTTGGGCGCAAGCAAGGGAGAGGATCATCCGGCCGGCGCTCCTTTGAGCAGCGGCGTAACCACGGACAAGCAGGCGTTCATCGAAGCGTTGCAGAATGTGGGCAACCGCCTGCTGGCGGAGGCGGAGAGCGCGCCGGCGCAGTTGACCTTGCTGCTGATCGCCGAGTCCAACGCCGGCTGCCGGCTGCAAATTGATACCCTGAAAGTAGCCTACCGCCGGGCATATGTGGCCCTGTTGAGCGGCGCGACGGACAAACAGGTGTTGAAATTCGACCCGGCGCGGGCCGGCGCGCAATCGTTGGCGCTGCAGAAGCCGCCCGGCCCCGCCATTCACAGCGCGCAGTTGGAGTTGTTCGCCAAACCGGCCGGCGCTTCCGCGCTAAAGACGCTGGCCGCTGATGCCTCCGGCGGCGGGGAGCCCTTCGAGCCGGAAGCGATCCCGGCGCAGAAATTCGGCTTGCGCATCGAACCGGCGGCGGGCGCGGCGCAGCCAATCGCCCTGACCCAGGCGCAGATTGTGCAGGGGGTGACCCTGGCGCTGTTGCCGCTTACCGCCGGCTCGGCGTTGTCTGTCTCAATTGAGGCGGACAAGGGCGGGCGGCCCGGCGGCGCGCCGCTGGCAGAACAGGAGTTAAGGCCCGGTGCGCCGGGCCGGCCGGGCTGGTATACGGCGCTTTTCCCCGCCTCGCCGCTGCTCTCAACCGGCCCGCATTGGCTCGTCTTACGCGCGGGCAAAGGGGCGGTGGTCTGGTTGAGTGCGGCGGACGGTCTCTTGCCGGGAGGTGTGGCAGCCGGGGATGGGCGATTTTCAACGCTGCGCCTGAACCAGCCGGCGGCGGCCTTGCTCCATCGCTGGTTGGGCAATGCGGCCGGGAGCGCCGGCAACACAGAATCGGCCCTCCCGCCGCAGAACGGCGACGCCCCGGCCCTGCGCGTCCGGCTCGGCGAGCATGAGCTGCCCCTGCTCAGCGTGGAGAAACAGACGTACCGCTTTGATTTACAGCCGGCGCTGACCGCGCTGGCCGGCGGCTCCTCGGCTACGGCGCCGCTCGCTGTCATGGGCATCGGCTTTGACCTGGTTACCGTTTACCCGCCCCGGATTGTCTATGACGGATGAAACAAATGCTGCTCCGTAAGTCGAGATTTCATCTCGACGCCGATTTGGAAAATCGGGTTACGGCTTGTCCCCGCAAGTCGAGATTTCATCTCGACGCCGATTTGGAAAATCGGGTTACGGC
>CAYVQP010000271.1:0-1531 GCA_964452775.1 uncultured Ardenticatenaceae bacterium | reverse complement strand
TTTCCAGGATTGGGCAAGCCGGCTACCAGAGCGTGTTGACGGGGTAGCTCCAGATTCGTCTGTCTGAGGTCAGGATTACCAGTTCTTCACAAAGGGCCTGGGCGACCAGCAGACGGTCGAAGGGGTCCTGGTGAATGGCCGGCAACTCGATTATTCTCCGGCAATGTTCGGGCGCAACCGGCAGCCAAACTATGCCGTTGGCCGCCATCTCAATGTCGAACTGCTCCGCCCAATTTTCAGCCAGGGCCAGTTTGCCGATGCTCAGCTTCAGGCAGATCTCCCAGTAGCTGGCAGCGCTGAGGAATAAGTCATTGTCCGCGTCCATGATGGCCCAGGCGGCCGCTTCGCTAAGCGGCCCCCCACCCAAGCTCCAGAGAAATGTGTGGCTGTCCAGGAGCAGCTTCAACCCATATAATCCGCAAATTCGTCCAACGGCTCATCAAAGTCGCCAGCCATGTAGAGGATCACGCCCCGAGCATGGCCGATTCGTCGTTGCCGGCGCGCCTCCGGCAAGGCGACCAGCTTGACCAGGGGTTGTTGACCTTTGGCAATGATGATCTCTTCGCCGGCCAGCACGCGCTGGATGAGACGGGAAAGGTGCGTCTTCGCTTCGTGAATAGTCACTTGAGCCATGGCTACACTTTAGCTTAGTCATGGAACTTAGTCAAGCGTTAGGGGCGCGGACGGGTGAGCGTCATTTCTGTTGATTTCCCCAAGGAGCGCAGGCATCTTGCCTGTTAGCAGCCAGGGACGGCTGCGTTCCGTCAACAAACGTGACGCTCACCCGGCGCGGACAGTCCAATGCAAATAGACCTTTTCGTAAGGGTAAGGTTGGCAGAAACCCAAATTCCTCTGAGAAACCGGGTTTCAAGGGGTGGCGCGTCAGACTGAGCCGGTTTGCACGTCTCCGGCGCGGCGATAGGTGGCGATAATAACGCCGGCCGGGGAGGTCTTGGCTTCGACGAGGGAGAAGGCGGCGGGGATGGTCCCATTGTCGAAGAGGCGCTTGCCCTTGCCGAGCACCACGGGGATGAATTTCAGCCAGAACTCGTCAACCAGGTCGTGGGCCAGCAGGGTCTGGAGGAGGGTGGCGCTGCCGTGCACCTGGATGTCCGGCCCGGCCTGCTGCTTGAGCTGCCGGATATGGCCGGCGACGTCGCCGCCGAAGAAGAAGGACTTTTCCCACTCGTGCGCGGTCATGGTATTGGAGGCGACGTACTTTACCGCCTGGTTGATGGGTTCCTCCGGCGGGGCCTGGTGCGGCCAATAGCCGGCAAATAGCTCAAAGGTCTTCCGGCCGAGCAGCAGGTCGAACGGCTCGCTCATTTGCTCGCCCATGGTCTGGCCGAGGTAGTCGTCGAAGTAGGGCACCGTCCAGCCGCCGAGGGTGAAGTCGCCGCTGGGGTCTTCGGTTGGGCCGCCAGGGCCCTGCATGACGCCGTCAAGGGATACGAAGGTGAGGACGATTAGTTTTCTCATGAGGGAATTGTAGCAGCTATTGCGGGCGATAGTCACGGCAGAAAATGGTTGC
>CAYVQP010000270.1:0-1555 GCA_964452775.1 uncultured Ardenticatenaceae bacterium | reverse complement strand
TGCGCCGGTTGCTCTCCAGGCGCGGGTAGTAGCGGCTGGGTAAGGCCAACGCCAGCTCATCCAGCACCGACTGCGGGTCCAGCATAGGGTGGCGTTTGCGGTATTCCCCGCGGGCGTTCAACGGTACCAGGGGTGGACTTAACTCCACTACCTCGCCGTAGCCCAGGTGCAGGCACGCTTTCCCGGTCACCTGGCAGACCAGTTCATACGCCTCGCGGGTGCGGATGCCGGCCGGATACAGCACAGCCGCCACCACCTGCAGGGCGGCGCTGCCGGAGAGGTAGGTCTCTCCCTCTACCTGCACGGTCTCGATGGCGCTGAGGCCGTCCAGGATCGCCTGCCGTCTACCGGCTTTGTCGTTGGGATACTCCTGCCGGACGCCGTCGCCGGACACCGTCAGCGCGCGCCCGTCATTGGATGGGGTGACCTGGAATGGCATGAGTTTGCTCCGGGGGTGGGAATAGGGAGTAGGGATTTGGGAGTGGGGGAGTTGGGAGCCGAGAGTCGGGAGGCTCAGTCGAAACCCAGGCCTCGTTCTTTAAGACTGGTGTATACGCCGTTGCCGATTATCAGGTGGTCGAGCACGCTCACGTCCAGCAACGCCCCGGCCTGTACCGCCTGGCGAGTCACCTGCACATCTTCCGGGGAGGGGGCGGGATCTCCCGAGGGATGGTTGTGGGCCATGATGATGGCCGCCGCCGGCGCTTCGATGGCCGGCTGGAAGAGCTCGGCGATGCGCACCATGCTGGCGTTGAGGCTGCCCCGGTAGACGGCGCAGATGTCCAGCACCCGCCCGCGCGTGTCCAGCAGGATGACGTGCAACTCTTCCTGTTCCAGATGGCGCAGCAAGGGCAACAATAACTGCGCGCCGTCCGCCGGGCAGCTGATGCGCGGCCGCTCGTCCACCGGCGGAGCCTGCAGCCGGCGGCACAGCTCCAGCACGGCCAGCAGCCGGCCGGCCTGCGCCTCGCCGATGCCGTGCACCTGCAACAGTTGCGCCTTACCCGCGCGGGCCAGCTGGTGCAATGAGCCGAAACGGCTGAGCAGGTTGGAGGCCAGACCCAGGCCGGGACCATGGGCGCTACCCAGCACCAGGGCCAGCAACTCGCTCGCGGACAGGCCGCCCGCGCCCACCTGTTGCAGGCGGTAGAGCGGCCGCTCTTCCGCCGGCAGGTCGCAGACCCGGCGCTCGTTCTCAGGCGGCCGGAAGTAGGGTAGGGGGAGCTGCGCGTTCACGATTCCGCCTCCCTGTTCGTCGGGGCGAGCACCGCCCATTCCTGTTCTCCGTCCGGTCGGATTTGCCCGCCGGGGACATGGGCCAGCAGTTGCTCGGCCCGGCTGTGGGGATATATGCGGCGGGCGATGACTCGATGCAGCGTCCCATCCTGGTCGATGACCAGGTCTCCCGGCCGGGCTTCCTCCCACGGGACGGGCATCTCGCCGGCCGCATGTCCCACAGCAGCCAGCACCTGCCGGGCCGCGGCCAGCGCCTGCCGGGCCGCTGACAGCATCCGGCTCGTGTCCGCCTGCCCGACCGCCTCCGCCAGCGCGCGTT
>CAYVQP010000269.1:0-1571 GCA_964452775.1 uncultured Ardenticatenaceae bacterium | reverse complement strand
TCCACCACCAGCCGCACGACGAGGCTGGCGTCAACGCAAATCAAGGAGTTCGGCATCTCGCTCCTCCCGCATCTGCCGGATGACATCATCCGCCGGCGGCAGCTCGCGCCCGGCCAGTTCGGCGGCGACCCTTTCTCTGGCCTGATGCAGTTGATCCCACCAGGGGTTGTGAGCCGGGCCGGCCGCCTTCAGACGCTCATACTCCTCAATGGAAATCAGCACAATCTGTGGTTGCCCGCTGCGCTCGACAATAATCGCCTGCTGCTCTTCGCTTACCCGCCGCATCATCTGCCCGAAGTGGATACGTGCTTCTGTCGCGCTGACAACTTCTTCCATCGCACATCGCGTCCTTTTGCTCAATCAATCAATCGATTGATGTAAACTATACACGCTCAGGCCATCAAGCGCAATGCATCCCTGAACGATCCCCCGCTTGCATGCGGCTGAATCAGAACCATTTCCGCTATCCAGCGAACGGCGCGAATAGTTCCCGGCGCAACACATCCGCGGCATAGGCCAATGCGGCCTGAATCTCAACCACCTGCAAGTGCGGGTAGGCGGCCAGGATCTCGTCCTGCGTCATGCCGTCTGCCAGACTGCCTACAATGGCGACAACCGCAGTGCGCGTTCCCTTTATGCAGGGATCGCCATGCTGCAGGTCGGGCTCGATGATGATGTAGTCTCTCCAAGCCACCCGGCTCATCCGCCCATTCTCCTATCCAGCCGCGGACTACGAAAGACAAGCTCGAGCTCCGGCTCTGCGGTCACCTGCTTCAACAACACCGGCGTGTGGCCGACCTTTTCAAAGACACGCAAGTGCAGCGTCCGCAGGTCGGGGTCGTTGTCAATTACCCGACCCTGGTGCAGGGCCACATACTGCCCGGCGTAATCAGCCAACAGCGCCCTGTACTGCGCCTGAAATGCCTCCGCTTCCCGCCGGATCTTCTCCTGTCGTAGCCGGGCCAGGTAAGCGCGAACAGCTCTCTCTACGATTTGCTGCACACTCTCCTGGTCCGTCCCCCGCAGGTGCTCTATCTGTTCAGCCAGTTCCGGAGTCAGGGTGATTGTTGTCGCTGTCATCCGCTCTCCCTTTGGATTTGCGCCTTACGTCTATTGTACCCTGGTTCAGAGGCCGGCTTTCGCGTCTGGGTTTCCAGCGCCAGGAACTCGTACGTACGCTGTCGCCTTCCGCTGAGAGAGTAGAGGGCAATTTGAGCCGGCCGGCCGGGTCGATACGCTACCATCTACGCCGCGTAGATGGCAAGTTCAAGCGCATTAACGGTCTGGCGGATGCCAGCCTACGCTCACCCATCTCCGTCTGGCATTCAAGATCACTTCATTGTTCAGTCGTAAAGCCATGACCGTGACCCTACCAACGGCTGTTAACCCAAGAATCCGAACACCTTCGATATCCCATTCGAAGTGCTCTTTCCAAAGCTGCTGCCGGGGATGAAATAGGGGAGCAGTGTCTCCGGTAAGCGGGTCCACCAATTCAACAGCAAAGCCCTTAAACTCGTTGCAGAACACACAAACGCAACACCAATAAAGTTAAGAAGGATCGACCCGCCAAA
>CAYVQP010000268.1:0-1580 GCA_964452775.1 uncultured Ardenticatenaceae bacterium | reverse complement strand
CGATGAGCAGGCTGTAGGCGATGCTGGCATCCCACCGCCCGCAATGCGCCATCTGCTCGGCGCATTGCTGAATCTGCCGGAGGGACATCGTAGCGGGGTTGGGGTTGGGTTGGGTCATGGCTACCTCAGCAGGTCAATCCGGCTTGGCCGGGGCGCCGGCTTCTCGACCACTGCCACGGCCGGCTGCTCTTCGACTGCGTCTACCTGCTCGGCCTTAGCAACCGCTTCCGCCGCTGCTTCCGCTTCCGCCCCAGCCACGGCCAGCATGAGCGCGGCCTGGTGCTTGCACTGGCCGCGCTTGACGCTGACCCGGTATTGCCAGTCGGGGCAGGTGCAGGATTCGGCGCTGGTCGTGTAAGGCCGCTCTTCGTTGGACTGGGCGAGTCCCAGCGCGCGGTTGAGGCGGCCACGCTCGACTTCGCCGGCGGCGCGCTGCCGGTTGTAGCTGGTGAAGATTGCGCTGCGTTGCGTTCGTGATAACATCCTCGTAACCTCCAATTTGGTTGCGCCCCCGGTCGGATTCGCGGTCTGGCCGGGGGCTTTTGCGTCTACCGCCGGGCCAATTCCCGGCGCAACTGGGAGAGCCGCAACTCGACGACTTCACGGCCGGCCACGTCTGCCGGCTCGGTTTCGCTCAGGATGGCCTCGTAGCGGGCCATGACGCGCTGTAAGGTTTCGTCGTCGTAGGTGCGGTAGAGCTTCGGCGTGATGTCGTAGTTCTGGAGCGTGCTCTTCATGGTGGGGCGGGTGCGGGTGGTCATTGGTTGCCTCCGGGCCTTCTTGCGACTTGCCCAGGTCGGTTCTGTTAGAATCTCTTGATGTAGTAAGTGGACCTTTCATATCCGAAGTAATCGTCCGACCTTAGCCATCCATCATCTGCTAGATACTGCTGTTCGCCTACCAGCCAGTTGCTGCCCTCTGGCTTAATCTTGCGAATCACTACCCGATTGATGTACTCGGCCATTCCCGGATAACCACTCACTTCTTGAAGGCATCCTTGCCAGTTGTAAACTCCGAACAACCGCCGCGCTATCTTCTCTGCTTCTTGCTTGTTGTCTTCACTTAGTTGGTTGGCCTTGAATTGGATGCTCATCTTGTCCTCTGTTCTCTCTTGCTCAAGTACACCTATAGTATAGACTAGTCATGAACAAATGTCAATCGCCAATTTGCTATTTGACAACTATTCATGACCGTGTTATTATTTTACTCATGAGAGCTACATTTGACCTACCCAGTGACGAATTAGACAAGCTGCGCAGGATTGCCGCGATGCACGGTTGCGCCATCGTCTACGGCCCTAAGCACGGCCAGGGCAGCGTACAGCAGCTAGTGGATGGCATTGTCGCCGGCCGGCTGCTGGTGGTTGCGAATCCGGCCTACCAGCCAGAGCCACAGCGCGACAACGGAACCGGCCAATGAGCACGCGGTCGGCCTCCGGCGTATGCCCTCCTGCGGCGCACGATATGAGCACGCCTGCCGCAAGTGGGCATATTCCGGCGGCTGCTTACCGCCGGCTTGCTCCCTCCTTTTATGGGCCGGGCGGTAGTCCTGTTTAGCGACGGGGAACGGCCGCCCGGCGA
>CAYVQP010000267.1:0-1582 GCA_964452775.1 uncultured Ardenticatenaceae bacterium | reverse complement strand
ATGCCCGACCGCAGAGCGGAGCGACATTCATTGCCGGCTTGTGGGCGGCGATCAGCAAGCCGGTCACACCTCCATCCTCACCCAGGTCGCAAAAGCCACGCCGGGAGCAGTCCCAACGCTTATCTCCGGCAGCGTCAACTACCGAGCTACCGGAGATCGCCTGGGGCGGGGACGTGCCCACCTTCCTCAAACGCAATACCGACGTTGCCTCAGTTAAGCTGCCGGATATCGAATGGGGCGGGGCAGTGCCTGCCGGAATGTATACCATTGGCGGCGATAGCAAAGCTGACGACAGTTTCCCGGCGCAAACGGTCGCCATTGCAAACCCGTATCGCCTGGCGAAATATCCGGTAACGAACGTCGTGTTTGATTGCTTTCTCAATGCGCCGGACGTCGACAACCCACACTGGTGGCTGGGGGCGCCGGAAGGCAAAAGGTATAGAGCCACGATTCGCAGGCCGTACTGGTCACACCCCAACCGTCCCCGAGAAACGGTGACCTGGTACCAGGCGATCGCCTTTACCCGCTGGCTGGATCACCACCTGAAGGCGGCCGGCGTCATCAGCGAGGGTGCAGAGGTAGATTTGCCGCACGAGTACGAGTGGGAGGTGGCGGCGCGCTATGCCGGCAATGGGCGGGTGGACAATCGCATCTACCCCTGGGGAGACAAGATTACGCCGAAACATGCTAACTACGACGAGACCGGCCTGAAACGGACGTCAGAAGTGGGTCGTTTCCCGACCGGCATACAGCCCGTGCTGGGGCTGTTCGATATGAGCGGCAATGTGTGGGAATGGTGCCGGAACAAGTATGGCCGGCCGGAGGACACACGAGTGGATGAGACCGGCGATTTGCGCGCCTTGCGCGGCGGGTCGTGGAAACTCTATCATGGCTCCGCGCGCATCGCGGCCCGCAGCAGGAACGTCCCGGACCTGCGCTACGCCGACTCCGGATTTCGGTTGGCGGTGCGCCATTCTGTACCTCAAGATGGACGGGATGACTGAGATTTGGAAGAACCAATGAGCGGAAAGATCATCACCCTGGCCGGCAGGTACCGCTACGAAGAGGATACCGACGTCATCGGCCGGGGCGGCTTTGCCACGGTGGTGAAGGCGCGGGACCTCCGGCTGGGCCGCGAGGTGGCCCTGAAGCTGCTGGACCCGCTGATTGTGCAGCGCGAACCGGCTTTCGCGCAATACTTCGCCCGGGAGGCCGGCGAGGTCTCCCGGCTGAGCCACGTGAATATCGTGCACATCTATGACTTCGGCGTGGAGGGGTCGCAACTTTACCTGGTGATGGAACACCTGCCCGGCGGTGACCTGCTGCGCCGGCTGAAGGAGCACGGCCCGTTCTCATTGGAAGAGGCGCTGGCTGTCGTGGAACCAATTGCGGCGGCATTGGACTCTGCCCACACGGCCGGCCTGATCCACCGCGACGTCAAGCCGCAGAACATCCTCCTGACTGCCGATGGCCGGCCGGTGTTGACTGACTTCGGGCTGTCGAAGCTGATCGGCAGCAGCCAGACCGCCAGCATGAAGATGATGAGCAGCGGAGGCCTGTTGGGCACGGCGGAATACATGGC
>CAYVQP010000266.1:0-1623 GCA_964452775.1 uncultured Ardenticatenaceae bacterium | reverse complement strand
GCGCGGCTGCATCAGGCGTAGCTGAACACCCGACGCCGGCGAAACATGAACACAGCCAGCCCAAATAGTACGCTTCCCATCACCAGCAAGGCCGCCACGTTGGGCAATATATCCGCCATGTCTCCGCCCAACGCCAATTCGCTCAGCCCGTCCAACGCCCAGGCGTTCGGGGTAAGCAGGCGCAGCGCCTGCATCCACTGCGGCGCAAGCGCAGTTGGAAAGAAGCTGCCGCCCAAAATACCGAAGAGCAGCATCAAGGCCGTGCCGATATTGAGCACCTGGCTCGGCGTGCGCGCAAGCGAGGCCAACAAGATGCCCCAGCCGGCCGCCCCAAACACAGTCGCCATGATCAGCGCCAGCACAGCTGCGGGGTCGCCCCAATTGAGCTGAAACAGCAGGCTCGTGCCGCCAATAAGGATCAGTAGTTGCACCAGCCCGGTGAGATAGATGCCGATAACCTTGCCGCCCAATACCTGCGAAGCCTGGGTGGGCGTCGTGAACAGCCGCGACAGAGTCCCGGCATCTCGCTCCGCCAACAGGCTGCGCCCACCGTAGCTCACCGTATACATCAAGAACATGATCGCCAGGCCGGGGGCGAGGAAGGCCAGGGTATCCACCTCGCCGTCGTCTGCCTCGTCTCCGTCGCCGGCTTCGACGCGCTCCAGACCAATCACCGGCGCTCCCTGGACGGCGGCCGCGGCCCCGATCTCCCGGCCCAGCGTCGCCGCCTCATCCGGCGAGACCAACCCGCTGTTCAGGAGTTGGGTGACCGCCACCTGCCCACCGACCAGGCCGGTTTCGACCTGGGACAGGAAGCCCTCCACCACCGATTGCACCACGCCGGCGCTCACCGGGCGCGCCGGATTGGTTACCAGCTCTACCTGGACGACTTCGTCCGCAACAGTACCGTCGCCGGCCGGGATGATGCTGTTCGTGAAGCCGGCAGGGATGATCACTACCGCGGCGGCCTCATCTGCAGACAGCCGTTCACGCGCGGCCGAAATGGCCGCGCTCATCTCTACTGCCAGCAAGGTGTCCAGGTCCGGCGACTGAAATACGCCGACCAGCGCTTCCCCGAGCTGCCCCTCGTCCTGGTTCACAATGACGACTGGTATGTCCTGTAAGCCGCTGCTTGAGCCGCCGGTGAACCGGCCGGTTACCAGCCCCATGCCCAGGGTCAGCAGAAAAGGGGCGGCCAGGATCAGCATCAGGGCGGCGCGGTCACGCGATATGAGTCGCAAATCTTTCCATCCAACAAGTAGCGCTTTCTTCATCGTACAACTCCCTGCTGTGATTCGGTGAGATTCCGCTAATCGCGCAATTCCCTGCCGGTTAGATGTAGGAAGACGACTTCCAGGTTGGGTGCTTTAATGGCTACATTGCTCACGTGCACGTGGGCCGCATTGGTGCGGCTGATGACCTCCGGCAGTATCGCGTTTCCTTCAGCCGCCATCAGCCGTACCATACCGTCCGCGATATCAACGCGCTTTACACCGGGTATCGCCGCCAGAACCTGGTTCAATTCTGGCGTGTTAGTTGTCTCGGCGATCGCCAACTCCACAATATCCTCCTGGCCGACGAGCCGGATTAGTTCCGGCAGAGTACCCATAGCGACCAGCTTGC
>CAYVQP010000265.1:0-1628 GCA_964452775.1 uncultured Ardenticatenaceae bacterium | reverse complement strand
GGTTGGGTGACAAGAATCCCGGAAACTCGGAAGTTTCCGGGATTCTGGGGGTTGGATGACAAGAATCCCGGAAACTCAGAAGTTTCCGGGATTCTGGGGGTTGGATGACAAGAATCCCGGAAACTCGGAAGTTTCCGGGATTCTGGGGGTTGGATGACAAGAATCCCGGAAACTCAGAAGTTTCCGGGATTCGGGAGGCGGCGAGCTTTTGAACCCCAGGCAATCTTCCGCTACAATCCCAGCGTCGGTTGGGAGGGAACGGAGGCCTACGGGCAGCCGGCCCCGCGCTTAGCTCCAGGAAGCGGATGAAGAATCCCTGGTTCAGACTCGCTGTCGGGCTTGTCATTTTGCTGGTCATCGCAGGCGTTGTGGCCTGGGTCAGCTTCGTCATGCAGGGTGAGCTTTCGCTGCTGGAGAAGCTGGCCATCTTTGCCACCGCCCTGATCGGGGTGGCTGCGGTTGTCAGCGCAATCAACGACCTGTTCCATCTTCTGGGAGAGTTCTCGAAGCGGGACGAGTCGCCGGCCACCACAACGCCAGCCGCCGATCCGCCCAAGCCGGAAGGCCGTCCTGCGCCGGCCGGCGACCTGCCCCCACGCCCAACTCACTTCATCGGCCGGGCCGACCTGCTGGCCGAGTTGCATGAGCAGTTGCATCCCGGCCGCGTGGTCTTCATTTGCGGTCCCGGCGGGGTGGGCAAGACCGCGCTTTCCCTGGAGGCGGTGCACACCCTGCCGGCCGGCCGCTTCCCCGGCGGCGTGTTATTTCACACCTTCTACGGCCGGCCGCAGGTGGCGCAATGCTTTGAGACCATCGTGCGCGCGCTTGACCCGTCCGCCCCGGCCGCCACGCCGGAGTTGGCCGCCGCCCTGCTGCGCGGCAAGGGGATCCTGCTGATGCTGGACGGGGCGGAGGAGGCGGACGACCTGCGCCTGTTGCTGGCCCATCGCGCCGGCGCCGGCGTGCTGGTCACCACCCGGCTGCGCGAGGCGAACCCCGGCTATCACGTGATCAACCTGCACCCCCTGCCGGAGGAGGAGGCGGTCGCCTTGTTGCGCGGGTACAATCCGGCCGGCGCGGACGAGGCGCTGTTGAAGCAACTGGCGGCGGACCTGGCCTACCTGCCCCTGGCGTTGCGCATCGCCGGCGGCTACCTGGGGCAAAGCGGGGCGCCCGCCCCGCGCTTTGCGGAATGGCTGCGGGCGAACCCCATCGAGCAACTGGCGCGCGGCGAGCATCGCAGCCAGAGCGTCGAACGCCTATTCGGGCACACGATGGCGCAATTGCCGCCGGCAGCGACGCAGCTGTTGGCCCTCTTCGGGCAACTGGAGCAAGCGCCGGCGCCCATCGCGCCGCTCGCCGCCGGGTTGGAAGTGGACGAGAAGGCGGTGATGCAGGCCGGGGGCGAGCTGGTCAAATACAACCTGCTGCGCTGGGAGGGCGAGCGGCTGCGCGTGGAGCATGCCCTGATTCACGCCTACGCCCGCAACCGGCTAACGCTGGACGCGGCCGCCTTTCGCCGGCTGGCCGGCTGGTACGCATCGTACTTTGAGGAAAACGCCCCCAGAGGCCAACCCGCCTTCCCGGCGCTGGCCGCCGAGACGCCGCACCTGCTGCGCCTGCAGGCC
>CAYVQP010000264.1:0-1649 GCA_964452775.1 uncultured Ardenticatenaceae bacterium | reverse complement strand
ATCCAACCTCTATCTTACCGCATAATCGTCTGCGAATCGTTACGAACGAAGGGCAGACAAAAAAAACCCCGCAGGTATCCCGGCGACAACTCGCTCCCCGGCGATCGCCTGAAAGACCTGCGGGGTTTTCTTCTCAACCCCGCAGCTCTCCCGGCAACAACTCACTCCCCGGCGATCACTTGAAAGACCTGCGGGGTTATTGTTCTCAGAGAAGGCTTGCCGGAATTTGACGAAAACTCGGGCCGGTGGTAAAATAGCGGACACTCTAGTCAACGGAGGCCCCCCATGTCACGGATTGCCATTTGGATAGGCGTTGTATTCCTGCTGGTCAGTGCGGCCTGTGGTGGGAGTGCAGCGGTTACGGAGGAGCCGGCTGTAGCCGAAAGCCAGACAGATGAAGCGCCCGCAACAGAACCAACCATCCCCCCGGCCGCCACTTCAGAACCAACTGCTCCCCCGGCCGGCACAGAGAGCATGCCGACCTCCGCGCCGCCGGGTGCTGAGCCGGTTGACGCGGCCACAGCCGGCCAGGGCGCGCCAACCAATGGCGTCGGGCCGGTCAAGATCGCCGTCATTGATTCGCTGCAACTGAGCGACGGCCGGGAACGCGCCGACTGGGCGCGGCTGGCGGTAGAAGATTTCAATGCCGCTACGGGCTGGAATGTGGAGCTGGTCGAGATTGACGCCGGGGTGGACTCCGCCGCGATTATGACTTCCATGGACGCGGTCCTGAGCGACCCGGCGATCTATGCCGCGATCGGGCCGCATCGCGCCGGGCAAATTGCAGCCGCCGGGGCCATGTCTGCGATGGTCTCTTTGCCGCACATTGTCTTCAGCGGCTATCCAGCCCTGGCGCAAGCCGGCTTCTTCCGCCTTTCGCCGACCGATGACTTGCAGGGAGCCGCCGCCGCCAATTTCATTGTCGAGACCTTAGGCGCGCATAATGTGGCTGCCATCGTGCAGTCCGGCCAGGGTTCGCCCGGCGTATACGGCTACGAGCTATTTAACAGCTTCAACGAAGCGTTGGGCGCGGCCGGCGGGGCGGTGGTCGCCATGCTGCCCATAGAGGCGAGCGCCGCCGATTTCAGCGAGCTGGCATCCACTATTCAGGCCGGCGGGGCGGATGCCGTCTTTGCCGCCGACACCAGCGCGGCGCAGGGCGCGCAAATCGTGCAGGCGCTGCAGGCGGCCGGCGTGCAGATTCCGCTGGTCGGTCACTACGGCTGGGCGGATGCGCTGCTGACGGAAAGCGGCGCAGGGGTGTATGTGCTCTCGCCCGCCCCGGCTGTCGCGGAGGGTGGGCCGGCCGAACGCTACCGGAGCGCACACGGCGCGTACAGCCCGTATGGGCCGCTGGCCTATGCGGCGACAATGGCCGCGCTGGAGGCGATGCAACGGGCAGCCGAGGCGGGCCAGCTTAGCCGGGCGGCCGTGAGCGCTGAGATTGCCGCCACGCGGCAGACCGACACGATCTTGGGAACGCCCATCACCTTCACCAGCGACGGAAATTGGCAGAACGCGCAGTTTTACCTGCTGCAGGTTCAGGATGGCGCGTTCAAGACGGTCGCGCCGTAAGCCGCCGCGCGCAGCAAACCCCGCAGGTCTCCCGGCAACAACTCACTCCCCGGCGATCGCCTGAAAGACCTGCG
>CAYVQP010000263.1:0-1667 GCA_964452775.1 uncultured Ardenticatenaceae bacterium | reverse complement strand
GCGTATTTGGTCCTCTGGGACAATATGCACCAATTTGGAGGCATTCGTCATGACGTCAACTAACAAAATCAAAGTTGCTCTTTTTTCAATATTTACACTGTTCCTGGTCGCATGGGCAGTGTCAGGCACTGTCTCGCAAGCCAGCAGCGATCCGGTCGATAACGATTCCTCGATGATCAATTCGGTCGCGAATGCGAATCCTGATGATTTCGTCGGGAGTGAAACGTGTAAAGCCTGCCATGAGGACCAGTTCAAGAAGTTTAGCGGCACTAAACATGCCAAATTACAGGAAGTTGCCAGTTGGAAAGACAAGGCCCAAGGCTGCGAATCTTGCCATGGTCCAGGCAAACTGCACGTCGAAGGTGCCGGCGACAAAACTAAGATCATCTCGTTTACCGGTAAGAACTCGAAACAGGTCTCGGAGACCTGCCTCGGTTGCCACGCCGGTAAAGAGAGTCACAACAATTTCCGCCGCGGCGAACACTGGCGCAATGATATCGGCTGCACCGATTGCCACAGTTCGCATGGGACATTCAATAATAATAGGCCAAGTTCGATCACTGAGATCGGCCAGACGACAGCACAGAATCCGGGTATCGCTACCGTTGCTCTACTCAAACAGAGCGAGCCGCAATTGTGTATCGGCTGTCATTCCGAGACCAAGTCGCAGTTCAGCAAGCCGTTTCATCATAAGGTGCTCGAGGGAGCGATGAAATGCAGCGATTGCCACAATGCTCACGGCGGTTTTGAATCAAAACAAACGAAATTAGCAGTTGGTGCGGACGCTTCTTGTATCAAATGTCACGGCGACAAGCAAGGCCCATTCGCATTCGAACACGCACCGTTAAAGACAGAGGGCTGCTCCTCGTGCCACACGCCGCACGGATCGGCCAATCCAAAGATGCTGTCTCGCAATTCGATCCGACAACTTTGTCTTGAGTGTCACAGCAACCTGAATGATGTCGAGGGCGGCGCACCGCAAACACCGCACAATCAGACGCAAACACGTTATTTGGCTTGTACCGTCTGTCATGCCCGCATCCACGGCTCGAACGCTAGCAGGCTATATTTTAGATAGTCGATGAATAAGAGGAGGCAATTATGTTGGACAGTATAAGATCAAAAAGACTTAAAGGGGGTTCTGGCCCGATCCTATTCATCGGTTCGCTCGCGGTATTCTGTTTCATTCTCATGATCGCGGGTTCGGTGAACGGCCAAACGACATCTCCGGGAGATGGAAATGTGACCTGGGGCGGTTTCAATGTCACGTCAACGACCGAGGTTGGCTGGCGTTGGCGCCGGCTATCAGGAAACGAGAACAAATACCGCAGCGACCTGGACTATAAACAAGGGCTGCGGTCGTTCGACACAAACCTGCTGCTCGAGAGCGACAGCGGAAAAGGAAAGTATTTCGATTCGCTGCTTATAAGCAACACCGGTTGGGGCTCCGATCCATATGGATCGACACGCGTTAACGTAGAAAAGACAGGCGTATATCGCTTTAACGGAAACGTTCGGAGAATTAACTATTTCAATAACCTATCAAATCATGCATTGGGCGAGCACACATCGGACACAAAGAATACGATGGGCGATTTTGATTTTGTGGCAATGCCGGAGAACGAGAAAATACGTTTCAATTTTGGATATTCATTCAGTAATTTCAA
>CAYVQP010000262.1:0-1694 GCA_964452775.1 uncultured Ardenticatenaceae bacterium | reverse complement strand
TGGCCTGGAGCTATGACTTCTCGCCGGATGGCCGGCAGCTTTACGCCCTCTCAGATGCCGGGCCGGCTGAGAAAACTGCGCGCGCTTGCTGGGCGAAGGCGGCCGGCGCTGCGCTTGCCACAGCTGCTGTGCGGTTTGAGCGTGCAATGAACCGCTCTCAGTAGTTCACTCCCGGCGGCAGAGGGCATCGGCCGGTGTCAAGCAAGTCACCAATCGGCGGCCTGTCCCTTCGGGCAGTTGCCGGCCCGGCAGCCTCCGGCGCTTCCATTCATCCCCCGGTCCGTCACTGGTCGAACGGCATATGACGCGCTCAGGCAATCAATCGCCAGGGTTCAATACATCAACCGTCGTGAATCCCACGCCCGCTTCTGATGCGGTATGGCGGACTCTGCCGCCGATCACATATATCATGCCATCCAGAACGCTGGCGGTATGAAAATGCCTGGCCGCCGGCATATCCGTCTCTGTCGTCCAGTTGTCCGCCGCCGGGTCATACGCCAGCACAGTAGCCAACGGCAGCGACCGGGCATTCTCCTGCCCGCCGGCAACGTAAATGAGCCCGTCCAGGGTGGCGGCGGCAAGGAACGCCCTATTTGGGTCCGGCATGTCCGCGTGAGTAGCCCAGACATCCCTGGCCGGGTCATAGGAATAGACAAATGCGCCCGGCCGGCCATAGGTTGCGCCGCCGCCAAAAGCATAAATCTTGCCGTCATGAACGGCGCAAGCGTGAAAGCCGAGGGGAGTGGGCAGATCGCTCCGCGCGCTCCAGCTATCAGTGGCCGGATCGTAAGCCTCCACCACGGCAGTCAGGCTATTCTGGGTCGGCAATCCACCGATGACATAGATAATGCCATCCACAACGCCGGTGCACACACCAAAGCGCGCGGTCGGCATGTCCGCCCTTTCGCTCCAGACATCGGTTGCTGGATCATAAGCTTCCACAGTTGCCAGCACCGGCGCGGTGGACGATTCTCCGGGGGTTCCGCCTATCGCATAAATGATGCCGTCGACAACATCAGCCGCGAGCGCCAGCCGGGCAGTGGGCATGCTGGCTGCCTCGCTCCACCTGGCTGCGCCGGGATCGTACACTTCAACAACATCCAAACTGGGGCCATCACTATCCGGCGTCCCCCCAATCACATAGATCTTTCCGCCAACCACGCTGCTCGCATGAGCATATCTGCCGGTGGGCAACTCAGGTATCGCGCTCCACGTGCTGCTCTGCTCCCTGCGACAGCCAGCCACTGCAAACGAAACGAACGCCAGAACTATCAGAATTGATCGCTTCATGGGTATCTCCTTTCGCCGGCTGCCCGACGACCATGGGACCGCCCAACACGGTCCAACACCCAATCATCAAATCTTGTGGAGCTTGGTCCAATCTAGGGCAAGCCCAATTGGAACGTCAGGCGCGCTTCCTGGACGACGGCAGCCGGGGTCTGAATGATGATGCCGGCCTGCGCCCCTACCGCTGGCGTGATAACTTTAAAGTGGAGTGCAATCAGTCGTATGGTCCCTGCCGCCAGCGCCGCCTCCAGACTGGGCGCGTCCTTTGCTTCGAGCAGTCGCTCCCACGGAGTACGGACCTGGGCCGGCGGATCATGGACCACTTCCAGCTGCAAGTAAGTCATTTGTTCCCCGAAATTGGGTAGGGCGCCCGGCAGTTTTCTGCGAATGTTTCGCTCAGCCTCCAC
>CAYVQP010000261.1:0-1777 GCA_964452775.1 uncultured Ardenticatenaceae bacterium | reverse complement strand
ATCTGGAGCTACCCCGTCAACACGCTCTGGTAGCCGGCTTGCCCAATCCTGGAAATCCGGTTTCTTGTAAGGCAGCACCGCGAAGAGCCGCCACTCTTCCGGCACCCCTTTCAGCTGGTGTTCACCGCGGTCCTCGAACTGAAAATTGGTCCCGACCACCAGGTCCTTGAGGGTGCGCGAGACGAGGACAGCGCCGGGGTCGGCCAGCGACATAACCCGGTTAGCGATGTGCACGGCGATGCCGCGGATCTCCCCGTCAACTTCCTCTACGAACCCGGCGTGCAGGCCCACCCGTATCTCCAGCCCAAGACGGCGTACATCGTTGACCAGGGCGGTTGCGCAGTTGATGGCCCGGGCCGGGCCGTCAAATGTGGCCAGGAAGCCGTCGCCGGTACTGCGCACCGCCCGGCCGCGAAAGTGGAGCAGCCGGTCGCGGATCAGGTCGTTGTGTTGATGCAGCACCTGCACCCAACGGGCATCGCCTAATATGGCGGCGTGGCGGGTGGAGTTGACAATGTCGGTAAACATAATGGTGGAGAGGGTCCAGCTTGGTTCCGGCGGGGTGCGCTCGCCGGTGAGGAACTCCTCAATCTCGTCCAGCACCTGGTCGCCGCCGACGCCGTGAAACGGGTAACACTCTGCGCCGGGCAATTCCACGTAACGGGCGCCGGGGATAGCTCCGGCGAGATAGCGACCAAAGCCGGGCCGGTAGTAACGGTTGTCAGCTCGTTGGATGACCAGGGTGGGCATGGAGAGCTTGGGCAGGGCGGCGCGGACGTCCAGCTGTTGCAGCCATGTGAAGGAGCGAATCGCGGTCATGGGCGGCATGGCCAGCCGCTGATAGCGGGCCAGCCAGGTGAGCAGGCGTTCGTCCTTGGCGGTCTCCGGCGCGGTCATGGCTATCTGGCCGGCTGTGCCCCAACTGTTCTCAAAGCCCTGCCGGTAGATGGCGGCAATCTCCTCCGGCATGCCGGCCGGGTAATCGTCATCGCGTAGCAGCCGGGCGAAGGTGTTGAGCAGGATGAGGGCGCTGATCCGCTCGGGATAGGTGGCGGCGAAGAGAATGGCCATCGGCCCGCCCTCGGTGTCGCCGATCATGACCGCTTGCTTCGAGCCGACAGCGTCCAGCACCTCGCGGGCATCGTCCATCCAGTCTTCGAGGGCGGGTAGGTCGGCGAGGGGCACGGGGTCGGATACGCCGGATCCGCGCTTGTCAAGGCAGATAACGCGCCCGATGGCGGCCAGGCGGGTGAGATAGCGGCGCAGGCTCGGCTCTTCCATCATCACTTCCACATTGGTGGCCCAGTTGGTGAGGAAGAGGATGTCGGGCGAGCCGGGAGGCGCATTATCGCCGATGGTGTGGTAGGCGATAGCGCCGGCCGGCGTCTTGCGGTATTGGGTGGCTGAGTAGTCCATACGCGCTTTCTCCGTCGGTTCGGGTCGGGCGAGTTCCTTCAAAGAGATTTGCGCATTGTATGGTGAATTGCCGGCGGTTGCTAGAAGTTGGCGTCCTTCCGGCGTCGCCGGGGGTCTCTGTATCCGACCGTTTGACCGCCCGCCGGCGCGTGGCCCCGCCATCCCTGACGGACCATTCCAACTCCATTAGAAACCGGGCTCCAACGGATCTCGACACTCAAGAAGCTCACGTTCGTGCTATAATCCTAACTGCGTAGCCGGCGCATGCCGGTTTGCGTCCAGTGGAGGGACAACATGGACACACCTGCGGCGATCAGCGTCCGCGGCCTCGCCAAATCCTACGGCGACCTGCAGGCCGTAA
>CAYVQP010000260.1:0-1783 GCA_964452775.1 uncultured Ardenticatenaceae bacterium | reverse complement strand
CGCCGGCCAGTCGCCGCTGAAGCTGCAATCGCTCAGCAGCGCCCCGTATGCCGCCCAGGTGACGGTGAAAGTCTCGCTGGGCGCAACCTCTACCGGCTGCAACACTATTTGCGTCCGCGGCCAGCTGGTCGTCTCCAGCTCATAATCCGGGAACGGATAGAAGGTCGTTCGCCCATCCGGCCTGATCTCCAGCACCCGGTTGCCGGCCGGGTCGTAGGCGAAGTAGGTCGCCGCCTCCCCGTCGCGCACGGCCGACGTCATCCGGCCCAGGGCATCGAACGCCTGCTCGAAATCGCCGGCAGCGCTCTCCCGGCCGGTCATCTGTCCCAGGGCGTCATAGGTGAAGTTGTAGGTAGAGGGGTCCCCATCCAATTCCAGCGTTTTCACCGCGTGCGGCTGCTCGCCTCCCGGTACGCCCATATCATACTCAGCCGACGGGTTGCTTTCGCTCTGCGCCGCGATCAGGTTGCTGAGCGTGTCATAGACGTAGTCGACGTCGTATGATTGCGGGTCGCCGGCGCCGGCTGAGCGCAAGCGTCCGAGGGTGTCATAGGTGAAGCTCTCCGTGGAATCCACGCCGCCAATCTCCGTCATGGCGCTAATGATTTGGCCGACGTAGTCGTACGCATAGTCGAAGCGGGCGACGTAGCCACCCCCTGAGGCGGCGTTCACGTCCACACTGTCCAGCCGGTAGCCGCCGGTGGGGCCGAAGTAGGCATATTCAGTCACCACGCCGCTGCCGCGGGCCATCTCGCTCATCTGCCCCCGGTGATTCACCTTCACGCCCGAGACCAGCGTCTTCGCTGTCCCGTCCAGCTGCGCCTCGCCTCCACATGATTGGTCCCCTGTTAACAGAGCTATCTCCCCTCTATTCACTCAGGTCAGGCACATCAATAATGATGGCCCGATTCGGCTCTTCGTGCTTGTCTGACGCGACAATGAGCACCATGCGGCTGCCATCTGGAGACCAGTCGTAGGCCGTACGTGTAGCCCAGACGCGCGTTAGTTGGCCCGTTTCCACGTTCACAATCCAGATTCCCGGCATGTCGTAAAGCGTTCCCGAGAAAGCGAGCAAGCTGTTATCGACCGGCGACCACTTCAGCCCGCCGAAGCTCCCGATCTGTGGTAATAGTATCTGTGTTTCTTCCGTTGTCGCATCCATCAGATAAAGATCCCAAGGGAATAGCGCTCTGGAAACAATCTCATTCCATTTGAGAAACTCACCGGCTTGCTCTCGTTCATAGCTTTCGGTGCCGGCAAAGGCGATGCGCTTACTGTCAGGGGACCACGCCGGCGCCCTCGCTCGCTCAAAATGCGGCACCAGTTCAACCATCGAGCCGTCTGCCTGCACCCGCCACAGCTCGTTGTTTAACATTTCACCTACACCATCCTCCTGTACCAACTCGCTCATGTCAGGCGCGTAGGCAAAAGGGCGCATCACCCAATGTTCATAATCCTGAAGCACATCAAACCTACCCGTTCCGACCTGCAAAGCGAAGATTAGGCCGCCGAATATATCTTCTCGCGCGCAGGAGTAGGCAATACCCAATCTTCCATCCGGTAGACGCGCTATTTCATACGGCCAACTAGCAGCAATTTTGCATTCTTCGGGCCGGGGAGTCTCAAAGCTATCCTCCCACTTATGCTCCCTGAGTGAGTAAACTCCGATAGGCGTTTTTGCCGTCCGATAATATAGTAGAAAAGCGACTTGTTCCTCGCCCACCCAAGCCAAATCGTCGAGTCGGGCATACTCCGCGCCATCTTGTGGCAGCACATTGGTGTC
>CAYVQP010000259.1:0-1807 GCA_964452775.1 uncultured Ardenticatenaceae bacterium | reverse complement strand
TGTGGCAGACGCCGGTGGCCTTGATCTCCACCAGCACCTCGCCGGCCTTCGGGCCGTCGAGCTGCACCGTTTCGATGGTCAGGGGGGCGCCGGCCTTCCAGGCCACGGCTGCGCGTACATCCATGGTTCGCTCCTCGGTGGTTTCGATGCCGGATCGGTCGGGTTTCCATCCGGACGTTGTCACTGGAATTTATCCAACTCCGCACAGGCGCGGAATCCGGATCATTCCAGTGGAGGCTACGGGTTATCCCTTAGAGAGGCTCCCTCTCCCGCACGCGGGAGGGTTGGTGTGAGGGAAAACGCCGTATCACGCAGACTGACTTTTCAGGGCGGTCGCTCTGATATGATGACATTCGATTGCCGGCTTCCAGGAAAACAAAGCATATGAACCGTCGCATTGCGTCTGGCAAAACCGCCGGAAAGAAGCTCGCCACGCCGACCGGCTACAGCGACATCCACGTCGGCATTGTCGGGCTGCTGGAAGCCGCACGCCGTGCCGCCGCCCGCAGCATCAATGCCCTGATGACCGCCAGCTACTGGGAAATCGGCCGGCGCATCGTCGAGTTCGAGCAGGGAGGCAAGGGGCGGGCCGCGTATGGTGTGGCACTGATCGAACGGCTATCCGATGATCTAACAAAACGGTTCGGGCGTGGTTTCAGTCGCCAGAATCTTCAGCAGATGCGGGCCTTCTATTTGGCGTGGCCTGTTGAGACAATTTGCCAGACAGTGTCTGGCAAATCTTCCCCGCTCCAAATTCGCCAGGCAGTGTCGGGCAAATCCAATGCCACGCAGATAGCCCAGACACCGCCTGGATTATCCATCGACCTCGCCACACTCGCCGCCCGCTTCCTGCTCCCCTGGTCGACCTACGTCCGCCTCCTGTCCGTGAAAAACGCGGCCGCCCGCGCCTTCTACGAAACCGAGGCCCTGCGCTGCGGCTGGTCGGTACGCCAACTCGACCGGCAGATCGGCAGCCAGTTCTACGAGCGCATCGCCCTCTCGAAGAACAAGGCGGCAATGCTGAAGAAAGCCGAAAAGGCCGAGCCGCACGACCTGATCTCCCCCGAGGAAGCCATCAAGGATCCCTTCGTCCTGGAATTCCTGTCCCTCAAGGACGAATACTCCGAGAGCGATCTGGAAGACGCCCTGATCCGGCGGCTTGCCGATTTTCTGCTGGAACTGGGCGACGACTTCACCTTCCTCGGCCGCCAGCGGCGGCTGCGCATCGACGACACCTGGTTCCGCGTCGACCTCGTCTTCTTCCACCGGCGCCTGCACTGCCTGGTGATCATCGACCTCAAGGCCGGCCGCTTCAGCTACGCCGATGCCGGCCAAATGCACCTCTACCTCAACTATGCCCGCGAGCACTGGATGAAGCTCGGCGAGAACCCGCCGGTGGGCCTCATCCTCTGCGCCGACAAGGGCGCCGCCGAAGCCCACTACGCCCTCGACAACCTGCCCAACAAAGTAATGGCCGCCGAATACAAGACCCTGCTGCCCGACGAAAAGCTGATTACCGCGGAACTGGAACGGTCACGGCGAGAACTGGAGGCGCGGCGGCTGGCCAAGCCCAAGACGAAGGATGCGGCTTGATCCTCATTGCACCGCGCCCTGCCTGGCACCGTATCACGCAGACTGACTTTTCCTGCAGGAATGATGAGTTGCCAAAGAATTCAACTCCGGTACCTTTGATACTGATGCCTGCGGCAAGAAGCTTGTCATTCAAATGATTTGAAGTATCTGAGCGACCACAACTCGGCCGAAGCGGAAGTTCAATCGGTCAGGCGGCAGCAGCAGCTACTGAACT
>CAYVQP010000258.1:0-1807 GCA_964452775.1 uncultured Ardenticatenaceae bacterium | reverse complement strand
TGGTGGTTATGATAGTTCGTCGGTAGAGGACCCAACCGGCCCAACGAGCGGTGATTACAAGGTGCTGCGCGGCGGCAGCTGGAACTACACCAGCCGGTACGTGCGGTCAGCCTACCGCAGCAACGTCCGACCCGAGGCTCGTTACGGCAATTTCGGGTTCCGCTGCGCCTCTCCGCAGGCAGTGGACTCCTGAACTTCTGGCTTCTGATCTTCTGAAGTTAAACTTTTCCCAAGAAGGTGAACTTCTTGGCTGACTATTCGCAATTCAGCATTTTCAATTCATAATTGTGAATAGCGAATGGTGAATGGCCATCTTTGGGACAGAGCAAACGGGACATGGCGGGGCAGTTTGGCAAGTATCTAATCGAAGCGGAGATCGGCGCCGGCGCGTTCGGCATCGTCTATCGCGCGGTTGATACCACCCTGGGCCGGCCCATCGCGCTCAAGCTGATGCACCCCGTCCTGATGACCGACGGCCATTGGGTCGAACGCTTTCGCGGCGAAGCGCAAGCCATGGCCCGGCTGAACCACCCGCACATCGTCACCGTCTACGAGATCGGCGAGCAGCAGAGCCGGCTGTTCATCGCCATGGAATACGTCGCCGGCCCGAACCTGGGAGAACGCCTGAAGGAAGGCGGCGCCCTCTCCTGGCCTGAGGCGCTGCAAACGGCGCGTGACATCGCCTCCGCCCTGGACCACGCGCACGCCGCCGGCGTGCTGCACCGCGACCTGAAGCCGGAGAACGTGCTGCTGGGCGCGAACGGGGCCATGCTGACCGACTTCGGGGTGGCCCGGCTGGTGGGCGAGAGCCGGATGGGCAGCACGCTCAGCGGGGGCATCGTGGGCACGCCCAACTACATCGCGCCGGAGGTGTGGCGCGACCAGGGCTCCGGCGCGCCGGCGGACATCTACGCCCTGGGCTGCATCGTCTACGAGATGCTCACCGGCAAACGCCTTTACGAAGGCAGCTCCACCCCGGCGGTGATGCACGCCCACTTCCAGCCGCCGGTGTTGCCGGATGAGTGGCCACCCGATGTGCCGCCTGGCCTCAATGAAGTGCTCGAAAAGACAGTCTCCCAGGAGCCTTTGGAGCGATATGGATCGTCCGCGGTATTCGTAATGGAGCTGACCAAGCTAGGCGAATCGCGCAAACTGGCTGTCAATGGTCTTCAACTTCAGCCATCGCACTCTCATTTGCCCAATGCAAAAGTGGTGGACAAACAGAGGACGGTGACAGCCTGGGTTTGGGGAGTCAGCGCTTTGCTTGCGCTGTTCCTTGTCCTGCTGCTCATTCCAGCCATCCGGGGACTTGGCGAAGTACTGAATAGAGGTAGCGAAAATGGCAGGGTGAAGACTGAAGCAGTGCAGACAGGGGTGCCGCAGACCGTTGGCGATGTAACTGCTGGCCGTAACACTGAACACACAACTACCGCAACGCGTGTGCCACCAAGCAGTACACCGGCACCAACCAATAGCCCGGCGGAAACGCGGTGGCCAAGTAGAACACCTCGGCCGACGGCCATCGCCGTAGCACCTACGCCGAAACTTGAACTGGGTGCTTCCCGAATACGGCCGGCGGACAACATGACCATGCTCTACGTCCCGCCGGGCGGTTTCCTGATGGGTAGTGCAGATAGTGACCTGAACGCAATTAGTGACGAGTTACCACAGCACGCGGTGATCCTAGATGCCTTCTGGATCGACCGCACGGAGGTGACCATCGTGCAATATATCCGTTGCGCCGCGGCCGGCGAATGTCCGCGAGGTGGTTTGTCGAATTCTTCCGATCAAGACTATCCGATAAGCA
>CAYVQP010000257.1:0-1807 GCA_964452775.1 uncultured Ardenticatenaceae bacterium | reverse complement strand
GTCGAGATGCAATCTCGACTTACAAGACGGATGTAACTCGATTTTCCAAATCGAGCAGAGGTCGAGGTGCAATCTCGACTTACGGGAGAGAATGACATGCAGCACAACGGCACAGTTCCATTTCACAACCCCGGCACGGACGAGATATTCGGCGAGGTGCACATGTCCACGCCGGCCGACATTGCCGCCGCCTTCGCCGAGATGCGCCGCAACCAGCGCGTATGGCGGGAGAAGACGCCGGCCGAACGCGCGCGCATCTTGAAGAAGTTCCAGCAGGTGATGGTGCAGTACGCCGACGAGATCGCCGCGGTCATTAACCAGGACACGGGCAAGGTGATGCAGGACGGCATGGGCGAGGTGTACCTGGCGGCGGACAAGCTGGCCCAATATTGCAAGAACGCGCCCCGCTGGCTGGCTCGCGAGAACATCAATGGCCGGGTCTTCTTTATGAAGCGCTATTACACCGAACCGCGACCCGTCGGAGTGGTGGCGATCATCGGCCCCTGGAATCTGCCGTTCGACCTGACCGTGCCGCCGATGAGCGCGGCGCTATTGGCCGGGAACACGGTCATCCTGAAGCCGTCGGAGATCGCCCCGGCCACGGGCCTGATGATCGAAAAGCTGGTGCAAAGCGTGCCGGAGCTTTCGCCGTTCGTGCGCGTGCTGCATGGTGACGGCCGGGTAGGGGCGGAAATTGTGCGTGGCCGGCCGGACCTCATTTTCCTCACCGGCTCGCCCGCCACCGGCCGGAAGATCGCCCAGGCCGCCGCCGAACACCTGATTCCCTTCCTCGGCGAGCTGGGCGGCAAGGACCCGGCGATTGTACTGGAGGACGCAGACCTGAAGGCGGCCGCCAAATGGATCGCCTGGGGCGCGTTTTACGCTTCCGGCCAGACCTGCCTCAGCATGGAGCGGGTGTACGTGGTTGAAGCGGCATACGACGCCTTTATTGACCTGGTGGTGGAGGAGGCGCGCCGATTCCGGGTGGGCTACTCGGCGGAGAAGGCCGGCGAGTTCGACCTCGGGCCGGTGAGCAATGAGCGGCAGATGGCCATCATTGAAGAGCATCTGGCCGACGCGGTGGAGAAGGGGGCGCAAATCGTGCTCGGCGGCCGGCGCAATGGATTGTTCATGGAGCCGGCGGTGCTGGTGAACGTGGACCATTCCATGAAGCTGATGCGCGAGGAGACGTTTGGGCCGCTGCTGCCGGTGATGAAGGTGCGCGATGAGGCGGAGGCCATTGCAATGGCTAACGACAGCGACTATGGGCTGGCCGGGGCGGTGTGGACCCGCGACTTGCAGCGCGGCGAGCGGGTGGCCCGCGAGTTAGAGCTAGGTTCGGTGGTGGTGAATGATGGGCTGGTGCAATATTGCGTGCCGCTGCTGCCCTTCGGCGGGGTGAAGCAGTCCGGCAATGCGCGCACCCATTGCCGGGAAGAGGTGACCCAATTCACCAAGGCGCGCTCCTACGCCATCGGCGCGCCGCCGGTCGCCGTTGACCCGGCGGCGCTGTTCCGCTATCGGGGCGCGTACCACCTGATTTCCGCCTCGCTGCACCTGCTGTTAGGGGTGACGGCGCAGCAACGGATACAGGCGTTGCCGGAGTTCGGCAGCTACCTGAAGAGCAACTTGCGCCGGGCGAAACCGCACCGGCTGGCGGTGGCTACGGGCAAAAGCGCGCTGGTGGCCGGGGCCGCGGCCGGAGTGGCGGCGGCAGTCGCCGGGGTGGTGACGTTTGGGGTGTTGCGCGGTAGGCGGCGCTGAGATGTAAGAATCCCGGAAACTCAGAGGTTTCCGGGATTCTGGT
>CAYVQP010000256.1:0-1839 GCA_964452775.1 uncultured Ardenticatenaceae bacterium | reverse complement strand
CCTCGCCGACGATTTCCTCGTCGCTGTAGGCGGACAGGTCGCTCAGTTCGTAGCTACCTCAAATTATCCCGGAAACTCAGAAGTTTCCGGGATAACTTGGTCCACACTTCAGGTCGCTTCCACTTCTTCAATCCGGTAGAGGGTGCGAATGGCTACCCCGGCGCGCTGGAAAATCGCGGACGCTGAGCAATATGTCTTCAGCGACAGGGCAATTGCCTGTTCCACCGCCGCCGACTTAATGCCCTCGCCCTTCACGACAATTGTGATGTCTACTTCCGTGTAAACTCGCGGCGCAGGTTCGGCGCGCTTGCCGGCAATCTCGATGCTCAGCGCGTGCACCTTCTGGCGTTTCCGCTGCAGAATATGGATCACGTCCATGCCCATGCAGCCGGCGACCGAAGCCAACATCATCTCCATCGGGCTGGCCCCTTGGCTGCCGAATTCCGCTTCGTAGCCGTTGCCAAGCCTGACGTGAAAGTCAAGCTCCTCTCCCGTCCAATCAAGATGCGCTGCTTTGCTGTCTGCCATCGTCTCCATATCCTGTTGTCGTTGTCCGTTGCAAGCCGGCCGCCAGTATACCACGAGCAACCCCGGCAGACCCCGTAGGTGTCGCCTGACACCTACGGGGTGTTTCAGCGAAATCGCTGATTTCTGTTACAATGGCCGGCATAGGCAAGCAAGCCCACCTCCTTTTATCCACTATATCTCTACAAAGGAAGCGCACAAGATGGAGACGATTGAGACCGTCATCGTCGGCGGCGGACAGGCGGGACTGGCCACGAGCTATCACCTGAAGCAGCTGCAACGTGAGCATATCGTACTGGAACGGGCGGCGCAGGCCGGCAACGTCTGGCGCAACGAGCGGTGGGATTCCTTCACCCTCGTCTTCCCTAATTGGACGCTGCGACTCCCCGGCGCGCATTATGACGGCAATGATCCCGACGGCTTTCTCACCCGGGCGGAAATTGTCGCCTACTTCGAACGGTATGTGGAAAAGCACAATCTTCCCGTCCGGTTCAACACAACAGTATTGGAAGTTGCTCCAAACGCGGGAGGCGTCGGCTATCAAGTCGAGACCAGCGGTGGAATGCTGCAGGCCAAAAACGTCGTCATGGCCACCGGCTCCTTCCAAAAGCCGAAGGTGCCTGCCTTCAGCGCGGAAATGCCGGCGGCCATCCTGCAGCTCAATTCCGGTAGCTACCGCAACCCGCAGCAACTGCCGGCCGGCGCGGTGCTGGTCGTTGGCTCGGGGCAATCGGGGATGCAGATCGCGGAGGAGCTTTATCAGAGCGGGCGCACGGTCTATCTGTGCGTCGGCTCCACCCCGCGCGTCCCGCGCCGGTATCGTGGCCGGGATATCGTCGCCTGGTTGATGGATACCGGCTTCTTCGGACAGACCGTGGACACCCTTCCCTCGCCAAAAGTCAGGCTGGCCAGCAATCCGCATGTCAGCGGCCGGGATGGCGGGCATACGCTCAGTCTGCACCAGTTTGCCCGCGACGGCGTAACACTCCTCGGCTACCTGACGGGCGTGCAAGACGGCAAGCTGACCTTTAAGCCGAACCTGAAGGAAAACTTGGCTAAGGCGGACAAGATTGAAAAGGACCTGGTCGGTATGGTTGACCGCTATATTGAGGCCAACGGGATTGACGCGCCGCCGGAGACGCTGCCGGAAATGCAGGATGGCTACGCCGCAGAAGTGATTACCGAACTCGACCTGAAATCGGCGGACATTAACGCCATCGTATGGGCGCTCGGCTACTCTGCTGATTACAGCCTGGTCAAGCTGCCGGTTGCGGATGAGGACGGCTTTCCCATCCAGCAGCGCGGCGTCACCCA
>CAYVQP010000255.1:0-1840 GCA_964452775.1 uncultured Ardenticatenaceae bacterium | reverse complement strand
CCCGGCCCAATATCTCGGTCATCTGCCGGGCGCTGGGCGGTTGGCCGAGGACAGTCAGGATATGGCGCAGGAAGGTTTCGGCCACCGCCGGCTTGCCGCTGAACTCCATCTCCAGCAGGGTAGCCAGCGCGTCCGCCATCGCCTGGGTAGCCTGGGCCAACTCCAGGTTGTCCGTGCGGGTGATATCCGGCAGCACCACCGCGAACAACTCCTGCAGATTCATCGTAGGCAGCGGGGCGTGATCCGGCTGCCGGCGATAGGCGGTCAGCAACAACTCCTGCAGGAAGTAGACCAGTTCGCGCTGCCGCTGCTTCAGATGGCGCTCGGCCGGGGCCTGCATCGCCTCGGCCGTCGCCAGCGTGGCGTTCTCCGGCTCGCCGCGCCAGTGAGGCGGGATGCCCGCCCCGGCGTCAATGATGCGCCGCACCGCGGTCAGATCATGCCGGGCGTCCGCGGCGTGCAGCAGGGGCGCTTTCGCCTCCCACTCCTCCGCCGCCTCCTTAATCACGATGCTGCCCGGCTCCGGCGGATGGCGATATTGGGCCTGCTTTTCCAGCACCTTGTTGGGCGGGACCGTGACGAACCAGAGGAAGGTGCGCAACGCCCAGTGCAGGCGCACGCGATCCTCCAGCATGCGGCTGTAGCGCAGCAACCAGGGAATCATAGTGGTCAGGTCCCCTTCGCCGAGCAGCGCGCCGATCGGCCGGTTGACCGCAAAGTGCAGCATGACCGCTTCCGCGCGGGCGGCGGCCGGGTGGGCCGGACTTCGCCAGACGCGACTGTTGCCGCCGGCGGCGGCCTGCACGTAGCTGACCTCCGTTTCCCAGTCGTTGGGCGCGGTGACGATTTGCTGAATCTGGTCCTTGGTGACGAAGCGCAAGAAGCTCATCCCGTCGGCCGGGTTGCGAAAGAGCAGCGGGAAGAGGTCGCCGGCGCGGGCCAATTCCGCCACCATGGCCGGCAGCCGGGTGTCCAGGTGGTTGCGCGGGTGATGCCAGAAGGCGCTGATGAAGTCGTTTAGCGGCCGGAAGGGGCTGCTCACCTGGATGCCGTCTCCGAGGATGTAGTCAATTTGAATGTCTACAATGCGCTTGGCGAGGGGATTCTTGCGCCAGGCGGCGAGCGCGTCGGTGTATAGCTCCTGGATGTCCGCCGCGTCCCGTTCGTGGGGATAGCTGGTCAGGCCGCGCCAGCCGGGGGAATCGTCCACGCGGGCGGTTACGGCGGCCATTTCCACTTTGCCGCGCGCGGCCAGCCAGTTGGATAAGCGTTGGCGACGGTTCATGCCTTAACCTGCGGGTGCGGCCGGCGGCTTGAGCCGGCTGATCACGTCGGAGACGAAATTGGCGCCGCGACCGACGAACAGGCCGGTGGTGACCACCCCGACCACCGTGGCGCTCTCGGAGAGGCCCACCGCCCACAGCAGGTCCGCGCGATAGACCCCGGCCAGCACAACGCCCAGGGCCAGGGAGAGGTACAGGTAGACATTGATGTCCGGCGGGATAGAGAGGCGGGCGATGAGCGGTTCCAGGCCGGGTTTGAGCGCCTCAATAATCAACTCGCCCAGGGTGGCCAGGGTGATGACCAGCAGAACAGGTTCCATAGCGATCTCCTTTGCTTCGCCGGGCGACCGGGGTGACTATCACTTCCTGAAGTGACACTCACCACAGACGCCGTAGACTAAAAAGGCCGGACGATGACTCCTGGTTAGAGTCTTCGCCCGGCCAGCTTCCGCAAGGTTCGGTCAATATTCGTAGATGTGTAACAAGTCGCCTTAGACTGCGACGACCTGCGGGCCGCTCAATTGATACGAGGAGAACTATAGCACAGATGTTCTATG
>CAYVQP010000254.1:0-1883 GCA_964452775.1 uncultured Ardenticatenaceae bacterium | reverse complement strand
CTGACCACCGCCCGGCTGACCACCTGGCCGGCGTCATCCACGATGGCGTGCACCAGGTGCAGCTCGGCGGCGGCCTGCACCCCGTTGACGGTATGCTCGCTGGGGGAATGGAAGTGGAATTGCTTCAGGGGATAGGTGACGCCGGCCAGGGTGATGGTGCTGCCCTCGGCGTATTCTACCTGAATGGTGTGGCCGTTGTTGAAGATCTTGACCGGCGTCTCGGCGTAGTTGAAGACGATGTCCTCCAGGTTCGAGCCGGCCGGCGCAGATATATCAATCGGCGACTGCTCCGCACCGGCGCAGTTGGGGTATAGCTCGGCCCAGTGGTCCGGGCCGGTATCACCCTCGTAGATGGAGTGCTCGGCCTCTTCTGTCTCCGCTTCGGCCGCTTCCTCCGGCTCGCCCAACTCCTGCTCGACCGCTTCAGAAAGCTCTTCCGCGACGGCCGGCAGCTCCGCCTCGACCGTGGCGCCGGCCTCTTCCATGACGCTGGTCACATCCTCGCAGGCAGCGAGCACTACCAGCGCCACAATGAGCAGCAGCGCCGCGATCATCCGTTGTCTACTTCGCTTCATGTTGAGTTTTCCTCCTGAAATTGACTACCAAGCCGCCGAACAACTCTGCCCGGCCCAATTAGCGGCAGCGTCCTGCCGGCGAACGCGCCCGCCGCTCATGACCTGAGGATGCAGACACAGCGAGCAGTTTGCCGGGCCGTTATAGTCCTGGCTTCGGCAATAATATTCTCGATGTGCTGAGGGTTGCCGGCGCACCCACCTCTTGCATCCATCCGGCCAATCGCGGTTGCGCAGTCACCACGCGCTGCCGAATGCGTAAGAGTATAACCGCGCCCCCGTTGCCGGCAACAAGTTCGCGCATCGCTGGCGCCGGCATCGCCCAGCGATTTCACTATTGGCGGTCCACAATCTGCCCGTATAATCTGCCGGTAGACGTTGCCTGCTGACCCACCCGCTCAGATTGGCGCTATCAAAGCGGCCCACGGAAGGAGATATCATGAAAGGTCACTGGAAACCGATATTCATCCTATTGATGCTTGCCGCCGCCCTGGCCGGTTGCTCCCTCCCCGGCCAGGATGAAGAGGGTACGGGCGAACCTGAAACGGCCCGCAACTATTGCACGGAAAGCGGCGGGGTCGTGGAGACGCGCCACCCGTTCTATGGCACGAACAGTGAGGAAGCGCTGCGGCTGGCCGGCTCGTTGGATTTCTGCGCGTACACCGCCGGCGACGGCTCGCGGATTGTCGTCGGCCTGGGCACGTTGTATGCGCTGCGGCCCACGTTGGCGGCGGCCGCCTATCGGGCCGCGCTGCCCATGGAAGCCGGCGAGCCGTCAGCCAACCCGTCCAGCCTTTATTGCTCGCAATTGGGCGGGACGGATACCTTCGGTGGGATTAACGCGGCCGGCGGCGGCTGGGGGCTGGAAGAGGGGGAAGATGTCATTGCTATGTGCGTCTTTCCCGATATGTCCACCATTGATTCGTGGGGCCTGGCCTATCACAGCGACGGGGTGATCCGCGGCGCGGACCTGACGGATCTGTTTCGCTACCAGCCGGAGGGAGAGGAGCAGTTGTTTCCTTAGGCCGGAAACCGCACCTTCCCACCTCTCCGCACCCTCCCACTCTCCCGGAAACTCAGCCGTTTCCGCGTAGCCCCGGCATCCTTGCCGGGTCTTGCTTGCTCACACGAAGGACGCGCAGGAAGAATAATCTTGCTCTTCTTCGCGCTCTTCGCGCCTTCGCGTGCCAAAACACTTTCTCTCACCGGCACGGTCGCACCCTCCCACTTTCCCGGAAACTCAGAAGTTTCCGGGAAAGTCACGCTCCTTTGCTCACGCGAAGACGCGAAGGACGCGAAGGAAGAGAAAGC
>CAYVQP010000253.1:0-1915 GCA_964452775.1 uncultured Ardenticatenaceae bacterium | reverse complement strand
GAGCTATAACTGAATCTGGTGTACGGACTGATTTGAAGAAGGCGGCGTACCTGCTGAAATGCGATTAACGAGATCACGTTTCAGACACTAAATGAGGTACGCCATGAAGAACGATAGCGCAGGGGCCTGGGGACAGCCAGGGGTCATCAGCGATTCGCTGACGGACTTGCTCCGCCGCGGCGCGCGGGGGCTCATCGAGACGGCGGTGCAGGCGGAATTGGAATTGCTGCTGGATGAGTACCGTAACGTGACTGATCTGAAGGGCCGCCGGGCGGTGGTCCGCAATGGTCATCTGCCAGAGCGAAACATCCTTACGGGAGTGGGGAACATCCCCGTGCGGGTGCCCAAGGTCCGTGACCGGTCGGGGAGCGGGATTAAATTCAACTCGGCCATCGTGCCGCCGTATGTCCGGAAGGCGCAGCGGGTGGAAGCCGCGCTACCGTGGCTGTACCTACGGGGCATCTCGACGGGCGACATGCAGGAGGCGCTGTCAGTCCTGTTGGGTGAGGAGGCCAAGGGCCTGTCGCCGGCGGTAGTGAGCCGCCTGAAGGCCGAGTGGGCCGAGGATTATGCCGCCTGGAACCGGCGTGACCTCAGCGGGGAGCGTTATGTGTATGTCTGGGCGGACGGCATTTACTCGACCCTGCGGGGCGAGGACGACCGCTTGTGTCTGCTCGTCCTGATCGGCGTAAACGAACAAGGCGAGAAGCGACTATTGGCCCTGTCGGATGGCTACCGGGAGTCGAAGGCGTCCTGGCTCAGCGTGCTTCAGGATCTCACGGCGCGCGGCCTCAACACCGCGCCGGCCTTGGCCATCGGCGACGGCGCCCTGGGCTTCTGGGCCGCCCAAGCGGAGGCCTGGCCGGAAACCCGTAGCCAACGTTGCTGGGTACACAAAACGGCCAACGTGCTCAATGAACTGCCGCAATCCATCCAGGGCAAGGCCAAGGCCGGGTTACACGAGATCTGGATGGCCGCAACCAAGGCCCAGGCCGGCCAGGCGTTCGACCGCTTCGTGCGGGATTTCGGCGCCAAGTATCCCAAGGCGGTGGCGAAACTAGTCAAGGACCGGGCGGCTCTACTGGTCTTCTATGACTTTCCGGCCGAGCATTGGGTACATATTCGGACCACCAATCCGATCGAGTCCAGCTTCGCCACGATCCGGCACCGCACGACCCGCACAAAAAACTGCGTGTCGCGGAATACGTTGCTGGGCCTCGTATTCCAGCTGGCCCTGACGGCGGAGAAGTCCTGGCGTCGGCTGGGTGGCTTCAAGCTCTTGCCCGCCGTGGTGCAAGGCATTCGCTTTGTGGATGGCGTGCGGGTCACCGATCAGCCACCCAGCGGGTTCGAAGAAGAGCAGCAGATCGCCGCCTAGCTCAAACTAGCCATACACCAGATTTGACTATAGCTCGATGGCGTCTTCAGTGATGGGTTGCGCGCCTTCTGATGGCGCAGTTCACCGTTTACCGTAACGCCAATCCGGACACTCAGGATGCCTATCCGTTGCTGCTGGATGTACAAAGCGTTCTGCTGGCCAGTTTGACTACCCGCGTTGTTGTCCCTCTGTGCACGGCGTCGACGATCGCTGGCGACCGCATCAAGACGCTGATGCCGGTATTCGATATCGCGGGTCAGCGCTACGTCATGGTCACGCCGCAACTGGCCGGTATTGCCAAACGCCAGCTTGGCGAACCGGTGGCCGATCTAACCATGTGCCGCGATGAGATTATCGCGGCGCTGGATTGGTTGTTGACGGGAACCTGAGTGTGCTGGTTCTTGCCGTTTATCTGCACACCCGAGGCACTACTGGGAGGAGACGGCCATGGATGACGAAATCATCGCCATAGTCCGCGCCATCAAGCACGCCATCGCGGCCCGTTACCTTGGGAATGTCGTGCTGCTGTTGCCGGTC
>CAYVQP010000252.1:0-1932 GCA_964452775.1 uncultured Ardenticatenaceae bacterium | reverse complement strand
CACCGGCGACATTCAGGAGACGATGCAGCGACCCTCCCTGCTCTGGATGCTGCTGGACATCACCCTTCCCGCCCTGCTCATCGGCGTCGCCTTCTTCTTCATGCTGCCCGTCACTGATGCATACCACATGAAGAAGCAGCTGGAGCAACTGGCCGAGGCCCAGGGGCGGCTGGAGCCGGAGGAGGCCGCGGCGAAATTCGCCATGACGCGCGGCGTGCCTCTGGTTAACGTGCCGGATAAGGCGGGCAAGACGACGACGGTGGGACTGGACTTTGCGACGAGTAAAGGACACGCGCTGGTCATCGCACCTACCCAGGCCGGGAAGGGGCTGCATCTGACCGAGACCCTGCTGCACTGGCCCGGCCCCGCCCTCATAGTAGACCCGAAATCTGAACAGTTCGAACGCACGGCCTATGAGCGCAGCCGGTTGGGGCCCATCTACCGTATCCCGGGCCACAGCGTCCATCTGGCCTCTTACTACCGGGGCCTGCGCGACCAGGACGAGGCCCGTGAACTGCATTACCATATGCTGCGGCCATGGGAAAGCCAGGAGAAGATCTTCGCCGACAAGGCGCTCTCCCTCTTCCTGGCAGCCGGCGACTTTGCCGGCGCCGCCGGCTACAACGCCCTGCGCTTGCTCCTGGATATGGCCGAGGGCAACCTGGTGGAGGTGCTGACGGCGCTGCGCGCCATCCCCGACGCCCGGCGCCGGGTCGATGCCTTCACCAACGGCACGCCGGTGAATGCCTGTTACGAGGACCGCTTCGTCACCTCCGCCTGGGGCAACTTCACCACCCAACTACTTCCCTACCAGAAGCATGTCGACACTGTCGCCCCGCGAGAGTTGGGTGACATCGTTCCTCCGGAGTGGGTCCGGCAGAACGCGACCATCTACGTAACCTACAACCTGGCCGACCTCAACGCCGTCAGCGGCATTGTGGCCGCCATTGTTGCCGCCCTGCTGCGCTACCAGATTCAGCTGGGGCGCAAAGACCGGCTGCTGGTGGCCATTGACGAACTGCCGGCCGTACGCCTGCACAATATCACCGACTATCTGCCCCTTTGCGCCGGTTATGGCATCACCATGCTGCTTTACGCCCAATCGGTGGCCCAATTGGACGCGCTGTATGGGCGCGGCGGCACACAGACCATCATAAGCAATTGCAGCCACCAGCTGTGGTACCCGGCCGGCGACATGGAGACGGCGCAGGCCATGTCTGAGCTATACGGCGTCACCCTGAAGGCGACGCCGGCGCGCACGGTGTCGGCCGGCGCCCGGCAGGGACAAAGCGGAGCAGGGCAGACCAGCACGCACTCCAGCAGCAACTCCTGGTCCTGGCGCGAAGGCCCCGCGTTGCTGCCGACCGAGATGCGGGCGCTGCCGCACGGCCAGGTGTTGGCCGCCACGGAAGGCGACCGGCGCTACGTCTTTCTGGGGCAGCGGTTGAATCCTATTCCGCGCCTGAGGGCGTTGTCGCCCCCGGTTGGTCTCAAACTGCCCCGGCCTGTCTATGGGGCGCGGCACTATCCGGACTGGGCGGAGCTGGCGACCCGGGCGCAACGCGGGCAGCACGGACAGGGCAGTGGTAAGCAACAGGCGCCGGCCGGCTCGTCACCGCCGGAGCAACAGGAAGATGACGCGCCGAGGGCAGAGGCGCCGCGTCGGGCCCTGCCTGAGGAGGATCCGTTGGATACGACCGGGCTGATGAAATAGCAATGACCCGCACCTCCCATCGCTGGAGCAGCAGGCCCGGCAGCTTCGACGCCCTGCACGCGTTGGAGCAGTTTCCGGGGGACAACGCGCTGGGCATTCCCTGCCTGACGCACGTCTCGCTGGACACTCTGCCGGCGTGGCTGGCCCCCTATCGCACCCGCATTCGAGCCGCCGCGCCGCCGGAAGACGGCGCGGTGCACTTCTTCATGGACGACTAT
>CAYVQP010000251.1:0-1951 GCA_964452775.1 uncultured Ardenticatenaceae bacterium | reverse complement strand
ATCAATTTTCCCGGAAACTCTCCCGTCACTCATCAATTTTCCCGGAAACTTCAAGTTTCCGGGAAAATGCGGGAACCAGTTTCCGGGAAAATACGGCAAGCCACCTGTTCGCTACCGGTGCTTCCATACCGCCGGCCGCTTTTCCATGAAGGCGGCGATGCCCTCTTCGGCGTCGGCGGTGTGCATCAACTCATCCAGGTAAAGGCGCTCCAGGGCGGGCAGGCCGGTGTCCCAATCTCCGCCCCCGGCGGTCAACAGCGCCTCTTTCAACAGCCGCAGCGCCGCCCGGCTATAGCCGGCCAGCAGCCCGGCCTGCCGTTCGGCCCATTGGGCGACTTCCGCGGCCGGGACGACCGCGTTGACCAGCCCGGCGGCCAACGCCTCGCCGGCGTTAAGCGGCCGGCCGCTGAACAGCATCTCGCTCGCCGCCCGGTAGCCAACCAGCCGGGGCAGGCGCAGGATGGCAATCGGGGCCAGCATCGCCAGTTGAATCTCCGGCTGGCCGATGCGCGCCTCTTCGGCGATCACCGCCAGGTCGCAGCAGATGACCAGCTCGCAGCCGCCGCCCAGCGCGTGGCCGTGCACCGCGGCGATTGTCGGGGTGGGGAAGGCGGCCAGCGCCCGGCAGACGCGATTAAAGAGGGGAATCATCTCGCCCACCTTGTCCGCGGTGTGATCGGCCACATCCACCCCGGCCGAAAAGAGCTTGCCCGCCGCGGCCAGGAGCAGCACGCGCACGCCGGGGTCAGCGGCCAGCCGGGCCAGCTCGTCCTCCAGCTCGCGCAACATGGGCATGTGCAACACGTTCACCGGCGGCCGGCTCAGGGTCAGCCGGGCGACGCCGTTCTCAACGTGGGTGGCGAGGAATTCAGCGGCCATGATGATTGCCGGCTCCTACGCTTCGTTCAGCGATGCGCCGCAGACGCCGCAAAAGGCGAACTCGGCCGGCAAGGCGCGCGCGCCGCACTGCGGGCAGACGCTGGAATAAGGGCCCCAAACAAACTCGCTGCTGCGCCCCTCGGCGGCCCTTTCCCGCAAGAGGCGATAGTTGGGCGGCCGTTTCTCCACGAAGGCCGTCATCCCTTCCAGCGGCTCCCAGGAGGTGTAATGAATGGAGAGCCAGTCGCGGGCGTGGCCGATGGTCTGGTGCCAGGCGAAGTTCTTCCAGAAGTTGACCTGCTCCTTGGTGTAGCGGATGCACTCCGCGAACTTGTCCACCAGCTGTTCGGCGAGCTGGTCAACGGCCTGGTCCAGCCGGCTGAGGTCAATGGCGTAACCCTCCTGGCCCTTTTGCGCCAGGCGGATCTCCTCCGGCGTCGCCCGCTCGATGAAGTGGCCGTCGCGAACGACGGAGGGCACGACCTCGTTCACCAGCCCCCAATCCAGCGCCTGGTAGGGTGAGATGCGCTTGTTGGTCATCAGCATGTAGCGGGCGCGGCGGTCGCCGACGAGGATGGGCAGCCATTGGGTCGCGCCGCCGGCAGCCACGCTGCCCACGCCGGAGCCTACCTGCCCGACCCAGGCGTGCTCGGCGATGATCGCCAGGTCGCAGGCGCTCTGAGACTCGTTGCCGCCGCCCACGGCCATGCCGTTGATGCGGGCGATGACCGGCTTGCCGCAATTGACGATGCTCTCAATGTAGCCGCCGAAGATGCGCATGTACTTCCAATAGTCGTGCGGCGAGCGGGTATAGCGCTCCTGGTACTCCTTCACGTCGCCGCCCGTGCAGAAGGCGGTCGTGCCCACGCCGGTAAAGACGATCACCGCCACCTGGTCATCAAAGCTGGCCTGGCGGAAGGCGGTGGTCAGCTCTTCCAGGCAGTTGGTGCTGTAGGCGTTGTAATTGTGTGGCCGGTTGATGGTGATGCGCGCGACCCAATCAGCCTTGTCATAAAGGATTTCGGCAAAGTCGCTGCGTTGGCTGGTCAAGATGTCCATTCAGGTTCCCTCT
>CAYVQP010000250.1:0-1971 GCA_964452775.1 uncultured Ardenticatenaceae bacterium | reverse complement strand
TAGTATTGGCAATTGACAAAACGTCCAAACGGCCGGTGTACTTTTTCAGAGCGGCCCATCGGGGAAGGGCAGGAATTGGGCCGCCGCCGGCAAATCCCGACGCAACTGGTAACTTTGCTCTGCCGGCCAATTGACAAATAGCCAAAAACCGAATATCATTCGGAAAAGCGAATAATATTCGGAATAACGAATGGTGTTTGGAAAGTCCGGAATCTCGACCTCTCGCACAGGGCGGAACTTCGGCAAAGGATAGCGCGATGAATCGTAGACAGCAGGTGCATCAGGAGACTTTCGAGCAGATATTGGAGGTCGCCCGGCAGGAGATGCGCGCGAACGGCGTGGCGGCGCTGAGCATGACTACATTAGCGCGCCGGCTGGGCATGGCCACTCCGTCGCTGTACACCTATGTCTCCGGCAAGGAGGAAATTTACGACGAGCTGTTCCGGCGCGGCTTCGAGGCGTTTGGACGGGCGATGGACGCGTGGCCGGCCCCGGACGCGTCACCGGCTGGCAACCTGGAGGGCGTCATGCGCACTTACATGCACTTCGCGCAGGCCAATCCGGAGTTGTTTCAATTGATGTTCCAACGACCGGCGCCGGGTTTCACGCCGTCCGAGGCCAGCATGGCGGTCAGTCTGGCCCAATTGGAGCGGGCGCGCGTGCAGTTCGGTCACATCTGGCAAGGCGGCGACGTCGAGAGCGCGCTGAATTTCGTGGAGGCGCGGGATCTGTTCATCGCTCTGCAGCATGGGCTGACTGAGTTGCATCTGGCGAATGAACCGCATCTGCCGGCGGGCGAGGGCCGCTTCGGCAGCCTGATTCCGCGAGCAGTGGAGATGGTGCTCAGTTTTAGGTAGGCGGCCGTCGCTTTACGACGCGACTGTCGCCCCAGATCGGGAGGTATCAAGAATGGCAACGACAATGATTGGACAAGATTGGTTGCAGGAGACGGAGCCGACCGGCGTGCAGTGGACAGCAGCGGAGCGCATCCCGGCAGTTGGCCACGAGGAGGCAGGCCGGCACTCACGCACGGAATATGAGCGCCTGCTGGCGCTCCTGGAGTCGTTGGCCGGGGACGACTGGGCGAGACCGACCTATTGTACGGAGTGGAATGTGCGCGACATCGCCGCCCATCTGGCCGGGGCGATGACCGGCAGCGCCAGCTTCAAGGAGTTCAAGCGGCAAAATGTTGACCACCCATATGTGAAGCAAGCGGCCATTGGGGTTGACGGGACGAACCGGCTGCAAATTGAAGAGCGGGCCGGCTGGTCGCCGGAAGAGGTGATCGTCGAGTTTCGCACCAGCGGCCCAAAGGCGATCGCCAACCGCCAGCGCTTGCCTTGGCTGGTGCGCCGGCTGCCTATCCCCAATTTCCCCGGGAACGTGGGCTACCTGATGGACGTGATCTACCCGCGCGATGAGTGGATGCACCGTTATGATATCTGCGCGGCCACCGGGCGGGAGATGGCGACCACGCCGGAGCACGATGGGCGGATGACGGCGCTGGTCGTGCGGGACATTGCACAGAAATTGCGATCGCGTCAGTTGAATGGCGAGTTTGCCGGGCGGAGGATTGATCTGAAGCTGACCGGGCCGTTCGCAGCTGGCTTTCAGTTCGGTGAGGGCGAGCGGCCGGATTGCATGATCACGATGGACGTCTTCGCATTGCACCTGAGGGCGTCGGAGCGGATCACGCCGGACGCTGCGCTGCGGGGCGCGGAGATAGACGGAGTGACGGACCTGGCGGAGTGGTTTGTGCAGCATATGGCGGTGCTGTACTGAGTGCTTTCGGCCGGCCGCCGGCCACCAAAGAAGGAAAAGGGTTGCGCCCTGTGGTCGTCCCGATATGGCGATTGCAAGACAGTGGCAATCTTGACACCAGGAGCTCGCCGTTTTATCGAAGAGCCCTAAGCTCGTAGTTGACGAAACGTCCAAATCGCCGGTATTCTTTGCTCGGCCGGCTTTGTGCGG
>CAYVQP010000249.1:0-2011 GCA_964452775.1 uncultured Ardenticatenaceae bacterium | reverse complement strand
GGCGGCTCAGGCGCTGGCCCAGGAGCATGGCGCGCAACTGGTAACGCTGGCCGAGGTGGAATCTGACATGCAGCGTTGGCTACTGGTGCAGGCAGCTCGCTAACCCTGTGCGCCACGCTTCGTTCTGGAAATGCCGGCTCTCTTACTTGCCTTTCGATAGAAATTCAGCACAAAAACGAGATGTGGTTACACTTCTGCCACAATGGCAGACATCGAGATAGAGAACGAGCGGGTAGACGACATTCCCTTGCTGGTCCACCAGCAAGTGCGAATGGGCATCGGCCAGGTGATTGACGAGGTGATTAAGAGCCACGGCAATCGCCAGGGCTTGAGTACTGGCAAGACAGTGGTAGGCTGGTTGAGCTTCATCTTGTCGGAATCAGACCATCGGCCGAGCTTCGTGGAGCCGTGGGCAAGCCGGCGGTTGAGAACGCTTCAGGGAGTGCTGGGCGAGGGGCTGAAGGCGGAGGATTTCAGCGATGACCGGCTGGGCGACGTGTTGCGCTACTTGAGTGATGATGGGAGTTGGGCGACGATTGAAGAGCAATTGGGCCGCCGGCTGGTGCAAGTGTACCAGTTGCCGACGGGGACGGTTCGACTGGACACGACCAGTGTGGCCGTCTATCATGAGCCGGAAGGGACGACGTTGATTCGTCATGGCCACAGCAAAGACCATCGGCCGGACCTGGCCCAGTTGAAGGTCATGTTGACCAGCCTGGACCCGTTGGGAGTGCCGTTGGTCACCCAGGTTGTCGCCGGCAACAGCGCCGACGATGGGTTGTACGTACCGGCAATAGAGCAGGTGCGGGCGGTGACGGAGCAGCGAGGCTTGCTCTACGTCGGGGACAGCAAGATGGAAGCGTTGTCCACGCGGGAGCACCTGGCGGCTGGCGGCGACTTCTACCTGGTACCCTTGAGTGACAAAGGGAAACAAGCGACGTTGCTGGCTGAGTTGCTCCAGCCAATCTGGGCCGGCGAGCAAGCCTTGACGGATGTCTATCGCCACTACCCCGACAGCGATGAGCGGGTGATGGTCGCTCAAGGCTATGAAACAATGCGGACGCAAGAGCGGCTCATCGCCGGTGAAACGGTTCGCTGGTCGGAGCGTCTCCTGGTGGTCTACTCGCCTCAGCAGGCGCAGCAGGCGTACCAGGGGTTGCAGGAGCGCATGCAGCGGGCCGAGACCAGGCTCTTGGCCTTGACGCCGCCACCCAGCCGGGGCAAGCGCCAGTATGCTGAACAGGAACCGTTGCAGCGGGAGGCCGAAGCTGTGCTGCGTCAACTGCGCGTGACCGGCTTGCTGCAGGTTGACTACGAACGCCAGGTCACTCAGCGTCAGTTGCGCCGCTACCGCGACCAACCGGCGCGAGTGATCGAAACAGCCCGGTACCAAATCCGTCTCAGCCGCGACGAGGCCGCCATTGCCGCCCATTATCGCCTGCTCGGCTGGCGGCTGTATGCCACCAATACCCCCGCCCAGAGCCTGCTGCTGGACCAGGCTGTCCTGACTTACCGCGCCGCCTTCACCATCGAACGAGATTTCTCCCGCCTCAAGGGCCGACCCTTGGGCTTGCGGCCGGTCTATCTCCAGCGCGAGGACCATCTCAAAGGGCTGGTCCGGCTCCTCTCCTTGGCCCTGCGTCTGCTGACAGTCAAGGAATTCGTCGTCCGCCGCGCCTTGCAGGTCAGTCACCATTCTTTGGCCGGCCTCTATCCGGGCAATCCCAAACAAAGCACCAGCCGCCCTACCGCTGAGCGATTGTTGGCCGCTTTCAAGGAGATAACCCTCACCGTGGTTCATCTGCCGACTCAACTCCTCATGCACGTTACACCGCTCTCGCCGCTACAAAACCGGATTCTCCACTTATTGGACTTCTCGCCGGCTATCTACACCGATTGGGCTGACCCTGCCCAACCATATCCGTCATAGTCGATTTTTTTCTATCGAAAGGCAAGCTCTTAGTTTCCAGAAGCAAGCTTACGGCACGCCCAACGCCGGAATAGCGTCAGC
>CAYVQP010000248.1:0-2026 GCA_964452775.1 uncultured Ardenticatenaceae bacterium | reverse complement strand
ACAGCGAGCAATTTTCCCGGAAACTTGAATAGTACATTTTCCCGGAAACTCGAACGCAGTTTCCGGGAAAAATACCGAAGCTTATGGGCATTGCCGCCGACATAGCCATCATCCTGGTCGCCGCCATGATTGGCGGGCTGGTCGCGCAAAAGTTGCGCCAGCCGCTCATCCTGGGCTACATCGTCGCCGGCATCCTGGTCGGCCCCAACTCCGGCGGCATCACCGTCAGCGACGCGCACGACATCGAGCTATTGGCCGAAATCGGGGTCGCCCTGCTGCTCTTCGCCCTCGGGCTGGAGTTCTCGCTCAAGGAACTTCAGCCCGTGCGCAAGATCGCCCTGATTGGCACGCCCATCCAGATTTTGCTCACCATTATTCTGGGTGTGGGCATCGGCCGGCTGCTCGGCTGGAGCGTCATCGTCTCCATCTGGTTCGGCGCGCTCATCTCCCTCTCCAGCACCATGGTCACCCTGAAGACGCTGATGGCCAACGGGCGCATGGGCACCCTCTCCAGCCGGGTGATGATTGGCATGCTGGTCGCCCAGGACCTGGCCTTCGTGCCGATGATCATCATCCTGCCGGAGCTGAGCGACCTGGAATCCGGGCTGGCCACGTTGGGCGCGGCGGTGGTGCGGGCGGCTATCTTCCTGGCGGCGATGATCCTGGTCGGCACCCGGCTTGTCCCCCGGCTGATGAAGACCGTCGCCGGCTGGAACTCGCGCGAGCTGTTCCTGCTCACGGTCACCGCCATCGGGCTGGGCGTCGGCTACGCCACCTATCTGTTCGGCCTCTCCTTTGCCTTCGGCGCGTTCGTGGCCGGCATGGTGCTCAGCGAATCAGATTACGGCCACCAGGCGTTGAGCGACATTCTGCCCCTGCGCGACGTCTTCGGCATGCTCTTTTTCGTCTCCGTGGGCATGCTGGTTGACCCGGCTTACATCTTCGAAAATCTCGCCGTGGTGCTGCTGGTCGTGCTGCTGGTCGCGGCGGGCAAGTCGCTCATCTTCGGCGGGTTGGCCCGGCTATTTCGCTACGGCAACGTCGTGCCCATCGCGGTCGGGCTGGGCCTATTCCAGGTGGGCGAATTCGCCTTCGTGCTGGCCCGCGTGGGGGTGGCTGACGGCGTGCTCACCCCGGACGTGAACTCGCTGATTTTGTCCGTGGCCATCGTGACTATGCTGCTCACCCCGCCGGCTTCCAAACTGGTCGAGCCGCTCTACCGCTTGCGCCGGAATCGCTTCCGCTTTGAGCCGATGAACACGGTCAACCTGCCGGCGGAGGGGCTGCACGGCCACGTGATCATCATCGGCCACGGGCGGGTGGGCCAGTTTGTGGCCGCGGTCCTGCAGCGGCTGGAACTGCGCTTCGTGGTGGTCGAGCTGGACCAGCGGCGGATGGAGCTGGCCCAAGAGGCCGGCTACCCGACGATCTTCGGCGACGCGAGCCAGGAGATTGTGCTGGAGGCGGCCGGCGTGACCAGCGCCCGGCTGCTGCTGGTCACGGTGCCGGCGGTGGAGATTACAGCGGCGGTGGTGCGCACGGTGCGCCGGCTCTGCCCAATGCTGCACGTGGTCGCCCGGGCGGAGGGGCTGGACCAGCTGCGCATGTTGCAGGAGTTGGGCATTTACGAGGTGGTGCAGCCGGAGTCGGAAGCGGGGCTGGAGATTACGCGCCAGGCGCTGATTCACCTGGACGCCTCGCCGGCGGAGATCCAGCATTTCATTGACGAGGTGCGCCGGGAGCTGTACGCGCCGCTATTCGAAGAGCACGCGGACTATGAGCTGCTGGCGCGCATACGCAGCGCGCAACATCTGATGCCCGTGCATTGGCTGGAATTGGGCGCCGATAGCCCGCTGGCCGGGAGCACCATCGCGGAGTCGCGCATCCGGGCGCTCACCGGCGCGTCGGTGGTGGGCTTGCTGCGGGCGGGCGAACTGATCGCCAATCCCACGCCGGAGCAACAGCTGCAGGCCGGGGACCACCTGGCCCTCTTCGGCGACCATGAACAGCTGGAAAAGTTCGAACA
>CAYVQP010000247.1:0-2069 GCA_964452775.1 uncultured Ardenticatenaceae bacterium | reverse complement strand
GTTAGCGGTCAGCACACCACCCAAAAGCACGAACTACCTTCGATAATATCTATCAGCGAAAACACTTGACATAACGTTGCATTTCTGCTATTTTCTAGTTATCAGAATAATTTCTGAGAACTGGAAAACGAGGCAAAGATGGCAGACCTTCCGGTGCTCATCACAACCGGCGCGGCCGACCAGAACCCGGCTGTGGTTTACCTGGCGTCATTGGCGCGAGGCAGCCGGCCGGCCATGCAGCGGGCGCTGAATGTCATCGCGGAGTTGCTCACGGGACAAACAGGGGTCGACTATGCCGGCATCCCGTGGGGCCGGCTGCGTTTCCAGCACACAGCGGCGCTGAGAGCCGCGCTGGCGGAGAAATACAGCTATTCGACGGCAAACAAAACGCTTTCGGCGCTGAGAGGCGTTTTGAGAGCGGCCTGGAAGCTGGGCCTGATGCCGGCGGAAGATTATCAGCAGGCGGCGAGCGTGGAGAACCTGAAGGGCGAGACGATGCCGGCCGGGCGGGCGATTGGCGCCGGCGAGCTGGGGGCGCTGCTCAATACCTGCGGCAATGACGCGCTCGGCATCCGTGATGCGGCGATTATCTCCTTGCTCTATGCCACGGGCATGCGCCGGGCGGAGCTGGTGGAATTGAACTTGGCCGACTACGATCCGGCTGTGGGCGGGCTGGTCTTGCGCGGCAAGCGCAACAAGGAACGCACGGCCTACGTGGACGACGGCGCGGCCGCGGCGCTCGACGACTGGCTGGCAGCGCGTGGGGATATGCCCGGCCCGCTATTCCGGGGCGTGGGCAATCGCAATCAGGGCGGCCGGCTGACCACGCAGGCGATCTATAAGATGTTACAGACCCGGGCGACGACGGCCGGGGTTGCCGAGTTGTCGCCGCATGACTTCCGGCGCACCTTCGTGGGCGAGTTGCTGGACCGGGGGGCGGACATTGTGACAGTGCAGAAGATGGCCGGGCACGCGAATGTCAACACGACCGCCCGATATGACCGGCGTGGGGAGCAGGCAAAACAGCGGGCCGCCAGGCTGTTGCATGTGCCGCATAAGCGGCGAGTGCTTGCCGGCGAGTGATGTTGTCTATCATCACCACTGTGGTAGACCCGGTTTATCCTGCACCCGTTTTTGGACGGTCTCCTGCCTGGCTGCACCACAAATCAGCAGGCTGGCCTCGTGCTCGCCTACAAAGCCCGGCCGGTTCTGATATAATCCCGGTAGACAATCGATGAAGGAGTTGGCACTATGAGCGCCCGGGTGACACTAACGATTTCTGACGAACTATACCGCAAAGCTGGCCGCCTGGCTCGGACACGTGGCCAGGACATGAATGGCCTGCTCCTGGAGCTATTAGAGCAGGCAACTCTCGCCAACGACGCCCTGACCTATGAACCGGACGAAGCGGTAGGCCGGGAAGTGTCTGCCTACATTGCCATGCACCCGCTGCTATGGGAAAGATATGCCGGTGAGCACGTGGCTATCTTTGGGGAAGAGTTGGTAGACCACGATGGAGATGGGATTGCCTTAAGCCAGCGCATCTATGAGCGCTACCCAAGCGAATTTGTCTTGATACGCCAGGTAGAAGCTGAACCAGAACGGGTTCTGCACTTTCGCTCTCCCCGCTTTGCCGAGGGTGCCGGATGATTGTCAGCTACGACTACGATACAGCCTACAATGGACCGGCGCGCCCTATCGCGGAGGTCTTCGTAAGCAGCCTGGAGAACAAAGAGATAGCTCTTCCCTTACTTGCCCTAATTGACTCAGGCGCAGATGCAACCAGCATTCCCTTACGCATCCTAAAGCGACTTGCAGCTCGCAAAGTTGATCAGCGACGAATGCGCGACGCCAGCCGTCACCCTCATTCGTCTCATACCCGGTCCTAACTGGAAGAGCGTGATTTGTGTAAACGCCGGCAGGTGATTTGTCGATCTACTCCTACATCGGTCGTAGTCCTGCCCGCACCTGATCCAGCTCTATTAACATGATGGCTGCTTCCTCAACGGCTGTCTCCAGGTTTCGCCCGGCCGACATCCCAAAGCGATCCGTAAAGGTGTGAATCTCCA
>CAYVQP010000246.1:0-2091 GCA_964452775.1 uncultured Ardenticatenaceae bacterium | reverse complement strand
AGTGACTGTCAACTAAGACCGCCGCCGGCCACCCAACAACCGCAACAACACAATCACGACAGCCATCAGGAAAACCACCGGCAACACCAACGCCCAGATATTCGGCGGGCCGGCCCCCTCTCCCCGCTGGTCGCGCACATAGCGATACGGAGCCGCCAGCTGGTAGAGGGCGGTGCGCACGCCGGCGTTGTACCACACATTGCGCGCCTCCGACCACTGCCGGCGGTTGTCTACCAGCCGGCGCTGTGTCTCCACCGGCTGGTCATACACCCCCAGACGCGCCGCCAGCTTGGTCAGCACCACCTTCCAGTTTTCTTCTTGCCGGCGCGCCCCGCCCATCAGCAAATTGCCCACTTCGTAAATCGGATCCGTCGCCCGCTCCATGGACTGCACCTGCGCTACCAGGCAGCCATCCTCCTCCTGCTCAATGCTGAAGGTGTTCCAGCCGGAGACGGGGAAGCCCTGTGGCGTCATCACGGTCATGGAAACATCGTCCGCGTACAGCACCATCACCCCGCTGGCCACCGGAATGGCGTTGGGCAGGCCGGGGGCCACGGGCAGGGCCAGGTCAATGAAGACAATGCTGCCCGGCTCCATCCCGCCCGACGGCGGGTGGAAATGGCTCTCCGGCGGTTGGAAGCTGGCGAATTCGTCCTTCCACAGCTTCATCACTTCCGGCGCCTTCAGCGTCACGCCGGGCAGGCGCACGCGATAGGTTTTCTGCCAGAGCTGGCCGAAGCCCTGCAACGGGCTGTGCACCTGCCGGCCGCCGACATTGAGGTTAATGGCGCCGGCCGGCGCATCGCTCTCCGGCAAGTGGGTGACGGGTTTGGCCCAGGGTGAGTCAGGGGGCGGATCTTCAAACGGGTCGGCGGTAGGGAACGTGGTCATGGTTCCTCCATTATGCTTTAGACGGAACATATCATACCATATCTGCTGGCCGGTGAGGCTTTCAATTGACATGGATAAACGGGATGGACTGGATGAGGGGACGCCGGAAGCGAAGAATCATCCTGTGCTTCCATGTTCAGCAACTTGAAGGGTTATGAGATTATGTCAACAACGACCGTAGCCGCCGCTCCCGTGCCGGAAACGCGCCGGCTGGCATCCAAACTAAGCCAGATCATCCTCGGCGGGCAGGACGGGCTGGTGAACGTGGCCGGCATCATCCTGGGGCTGGCGGCGGCTACCAGCGACACGCGCATCATCATCGCCGGCGGGCTGGCGGCCACCTTCGCCGAATCCATCTCCATGGCTGCCGTGGCCTACACCTCCGTGCTGGCCGACATGGACTATTACCGGGCGGAAGTAGCCCGCGAGAAGTCAGAGATCCGGGAGACGCCGGGGCTGAAGCGGGCGGAGATTGAGGCGATATTCCGGAGGTGGGACTTTGATGGGCCGCTGTTGGAGGAGGTGGTTAACCACGTCAGCAGGCGCGAGCAGCATTGGGTGGACATCATGATGGCTCACGGGCTGCATCTCCAGCCTATCCAGGAGAAAGGAGTCATCAAAGACGCCTTGCTGGTCGGCCTGTCAGCCATCGTCGGATCGTTAGTGCCGTTGGCTCCCTTCTTCTTCCTGCCGGTGGAGATTGCCATGTGGGTGGGGCTGGCCCTGACCGCCCTGGTGCTCTTTAGCGTGGGGGCGCTAAAGGCCCGCCTGACGGTCGGCAGCCCCTTCCGCAGCGGCCTGCAAATGACCGTGATTGGCATTGTGTCGGCGTTGGCCGGCTACGCCATCGGGCTGCTATTTCAGGTGTAACTCGCTCAGACTGGTTCAATCTCCCCGATTGGACCAATCCAGCAGCAATGCCGCTTCGAACTCGGCCAGAGAGCCGGCGGTAGCGGCCAGGAGATGAAGCCGGCGCAAGCTATCTACGTCGTGTATGCCGGCCAGCTGTTCCTGAAGCGCCGCCGGCAACTCCCCAAAGCGCAGCGAGAGCAAGTCCAGCACGCTCACCCGCGCGCCCTGCTCAATGCCCTTTTCAATGCCTTGCTCGATGCCCTGCTCAATGCCCTGCTCAATGCCCTGTTCTTTGCCCTGCTCAATCCACTGCTCAGCTATTGTCTGCATGATTTCACTTCCTTCCAC
>CAYVQP010000245.1:0-2135 GCA_964452775.1 uncultured Ardenticatenaceae bacterium | reverse complement strand
TGATGGAGGCGGCCGGGTTGCCGGGATGAATTACACCCCGTAGGTCCGCGAGAGCGGCCAGAAGCTTCTGTGAAGCAGGGAGATTGTGATGGCTATCAAGTTTGAGTTTGGCGAGGCCAAACTTTTCATCGGCGGTCGTTGGATCAGCGGCGGCCCCCTGGATGAAGTGACCAACAAGTACACGGGCGAGGTCATCGGCGCGCTGCCGGTCGCCCGCCCTGAAGACGTGGACGCGGCCATTGCCGCCGCGGTGGAAGCCGGCCCGGTCATGGCCGGGCTGCCCGCTTACCGGCGCAGCGAGATATTGTTGCGGACGGCGCAGCTCATCCAGGAGCAGTTCGAGGCGTTCAGCCGGACCATCGCCGCGGAAGCCGGCAAGGCGTTGAAGTTTGCCCAGGCCGAGGTGGATCGGGCGATCAGCACCTTTACCATCGCGGCGGAAGAGGCGAAGCGCATCGGCGGGGAGACGATCCCCCTGGACGCCGTGCCATCCGGAGCGGGCTATTTCGGCTTCACCGTGCGCCGGCCGGTCGGGGTGGTCGCGGCTATTACGCCCTTCAACTTCCCCCTGAACCTGGTGGCGCACAAGGTGGCCCCGGCGCTGGCGGCGGGGAACACCCTGGTGCTAAAGCCGGCCGGCGCCACGCCGCTGACCGCGGTCATGCTGTGCCGGGCGTTGGAGGAGGCGGGCTTGCCGGCCGGGGCGATTAATCTGGTCAACGGGCCGGGGCGCAGCACGGGCGAGGCGCTGGTGCGCGACCCGCGGGTGAACAAGGTGACCTTCACCGGCAGCCCGGCGGTGGGCGAGCGGATCACCAACATCGCGGGCATCAAGAAGGTGACCCTGGAGCTGGGCAACAATGGGCCGGTGATCGTCGCCCCGGACGCCGACCTGGATTACGCCGCCCGGCGCTGCGCGGTGGGCGCGTATTACAACTCCGGCCAGGTGTGCATTTCCGTGCAGCGCATTTACAGCCAGCGACAGGTGTACGAGCCTTTTGCCGAGCGCTTCGTCAGGGCCAGCGAGGCGATGGTGGTCGGCGACCCGCTGGACGCGCGCGTGGATGTGGGGCCGATGATTGACCCCGCCGAGGCAATGCGCATTGAGGATTGGGTGACGGAAGCGCAGGCGGGCGGGGCCAGGATCCTCACCGGCGGCAGGCGAGAGAATGCGGTCTACTGGCCGACGGTGCTGGTCGGGGTGCAGCCGGAGATGAAGGTCGTGGCCCAGGAAGCGTTTGCGCCGGTGGCTTCGCTGATCGCCTGCGACGATTTCGAGGAGTCGCTGCGCCAGGTAGATGAGACCGAGTATGGCCTGCAAGTAGCGGTGTTTACCAATGACATCGGCCGGATGTTGCAGGCGATTAGGCGGCTGAACTATGGCGGGGTGATCATCAATGAGTCGCCCGCCTTTCGGGCGGACCACATGCCCTACGGCGGCAACCGGCGCAGCGGGCTGGGTCGCGAAGGGCTGAAGTATGCGATTGAGGAGATGACCAATTTGCAGGTGGTGGTGATACGGGAGTGATCGCGCTCTGACCAACCGGCAAACCCCGCCGCTCTGCTCTTCGGGACGGCGGGGTTTTTTGTTATCCGGCGATCGGTTGCGTGATAAGGGCCGGCGGGTATAGTTCATAGTGATTGATGGATTGATTGAACAATAGGAGGCGATGCGCGATGGAAGAAGTTGTCAGCGCGACCGAAGCGCGTGTCCACTTCGGGCGGATGATGCGGCGGGTAAGCGAAGAGCAGCAAGCGATTATCGTCGAGCGCAGCGGGCAACCACAGATTGTGCTGATTTCCATTGAGGAGTATGAGCGTCTGAAGGCGGCCGGCCCGGCTCACAACCCCTGGTGGGATCAACTGCATCAGGCCAGAGAAAGGGTCGCCGCCGAACTGGCCGGGCGCGAACTACCCCCGGCGGATGACGTCATCCGGCAGATGCGGGAGGAGCGCGATGCCGAACTCCTTGATTTGCGTTGACGCCAGCCTCGTTGTGCGGCTGGTGGTGGACGCCGGAGATGATCGCCTGCCGGCGCAATGGAAGGCGTGGTCTGAGGCAGAGCGCCAGATCGTAGCCCCCACCCTGCTCTACTATGAAGTCGCCAACGCGCTATATCAATATCAGAAGCAAC
>CAYVQP010000244.1:0-2144 GCA_964452775.1 uncultured Ardenticatenaceae bacterium | reverse complement strand
CACATGACGTTTGTCATGCGTCTTACATGATGATGTTCCATTGACAAAGGCTATAGCTGGTCGGTTAGACTATGGGCAGTTGGCATTGTCCACTTGATTAAGCGGAGCCAGGGGCCTGCACCAGGGAGGTAGGGACCCGTACCGAAGGTACAGAGCCTGGTATTGAATATGCCGGCGACCGGCTGTTCGACCACTATGCCGGGGGAGGATTGCGATGTCTGCCAGGATTCAGCGGGCCATTGAATTGTTCCTTATCAGCCTGCTTATTCCCTATGCTTTTCTACTCTTTACGTTCGAAGCGACGCCTTCCTCGGGCGACGATAGCGGTTATCCGGGGATGCGCGGGGAGCCCACTTCTACGTTCGCCCCTTACCCGATCGGGACGCCTGTCTACTATTCGGCTGGAGCAGCGCCAACCGCGATGGCCGGCACGCGTTACCACCTCCCGATTGTCGACCGCGCGGTCCCGCTTCAATTCAGTCTTGCCGGGGGAGAGGATGAACACGTAGCTGCCGTTGTCAGCGTAGAGAACTTCAGCTTACCGCCTTACCGCTGGGCCAAGGCGCCGGACCCTGATAACGAGACCCAGATGATCAACCGCTGTGGGGGAACCCAGGAGCAGTATTGGTGCTGGATAGTCCCTTACGCCGTCACAGACTACCCGTCAGGCGAGGAATACCGGAGCAATATCGCTGACATCAGCACGCCTAACCAATATCCTCCGGAAGCCAGTTCTTCCCTTACGGGCTGCGCAGCGGGAAAAGGGACGGATGGAGAGCTCAGCACTGTGTGGATGGCCAACAACGAGAACACGGCGACCTTCACCATCTCCGACTTGCACAAGATGAGGCTTGATGAAATCGTGCTGGAATGGTACGAGGACATGAACTCCAGTTGCGACAATCAGATAGGGGTCTATGCCAAGCAGTACAATATCAAGGTGCGGAAGACGCCTGGCGGGGACTGGACGCAAATCTATATTACCAGCAACGGTCCGGGCGGCAAGGAGACTTTGGATACCGATGATTTCTACAACTACAACAGCGAATATATCTATGCCATCAAGCTGGAAATGACCGGCAAGCCGGCCAGCCCTTTAGATAATTACGCTCTGAAAGAATTCGAGGTCTACGGGGAGGCGGCGGAGTCTCTCTTCAACCGCGCCTATGATGGCCTGGACCTGGCGGGCTGGGCCGGTGCACATCCCGGCGCGCTCTGGCTCATCGGCAACGAGCCGGACAATTACGACATCGTCCACGGAGACGCGATCAGCCCAACCACTTATGGGGAGTTCTATGGCGAGGTGGCCAAGATCATTAAGGGCGCCGATCCGACCGCCAACCTGCTCTTCTGCCAGGGCACTAAAGCAGAGACGCCGGCCACGCCCAGCCCGTCAAGCCAGTTTCCGCACTACTGGGGCTGGAATTATTGTGAACAGGCCCTTGCCGCCGTTGAAAGCGCACTCTCAGGCTCCGCTCTTTCCCTTTCCTCCGCCATTGACGGAGTCAGTATTCACCAATATACAACCACCAAGATCGTGACCACGCCGACCCCGAATCGCCAGAGCGTCATCGCGGACTGGATTGCGAAGTTGGAAGAGTTCCAGGCGGCTGTCAATGCCTCGGCAGAGTTAGCCGGCAAACCGCTCTACCTGACAGAGTACGGCGACGCGGACAACCGTTGTATCCCGGCGACGCCGATTCCGACCGGTCCGACGCCGACCACCGTGACGCCCTTTCCCACACAGGCGCCGGGTTGCGGCACGATGGGAGAGGGTACCGAGAAACAAGGAGGAGGGCTATTGGGCGCTGACCCATTACATGACGGACTATTTCCTCAACACCTGCCAGCGACAAACGGGCTGCAACTCACAGTGGGTTGGCGTCTGGTGGTTTAAGGCCGGCGACGACCTTATTGATGCAGCCCGTGGCAACGTTATTCTAGACTGGGAGGACAGTCTACTGGTTGACACCGGCACGCGGCTACACCAGGCGATTGCGACCACAACTTGCTTGCAGAACCTGAGCTGTACGCCTACGCCCACCCCATAGGAGCGGTTCAACTATGCCCAAAGCTCGCATTGCCCTACTCCTGCTTTCTTGCTCGCTCCTGACAGCTATCTCAGGCTCGGACCATACATCGTC
>CAYVQP010000243.1:0-2146 GCA_964452775.1 uncultured Ardenticatenaceae bacterium | reverse complement strand
CGTACCAGGTCTACCTAAGCGATTCACTCGCTAAACCTTTACCGAAACCCCGCAGGTCTAGCTGAAAGTGCTCGCTCGGCGGTAGACCTGTGAAAGACCTGCGGGGTTTTTTCCTTAGTTGGCCTACAGACCCGCGCAAGAATGGACCAACCGCTGGGTAAGGTATGAACGAGGCAAACCGGCTATACGTCGTCACCCGCGAGGACTGGCGGGAATGGTTGGCGGAGAACTACCGCACGGCGACGGAGGTGTGGCTAATCTACCCGCGCAAAGCCTCCGGCCAACCGCGCATCCCCTATCACGTGGCCGTCGAGGAAGCGCTCTGCTTCGGCTGGATAGACAGCACTACCCGGGGCATTGACGACCTGCGCTTCGCCCAGCGCTTCACGCCCCGCCGGCCGGGCAGCCCCTACTCCCAGGCCAACATCGAGCGCCTGCGCCGGCTAGTCCCGCAGGGCAAGGTCATCCCGCAGGTGTTGGCGGTGGTCGAACCGCTGATACAGCAGGAGTTCGTCTTCCCGGCGGACATCGAGGCCGCCCTGCACGCCAACGAAAACGCCTGGGCCAACTTCCGGCGCTATCCGGAGCCATACCAGCGCATCCGCATCGCCTACGTAGACGGCGCGCGCAACCGGCCGGCCGAATTCGAGAAGCGCCTGCGCAACCTGGTGCACATGTGTGCGCAGGACAAGCAATTCGGCTTCGGGATAGACGAATTCATGCATGGTTAGGCCGGCAGGGACATGGGCTACTAATTAGAAGACATCCCGCTCATCCGGCCCATCCATGTTCACCTCCCCGCCGGACCAATGGGCCACTATTCACATTCAGCCAAAGGGTGCTACAATTGACTTCGCATGAACAAAGCGCGACCGGCCCGTCGCCGGCCAAAGCGAGGCATGAGAACGATGAACAGGATACGACAATCAGCGCGCGTGTTGTGGGTGGGGCTATTGGTCGCCTGGCTGGCCATGGCCCTCTTCTCCATTTCCATCCCGGCTGCCTACGCCCAGGACGGCGGCGACCCGCCGGCGGTAGTAGATGACCCCGGCCAGGTAGACGACGACGGCGAGCCGACCGCCATCACCTTACAGAGCGTGGAACTCTCCGGCGACGCGCCCGCCGCGACCGTCCTGCCGGCTGCCGGCCTGGCTCTGACCGGCCTGACCCTGCTCTACCTCGGCCGGGGCCGGATATCGCGCGCAAGGCGCTGAATAGGCGCTGACGGCGGGTTGGGCGCCGTCGTTTTGCCGGTCAGGGGCCGCCAAGAGTTCTTTTCACCCGCCTCCCGGTCCCCGCGCCGGATTTTCTAACCAAATCCGAACCAAACTTAACCAAATCCGAACCATATTTTCCGGCAAATCTGCTAGACTGCCCGCTGGACGGCCATGCGCCGCTCTGCTTGTGTTGCCACGAGCGTCTTAAATTGCGGTTGGCCGGCTGGATGCGGAAGCCAAACCGCAAGCACCAAGGTAGTCGCACCACCATTCTGGTATTTCCAAACCGAGTTTCCGAAGGAGGAAGTTTGCAATGCGCAATTCCCGCAATACCCGCACCAATAAGCAGGAGAGGAAGCTAAGTCGGCCCGTGTTGGCCGCACTGCTCCTCGCCCTGGTGCTGCTGCTTTCCGTGGGGGCCGCGGCGGCCCAGCCGGAAGTGGCGAGCACCAACCGCGACGAGTTTAATACCAACGGCAGTTACACCGGCAGCAACGGCTCCACCGCCTGGGCCGGCAACTGGACGGAGACCAACGACAACGCCAGCGCCGCCAGCGGCGACATCCAGGTCACCGGCAACGAGCTGCGTATCGAGTGGGACGGCACCGGTTCCATGCCCTACGTGCAGCGGCCGGTCAGCGCCAGCATGGCCGGCGCGCTATACGCCACCTTGAGCTTTGAGTACCGCACCACCAGCCTGGGATACACCGATGAAGTCGCGGTCGAGATCTCCACCGATGGCGGCGCCACCTATACGACGCTGGAGATCTTCCACGAGGATAACACCGGCTCCCGCGTCTACACAATCAACGAATTCGCCTCAGCCACCACCGTCATCCGCTTCCGGGTGAACAACGGGATAACGGATACGGGCGAGTTCTACTACTTTGACAACGTGCAGGTGCTGTGGGACACCGTGGCCCAGAAGA
>CAYVQP010000242.1:0-2195 GCA_964452775.1 uncultured Ardenticatenaceae bacterium | reverse complement strand
GGTCTCAGCCGATATACTTGAACCGGAGGCAGGGTTAGCGACCGGCGCAGTGGTATTTTCCTCAGCGATGTCCCAGTCGAGGCCTGTTCCGCCGGTGTTGTTGATGTCTATCCCCACCACCACCTGGGTATCAGGCGGCTGGGTGCTGCTCAGGGACAGCGGGAAGACGTCAATGTTGGGATCGCCGCCGGCGGTGCAGCCAAGAGTCAGCTTGCCGACGTAATCGCCCCAGTTCGCATCGTTGTTACTGTTGTTCTTGCTGTATTCGCCCAGGTACCAGAAAGTGACGCCGTCAGGATCGGTGGTCATGCCCGTGTAGTCGCCCCAGCGGTTCGCAAAGGCGCTGTAGACCACTTCGCCGGCCTTGATCAGCGTGTCTCCAGGGGTAGAGCCGGCCATTACCGGCCCGGCCGCATACGTCGAAGGCCATGATGTCGTGCTGGATTGCGTGTAACCGACAATTGAATTACCACAATGGTCCGCCGCAAAGTCGGGGAAGTAGCGATAGAGGCCATTGGTGCGGATCACGTCAGTCTGGGCAATTGTCTGGGTATCCAGGTCCACTTCTGCCCACTGAATACAGTTGACCGTGCCGTTGCCCGGGTTGCAGGAAACGGTCATGGCGGTCCAACCGGAACCGTTTCGATATTCAAAGTCCAGCGGCCGGGGATCGTTGCCCGTAATGCCCATGCCGCCTTGCTGCTGGGCATTGATTGGCGAGCCAACGGCAACGCCGTGTATGGCCTGCAGGTCATAGGTCCCTTCCAGGGTCAAGACGTTCGCTCCAAAGGGATCATCCCAGGAGTAGAGCACATAGTTGCGCGCGCTGGAGAAGGTGCTGCCGGCAAAGATATAGTGTGGACCATCGGCCGGCCAGGTGCCCTGTTGCCAGCCATGCAGGCGTAAGGGCTGCGGGGTCTCGTGCGGCACGTTCAGCGAGCGGCTGACCATGGTCGCCGCGCCGCCGCTGTACATGGCCGCCTTGTCCAGTGCATACACCCAACCCTGGCCGGAGCCGAAAAGGTTCGCGCCGACGTAAATGGCATCGTTGCCGACGCCGGCATGCGGGTAATCAAAGAACAGGCCCGGGTTCGTGTTAAACTTGTACATATAGTACGCGCCGGTGGCATCATTCGTCTGGCTAACGGCGACGCAGTAGGAAGAGCCGTCGCCGTCAACGGCAATGATGTAGCGGTCGGCCGATTCGTCATACAGGGTGTTCGGGTCGAAGCCGCTCGTGGAGCAGGCTGACCCCAACGGCGCGAAGAAGGTGCCGTAAGTGACCGGCCCAACCAGGCTGCTGCCGCTCTTGTCGTAAATCTCCAGAGCCAGGTTTACGACCGCGATCAGATAGTCTTCACCGGCTGACATTTCCGGGTCCGGCGGAACGACCGTCCCGCCGCCGCAGCAATCATTCGAGTCGAGGGAGTCGAAGCCATCCAATAGGGACGGCCCACCCAGCGGCGAGGCAGGAGCCGCCTCAGCAGCTGCCAACCTCATCGCCTCCGCTTCCAGGATAGCCCGCATCGCCGGAGGAACTCCTTCGAAATCGAGATCAATTTCACCATTCAACCAGCGGCGATACTGGTCCGCCTCCGGGAAGTACTCGCCCACGGTCATGTCGCGCACCGGGATCGACAGCACAGCTTCGGCGACGGTGCTGTAGCTTGTATCGCCGGTCGCCTCACCAGCTGCGCCCTCGCCCGTGCCCGCCGGCGCCAGCATTCGCGCCATGGCATTCTGCCGGGCCGGCGTCTCGGCGGCGAGGCCGCTGCCGCCGGCAACGAGAAATACTCCGGCAAAAAGCAGCGCCACAATTAACCCAATACCAACCAGATTCCTTAACTTCATTGTTCCCACTCCTTTCAATATCCAGAAACCCCGCAGGTCTTGCCGCAACAGACTCCGGAAAGACCTGCGGGGTTTTGTCTTCATCTAGCGAGAAAACCACTTAGTCCCGCAGCAGGGCCAAGTGGATATTACATTACCGATAGCTTAACGGCAAATAAGCCGGTGAAGACATGGCGGGGCTTTCTCGTATGGAGAAAGCCCCGCCCGCTTACTGAGCCGGAGCCGCCATCATCCTGTCCGGCGATGGCGGCCGGCAATCCTGGTCAATTAGTACTACCCGGTCAACGACCGCCGGCGAGCGATCAGGCCGAAGCCCACCGCCAACACCGCCAACAGGGCCAGCA
>CAYVQP010000241.1:0-2242 GCA_964452775.1 uncultured Ardenticatenaceae bacterium | reverse complement strand
CCATCGGAGCGCGGTTGGAGACATCAGACTCCACCAGCTCGGCAGCAGTGAGTTCACCCCAAACATGCTCCGGCAGCGGCTGCCAGAAGTTGACGAAGTAGGTGGAATCCATGTGGCCGGGGATGCCGGTCCAGCGGGTTGAAGTGTCGCCCGTGGCTTCATAGCTGGCGGTGCGGTCCGTGGTGAACTTGGTCTCCGGGGTGTCGGGATCAGCGTTCAGGTTGAAGGAGTAGACCGAGTCAGCGGCCGTCACCGGCGTGCCGTCTTCCCAGAGCATGCCGGGGGTCATGTTGAAGTCAACGACCATCTGTTTCATGGTCAGCGCAGATGAACCGTCGTACTCAACTTCTTCGCCGGCGGCGTTCTTGACCATGACGCCTGCTTCCAGGGTCACCGGCTCGCTGGCGGCATTCAAGACGATGTCGCCGGCAGCTACCTCAACGTCGTTGACTACGGCGTCGCCATCAGCGATGCTGGGCAGCTTCGTCAGCGCCCCACCGGCCTGGTAGGCGTAGGAGAGGGTGGTGACAGTGTTCTCGTACATGGCATGCGCCATGGGAGCGGCGGCCAACATGTCCGTGGCGTAGATGTACAGCGAGTCCGGCTCCTGCGCCTGGCAGACTACCAGGTTCTTCGGGCCTTCTTCCACCGGTTCCGGCTCTGCGGTTACCTCAACAGGTACCTCAACTTCCTCCGTAACCACGCGGGTGACCTCAACGGTCTCGCCCTGAACCTCTACTTCTTCCGTAACCACGCGGGTTACTTCCACGACCTTTTCGACCGTTTCCGGCTGACAGGCGGCTAACGCGACAACCGCGATCATGACAAGGATCGCGGCCAAAGCCCAACGTTTGTGACTAAACATCAGTTTTCTTTCCTCCTCGGAAGGGTTCTACAAAATGGTTAATTCTCAACTCAGCACTGACAATCAATCGTTCATCAGTTTCCTTTCTCAATGCACCTCCTCTGCGACTGTTGCCTCGGACAACCTGGGAAGCGTCTCCCAGCTTAGTAACCGCAGCCAGACATCAGCGCAACTCTAAGATATCGTCATGAACATCGACCGACGACCAACCACGTTGTCTCGCACAAATCAAGACAGAGAAGATTATAGTAAGAATGCAGAAATCTGTCAAATCAGGGTCATGTAAGTGACATTCTGGGGGCGGGCATTGAAGGCTCGGCTGCAAAAATGCCTGTTGCCTTGGGCGTAACCGGCGCTTAATGCGCCAAAAAAAGTAGTGGCAACGCACGAGACGTTGCCACTACTTTAACTACTCAGCCAGGTTGGGCCGGCGAGGATTACTCGCAGTTACCCAGGCCGATTTCGTTGATGTTATACAGCTCGGAGTTCTGCGTCGGGTCAACGCCGAAGTTGCAGACCTCGTTGGTAGCCGCGGCGACCTTCAGGCGCAGGAAGAGCGGGATAATCGGCACGTCCTGGGAGAAGATGCGCTGTGCTTCCATGTGGTTCTCCTCATACTCGGGGGTGCCGGGCAGGGAGCCGAGGGCCGCGTTGCAGACGGCGTCATAGTCCGGGTTGATGTAGCCGGGGTTATTCTGACCGCCCCAACCAAGATAGGTTACACCAAGGGCATCGTCAACTTCGTCAATCGGGCCGGGGATCAGGGAGCTCAGGTAAAGATCGCAAGACGGGCTCACGCCGGTGAGCCAGGCGAACTCGCCCAGGTCATACTTACGACCGAAGAGCGGGCCGTCCGGACCGTCAGCGAACCACTCGCTTGCCGGCAGGTAGTACAGCTCAACGCCGATGCCGCAAGCCGCCATGTTCTCCTGGAAGATCTGGGTCAACTGCTGGCGCATCTCGTTGCCGGCGGTGGTGCCCAGGGTAATGTTAAAGGGCGTGCCGTCCCAGGCTGCATCAGCGCCGGCGACGCCGGCTGCCGAGGAGTATTCGCGGATGCCGTCGCCATCGCTATCAACGAAGCCGACCTCATCCAACATGGCGTTGCCTGCTGCCGCATCGAAAGGCCATTCAGTCAGACCCTCGGTGGGGTAGAGCGGGTGCACGCTGGGGATGTATGTCTGGATGACCTCAGAGCGGCCATAGAGGATGTTGTCCACCATGCTCTGGCGGTCGGTGCACATGGTCATCGCCTGGCGCACGCGGGCGTCCTCGAACCAGTCCGGGCGGGTGGTGGCGTAATCACCGTAGGGGTTGATGTTGAAGTCAATGTGCTCGAAGACGGTGCCGGTCTGGAAGTAGGGGACCAGCAGGCCG
>CAYVQP010000240.1:0-2260 GCA_964452775.1 uncultured Ardenticatenaceae bacterium | reverse complement strand
CTTCCCCGGCGAGTTCCAGGAGCTCATACTTGCCGTTGCAGATTCGTTGGCCCGGCTTGAAAGACATGGTCAATAATTAATGGTGAACTGTGAATGGTGAATGGGTAATGAGGGGGCGCGCAATGGTCACGCATGCACCATTTCCCATTATTTATTGCTTGTTCATTATTAACCATTTCCGGGACCCGGTTGCATTCGTAAGACGCAACACGCAGTCCGTCTTTATGTCCCTGTATGTTCAGCGCCCTTCGCTAAACACTACCTGCCTACCACTGAAAATCAGAGTCTTCTATACGTGGGCTCGCCCCCATACCCCCTCAGCCAACCAGAGAGCAGAAGCCCAGCAATTCATTCTTCCGGGGAAGCGGCGCACCTGAACCCCACAAGGCTGTATGTGTACGTCGCGATGTTGTTGTACCGAGTAGCGGCGCGCAGGTTGTACCATCCGCTAACCCATCCGCCGCCCCGCAGTACCTTGGAATTTCCGTTCGATGGGCCGGTTGGGTTGTCCGAAGGCGAGTTGTCGTAGTATTCACCATCATACCAGTCCTGCACCCACTCCCACACGTTGCCGGCCATGTCCAGCGCACCGACCCAACTCGCGCCTGCCGGCCGGCTCCCCACCAGAACAGTATCGCCGATGCAGCCCGAAAACTGGGCCAGATTGCAGTTGGGTGGTTCATCACCCCAAGGGTAGCGATTTGCCTCCGGCCCGCGCGCCGCGTACTCCCATTCCGCCTCCGTCGGCAAGCGCACGCCGGCCCACTCGCAGTAGGCCTGCGCATCATACCATGAAACACCAGCAGCAGGAAAACCAGTCCCGCTGTAGGTGGAATCCCCCGCTGATGAAGAGGGTTCGCACTCCCCGGTCGCCACGCAGAGTTCGTATTGCGCGTTGCTCACCTCCGTCCGATCAATCCAGAAGCCATCCAGTGTCACCTCGTGTTGCGGAAACTCATTGCCCTCATTCGCTGAATCTCCCGAATTGCTGCCCATCAAGAAGATGCCGCCCGGCACATAGACCATGATCATACCGTCAGACGTGCGCTCGCGCGTCGCAGTGAGCGTCCGCGTCGCCGCCGGCGCGACGCCATCCCCCTCATTATTCAGCGCCGGGCTGAGACGCCAGATGCAGAGCAACAGTACTATCACCGCGCCAATGATGCCCACCCAGATTTGCAACCGCGACGAGGGATCCGATGCCAGCTGTAGTTCCACTTGCGGCTCCGGCAAGGTCGGGCGCGGCTTCTCGCTGGCCGGCGTGATGGTTGCTGCCGCAGCCGTCGAAGCCGCCGGCGCTATCGGAGCGACAGAGACAACCGGTTCCTGCGGCGTGCCCAACGCCGCCAGCGCGCTCGCAAATGCTCCGGCCGTGGCATAGCGCTCCTCCGGCTCCTGGCTCAACACCTTGTTCAGTGCGTCGCTCAGGCCTGGCGGCGCGCCGGCGGGCCACTCCTCCGGCAACACCGGCGGCTGGAAATGGGCGTGCATCACCGCCGGGGTGGAGCTGCCCTTGTAAAGGCGTTCGCCGGTGAACATCTCAGCTAGCAGGCAACCCAGGGCATAGATGTCCGCCGCCGGGCCGGAGCCCTGGTCGCGCCACACCTCCGGCGCGATGTAGTTGGGCGTGCCCACGATGCCCCCGCTGAGCGTGCTGCCCACCCGGCTCTCGCCCACCAGCCGGGCCACCCCGAAGTCCGTCAGCGCCGCCCCGTCCGGCCCCAGCAACACATTCTCCGGCTTCAGGTCGCGATGCAGCACGCCGGCCGCGTGGGCATGATCCAGTGCCGACGCGATCTCCCGGCAGGTGCGCAGCGCCTCCTCCCAGCTCATCGGGCCAACATCCGCCAGGCGCTGCCCCAGGTTGGGGCCGTCTATGTACTGCATGGCGATATACAAGCGGCCCTGGTATTCGCCGATCTCATGAACGACAACGATGTGCGGGTGATGTAGCCGGGCCATGGCCTGCGCCTCACGGTGGAACTGTTCCACCCAGCGCTTGTCGCGCATCAGCAACGGCTCCAGCAGCTTCAACGCCACCGGCCGCCCCAAAGTCGTATCCAGCGCCCGGTAAACCGTGCCGAACGCGCCGGCTCCTATTTCTGCTTCGATATCGTACTTGCTAAATCGCTCCGCCAAGGCCCGTCTCTCTCCGGCCCAAGATTAACACCGCCGCGCTTGACCTCTCCGATTATGGCCAAATTCCCCAACTCTGCAACCGCGTTCCCATTAACCGGTTCACCACTCACCATTCACCATT
>CAYVQP010000239.1:0-2287 GCA_964452775.1 uncultured Ardenticatenaceae bacterium | reverse complement strand
ATCATCGTTGACCTCTGGTCCATTGCCCTGCTGGTGCAGGAGCTGTACCTATTATATGGGCAGGAGATTGGCGGTCCGGCGGTCGAATTGCCCGCCCTGCCCCTGCAGTACGCGGACTATGTCTACTGGGAGCAGGCATTGCTGGCTAGCCCGGCCGGCGCGCGAATGCGCGACTACTGGTTGGAGCAATTGGCCGGCGAACTGCCCTTGCTGAATCTGGCCACGGACCACCCCCGGCCGGCCACCCAGAGCTACGCCGGAGATACCACCAACCTGATCCTGCCCGCCCCGCTGGTAGAGCGCCTGCGCCAGGTCAGCCGGGAGCACGGGGCGACCCTCTACATGACCCTGCTGGCCGCCTACCAGACGCTGCTGCACCGCTACACCGGCCAGGAAGATTTGCTGGTCGGTACGGTGCTCACCAATCGGGAGCAGCCGGAGTTTGCCGACTTGCTGGGCTACCTGATTAGCCCGCTGGCCATGCGCGCCGATTTCAGCGACCGGCCCACCTTCTCCGACTTCCTGACGCGCACTCGCCGGGCGGTGTTGGAGGCGGTCGCCAACCAGAATTATCCCCTGCCGCTGCTGGCCGACCGGCTCAACTTCCCGCGCGACCCCGGCCGGCCGCCCATTTTCCAGACGATGTTCATCATGCAGCAGGCGCAGATATTGGAGGGCAAGCACATCAGCGCCTTCGCCCCCGGCATGCCCATGGCCGAGATGGATCTGGCGGGGATGACCATGCAATCGCTGCCCCTGCCCGGCATGCCCGCCCAATTCGACCTCACCCTGATGATTGGCGACCTGCCGGAGGGGCTGGGCGCGTCGCTGCATTACAGCACCGACCTCTTCGAGCGAGCGACGGCCGAGCGCATCTTGCGCCACTTCTGCATACTCCTGGAGGGTATTGCCGCCGGCCCCGACCAACCCTTGGCGGACATCCCCATCCTGCCGCCGGAAGAGCGCCGGCTGCTGCTGGAGGAATGGAACGACACCGGCCGCGGTCCTTTGCCCGCCGTCGAGCTGCTGCACGAGCTGATTTTGCCCGCCGGCGGTAGGCCGGCCGGGCGCACCGCCCTGGTCGCCGCCGACCGCACCCTGAGTTACGAGCAACTGGCCGGCGAGAGCGAACGCTGGGCCGCCCACCTGCGCTCCCTGGGCGTCGGGCCGGGCGCGCTGGTCGGCGTGGGCTGCGCCCGGCGCAGTTACATGCCCCTGGCCCTGCTGGCCGTCTTGCGCGCCGGCGGCGCATACGTGCCGCTGGACCCCGCCTTCCCCCGCGAGCGCCTGGCCATGATGGTGCAGGACGCCCGCCCAATCGCGCTGCTCACCGACCGCGAGAACGCCCACCTGTTTGCCGGGCTGGATATCCCCGCGATCGTCTGCCTGGATGAGGCGCTGCCCGAGCACCCGCCGGCCGGCCCACCGCCAATCGCCCCGTCGGCTGAGGACCCGGCTTACGTCATCTACACCTCCGGCTCCACCGGCCGGCCGAAAGGGGTGCAGGTCCCCCACCGGGCGATTGTCAACTTCATCAGCAGCATGCGGGAGCAGCCGGGCATCTCCCCGGACGACAATTTGCTGGCGGTGACCACCATCTCCTTTGACATCGCCGCCCTGGAGCTGTTCCTGCCCCTCGCCGCCGGGGCGACCGTCACCCTGGCGAGCAGCGAGCAGGCCGCGGACGGGGCGCAATTGGCCGCCCTGCTGGCCTCCTCCGGCGCGACGATGATGCAGGCCACCCCGGCCGGCTGGCAGATGCTGTTTGAGGCCGGCTGGCGCGGCGACCCGCCCCTGCGCAAGATTCTGGTCGGCGGCGAGGCGCTTCCTGCCCATCTGGCCCGGCGCTTGCTGGAGTGCGGCGGGGAGCTATGGAATATGTACGGCCCCACCGAGACCACCGTCTGGTCCACCATCGAGCGGATCACCAGCGCGGACGACGTGACCATCGGCCGGCCCATCGCCAACACGACCATTTATTTGCTGGACGAGAGCGGCCGGCCCGTGCCCATCGGCGCGCCGGGCGACCTGTACATCGGCGGTCGCGGCGTGGCCTCCGGCTACCTCGGCCGGCCAGAATTGACCGCGGAGCGCTTCCGGCCCGACCCCTTTGCCGGGGATGGGCAGGTGATGTATCGCACGGGCGACAAGGCCCGCTACCGGGCGGACGGCCGGCTAATTTATCTTGGCCGGGACGACTTCCAGGTGAAGATGCGCGGCTTCCGCATCGAAGTGGGCGAGATTGAGGCCGCGCTGGCCCGCCACCCGGCCGGCAGCGCGAACGTGG
>CAYVQP010000238.1:0-2297 GCA_964452775.1 uncultured Ardenticatenaceae bacterium | reverse complement strand
GAAATGCTCCCTATTCCCCGTCAACGAGTTGTCTCAAAGTGCTTGACACATTCCGTGTTGGTTGACTAGAGTATGAAGCAAGGAAATCTGGCAGGATCTTCTGATCAACCAAGAACGCCACTATAAGGTAATCATCGTAGATACGCTGGTTATACGGGATCTCAGTTAGTGGATAGGCGAATTGACCGGATTGCGGATTTTCCTGAATCCAATTGAATAGATCTACGCCGCCTTCCACGTAATGTTCCTCCTTACTTTGAATGACCTGAAGCAGAACGGTGGACAAATATAATCCTCTCACAGAGAAGTAGTCCTGGTTTGTTCGGTCCTGAGGATAGCTGAGAGGGTGAAAGCTGGCTTGCTCCTGAATAAGCACCCAAGCACCTATTTCGTAACGGTTCAGGTTAGGATTGGTTGGGCTCGCGTTACTGTGAACTTTGATACCGAAAGCTTTCTGATTGATGCCCATGTAGTTCAGGAACTTCTGTAGGTATGGGCTGGCAGGGACCAGTCTACTCACCACGTTTGTTGGTTGCGACGATTGAGATGTTTTTGAACCTGCGATCGGCGTGGAACCACCGCCGCAGTTGCCAGGGAATGCAGCATCCATGTCTGGATTGTAGCAAACGTGGCCCGTGGGATCTGAGAAACGAACCGGATTACCGCGAGCGTATCCATATCTGTTGAAATCCTGCGGACTACGCAACTCCGGCACAACCGAATCCGCACTAACAAACCTCCCCAACTGCGGGTCATACCAGCGGGCGTTGTAGAAGGATAGCCCTTCCCCGCCCGGCAGCCCGGCCTCGTGGTATTGTCCCGTGAAGCGTTTCGTCGTTATATCCGTGTACGGCGTCCCCCGGTTGCCGCCGTAGGGGTGGTAGTAATCCCGCTTCAGCACCGTCCCATCCTGGGCCAGGATGACGCTGCTGGAGCCCAGGTGGTCGCTGAGAATATAGAAGATGCCGTTGTCCGTTGGATAGCCGGCCCGGCGCATGGCCGGCGCTCCGCCCTGGGTTTTGTAGTAGGTGGTGCTGGCCGGGCCGCTTATTCCCCCGGTCGCGCTCAACTCGCCGTCCCCTTCAATGGCCAGGTAAGCCGCCGTTTCGGTGGTATGACCATATTCACTGTCAAAGACCGAATCTTCTTCCGCCCGCACCTGCGCGCCGGCGGCGGTCAACTGTGCGCGCCGGTAGCGCAAATGGGCGCTCTCGTCGCTATCGTAGCTGGCCAGCCCGGCCAGGAAACGCGGCGCGGCGGAGAAGCTCTGCCCGAAGCTGAAGCTGTACCAGCTGTGCGTCACCGCGTCGGCGGTGAGGGCGGTTTCAAAGAAATGGCCGCTCCACTCCCCGACTCCCGGCTCGATGGCCAGCCAGCCTATCGTCTCCGTCCCATGCGGGGTTGTCTTCCCTTCTTCTTCCTCCTGGGCGATGTTCACGCCTGTGGTCGTCGCTATTTGCTACCGGCTCTTCACCCAGTGCGGTTCGCTATCCGTTTGCACCTGGCTGAGCACGACCGGCGCGGTGGTGAACTGCTGGGTGTAAAAGATATTTCACCCAGGCACGCCGGCGGTTGACAAGTGTCACGTGACAGTTTACAATCGGCGCATGATTAAGTCATTTGCGGATCGGCGCACTCAGGAAATGTACGCCACCGGCAAGGCCAGGAGGTTTCCACAAGATGTCGCCCGTCGAGCCGCCCGCAAACTGGAGTATGTTGACCTGGCAACAAGCCTCGACGACTTGAAGGTCCCGCCCGGCAACCGTCTTCATGCGCTTGAAGGAGATCGCAAAGGACAATATGCCATCTCGATCAATGACCAGTGGCGCATCTGCTTTCGCTTCATTGACGGCGACGCTTACGATGTTGAAGTATGTGACTATCACTGAGATAAGGTGCGCAAGATGACCATACCAAATACCACCGGCATGCAACGCCGGCCTACCCATCCAGGCGAGATGCTGCGGGAAGATTTCCTGCCCGATTATGGCCTGACTACCTCCCAATTGGCGGCGGCGATTGGCGTTTCACGCCAATCAATCAACGAGTTGCTGCGTGAGCGCCGGGGGGTCAGCCCGGAGATGGCCCTGCGGCTGTCGCGCCTGTTTGGCAATTCGCCCGAATTCTGGCTGAATGCGCAGCGGGCGGTGGATCTGTGGGATGCGGCCCAGTCTATTCAAGATGAAGTGGCGCGAATCCATCCTCTGGTTCCTGCTTGAGGATAGTTTTGTCAACAAGAAGTGGGCCGCCGTTGTTTTGCTGCCCGCGTGTTCTTGCCGCCGGCCGGCCGCCGCAAA
>CAYVQP010000237.1:0-2297 GCA_964452775.1 uncultured Ardenticatenaceae bacterium | reverse complement strand
AGTGGAGCGGCCATCTCTTTGAGGCCGGCCTCACCGCCGACGCGGTGAAACACAGCTGGTACAGCTTCAGCTTCGGGCAGAGCTTCGCCGCCGCGCCGCGTTTCCTGGCCGGGCTGGCCAGCTATGATAGCGACGAGAGCGCCCATCTGCGTTACCGGCGCGCACAGCTGACCGCCGCCGGCGCGCAGGTGCGGGTGGAGGAAGATTCCGTCTTTGACAGCGAGTACAACCACACCACCGAGACGGCGGCTTACCTGGCCATTGAAGGGGACGGCGAGTTGAGCGCGACCGGGGGAATAAGCGGCCCGGCCAGCACCACCTACTACGAAACCCAGGGTGGAGCGCTGGCCATGCGCCGGGCCGGCTACCCGGCGGACAACGGCATCTTCTATATTCTCAGCGACCACCTGGGTTCCAGCAGCGTCATCCTGGCCCAGGACGGGGCGGTGCTGAAGCGGGATTACTACTACCCCTACGGCGGCAACCGGGGGACGCCGTACACGGACATTACCACGAAACGCTTCACGGGGCAGTATCACGAGGCCGGGCTGCCGGGCGGGGAAGGGCTATCCTTATCTGGTGGTCCGGCAGAAGCGCCTGCATAACGCCACGATGAATCCGGCAAACAAGCCCGCCCGTAAATGGGACCCCGTTCATCTCATTCAGTTCGGCAAGCGTCTGATTGTAGTTAAGCACCTCGCGCTCGCTCTGCCGCAGATGATATCGTCTAAAAATAGTCTAAAATTCGCCCAAACGCGAGGTGGGTTGCGCAGCAGCTGCCGGGTACACGACGACATTGAAATCTATGTGATACGTACCTGGTCCAGATAGTTGCAGCCAGTGACGCCGGTATCGGGCGACGCCGGCATCGCCAGGGCCTCGCGCTTAAACTCAGGTGGAAAGTATCAATTCTTTGCCGTCATTTCTTCCTCCAAGAAAAGTGTAACCAGGTGTCAAGAATCATGTCCACTTTTCTTGGATAAAGTCAGTCCGTCCCGGCTTGCGTCACGACGTACAGCCAGAACTACGCATCATACCGGCGGGCCTTCGTCCACTCGTTGGCTGGCGGGCGGAGAGCGGTCGATATGGCACAGGCTACGGCATGTGGCCGCGTTTCTTCGGCGCTTTCTAGGGCGTTAGCAATATTTGTCAGTAAACGTCCGCTAAGCATCTTTGCTCTCGAGTGTCCTGCAACACGTTGCGCGATCGATTGGAGGAATTTGTACCAGGATTGTCATCATCGTCACTCGAGGTGGTGATTGCTTAGCGGACATTTGCGCGCTGATATGGCAAATACCCTTAATGCAGCATAACGACAGCGATAACCGGGCCGCCGCCAAAAAACTATGATTTCAGTATCCGCGTGACCGGCAGCTCCGGTTGCACACTTTGTTCGCCCCTGTTCTATCGGTCGCCCCTTGGCTTACGAAACTGGCTCACACTTCGTGCATCAGTAATTCCATGAGTGTCGAGCAATTGTTCGATTGCTGCTCGATTGATCGCAAACGCCTCCCATCGGAGATATCTCTAGCGCGCCCCATGCGTCCACAACGTGCTGATGAATAAACTCGACACCACCGTGCGACAAAGTGGAGTAGCAGAGTTCGTTGTAGGCACTGTCGTTTGATGACATTTGACTAATTTTAGGCTAGGCGAACGACATAGCTCAGTAGCGTCTGTACTCTTAGGCTTCTTCCTCAGCACTTTCTAGATACTGTTTGACGGTGTTATACGGCCGGCGGCCTGCAACCTGTGCGCTGTCTGGGGGAAAATGCCCATGTCGGCGAGGAACCGCATCAGGCGGAGGGAATCAGATCAACCCGGTCTCCGGCCAGGCGAGCGCCATACCGCAAGGCCTGGACGATGTCTGCTTCTTCAAGATACGGATAGGCGTCCAAAATCTCGGCCGTTGTCATCCCATTGGCCACCAAATTGATCACCAGCGACACCGTGACCCGCATGTTGCGGATACAGGCTTTGCCGCCCATTACCAGCGGATCAAATGTGATGCGGTCGAATGGTCCCACCTTACTTATCTCCGATGACCAGGATTCGATCACGGGTGATTATAGCACACTCCGCGATGGGCACGGGGATTATGTTCTCTACATGGAGACCACCCAAAACCGAGACCAGTATCTTTTGGGTGCCGGGTATGAGCCGGCGACCGTTAACGGCAACGCTTCTGATCGTTATCTGCAATGTCCCGATTCAGCCTCCGGCCCATTACCCGCCAAGCAACAGCGATAAACTGCCGACAACGAGCTGGTTCCTGCGATTCTGACGATATCGATAAC
>CAYVQP010000236.1:0-2304 GCA_964452775.1 uncultured Ardenticatenaceae bacterium | reverse complement strand
GGCAACCTTGACGCCCTTCTCCTGCATCAGCCGCCAATCAATCTCGCCTTGCCACACGCTCACGTCAACGCCGGATAGCGGGCCGGTGGGTTGCGGCTCCGGCGGAGGCGGCGTTACGACCTCACCGGCCGGCCGCACCAGCGCCGGATTAGCCGACACCCGCCCGCGCAAATAGTACCAGTCGCCGATTTGTTTGCCGACGAATCTGGTATCCCTGGGCAACGCCCCGACAATCTCACCCGCCTGCGTGCGAATGTTGACGCCGGCCGGCGCGACCACGATAAGCTCTGCAAAGCCGGGCGACGGCTCCGGCTCAGGCTCCGGCTCCGGGTCAGGCGTCGGCCCTGGAACCGGCGGCAGTGTGCTTTCCGCGTACCGTTGCGACAATGCCGCCATGCTATCCATCACCGGCTGAACCGTCTGAAACCAGGTCCAGCTACCCGCCCCGCCGCCCTGCCGGGTGGTAAACAGGTTCAGCGACCAGGCCCGCCGCTCATTGGCCGCGTTCCACTCCTGCACTCGCTGCGCCCAGTATGCCATGACGTTGCCGTATTTCACCGCGTCGCCATTGCAACAGTCCGGATGTTTCCACCCGCCCTCCGGGTCAAGCCCGCCGTTGTCGTATTGTCTCACCGGCCCGCCCTCGCCAAATAGCCACTTCACCCGGTAGCCGGCCGCGACATAGCGCTTATCCATCTCCGTCCAGCGCCCGCTGTACCATTGCCACTCGCCCGCGGCGATGACGCCCGCCCTCACCGGCACATAGGCGTGATAATCCAGATAGTAGCCGCCCCGATGGGCGATGGCCGCTACCTCGACCGGGATGTCGTTGCCCACCGGCGCGCTCGACAAGGCCAGCGTTGCGAACGGAAAGCGCGCCGCGTACTCCGCCTGCCACACGTCCACAAACGCCTGTTCTTGCTCTACCCTGTCCGCTGTCTCATCCGCCGTCTGCGAGTTGGCGTACACCTCATTCCACAAAGAGATAACCAGCCGGCGGAGCTGCATCAGCGCCGGATCGTGCGCGAACGTCTCAAAAAACTCCCTGGCCCGCCGGCGCTTCGTCGCCATGTCCGCGCCGTCGTAATGCTGGCCGGGATGCACGTCTGCCCACTTCCGGAAGTGCGGCGTGATGCCCGCGTTGACCTGTTGCGCTTCCACCAGCAGGCCGATGTTGTCCACGCTCTTGACGATGGTATAGGCCGGCAACGCCGCCACCGCCCGCGTCCAGTCGGCAACCGGCTCTTGAAAGTGGAAAGAAATCAGTCCTTGATACAATGTCATTGAGCACCCCGTAGCTCGCGGATTTCCTCCGCCTGGTGAGCGACCTGCTTCTCCAATTCCGCGATGCGCGCCTGATCCTCCGCCCGGCCGAACATGAGTAGCCGGCGATGCTCCTTCTCCATTGTGTCAAACTGCGCCTGCAACTTGGCCCGCTCATCTCGCTCTGCCCGCAATTGGGCGCGCAGGTCGGCCAGCTCCGCCTTGAAGCTGGCCAGACGTTCGTTTTCAATGTCGTGCACCAGCCGCATCCGCGCAATCTCATCCTCTGCTGCCTGCTCAGATGCCACCTGTGCCGCTGCGATGCGTTCGGCGTCCAGCTTGCGCTGGTCCAGCCTGCGTTGCCACCACAAGCCGACAAATCCCGAGACGGCCACGATGAGAGCCGCTAAGCCTGCGAAATCATTCATGAGGGCCGCCGTAACCGTTCGATGTGAGCCAATGAAATAGGGCGATGCTCTTCGGAAACGCCATCAGCCATACGAAATGCACCGATAGGCCCAGCGCGTCATCAGGAAAGTCGTAGCCACCTATCGCGTGAACGAACCACGCGCCCCAGACAAGCAGACTCGAAAACAACCATGCAGCCTCCAGGTACGCGATGCCGGCGACCTGCTTATTTCGCACCCAGCCGCGCCACATGACATAGACCAGGGTCGCAGCATTAAGTAGCACCGTGAAGCCGCCGATAACAATCTGAGCCTGCATGGATTCATCCATCGTCCGTCTCCGGCGCTGAGCACCTCAGCCAGAACCACCAGCCCAACCTCACAACCTCTACCCGGCACTCTCTTAACCTCACTCCCTGCCGCCACTCCCCGGCTTGCGCCGTTGCGGTGGCTGGGGCCGCCTCATCTGTCGCCTCAGGATATGTAACAGGCCGCGCCGGTGTTGCGGTACTGGTACTGGTACTCGTTGCAGTACTGGTGCTCGTTGGCGCATCGGTAGGCGTCTCCGTCGGGGTAGGTGTCCAGGTTGCAGACGGCGACGGCGCTAACGGGGAGGGGGAGGCCGTCGGGGATG
>CAYVQP010000235.1:0-2322 GCA_964452775.1 uncultured Ardenticatenaceae bacterium | reverse complement strand
GTCCAGGTTGCAGACGGCGACGGCGCTAACGGGGAGGGGGAGGCCGTCGGGGATGCCGTCACCGTCTGCAAAGTGGGCGCAAGGGTCGGCGTGGCCCTTGTGCTCGTTGCGGTCGCTGTGGCAGGCCGCGTCTGGGTAGGCGTCATGGTGGGAGGCGTGGGCGTAGGCTCCGCCCCGCAGCTCGTCAGCAGGTAGACCGCCAGTGTCAGCAGAATCAAGGCAGTCAGCGCCAGCCACAGGGCCGGCGCGCGTAGGATTCTCACGTCGCCGCCGGCCGCTTGCTCAGGCCATGCACGCCCTGATTCGCGGCAATCGCAACCGCCAACAGACCGAGCAGGTATAACGCCCCATCGGCGTCGCAACTCACATCCAGGCGGCCGGCGCAACCCAGGCCGAACGCGCCCAGGCAAACCAGGATCAGCGCACCCAACATCACCAACCGCTTCCACTCCGGGCTGAGCGCGTCATAGCGCGGATGCAGGCCGGGGATATATTCGAAGGCCACCGCCAGCAAGCCGGCGGCAACTGCGACCAACAATTCAGGACTTAGTGTCATTGGCTCAATCTCCTCTTGGCATCCACAAATGCCCGGCCGGTTGCCTTCAACCGGCTATCAGCCGTCAGCATAGAGAGCTGCGGCTTCCGCTCATCAAATGGGGTAAACCAGTACGCCCGTTGCACATGCGGGCTGGCGTACATCTCGTTCAGCCAGCGCTCCGTAGTCGCCGCGTCATTCCGGGCGCTTATCTCCCCGAATATCACCGGCCGCACCCGCGAGATTCCCGCCGTCTCCGCCATCTCAAGCAACGTCTCCGCCGCCCATGCCGGGCTACGCCATGCCTCGGGAATCGGCGCCGGCGGGTGGGAGTACCAGTTCAGTATCCACGCATCCACCGCCTCGAAAGGCTTCTCCATGTCGAATCGGTCCACCACTTTCAGCATCGAAAACACTGCCGCTATCCACTTCCGGAACCACGGAAACGGTAGCCCGTCCTGGCTGGTATCCCAGGCGTCAATACCGTTCACCGCCGGCGCCAGCCACCGCAGATCGGGCCGAATCTGGCGCATGTAGACGAACAGCGCCGCCGCGTACTCCGGCTCCAGTTGCGCCGATTCCCTCAGAGGCTCATAGGGCAGATTCGGTTCGTTGATGAATATCACCGTATCGCCCTGCGGATAAAGCTCAAGCAGATTCGCCCCGATGTACTTCGGCCCCCACAGGTTGCGCGTCCAGACGGTCGGCAGCGTCTCCGGCACCCACGGCCCCCACACGCGCCCGTGATCGCGCTCCGTCATCTCCAGCGCTTCCCAGGCCGCCCGGCTGGGCGCGGCCGGCGCAAGCCCGAACTCCAGATAGTTGCGTAAGTCACCCATTGCCGCCCTCAGCTATCACACCAGGCTCCGAGGCCAGCCGGCCACGATGTTCCATGTGCCGCTGGCAATCATAATCGCCTCGTCCGGCGTGCTGCCTGTTTCAATTCCCTTCAAGTACCATGTCATCTCGCCGGCGTAGGTGGTAGCTATCTTGGCTGCCACCTCCGCCGCGTCCACGTAGACCGTGAACGCGGTCGCGCTGTCCACCGTCAGGCTGCCGCTGCTCAGCCCTGTCGCCGCCGCCCGGCCGATGTAAATCAGGCCGGTCAGGTCCACATACAGCATTGATTCCGCGTCCGTATCGCCGGCGTAGCGCTTCACCGCGAATATGAGATTCTCGTATGCCGTCAGTCCCGGCGAACCCGACAACGTGAACGCCGCTTCCCACGTGCTGTACTGGTAGACAGTGGCCGTCGCCCCGGCAACCGTCGAGACAACCGTCACCGTTGACGTACCAGCCAGCGCCGTCTGCACCGCGTTCGCAATCTCCGTCACCGCGTCCGTTGCCAGCTCTGATGCCCCAATCGCGTCCGCTGCTATCGCGTCTGCCGTTATCGCGCCGCTGGCGAAGGTGCTGGATGTAATCGCCCCCGCACCAAGCGATAACCCGCCGTCTTTGATGGCCTGCAAGCTGTCTGTCGCGTCGTCGTATGTGCCGCCCACGTCGCTCGGCGTCGTGGCATCAGACCTCATCAACGCCTGGAAGAACCCGATGACGGTATTCACCCCTGTGCCGGTGAACGCGCCGAGCCGAGCGAGTACAGTGGTCGCGTTGAGATAAGCGTTGTACAGCGCGTTGCCGGTTGTGCCGGCGGTCACGTGGTCCGCCATTGCCTCATCCCACACCGCATCGGCAATCTCAGCCGCCGCGTCTGCCGCCAGAATATCAGCCGTTATCGCGCCGGAACCGAACTTGCTATCTATCAGCGCTCCGGCAGCGATGGCCGA
>CAYVQP010000234.1:0-2332 GCA_964452775.1 uncultured Ardenticatenaceae bacterium | reverse complement strand
CGGAAGTAAACGGCAACCGGATTCACAACGTCATTGTAGCCTGGGACAGGACGCCAGTCGATGCCGGGCGAGGGCACTCGCGGCCTATGTCGTAGCGAGTAGCCAGGGTAGCCACCAATCATCTCAGGAGGGTCATGTGCTATAATGTCAGCGATGATCATAGACAAGATAGTGGTCCCATTGTCTGTCCAGGATAAACTGGCCGGCAAACATCAGGTCACTGTTGACGAGGCCCGGTATGTATTGCTCAGCCAACCGCGCATCCGTTTTGCAGAAAAGGGTCATGTCCCTGGGGAAGATGTCTATGCCGCGTTTGGGCGCACGTTTCCCGGCCGTTACCTTGTAGTCTTTTTCGTTTACAATCCGTCCAACAGAACGGCAATCATCATTAGTGCCCGTGACATGGTTCGCAGAGAGAGAAGACAATATGGCAGAAGATAGAAGTTCCATTTCCCAGGCAGACAGCTACCAAGCCATTGGTGAATTCTGGGATACGCACGACTTTACGGATTTCGACGACCCTGCCCGTCCAGACGAGGAATTCGAGATTCAGGATACGGTGCGGATTGAGGCCGGATTATTGACCGCAATAGAGAAACTGGCCTATGCACGCGGTGTCAGTTCCGAAACCCTGGTCAATCTGTGGTTGCAGGAAAAGTTACAGACCATGATTTCCCCGGAAACTGCGCCGGCCCGGTAAACACCCACCAGCGCGATCAATTCCCAGGGAAATCAAGGTCACTCCTCCCACGGCGCCGGCAGAAAGGCTATGACATGCTGCCCAATTCGGCGAGCCGGGCCAGGCCCATCCCGGCTACGGCGGCCACCCGTCCGGCGGCAGCGGCAACATCGGGTTCGCCGGCTCGTTCGGCCGGAATGCGAGAGCGGTATAGGCTGTTCGCATGAATCCAGCACTTCACATCCGGCTCCGAGGCCAGCGCCTGCGAGCCTTGAGCCCCCTGGGCGAACGATAGGGGCCAGTCGGCCGGTGTGTTTGGGTAGATCTGCGGCGGGCAGAGCCGGTTTTTCTCGCCGTCGTCCTTGCGGGTCGCTTCCAAATAGCCTGCGATGGCGGCGCCAAATATCGGCCCGGTTGCCACGCTTTGCAGCGTGATCGCTTCAGGGCCCCAGACCGGCGTCAGAGGCGGGTAGCGCAGGCCCGACGCGGCGCAATGCACCACCAACGCATGACGCTCGATTGCCGCCTCGCCGGCCGCGCACACCAGCCGGCCCGGCTCCACGTGGCGGACGTGGCCCAGCCGGACCACATTCTCTATGGCTCTCAGGCGCTCCAGCTCCCAGCGGGCCAAGGTAGGAGTCTTGGCCATGCCGGGGGTCACTCGCGGGTCAACCCGGAACATGACGCCGTCCGCCTCCATGCGTAGAAAGAGGTCGTCCGGCGACGTTGCCTCGCAGGCAGCTTCCAGGATGTCGGCAACCATGCCCAAATAGATGACAGGATCCGGCTGCACCACCGCGCGGTTGTACATCCAGGGGTCCCGCGGGCGCACCCAGCAAATCGAGTCCGGGTCCACGCCGTTGTCGAGCAGCCAGACGATGGCGTCGGTAGCCGTCTTGCCCGAACCCACGATCACGAACTGAGCAGGTGTCTCAGACAGCCTGACCAGATCATTGACCGGGATCACCTGCACACCGTCAGCAACGCCGAAGGGCGCCGGAAATTGGGCCGGGATGTCCGGCGCCAGATAATGGGCATTGACGACACGGCAACTATCCGGCGCGACGAATTGCTGTCCCGACGGCCGCGATACCCAGCGACGCTCGCCGAGGTATTCGCAATTGGGGTGGAAGTTGACCTTGCCGCTGGCGACCATGTTATCCAGCACCCTTGCGTAGTAGGCCACGATCTCCGGCGCGGCCGCCCGCTCGTACAGGCCCGCCTCCGGGCCGCCGGCCTGTCGCTGGCCATAGCCCAAGGGGGTCGAGGCCACGCCATAAAACTGAGATGCCTGATGCAGCTTGACGAAGGGATAGGCGTCCAGCCAGTGGCCGCCGGCGCTGTGCCGGCGGTCCAGCAAGGTCACATGGACGTCACTGTTGTGGATGAGTGAGTCCACAAAAGCCATGCCCGCCGCACCGGCCCCGACAACCAGGTAGTCCGTGTGCACCGGCACGGTCCGCTTTCGGAACGTGCCACCCGCGGATACATTCTCATGCCCAAGAGTTCCCATCTCAGATTTCTCCGCCTACCGCTGCTGCCTGACCGGATTAAGCCGGCGCAACTTTCCCATATTGCTCTACCAGCCCCAACATCTGCGCCAGCACCGCCGGAATCTCCTGATCCGCGTCAACCACTTCCACCGCCTCTCCC
>CAYVQP010000233.1:0-2427 GCA_964452775.1 uncultured Ardenticatenaceae bacterium | reverse complement strand
TGGTCTATAGCGTGCTGGTCATGAGCATGTAATGGGTTTTGCGCCCATTTGCTGACCGATCCTCATCCACATCATACTGCTCGGGAGACAGGAGCTTAACCCAGCGGCAGGCTTTGGGCATCAACCTGGCCGTTCACGCGGAACGTGGGCGGATGTTCTGGTTGTGGTGGAAGACGTTGTCCGGGTCGTACCGGGTCTTCATGTCCACCAACCGGTCGTAGACGGCGGGCGTGTACGCGTCGCGAATCCGGCCGGGATCTTCGTCCGCGTCCAGAAAGTTGACGTAAACGCCCTCGCGGTAGCTGTCGAGGGCGGCGAAGAAACGCCGGGTCCAGGCGATGTCCCGGCCGGCGTACTCCTCCCCGGCCCGCCACACGCCGTCGATGGTGAGCGCATGTGTTGCCTGCCGGTTCCCGAAGGCGGCGGCGGCTTCCGGCACGCGGCTGACCGCGCCTCCCATGTGGAACATGACCACGTACGAACGCGGCGACGCGAACGCGAAAGTGTGCTCGGCGATCACGTCAATCAGGTCGTCGCTTAGCTCGGGGAGGTACGTTGACTTCCAGTAGTAGTTCCAGCCGTGCAGCACGGTGGAGTCGAGGGCGCTCTGGTGGTTCACGTAGGGCATGGGGGCGATCAGGTCGAGCAGGGGCTTTCCAAAGGCGCGCAAAGGGCGCAGCGCCTTTTCAGCGTCTCCGGCCGGCCCCGCGTAGCACGTACCCACCAGTACCACCGGGCGCCAGTGTAATTCCTCGGGGATGACCGGCAATGGCGGCGCGGTACCGAATCTCACCACCGTGCCAAGTTCGTCGGGGGCGTTGCGCACGAACTCACGGTAGAAGTGGAGGACCTCGGGACTGTCTCCTGCATCCCAGAGAATAGGCCCGGCCAGGACTTCAGGTCCGAGGGGGTGGAGCTGAAACTCGAATGAGGTGACCACACCGAAGTTACCGCCTCCTCCGCGCAGCGCCCAGAAGAGGTCGGGATGCTGGTCGCCGGAGGCTCGCAGCAGCTCTCCGCCGGCGATCACCACCTCGGCGGAGAGCAAGTTGTCGACAGCCAGACCATACTTGCGCATCAGCCAGCCGATACCTCCGCCCAGGGTGAGTCCGGCGACGCCGGTGTGGCTGACGATGCCGCCGGTAGTGGCCAGAGCGTGGGCCTGCGCCGCCTGGTCAACGTCGCCCCACAATGCGCCACCCTGCACCTGGGCCGTGCAGCGCTCAGGGTCTACCCGGACGGCCCGCATCGCCGAGAGGTCGATGACGATGCCGTCGTCGCACACAGCGGTTCCGGCCACGTTGTGGCCCCCGCCCCGTATCGCGATCTCCAAATCGTGCTCGCGGGCGAAACGCACGGCAGCGACCACATCCGCCGGCCCAGTGCAGCGGGCGATGAGTCGCGGGTAACGGTCGACAGCGCCGTTCCAAACGGCTCGGGCGGCGTCGTATTCGGAATGGCCGGCGGTAATCGCCTGACCCTCGAACTCCTTGATGTTCATCGTTGTCTCCTTTGCGCTCGGGCGATCTGCCGGTTGGTAAGCCGGCTTGCCCGACCGTCAGATTACATCATACCGTGGTAGATGCCGGTTTGTTAAGTAAAGAATCTGGACTTCACGGCGCACGGTTGGTGCGTTACAATGCCGTCATGCGTACCTATGGCCAGTATTGCCCCATCGCTCGTGGTGCGGAGATATTCGCGGAACGTTGGACGCCCGTGATCGTCCGCAACCTGTACCTGGGCTGCGAAAGTTTCAACGAAATCCTGGAGGGCGCGCCCGGACTCTCTCGCACCCTGCTCTCGCAGCGCCTCAAGCAGTTGGAACGGCTTGGGATCGTGGAAACGGTGCCCAAACCGGCCAGCCGCGGGCACTACTACGAACTCACGCCGGCCGGCCACGACTTGTTCAAGGTCTGCGTGTCGCTCGGCGAGTGGGGCGCGCGCTGGCTCGAGCTTGCCCCGGCGCATCTCGATCCATTCGTGGCTCTCTGGTCTATGTGCAACGCACTGCGTCGGGACCGGCTGCCGGATAGGCGCATTGTCATTCAGTTCGACTTCACCGGCCGCAAGCGCCCCGAGCGGTACTGGCTGCTCATCGAGTTGGGCGACACGGAGATCTGCAAGAAGTACCTGGGGCTGGATGAGGATCTGTTCATCACCGCAGAAGCTGAAGCCTTTGTCAAATGGCACCTCGGCCAGCTCAGCTGGGACGCGGCCACCCGCGAGCAGCGCATTGAACTCCACGGCCCGTCATGGCTCGTCCGGGCCTTCCCGACGTGGAACAAGCGCAGCATGTTCGCTCACGTTGTGCCGGTCTCCCTGAGTGCAGAGAACTCTGCCGGCTGAGAGATCTGCGCGAATCAGGAAAGGGCGAGCAAGATGGCCCCCACAAACCTGCCGATACAGCTAACCAGTTTCGTCGGGCGG
>CAYVQP010000232.1:0-2439 GCA_964452775.1 uncultured Ardenticatenaceae bacterium | reverse complement strand
GCGGTGTTCACCAGCCCGCCCACCAGCACCAGCGGCTCGCTGACGATCACGATGAACGCCTTCTCTTGCAACGCGCCGCCCCACTGCCGGCGCCAAAGCTCCTCGCCCTCCGCCGTCAGCTTGTAGACCACCACGTCAAAGAAGAAGTCATCCGGCGGAACTTGCATGTAGGCGGCCACGTACACATTGCCCTGCGAGTCCGTGTCCACGCCCCAGGCCTCATCCTGCTTGCCTTCGCCGCGAGTCTGGTACCACTCCAGCCACGCGGCATCCCCGGCCGGGGTGATGGTCGCCGCGGGCGTGGGCAGGCCGGCCGGCTGCCCGCAGGCGAAGGCGGCCAACGCCAGCCCGATGAATATCCCGGCCAAACGCCTCATCCCGCGAACCACCCTTTGCCGCCGGGCGCGCGCCGCATTGGTCGCGCCGAGGTGACCCCGCCGGCTGATCCCATCATTTCCTGACTACCATCGCCGCCAATGTGTTACAATCCGGCGCACCTTAGTGGTGCTCTCGCTAACTGAGGACAAAACCCCGCAGGTCTTTCACGGGTTTTGCGGCCGAGCGAGCATACTCAGCAAGACCTGCGGGGTATCCATAGAGATCTAGCGAGAGAATCACTTAGGCGACACGCACGCCGATTTGGAAAATCGGGTTACAGCCCTTGTAACCCGATTTTCCAAATCGGGACGCCCTTAAACGTTGGTCTGATTTTCCAGATCCGGCGGCATATTTCAACTTCCATTCTCAGGAGATACTCAATGGCCAAAAAGAAGAAGCAAAGCAAACAACAACAAAAGCAGACCCGGCAGCAGAACAAAGCGCTCAAGATGGAAGCGCGGCTGAGCGACCTGCGCACCCGGCTCGCCGAAGTCGACGACCTGAACCATGCCGGCGCGGTCCTCAACTGGGACCAATCCACCTACATGCCTTCCGGCGGGGTCGCCGCGCGCGGCCGGCAAATCGCCACCCTGGCCCGCATCTCCCAGGAGAAGTTCACCGCCCCCGAAGTCGGCCGGCTGCTGGACAAGCTCACCCCCTATGGTGAAACGCTGCCCTACGACTCCGACGACGCCGCCCTGATTCGCGTCGCCCGGCGCAACTTCGACCAGATGGTCAAAGTGCCGCCCGCCCTGCTCGGCGAGCTTTTCCAGCAAATGACCATCTCCTATGAAGTCTGGGCCAAGGCTCGCCCGGCCAACGACTATCCCACCGTCATGCCCTACTTGCAGAAGACGCTGGATCTCAGCCGGCGGGTGGCCAATTGCTTCCCCTATGAGCACATCGCCGACCCGCTGATTGACTTCGCGGACTACGGCATGAAGGCGGACAGCGTGCGCGCCCTCTTCGCCGAACTGCGCGCCGAGCTGGTTCCGCTGGTCGAGGCGGTCACCAGTCAGGCGCCGGCCGACAGCAGCTACCTGCGCCGCCATTATCCTGAAGCGCAGCAACTTGACTTCGGCATCAGCGTGATAAAGGACTACGGCTACGACTTTGAGCGCGGCCGGCAGGACAAGACCCATCACCCCTTCATGACCTCCTTCTCCATCGGCGACGTGCGCATCACCACCCGCGTGGACGAGAACGACCTGGGCAACGCCCTCTTCAGCACCCTGCACGAGGCCGGCCACGCCATGTACGAGCAGGGCATTGATTGGAGCCTGGAAGGAACCCCGCTGGCCGGCGGCACATCAGCCGGCGTGCACGAGAGCCAGTCTCGCCTGTGGGAAAACCAGGTCGGGCGCAGCCTCCCCTTCTGGGAGCACTACTACCCCAAATTGCAGGCCGTCTTCCCCGAGCAACTGGGCGACGTCTCCCTGGACGCCTTCTACCGGACGGCGAACAGCGTGCAGCGCTCGCTCATCCGCACCGAGGCGGACGAGCTGACCTACAACCTGCACGTGATGATCCGCTTTGACCTGGAGCTGGCCCTGTTGGAAGGCTCGCTGGAGCTGAAGGATTTGCCGGAGGCGTGGCACGGGCGCTACGAATCGGACCTGGGCTTGCGCGCGCCGGATGACCGCGACGGCGTCTTGCAGGATGTGCACTGGTACGGGGGCGTCATCGGCGGCTCCTTCCAGGGCTACACCCTGGGCAACATCATGGCCGCCCTCTTCTTCGAGAAGGCGTTGCAGGCCGCCCCGCAAATCCCGGCGGAAATCGGCCAGGGTCAATTCGGCGCCCTGCACGGCTGGTTGAAGGAGAACATCTACCGGCACGGCAGCAAGTTCACCGCTGACGAGCTGGTGCAACGTGTCACCGGCGGCCCGCTGACCATCGCGCCCTACATGCGCTACCTGCGCGGCAAGTACGGGGAACTCTACAACTTGTAGCCCCGGCATCCCTGCCGGGCGGATGATTCTGATTTTCCCGGAAACTCGAACATCCAGTTTCCGGGAAAATTCGACCAAAAGTTTCCGGGAAAATACAGCGAGCAATTTT
>CAYVQP010000231.1:0-2441 GCA_964452775.1 uncultured Ardenticatenaceae bacterium | reverse complement strand
CCGCGCCAATCAGTGGGGCCGACGGCGAAGAAGAAGCGCACTTTCACCGGCATGGTGTCGTTAGTGAACATCAGGCCGGCCGTCGGGCTGGCCACGCTAAACACCTCCGGCGCGCGCCCGTAGCGATAGCCCAGGCCGATGGACGGGTAGAGCAAGGGGTCCGCCTGCGCCGCCCAGTTGTTGGTATCCGTCCAGATGGGGCACATGATGATCCGGCGCCGGGCGGCGGCCAGCCGGTCTGCAGCGCTGTCCCCTTCGGCGGCGATGTTTTGCTTCTCGAAGCTGGTGGTCGTCCCTTCCGAGGGGTCGTGCCGGCTGGCGAAGATCTCCAGGGCGGTGTCGTACAGGTCGGAGGGAACCCAGAGCAATTGCGGCTCGGTGAGGAAGCCCAGCCGCTCGCCGGAACTCAGCTCCGTTTGCTTGCGCATGGCGTTGCGCACCGTTTTCCAGGCGGAATAGGAGAAGGCGGTCGTGCCCAGGTTGCCGTGGTTGGCGTGGAAGAGGGCCACGCCGTCGCTCATCGTCGGGCCGGCCCCGGAGCTGGCGGTGAAGATGGCGGCGATGGCCTTGCCCAGGGTCAGCCAGGCGGATTGGGCCAGGGCGCGGGGAGCGGCGCGCAGCCGGCGGGTGTCGTCCTTGTCAATCGCCTCCAGGGTGATGCCCAGGTAGCCGCCCTTCTTCACGAAGGCGTCCGTCTCCGTCTGGTCGTCCCAGGTCAGTTCGGTGTAGGCGGCCCCTTCGGCGACGTTGGGCAACTCCCCCACCCCGCCCAGGGTCACCCAGCGGGCATCCTGCAGGGTAGAAAAGTCCTCCTCGGTGACGGCCGGCGCCCACCAGTGGGGATATTGGCGAAAGAGCTGCAGGACGCGCTTGTTCAGGGCGTTGGCGACCAGCCCGGCCATGGTGCCGGTGTCCACGTTGGCAAAGGCGACCCGCTCGGGGAAGAAGCGGCCGGTCATTTCGTAGTCGCCGGACAGCTCCAGGTAAAGTTCGCGCACGCCGGAGAGGGGCGGGATGCCGGCGGTGGGGCGTTCGCCGGCGATGAGCGCTTCGGCGGCCATTTGCAGCCGGCCGAAGCCGTCCAACCCGACCTGGTAGCCGGAAACGCGGCTGCGCTCACGCGGGGGCGCGCCGCCCAACTGGATGACGCGCTCCTCCTGCAGCTGCTCCAGCTCGGCGCGCACCGCCTGGACAAGCTGCTGCAATGCGTCCAGCGGCTCCGGCTCCCACCCCGGCTCCCGCTCCCACTCCCGGCTGTCGTTGGGCCGGCGGCCGTTGGGCGGGTACATCTCCTGCAGCCGGCGGGCGGTTTCCTCGGTGACCGCGTCCAGCCAGCCGGGAGGCAGGTCGGCGACGGCCGGCGGGGTGTAGGGCGATTGGGGAGTAGGTGCGGGAGCCGGGGGCGCCGGGGATGCCGCCGGAGCTGGGAGGCGGGCGGCGCTGTCCGCGTTGGCCGCCCCTGCCCCGGCCAGGTAGGCGGCGGCCCGGCGGGGTAAGGTGGATTGGAATGGGGTTGGTTCAGGCATGATGGGGTCTCCTTTTGAATTGGTGTCGCCGGCGCTGTGTAGCGCCGCCAGCAGCCGGCCGTCGGCGGCCGGTTCGAAAACAAAGTCAACGGATTCGACGTGGGCGATGTGGCGCACTCGCGTAAGACCTGCCAGGTTCGTAAGACCTGCCAGGTTTTCAGAAACCTGGCAGGTCTGGTTAGCGGTCTGCTGAGCAGTCTCGTAGCCGGCCGGCTCCGCGTCGCCAATCCACAGCACCGCGCTGAGGCCGATGTCCGGCGGGTCGGGGGCGGTGAGTTGGGCGGCGATTTCGCTGACCAGCCGGCCGGCCTGGGTGTTCAACAGCTCGATGTCCGCCAATATCGCGCCGGCGGCGGGGTCGTAGCGAGCGTTGCGCACCTGGCCGGCCAGCCGGGTCAGCGAGGGGCCGCTGCGAAAGATGGTGTGGTCCACGAACATGGGCACGTTGTCAAAGAGGGGAGCGGCTGCCTGCAGCGCGCCGGCCTCGATGATGTAGTTTCCCGGCTGATTGCCGGCGCTGCGGGTGCGGCCGGCGCTGATTAGCCGGGCGCGATAACGTTTGCCGCTGCCCTCAGCCTGCAATTGACTTCTTAAAACGACACGTTCCTTCATCATCTCCTTCCTCGTAGGCTAGTTTCCGGGATTCTTCTTCGAATCCCGGAAACTCGGTCGTGTTGAACTTGGATGGACAGGATGGACAGGATAAGAGAGGAAGTGGCAAAGAAAAAATCCTGTATATCCTGTCCATCCATGTCCATAATTCAGTCTCCGGGATTCGAAGAAGAATCCCGGAAACAAGGTGGGCTGAACATGGATGGACAGGATGCACAGGATGGACAGAATAAAAGCAAGAAAGTTACTCTGTACACTCTGTGCATCCATGTTCAATGGGCAATTGAACGGAAATGGGCAGAG
>CAYVQP010000230.1:0-2473 GCA_964452775.1 uncultured Ardenticatenaceae bacterium | reverse complement strand
ACTCACGCGAAGACGCTAAGAACGCGAAGGTAGAGGAGGCATCATTCGCGTCATTAGCGTTATTCGCGGTTAAACGGGACAAGAAGAACGGGGCCACGCGAAGGCGCGAAGAACGCGAAGGAAGAAAGGTCTTCCTCTTCTTCGCGTCCTTCGCGTCTTCGCGTGACCCCTTCCCCACCAGAAGTTCGACTATTGGGGGAAGGTCAAACTTCTTCAACACTCCGCTATTGCGAAATCTTCCCAGGTGGACATGGCTGCTTCGTCACCGCCGAACTCGCCAAATCGCAACGGTAACGGCTCTTCGACCGGCGACGTCGAAATTAGCGTCTGTATGATCCGTTGCACCAGGCGCAACCGGTACTCCGGCGGCAACTGCCGGGCCTCGTTTATGATCCTGTCCAGGGTCTGTGGGTCTGCTGCCATCGAATCCTCTCCTTGCGGTTGACGCTATTTTAGCAGATTTTGGCCGGCGCGGTCACGGCGCAGCAGCCGATACACGTTCGAACTTCTGCAGGAGACCTGCGGGGTTTGGCCTGGTGGTGCGGCCGGCCTGGCTGGAAAACCCCGCAGGTCAGGTGGGGTGGCGGGAGACCTGCGGGGTTTTGAGTTGGCGGCGCGGCCGGCCCGGTTGGAAAAACCCGCGCGTGCGGACGGCCTCAATGACCGCGCTGAGCGTGTGGGCCAGAATGGTGAGCAGCACCACCACGATAATGGAAAGCACAATCACGCCGGCCTGCGCGCGCCGGGTAGTCGCCCCATTGCCAAAAATGGATAGACAGCACGGACAGGGTAAAATACCTTCCTATCCTGTTCATGAAATACCTTCCCATCCTGCTTATCCTGTCTATCCATGTCAATTAAACGATCCCGGAGGAACGATGAACACACAGGCGCTAAAGGAAGCGGCGGCCCGGCGCATTGACGAGCTGGCCCCGATGCTGTGGGACGTGGTCATGTCCCTGTACGACCACCCGGAAATAGCCTTTGAGGAATACCGCTCGTCCGCGCTGCTGGTCTCCCGGCTGCGCGAAGGACAATTCGAGACGGCGGTCGGGGCCGGCGGGCTGGACACGGCCTTCGTGGCCACCCAGGAGGGGATCGCGCCCGGCAGCACCGTAGCCATTATCGCCGAGTACGACGCCCTGCCCGGCCTGGGCCACGCCTGCGGGCACAATCTCATTGCCGCGGCGGCGTTGGGCGCCGGGCTGGCGGTGGGCGAGGCGATGGCCCATTTGCCCGGCCGGCTGCAAGTGATTGGCGCGCCGGCTGAAGAAGGAGGCGGCGGCAAATGCTACCTGGTCGAGGCGGGCATCTTTGATGAGGTAGATGCGGCGATGATGTTCCACCCCGCCGGCGACAACGTGGTCACCCGCCGCTCGCTCGCCTCCGTGCGGCTGTACCTGGATTATTACGGCCGGCCCGCCCACGCCGCCGCCCGGCCGCAAGAGGGCATCAACGCCCTGGAAGCGGTGCTGCAACTGTTTAGCGGGGTGAACGGCTTGCGGCAACACATGAAGCCGGGCGCGATTATGGCCGGCGTGATCAAGCGCGGGGGCGAAGCGGCCAACATCGTCCCCGCCCACTGCTCGGCCGAATTCAGCGTGCGCGGGGTGAACGTGGCCCATCGGGCGGAGGTGCTGGCGCGCGTAATGGCCTGCGCGGAAGCGGCGGCGCTGGCCACCGGCTGCCGGCTCGAGACGCGCCTGAGCAAGCCCTATGACGACATCCTGCCCAACCCGACGCTGGCCCAGTTGTTCACCGAGAATATCGCCCCGCTGGGCCGGGTGGTGATCCCGCCGGACCCGCAAGAGGGGCTGGGTTCGACCGATATGGGCAACGTCAGCCAGGTCACGCCGAGCATTCACCCCTACCTGGCGACGGTAGAGCCGGGCGTGGGCGGCCATACGCCCGAGTTCCGCGAGCAGTGCGTGTCCGAGGCCGGCCGGCGGGCGATGCTGGACGCGGCCAAAGGCATGGCGCTGACCGCCGTGGACTTGCTCAGCCGGCCGGAACTCGTCGCGCAGGCCAAGGCAGAACTTGTAACGCGATTTTGAAAATCGCGTCCCAACCAGCAACACCTGTAACGCGATTTTCCAAATCGCGCCCCCCAACCGGGCAACACCTGTAACGCGATTTTCCAAATCGCGCCCCGGCCGGCACGACACCTGTAACGCGATTTTCCAAATCGCGCCCCGCCGCCGAAGCGCGATTTACAAAATCGCGTTACAGCGTAGCCCCGGCATCCTTGCCGGGTCCCTTCTGACGCAAACGCACGAAGGAAGGATGTTTCGAAGCCGGGCCGCGCGGCTCCCGGCTACGAAGACCTGCTCACGCGAAGACACGAAGTGTACCCACCCCACCTGCTCCTGCTTTTCTTCGCGCTCTTCGCGTCTTCGCGTGCCCCATTCTATTTTTCCTCACGCGAAAGCGCGAAGGACGCGAAGGAAGAAAAATCTTCCTCTTCTTAGCGCTC
>CAYVQP010000229.1:0-2527 GCA_964452775.1 uncultured Ardenticatenaceae bacterium | reverse complement strand
AAAGCTCGCAGCCACTCTTGTTTGGCTGCGCTGACCTAAATGTCAACAGAACCTAATCTACATCACACTTTCGCCATGAGCGATGTGCGACCGTTGCGTGGACCTGTGAGCTAGACAACCTAAAGTGAACCCCATTGTCAAGACCACAAATCGGCAAAAGTAAGGTGGATTCTTCTTGACATAACAGTTACCTTAATAATCGAATTGAACTTGAGCTGGCGACCGGTATTGCAGGCTTTGATGCGGCCGCTGATGGTTATAGAAATGGAAGTAACTGTCCAACCCTGCCGCAAGCGCCGGCCCGGTGTTCGCCTCAGTAGCCATCCTGACCTTCATCGGCGCGTGGAACTCCTTTCTCTGGCCGATCATGACGGTGCAGAGCGACAACCTGCGGCCGGTAATGGTCGGCCTGCAATTCTTCTTCCAACGAGACACGGTGTGGGGCGAGGTGATGGCCTACACGACCATGATTACCGTGCCTGTATTGCTCTTGTTCTTCGCGTTTCAGAGCGCCTTTGTGAAGAGCGTCGCCACCACCGGCCTGAAGGGTTAAGGAGGAGAAACCGACATGGCAATCCTGATCTGGATCATCGTAGGCGTGGTAGCCGGCGTAGGCGTCTGCCGGCTCACCCGCAAGACTACCTGGAAAGATTATCTGATAAACATTGTGGTCGGCGCCCTGGGCGCGATCGCCGGCGGTTTCATGACCAATCTAGTTAGTCGCGACCCGGCATTCGGCATTACCTGGATGGGCTTCATCATCTCTATCCTTGGGGCCGGCGTCTTCCTGAGCGTGACAACCGCCGTGCGTCGGGGCGGTAATTGACACTTGGGTTCCCGGAAATTGCTATGACCTTCAGCATATCTGGACGGGGAATTTCCGGGAATCTCCAGAGAAAGGTATACCATCGTGAACTCCCACACTGCAGAGCTTGAACGCTACCGAGAACAACGCGCAGAACTGGCCGGCGACCTTCACCGGCCGATCTACCACTTCCTGGCCCCGGCCAACTGGCTGAACGATCCCAACGGCATGATCCAGTGGGACGGGCAATACCACCTGTTTTACCAATTCAACCCGCACAGCCCCTTTCACAGCGCGATCCATTGGGGGCACGCGGTCAGCGAGGACCTGCTCCACTGGCGCGACCTGCCCATCGCGCTTAATCCGGGGCCGGAACTGTATGACCAGGACGGCTGCTGGTCCGGTTGCGCGGTAGATGACGGCGGGGTGCCGACGCTGGTCTACACGGCCTCCTTTCCGCAGGCGGTAGCCGTCGCGGTCAGCCATGACGGCCTGCTGACCTGGGAGAAGCCGGCCGAGAATCCGCTCATCTCCGGGCCGCCGCCGGAGGTCGCGCCGCTGGCCGGCGGTCACTTCCGCGACCCGTTCATCTGGCGGGACGGCGATGCCTGGCAGATGGTCATTGCTAGTAAAGTCGAGGGACGGGGCGGTCAGATCCTGCTCTATCGCTCACCGGACCTGCGCCGCTGGGAGTACCGCGGGGTGCTGCTGGCTGGAGACTCCGGGCAGACTGAGCCGTTCTGGCAGGGGACGATGTGGGAGTGTCCCAACCTACTGGTCTTCGGCGTGCGGCGGGTGCTGGTCCTCTCGGTACAGGTCCCGCCGGAGCAAGAAGGGCTTTACGCGGTCTACTTCACCGGCTCGCTGGAGAATGAGCGCTTCAGGCCGGAGCACAGCGAGATCCTGGTGCACGGCGGCTCCTTCTACGCGCCGCAGGTAATGCGCGCCGCCGACGGGCGTCACATCATGTTCGGCTGGCTCAAGGAGGGGCGCAGCCAGCAGGCCTGCATCGAAGCGGGCTGGAACGGGGCGATGTCGCTGCCCCTCACGGTGGAGCTGCTGCCGGATGGACATCTGGCGGTCGCCCCGGCGCAAGAGGTGCAAGCGCTCCGCCGGGAGCATTGGGGAGGGTCGAACATCGCCCTCTCCGCCGACGAGGAGCTATTCGTACCGGAAATCGCGGGCAAGGCGCTGGAGATTAAGGCCGAGTTCTTGCCGGATGCGGAAGCGGACTTCGGCCTGAAGGTGCTCTGCTCGCCCGGCGAGGAGGAGTACACGCGCATCGTCTACCGCCGCGATAGTGATCAGATCTTCGTGGAGAGAGGCCGCTCCGGGCTGGACCAGCGCAACGACCGCAACCCGGCGACGATGCCGGTGTCTTTGGCGGACGGCGAGCCGGCGCGCTGGCGGCTCTTTGTAGACCATTCGGTGCTCGAGGTGTTTGTCAACGACCGGCTGTGCCTGGCCTGCCGGGTGTACCCGTCCAGGGAGGATAGCCGGGAGGTGCGCTTTTTCAGCAGCGGCGGGCAATCGGTCATAGCGAAAGTGGATGTCTGGCAGATGGCCCCTGTGTGGCCGGCCGCGTAAGTAGTGGAGACCAATTTTTTTCGGGTGCTGGGTGTGAGCGAATCGTGACGGTAACGATACCGACCGTTATCAGTAACGTCCCGATTCAGCCTCCAGCCCATTTCCCGCCAAGCAATAGCGATAAACTGCCGACAA
>CAYVQP010000228.1:0-2547 GCA_964452775.1 uncultured Ardenticatenaceae bacterium | reverse complement strand
ATCCTGCTCTTTGCCCGCAAAATCACGCAGTTGACGTTGCCCGGGCTCGACGTCGCCCCCAGGACGATAGTCGTCGACCCCAAGTGCCCGACGCCGGAGCAAAGAGAGGTCATTGAGAAGAATCTGAAACTCTATGGCGCCGGCTTTGTCCAAAATTATGACCCTTCCCCCTATGGGTACAACTTGCTGGCGATGGCCAAAACCCTGGGCTATCCGGGTGAGCCGGGCCTGGATGAGATAAACGCAGTGCGCCGCTTCCTGAACGCGGCGCTGAAGAAGAAGTGCTGAGGGACGACCGATGAAAGAGACAATTGCGAAATGGATGGCGTGGCTGAAGAAAGCGACCGCGCAAGACGATGAGCGTCTGGGGAGCGTTTATAGCGACGGCGGGCAACTGTGGGCCACCAACGGCTACGTGTTGCACGCCCTGGACGTAGCCACCGGCAAGCGCGGCCGGGTGACCCTGAGTGAAGCCGGCAGTTTGCAGGTTGAGAAGGACGGCGACCTCCCCCCGTTTGCCGGCGCGCTGCCGCGGGCTGAGCCTGCCGCCTCCATTATCGTCAGCGCCGAAAGCCTGCGCGCGGCAGCTGAAGGCCAGGAAGGCTTCGACTGCACGCCGGAGCAGGTCGCCCTCACCGGCCCGGACAGCGCCCTGCGGCCGGGCCTGCATGCCTGCGCCGTGGGCACGCTCTACGGCTGGAGCCTGCACGGGCGCGCGCCGGCCGGCTATGATTACATCCGGCACGGGTACCAGACGCTCCATTGGCCGGATGGTCGGGAAGAAATATGGCCGGCGACTGCGTTTGTGCAGACGACCGGCCTGAGCTACGAAGAGCGGCGTGACCTGGAGCAGGTGGCCCTGGAGCTTGAGAAGGGTGTGCATGATGGCCGGCCCGGCTACAAGAAGGCCCTGCTGCAGACGATGAGGGGGCTGCTGGAGCGGCCGCTCTCTCAGCCCCTGGTCGCCTATCACGCATCTTTCCCAGATGCCGGCCGGTTGAATGACGGCGAGAAATACCTGCTGCACCGCTGGCTGGTGAAGCGGGAGGAAGGGCATCAGCTGGTTTACGGCTACCCGGTCTGGCTGGTGGTCACGGCGACTGATAGTCCGGGCGGCGGCTGGCGCGTCGTGCACGACGACGTCTGCCCTGGTTGTGGCCGTCGTGTTCTGCCGGAGCATCCGGCAAGAGACGGCAACAGGCTGTCGCATCGCTGGTGCCGGGAGCTGTGGGAGGAGTTGGGCTGGCAGCCGGCCAGTTTCCGGCGGAAGGTGCCGGACGAACTGGCGACGGTATCAGTTCTGAATTGAGGAATGCCTTTGGAGGAGATCCAATTGCCGGCCGGCTTCACAGCGGAGGACAAACGGCTATCCTACGAGAATAGCGGCGGCCGGCAACTATGGGCCGTCAATGACTGCATGCTGCGCGTCCTGGATGCAGCCTCCACCGGCGGCTTTCATTGTGGTCCGCGCCGAGGTCTTGAGACAGGAGTCCAGCCTCCCTGCCCCGCGCGAATGGCAGGGCAGGGAAAGAAAGCCATTATCTGGACCGTCCGGAGGCAGGCGCCAACAGTCTATGAGGTGCATATGCCGATGAATCCGCTATAATGTATCTACATTTGTAGACACGGCTCAATGGGAGGCTCGCGATGGTGACTGTTGGCGTTCGAGAATTGAAACAACATACCAGTAGGTTATTGCGCCGCGTGCGTGAAGAGGGAGCAATAATCGAGGTGACTTACCATGGTGAGGTCATCGCCCGCCTGGTGCCGGTCGCTCCGTCGACCGCCGCCGAACGGGACGTGGGGGCTATCTGGGCCGATCTGGATCAGCTTTCAGCCGAGATCAGCGCCAAGTGGCCTGAAGGCGTGTCCGCGGTCGAGGCGGTGCGCGATGTCAGGCGAGACCTATGATCGTCACCGATGCCAGCATATGGGTAAGTCACCTTATCTCCCAGGACGTACACCACGCAATCAGTCGAGAGTGGTTAACCAGAGTGGTCAGAGATGGAATTGCGATCACAGCCCCAGGGCTGTTACTAGCTGAAGTGGCCGGCGCCGTGGCGCGGCGGACCAACGATCTGGATCTGGGGCACAGGGCCGTCGAACATATCCTATCAACGCCCAATCTGCGATTGGTTGACCAGGACAAGACGCTCAGTCTGGCGGCTGCGCGGCTGGCTGCTGACCGGCGCATTCGAGGCGCCGACGCGCTGTACCTTGCCGTTGCCAGCCAGCTGGCGATTCCCCTTTTCAGCTGGGACGACGAGCAGATCGAGCGTGCGGCGGGGCTGGTGCAGGCGGCCACACCGTCATGACCGGAAGGGCGCCGAACTCGTTTCGGACGATGTGAATTGAGAAGCATCTCACAAGAGCGCCGAACTCTCGCCGCCTATGGGCCACCAAAGGCTATGTGCTGTATGCCCCGGACGTGGCCATGGAGAAGAGCATTTGGGTGACGGCCAGATGAAGAGGGGCTGTTTCAGGTGAAAAAGGCTGACGCTATTCCGGCGTTGGGCGTGCCGTAAGCTTGCTTCTGGAAACTAAGAG
>CAYVQP010000227.1:0-2562 GCA_964452775.1 uncultured Ardenticatenaceae bacterium | reverse complement strand
TCCTGGTCGAAGACCTCTGGTTGAAGGGAACCTGGAACCTCACATCAGTGGCGGTCGTCACGGTAGTGCTCATCCTGGGCCTGGTGATATCTCGCTTCACATTCCGCTGGGAGTAATGGTACACTGGCTATGATTGAGAAAGGAAGTCGCCGGCTTTCTATGCCCGAAGATAGTTCTCGACTGATTTTCGAAGAAGCTGGCGACTTTCATTGGCGTAGACCATGAACAGTGAGCAGCAAAAACAAAAAGACGTCTGGGTGAAGTGGGACTGGCTGTGGAAGGCGCTCTTCTACGCCGCGGTCATCATTTCCACCTGGCTCATGCTGCTGGACGATGACCGTAACGCCCCGGTACCGGTGGCGCTGTTATTGACGGGGATCTTGCTGCTCTGGTATTGGGGCGGATTGAAGCTGGCCTACCGGAAATCGGATGATTCGGGCAATCAGGCCATTTTTCGCTTCATCGCCATCATGGGCGTCATCGTTCTCTGGTTCGCATTGGTCAATGTGTCGCCTGCCTATTACTTCATCCTCTTCGGCCTATTCGGCCTGATATTTCGCCATCTGCCCCTCCGCTATGGCGTGATTGCCGTCCTCGTTTTGACGGGGGCCATCATTTACGAGCAGTTGGCCGATGTCGGGGCGACGTTCTCGTGGACAAACCCCACCGTCTGGCTTTTCGTTTTCACGGCGCTGGGCGCCATCGTCCTTGGCGTGTGGATAACGGCCATTATTGGGCAGAGCACGCGGCGCCGGCAGCTTATTGAACAGTTGGAAGCTACCCAGGCGGAGCTGGCTGCAGCGGAACGGCGCGCGGGGATTCTGGAGGAACGCCAGCGGCTGGCGCGAGACATCCACGATACGCTGGCCCAGGGGTTCACCAGCATCGTCATGCATCTGGAGGCGGCGGATCAGGCCCTGCCTGATGATCTGGAAACCCTGCAAAAGCATCTCGACCGCGCCCGGGGAACGGCTCGCTCCAGCCTGGAACAGGCGCGCCGGGTGGTTCACGCTCTGCGACCACATTCACTGGATCAGCGGTCGCTGCCGGATGCGATCGAACGGACGGCCGGGCATTGGCGGGAGGAAACCGGCATTCCCTTGACCACGACCATCACCGGCGACCCCGTTCCCTTGCATCCCGATATCGAAGTGACGCTGCTGCGAGCGACCCAGGAAGCGCTGGCCAATATCCGCAAACATGCCCAGGCCACGGACGTGCAGCTCACCCTATCGTATATGAATGACGTGGTTGTGCTGGACGTGCAGGATAATGGGGTGGCATTCGCCGGGGCAGCGGCGTCGCCCCTATCCGGCGGCTACGGCTTGCAGGCGATGCGCGAACGGGCCGAACAATGTGGAGGCTCGGTGACCCTGGAAAGCGAACCCGGCGAGGGTACGACGGTTGTCGTCTCTATCCCGATCTCGTGAAGACCTACGGGGTTTATCTGGTGGGTGTATATGGACAAAATCCGCATTTTGATTACCGATGATCACCCGGTTGTCCGGGAAGGGCTGTCCGGAATGTTAGCCGGCCAGCCCGATTTTGAGGTCATAGGCCTGGCCGCGGATGGCGACGCGGCTGTTATAATGCACGGCTCGCTCGCCCCCGACGTCACCCTGATGGATCTACGCATGCCCGGCCTGGACGGGGTCGGGGCAATTGCGGCCATCAAGGCCCAACAGCCGGCGGCCCGAATCATCGTGCTGACCACCTACGATTCTGACGCCGATATCCTGCGCGCTGTCGAGGCCGGGGCTACCGGCTATTTGCTGAAAGATGCCCCCCGTGAAGAACTGTTCCGCGCCATACACGCCGCCGCCAGGGGAGACTCCGTACTGGCTCCGGCCGTGGCTGCGCGCCTCATGACCCGGATGCGCGCCCCGGCCGAAGAGCACTTAAGCGCCCGCGAGATTGAAGTGCTGCAATTGGTGGCCAGAGGAGTGAGCAACAAAGAAATCGGCAAGAGTCTGCACATCAGCACGGCAACGGTCAAGACCCACCTCATTCATATTTACGGCAAGCTGGGCGTGGATGACCGGACCGCGGCCGTGACCACAGCCCTGGAAAAAGGGATCATTACTCTGGCAAGCTAGGCTGCGTGCGCCGGACACTACGGTTCCTGGCAGATTGGCTGCTGGAGCCGAGGTGGGCGCTGAGGATGTTGAAGATGCCGCTTGTTTTACAGCATCTTGCCTGTCGTGGCGAGAGCTAACAACAGGAGTAAGCCTGGATAAGTATAAACCAGCGTGAGTTAGCAGAACGAAGGGGCCAGAGAATCTCGGGGTGTGGTGGCTACTCCACCTTTTTCATAGGCCCGGCGACCACAGATCCGTCGAAACACGATGGGAGTGAGGCGCTCTCTTCCCGCTACCATTGTTATCCCGGCGAGATCCCCGTAACAGTTCACCGTTAGCTTAATTGCCCCTGTATTGATAGCACGCCGACCGAACAGGGCAATTAGGGTATAATATCCGCGAAGAGAGACAGCGATAATAGACGTTACCCTAAGCCTGCCAGACAAGCTGTATGAGAAAGCCCGCCAATGGGCGGCCGTCACGC
>CAYVQP010000226.1:0-2563 GCA_964452775.1 uncultured Ardenticatenaceae bacterium | reverse complement strand
TGGATGTCGGAAGCCCCCTCATTGATGGCGTCGAGCAGGATTTTCTGGATGAAGCGGACGACCGGCGCATCGTCGACCTCGGTCGATCCGGCTTCGCCTCCAGCGGCTTCTTCGGTCTCTTCGGCCAGTTCGAGATCCAGGTCATCGCCAGCCAGCTCGTTGAGCTTGGTCTCCGCCGTTTCCGACAACCGCTGAACGATGGGTGCCAGCTTGCTGGCTTCTACTACGACTGGGTCGACCGCCATGCCGGTCTGAAAGCGGATCTCATCCAGGGCGCGAAGATTGGTCGGATCGGCCAAGGCGACCGCGATGCGGTTGCCGCGTTTGGTTAGCGCGATGACCTGGTGGTTTTGCATCAGCTTGCGGTCGATGGCCTCCTTGGGAAAGTGGCTGTCATCGAACGCGTTGAGGTCGAGGAGGGGGTAGCCGAAGGTTTCAGCGGCAAAGGTGGCGATATCCTTGGCGTTTAGACGGCCGCTGGATATGACCTGATTGACAAAACTACCCCCAGCCCCTGCACCTTGAGCAGCAAAGGCTTCCGCCTCGGCCTCCTTGAGGCGGCCTTGCTGGACCAGCGCGCGTGCCAAGCCGCTGAGGGTTGTCTGAAGAGATGCAGCCATCGGTTCCCGGGATTGATGCAAATACCGGCTGGGTATCTCAGGCGATGATGCCCTTCCAACCGGGTTTTGTAAAGACTATCAGGTGGTTGGAGAGGATTCTTGAGTCATTTGTTGTGTCGGGATGGGACGACGCGACAGGAGTTGTGGATATCCGCTGTTCCGGCGAAGATGGGGCCCGTCAGCCAGCCCGGCCAAGAACGACTTCCAACACGAACCGGCTGCCGACATAGGCGAAGAGCAGAGCCACAAAACCCGCCAGCGTCCAGCGCAGCGCCTTGCGCCCGCGCCATCCCCAGACGTACCGGCCTACCAGCAGAGCAGCGAAGATCAGCCAGGACAGGATGGAAAAGAGCGTCTTGTGATTGAACGTCAGCGCCTTGCCGAACAGGGTTTCGGAGAAAGCGATGCCGGAAGCCAGAGTCATGGTGAGCAGGATGAATGCGATCAGAATCAGCCGGAACAGCAAAGCTTCCATCGTCAGCAGAGGTGGCAGACTGGCCAACGGTCGAGACAGCTCTCCCCGATGCAGACGCCGCTCAGCCACGGCCATGATGATGGCGTGTAACGCCGCAAGGGTGAACAGGCTGTAGGCCACCATGGCGATGAAGAAGTGAACGCGGAACATCGCCGAGGTGACATTGGGAAGAAGGTGCTGGCCGGGAAACAGCATGGGCAGGAGCGCGCAGATTCCGGCCAAGGGCAAGGCGAGGGGCTGCAGTCCTTCCAGCCGGGCATGAAAGCTTTCCACCCAGTAGATCAGCACGGCAAGCCAAAGCATGAGGGAGAGCGCTCCAGAGAATCCGAAGCGCATGAGACCTCCTCCGAACATCTCTTCATAAAGCACATACCCGTGAAGCAGCAATGCGGCAGCAAGTGCAATTCTTTCCCAGCCGAGGATTCCTGGCGGTGCTTTGGGAGCGGTCTGTGCCCAGCGTGTGCGCCAGAAATGAAAGCCAAGAAAGGCGTACAGCGAAGCGGGCAGCAGATGCGGTAAAATCCCTTTCATATTGCAAGTTTACCTCCTTCCCGGAGCAATCGGAACATCATGCTGGACAATCTGACGCAACGCCTGTCTCGCGTCGTAAAGACGCTGCGCGGCCAAGCGCGACTGACGGAAGACAATATCGCCGACGCCCTGCGCGAAGTGAGGATGGCTTTGCTGGAGGCCGATGTCGCGCTGCCGGTGGTAAAAGACCTCGTCGCCCGCATCAAGGAAAAAGCGATTGGCCTGGAAGTGGTCGGCAGCCTGACGCCCGGTCAAGCCTTGGTGGGCGTGGTGCACCGCGAACTGACCGAATTGATGGGGGGTGCCCATAGCGGCCTCAATCTCGCCGTGCAACCCCCGGCGGTTGTCTTAATGGCCGGCCTGCAGGGCGCCGGCAAGACCACGACCACCGGGAAGCTGGGCAAGCTCCTCAGGGAGCGGATGAAGAAAAAGGTGCTCGCGGTCAGCGCCGACGTCTACCGGCCGGCGGCCATTCAGCAGCTGAAGCTTGTTGCCGAGCAGGCTGGCATCGATTTCTTTCCAACGCAATCGAGCGACAAGCCGGTTGCCATTGCCACGGCCGCCCTTGATTTCGCTAGGAAGCACTATTACGACGTGGTGCTGTTCGACACCGCCTGCCGGCTCGCCATAGACGAAACCATGATGAAGGAGGTGGCCGAACTGCATGCGGCACTGCAGCCGGTCGAGACCCTCTTTGTCGTCGACGCCATGCTGGGACAGGATGCGGTGAATACCGCGCGCGCCTTCAATGAGACCCTGCCGCTTACCGGTGTGATCCTCACCAAGCTGGATGGCGACGCGCGCGGGGGTGCGGCGCTTTCGGTGCGCCATGTCACCGGCAAACCGCTCAAGTTCGCGGGCGTCGGCGAGAAACTGAGTGGCCTCGAGGAATTCCATCCCGAGCGCATGGCGTCACGCATCCTCGGGATGGGCGACG
>CAYVQP010000225.1:0-2581 GCA_964452775.1 uncultured Ardenticatenaceae bacterium | reverse complement strand
TTTTGGACACCTACGGGGTCTGGTCAGACAGCTCCTCCGCGATGAGCCGGAATTGCTCCAGCGCCGCTTCCAGGTCCTCGACAATCTCGGCGGCGATGATGTCCGGCTCCGGCAGGTTGTCGCTCTCTTCCAACGACTCATCGCGCAGCCAGAAGATGTCCAGGTTGACCTTGTCGCGCGCCGCCAGCTCATCGTAGCTGTACGACCGCCAGCGTCCGTCCGGGTTGTCTTCGGACCAGGTGGGCCGGCGCTCGTGGCGATTGGCCGGGTTGTACAGGGCGACAAAGTCGTCCAGGTCCGGCCGGGTCAGCGGTTGCTGTTTCAGGGTGTGGTGGATGTTGGTGCGGTAGTCGTAATACCAGACGCGGCCGGTCCAGGGCTGCTCCCGGCCGGGCTTGCGGTCGAAGAAGAGCACGTTGGCTTTCACGCCCTGCGCGTAAAAGATGCCGGTGGGCAGGCGCAGGATGGTATGCAGCTCGCTTTCGTGCAACAGCTTGCGGCGCACCGTCTCGCCCGCCCCACCTTCGAAGAGCACGTTATCCGGCACGACCACCGCCGCCCGGCCGTGCTGCCGGAGTAGCTTGTGCACGTGCTGGACGAAGTTGAGCTGCTTGTTGCTGGTGGAGGTCCAGAAGTCGTCGCGCACCACCGTCTGCGATTCGCGCTTCACCTCGCCGTCGTCGGTGATGTAGGTGACGCTGCTCTTCTTGCCGAAGGGGGGATTGGTGAGCACCATGTCAAAGGTGCGGCTGGGCTTTGTGGCCAGAGCGTCGTCTACGTGGATGGGGCTGCGTTGTTGTTCGAGACCCCGTAGGTCTTCAGTTAGACCTACGGGCTGGTCGTCTCGGATGCCATGCAGGTAGAGGTTCATCACGCACAGCCGGGCGGTGTTGTCCACGATTTCCCAGCCGTGCAGGGCCTCCCGGCGCAGATGTCGCCACTGGTCGCGGTCCAGCTGGTAGTGGCTGCCGACGTAATCGTAGGCGGCGAGCAGGAAGCCGCCAGTGCCGCAGGCCGGGTCGCAAATGCTCTCGCCCGGCTGTGGGCGCATGACGTCTACAATGGCGCGGATGAGCGGCCGGGGGGTGAAGTATTGGCCGGCCCCCGACTTCACGTCCTGGGCGTTTTTCTCCAGCAGCCCTTCGTAAATCTCGGCTTTCACGTCCACATTCAGCCGGCTCCAATTTTCGCCGTCAATGAGGCTGACCAGCCGCTTCAGCTTGGCCGGGTCCTGGATGCGGTTTTGCGCCTTGCGGAAGATGGTGGGGATGAGGCCGCGACCGACGCCGAGGTCGGTGAGGATGCGCCGGTAATGGTTCTCCAGCGCCTCGCCGTCCAGGTTAAGTAGGCTGGGCCAGCCCAGTTCAGCCGGGATGGGCGAGTGGTCGCCAAGCTGCTCGCGCTCGTGGGCCATCTTGAGGAAGAGCAGGTAGGTGAGCTGCTCGACGTAATCGCCGTAGGAGAGGCCGTCGTCGCGCAGGACGGTGCAGTAGTTCCAGAGGCGTTGGACGATGGCGGATGAGTTGTTCATGGAGACTCCTGTTTATCTAGACCCCGTAGGTCGCCCAACACCCCGTAGGTCTGCGAGACCTACGGGGTGTTGGGCGACCTACGGGGTCTGGGTGGCCGCCGGCGCTGGCGGAACCAGCCGGCCGGTGAACGCTTGCTGGAGGATGGACTGCCGCAACCTATCAGCGCGCGCCAAGCTAACCCCAACGTTTGCGTGCGAGGCCATAACAACGGACATAAGTTCGTCCTCTCTTAGTACAATCCGCTGTTGTTCTTCTTGAGGTGGTAGCGGGATTGGCGCGTTCAGTACCTTCCCTTGCGAAAGGTTTCGCATCGAGTCACTGGTCCCGGTGGCGTTTCGTTCAAAGCTCCGGCGCGCCCAAGGTGCGCGTAGAGCAAGCAACAGGTACTCACGAATAACAAGGGCAGAAGCGGGCACGAGCCGTAAAGACTTGTCCGATAGTAGCAGGTTGTCATAATCGCGCCTTGCGATAACTACCGCGCCAACCAGTTCCACTGTATTCGCCCGTGAGATCAGTAGGTCGCCAGACTTTATCGAATAAGCTTGCTTTGGGTGGTCGCCATCCAATAGCGCTTTGTTCTCCTCTGGCAGGAACTCTCCCCAACTCATGGCGCTAACCTTCAGGACTCCAAATTCCCCCGGCTCCGCTGGGCGATTCTTTGTCCTCGGGCTCTTCCCAGCCTCAATAGCTCTGACAACTTGTCCTACCGTCGCCCACACCCACCCCACCGGCAGCTCCGGCAGCCCACTGGTATCCGGCGCTTCCGGCTCGCGGTATTTCTGCTTCCAGGCGTCGGATTTGGGCAGGAAGGGGCGGTATTCGGCTTCCGGCACAGACAGCCACGCTTCCGGCGGCAGGTCGCGGGGGTTGCCGGCTTTCTTGCGGCGGGCCTGGGCGGCCTTCTTCTGCGCCCCCTCGACCAGCTTTTGCCACTCGGCTTCTTCCCAGCGCCGGCGGCGTTCGGCCAGGATGCGGGCTAACAGCCTGTCAGCCGGCTCGTAGTTCGGGTCGAGATCCGCCTCTTGCGGGACCAGCCGGCCCTCGCAGGC
>CAYVQP010000224.1:0-2581 GCA_964452775.1 uncultured Ardenticatenaceae bacterium | reverse complement strand
GGAGTTGACGGTCGAGCAGCCGACGGACGTCAGCCTGAGCGGAATCTCGGGCGACGCGCCAACGGCGATGCTGCCGCTGATGTTGTTACTGCTGGCGACGATGGCGGTGGGCTTCGGCCTGATCGCTCGCCGGCGCTCGTTGGCGAAGTAACGCCTTCTGAATTGGATTGGTGGCCGGCTGAGCTGAAAGGCGCGGGCCGCTACCTCTGAGCAATTGAACGGGGCCTTCCCATTTTCGGGGAGGCCCCGTTTCATATTGTAGTAATTTGCCATTCATCTACCCTTCATGTAGTATTCGCCGCGCTTGTGTCGCGACCGGCATGGCTAGGTTCGTTTTCCCCCTCGCGGATCGGTTGGCCTTACGTGGCGGCGCAGGACGAGTGGTGATGAGTCAGGTTGGATTGGGCGATTGAGCGTTGTGGAGCAAGATCGGCTCTGCATTCGGCGTCATCCAGTCATTCTGATCATCCGTTGCTGTCCGATGTTTAGTAAGCTTGTTGGAGATGTAAATGAAGAAATCCGTAGTTGCTCTATTTGTCGGCGCCCTATTGGCGGGCATACTGCTTTTTACCGCGCAAGCGCGCGCAAGCAGTGAGATTGAAGCCGGATTACGAGATAGCATCGCGGCCAACGGAAGCGGTCGTTACCTCGTCTACATGACGGAGAAAGCCGATCTTAGTGCGGCGTATTCCATGAACTGGAACGATCGCGGTCGCTTCGTCTATGATTCGCTACGCAACACCGCGCAGAGCAGCCAGGCTGACCTTCTCAATTACCTGAAGGTTCAGAACGAGCGCGGAGCTGTGGTTGAGTTTAAGTCATTTTTCATCGTCAACGCGGTCCAGGTTGAATCTGACCTGGCCACGTTTGATGCGATCGCGAACCGGTCCGACGTCGCGGCCATTTACTCGGCCAAGGAGTTGGCCATTCCCACACCGATCGTGGAAACTGAAACGGATTCGCCTTCAGCGATAGAGTGGGGCGTGCTGAAGATTCGGGCCAATGAGATTTGGACCGACTTTGGCGCAACGGGAGAGGGGATCGTCGTGGCCAACATTGACACCGGCGTCCAGTATACGCATGCCGCGCTGGTGGCAAATTATCGCGGCACTCTGACCGGAAACCACGATTTCAACTTCTACGATCCGTCAAACATTTGCGGCGGCGCCGTATGCGACAACAATGGGCATGGTACGCACACTATGGGCACCATGGTGGGCGATGACGGCGGCGCGAATCAAATCGGCGTCGCGCCCGGCGCGACCTGGATCGCGGCTAAGGGCTGCGAGTCGACTTCTTGCAGCGACAGCGCCCTGCTCAGCTCCGCTGAATGGATTCTGGCCCCTTGCGAATTCGGCGAGGATCCCGGCCATCCCAGTTGTGATCCCGCCATGCGACCGAATATCGTGAACAACTCCTGGGGCGGCGGTGGTGGAGATCCCTGGTATCAGGCATCCGTGGACGCCTGGCAGGCCGCCGGCATTATCCCCGCCTTCTCAGCCGGCAACTCGGGCCCTGGCTCCAATACAATCGGTTCGCCCGGCGACTACTGCAATGTGCCGGCCAGTGGGGCCACCGACATCAACGATGTCATCGGCAGCTTCAGCAGCCGCGGCCCGGGCGATTTCCCCAACTGTACGGACAAGCCGGATGTATCGGCCCCCGGCGTCAATGTGCGCTCTTCGGTTCCGGGTGGTTACTCCCTTCTCAGCGGAACCTCAATGGCCAGCCCGCACACCGCCGGCTGCATGGCCTTGCTGATGTCAATTGACTCCAGCTTGACCTACAGCGATCTTTACGACCTGCTCACAACTACCGGCGTGGACCTGGGAGCGCCGGGCTTTGACTTCACCTACGGCTACGGCAGAATTGACTGCTATGAAGCCGCACTGCTACTGGAACCCGACTTTTCCCTGAGCGCCGAACCAGAAACCGCGGCCGCCTGTGTGCCGGATAACGCGGTCTACACGATCAACGTCGGCTCGATAAGCGGTTTCACTGATCCTGTGGACCTGGACGCTGTCGGCGAACCGGCGGGAGCAACCATCAACTTCAGCGTGGATCCCGTCGTGCCGCCCGGCGCGAGCGTGTTGACTGTCGGCACCGCCGCGGTCTCTGCCGGCGACTACTCCTTTGATGTGACCGGCTCTTCGACGACGGGCACGAAGTCGGTAAACGTCGGACTGGAGCTGTTTGACACGTCGGCGACCGCATCGCTAAGCAGTCCGGCCAACGGCGCAACCAACGTGCCGTTGTCGCCGACCTTCACCTGGTCCGGCACCGGCACCAGCTATTTCATCGAGATCGCTACCGATGCCGGCTTCACCAACATTGTGGACTCCGCTACGACTTCAGACACCAGCTACACCAGCATTCCATTGAGCGGCAACACCACCTACTACTGGCGGGTAACAGCCGACAATCCTTGCGGGGACGGCGGCTCTCAAACCTGGAGTTTCACTACCGCCACCGCGTCGCTAGTTTGCGGCGCGACCGAGGGATTTGAAACAGGGGCATTCCCGGCCGACTGGTACTACACCACCCTGGCGTTGCCGGGCGGCGAGTGGGTTGTCTCCATGGA
>CAYVQP010000223.1:0-2596 GCA_964452775.1 uncultured Ardenticatenaceae bacterium | reverse complement strand
CCAAATCGTCGAGTCGGGCATACTCCGCGCCATCTTGTGGCAGCACATTGGTGTCTGTTTACGATAATCTAAAAGTGCACCAGTGAGAGAAAAAACGGCCGAGTAAAATGTCACCACCCAGCCTTCCGTTATCATGGCTTGACCATGATGACGGAGGATAGGAGATGTTGACAGTGAAAGAGTGGGAACAAATGCGCCGCGCGTATCACGTTGAAGGGAAGAGCATTCGTGAGATTGCGCGGGAAACGGGACACGCCCGACGTACAGTGAGGCGCATGGTAGAGGCGGAAGCGCCACCACGCTACCGGCGGCAGCGAACACGGCCGGCGCCGGCATTAGGACCATACAAAGGGCGCATACAGGAACTGCTGGCGCAAAACAAGAGTCTGCCACGGAAACAGCAGTGGACATCGCCGCTGGTATTCAGGGAACTGCAGAAGGAAGGCTATCAGGGGGCGGAGTCGACCGTGCGCCACTACATAGGCCAAGTGCGCAAGCTGCTGCGACAGCCGGCGGTCTACCTGCCGCTGGAATTCGACCCGGGCACCGACGCGCAGCTGGACTGGGGGGAAGGCGACGTTATCATGAACGGAGAGCAAGTCACAGCGCAGCTATTCTTCATGAAGCTGAGCTACTCTCGACGCACATTCATGATGGCTTTCCCCAGACAGAAGCAAGAAGCGCTCTTCCTGGGGCATGTGCGGGCCTTCGCGTTCTTTGGCGGCGTGCCCCGGCGCATCAGCTATGACAATCTGAAGACAGCCGTGAAAGAGATCCTGGAAGGACGGCATCGGGTAGAACAGGAAGCCTTCTTCCACTTCCGGGGCTATTACTTATTCGACAGCCACTTCTGCACGCCCGGGGCAGGGAATGAAAAGGGACAGGTGGAACATAGCGTCGGCTTCAACCGGCGTCACTACCTGGTTCCGTTGCCGGAAGTAAGCAGCTACGAGGAACTCAACAACTACCTGCTGGCAAGGTGCCTGGAGGACGATGCCCGCACGGTCAGCGGCCAGCCGGCCTCCATCGGCCAGATGTGGCAGCAGGAGAAGCCACACTTGCGACCGTTGCCGGCGCATCCCTTCGACTGCTGTCGCATGGCGACAGTGAGCCTGAACCCGTACAGCCAGGTGCGGTTGGAGACCAACTGCTACTCTGTGCCCACCGACCAGGGCCGCCGGCAACTGAGCGCCAAGCTGTATCCTTTCCATATCGAAATCTATCGGCCGGAGGACACGACGCCCATTGCCACCCATCTGCGCTGCTATGACCAGCAGCAGGAAATCATCGACCCTTACCATTACCTGCCGCTCATCCGGCAGCGACCTGGAGCAATCGACCATGCCAAGCCGTTACGCCGCTGGCGGGAACAGTGGCCGGCGGTTTATGACCAGCTTCTCGAGCATCTACGGCGCAAATGGCCGGAAGGGCGTGGGGTGCGCGAGTTTGTCAATATCCTCTATCTACACCGGGAGCATAGCCAGGCAGAGATGGTCCAGGCCATTGACGCGGCCCTGGCCCATCATTGTGCACACCTGGACGGCGTGCGGCTGTGGTTGACTCAGCTCAACCAGCCGCTGCCGACCTTCGCCACGCTCAACCTGACAGACCGGCCCCGTCTCCAAGACATCGGTCATCAGCAGGTGCAGGCCGGCGCCTATGACGCCTTGCTGGGAGGCGACTGATGAGCGTGCAAGATGAAACAACGAGTGCGAGCAGCCATGTCGTCGACAAGGTCGTGTTGGAAAGCTACTTGAGGAAGCTCTACCTGTCCTCCTTCATTCGCTACCACGAAGCCTATGCAGCCGAGGCGGCCCAGAGCAACCAGAGCTACACGCGCTATCTGCTGGCCCTGGCTGAGCAGGAGGTTCTCCAGCGAGACACCCGCCGCCGGCAGAACCGGCTGAAGGAAGCCAGGATCCCGGTGGTCAAAGACCTGACCAGCTTCGACTTCGAGCAGATACCCCAGCTAAATCAGCAGAGAATCCGGCAGCTGCTCACCGGCGAGTACATCGACAAGGTTGAGCCGGTCATCCTCGTTGGCAACCCCGGCCTGGGAAAGACACACATCGCCACCGCCCTGGCCGTCGAGGCGACGCGCCAGATGCGCCGGGTGCGCTTCTACAACGCCGCCGGCCTGGTCAACGAGTTGCTCAAGGCGCAAGAAGAGGGTCGGATGACTTCGTTCATCAGCAAAGCGCTCAACTACAATCTTATTGTCATTGATGAGTTGGGCTTCATCCCGTTTAGCAACACCGGCTCCCAGCTGATGTTTCAGTTCTGCTCGGCGCTTTACGAGCGCGTCGCCCTGATTGTGAGTACCAACCTCAAGTTTGCTGACTGGACGCAGGTGTTTGGTGATGAACGCTTGACGGTAGCCTTGCTTGACCGGCTCACGCACAAAGCCCATATCATCGAGTTCCGGGGCGACTCCTACCGCTTCCGCGAACGGCAACAGCGCCAGGAGAAACTCTGATGCCTCAGAAGGATATGCCCTGGATAAGGGATGACCGCCTGTGCCTGCCGGACCGCCATCCGATTCCTGTCGGTTCCCCTGCCTGGTTTGGCTGGTTGGAACAAGCGACCCACTTTTGCT
>CAYVQP010000222.1:0-2615 GCA_964452775.1 uncultured Ardenticatenaceae bacterium | reverse complement strand
TCAGGACAGCGGCATTCAGTGTAGCCGCCGCCGGCATGCCGCTGAACGCATAGCGTTTATCCTGCACCCAGACGACCAGTCTTGCCCAGCGCAAGCTCGCGCCAGGCGGCGCATCCAGCGAGAGGGTCGCCTCATGTGTCTGCTCGCGGTTGAAAAAGAGGCGGACCTTTGGCGACTGAACTATCTCACTCCCCCGTCTCAAGGCGCGCTCAAACGCGGTCACCGTGTCATGCCAGCGTTGCCGGCCGGGTGGGCGGTGTCGCCGGCGCTGTACCACCTGCTCCAGTAGCGGAAGGTCGGTTTCCAGCCTGAAGCGACCGAGGTCATAGAAGATCTCGCTCAGATGGTCAGCTGGATTGAACTGGCCCAGCGCGGCCAGCTTCTCGGCCAGGGCAGCCCGCTCCGGAGACTGCTCCTGCAGTCTCCGGACCTGTGCTGAGTGGTCTCCCGGCTCGGCTGTGAGGCCGGCCCAGACCTGTTCCGCCGGCAGGGCCAACTGCTCGCGCACCGCCTGATATTGCACCGGCAAGACTTCCTCGACCAGCCCGAGCGCCTTCAGGTGCTCGACCGCCTGCACTATCTGGGCAACATCCGGGGGCTGCTTGCGCTTTGGATGCCGGCAACGCTGCACCAGCTCGCCAAGCGATGTGGTGCGGTCGGGCGGCTTCATCAGCAGCCGGTTCAGCACCGCCAACGGGAAGCGCGAGGCTCGCCCCTCCGGCCCGCTATCCGGATAGGGCCGGTTCAATACCGCCGCCCAGCCGTTGCGCATGAAGTCCAGCGGCTTGAGGATCATCTTCTCGCGCTGGCGCATCTCCTCATTGCCGGGCAGCTCCAGCAGCATGTTGCCGGGATAGAAGCCGTCGCTCTCGACGAGCCGGTAGGATGGGGGTAGGCCGGCGGCGGCATTCAGCTGCTTGCGCAGCGCCTGGCGGGTCAGGCCGGTGAGCTCCTGCAGGCGAGCCATGTTGGTTTCGATGTAGGGGATGCCGGTGGCCGGAAAAGCTTTGCCCTCGGTTGCCAGCAGGTAGAAGAGGGCGTCCCAGAGGAGTGTTTCGGCGAGGCCGGCGGTTAGAAAGCGAAGCGGGGCAAAATAGACGACCAATTCGTTTAGTTTGGTTGCCTGGCGTTATTGATCCCCCAACCATAATGGTGACAGGAAATTTCGTCCCTCTTCATAGGCTATCATCTGCATATCGCTTCCGTCAGCATCGATCACATAGATTGCGTAGTTATCTTCGTTTATGGCAGAAAAGGCCAATCTTTGTCCATCCCTTGACCAACGCGGTGGCCCACTGATTCTTTGGACACCCCCAAAAACCTGGAGTTGCCTGTTTGGGAAACGGGCCAGGACTCTCAATTCGCCTGACTCCGTGTCTACAACAGACAGATTCTCGAAAACTTCCGGCAGTTGGGAAAAATCGTAGCCGAAGAACGAGATGCTTTTGCCATCTGGGGACCATGTAGGTGTATATGCCCAGGCGAGACTTCTATCCTGCTCGCACGTAAGACACATCTCCGCACTACCGTCCGCAGGCATCACGTACAAATCCATTGCGATAATCGGCAACTCTCCACCGGTTACGATCTCTTCGCCGCTGAATAGTTGCTTCCATGTAATACCCATTGGGCGATTGGCCACGTCTGAGACGAACAGGATCCGATCACCGTTTGGCGACCAGGCCGGAAATGTAAAGATGGATCCGTAATCATGATCGGGTTCGTTCGGCCGAAGAATAGCCCTCGAGAGTCGATCAACGTCTATGCGCACGATGTGATACAGGTCTTCGTCATACAGCAAGTATTGTCCGCTGGGTGACCAGGAAAAATATCCACCGACGCTAGCAGTGAAATACGACTCGTCCGTTGTCTGTTCGGGGGTAAGTTGCGAGGGGTGGAGCGGCTCAAGAAGCTCTCCAGTTCTCGCATCGATTAGGTTAATGATTCCACTAACAGTACCCGCAATTCGCGAACCGTCCGGAGACCAGGCAAGGTTGTTGAGCATGTAGTTTTGGACATCTTCTTTTCCATAAAGCCGGACGTCACCTGCAAGTAAATCAATCATCCAAAGCCCTGCCGCTGATTCGTTGCCTTCGCCTGTTAGGGCAAATCCGTTGACGGCCAGCATATCGCCGCTTGGGGACAAGGCAGGTTCTGGGATGAAAACCAGCTCTCCTATATCCTCACGTGAGCTTAAGGCGCACGTAAGACAATGGTACGCGTGGCTGCGGGAATCTGCCGAAAAAAGCTCTGTCTCCATTCCGTAAGCTGGTAAGCCAGAAGGGTGGGCAAAGAATAGAAGATCATCATTACGCTGAATTCCCTCAATTGATAGATCTGCCTCAATGACTGGTAAATCATCCTCTATTGAGGTTTGAGGGGAAACTATTGTGCTGCCTGGTGCACTCGTCCCGCTATCTGTCGTTCCGTTCGAGCTGGTAGTGTCACTAAGCCGGCACGCAATAAACAGCGATATGCAAAACAAAAGCATACGAATCCCGCGACTTTCCGTGATTCTCCTCAGTCGGTTTGTCATAGACGATCCTGTGATAACTATCTGACTAGGTTCTGTTGACATTTAGGTCAGCGCAGCCAAACAAGAGTGGCTGCGAGCT
>CAYVQP010000221.1:0-2632 GCA_964452775.1 uncultured Ardenticatenaceae bacterium | reverse complement strand
AAGGATCACTCCACCCTCACCGGCGCATAACTCTCCACCCGATTCCCATCCAGGTCCTCCACGATAAAGCCGATCACGTATTGCCCCGGCGCGGCGTCGAGCTCTTGCCAGGTGAACATCTGGTCGCTGAAGGTGAGCACGCCCCCTTCCTGCTGCGCGCTTCCGGTCACCTGCCCCTGCGCGTCCAGGTCCAGCCAGCGCTCGAGCACCGTGAAGGTATCCCCGGCCGCTGGGGTGATCTCTCGCGGCGCGCCCGTGCCGTCCTCCCCGCTGAAGCCGAACACCTGCTGCAGCAGCCCGTCGCGGAAGTAGAGCCGGGCGTAGCGAGATTCGCCGTCCGTGTAGGTGTAGATGCCGTCCACGGTGTACACCGCCTCCTCAAACGAGGCCCCGTACGTCGCCGGCGTCAACAGCGCCTGCACCGAGTTCACCCCATCGCTGATCGCGTACACAATCGGCTCCCACTCAAACTCCAGCGTAAACGCCCCTTCCCCCCAATCGGGATAGTAGACGCCGTCCAGCTGGCGCGTGTCGTCGCTCTCCAGGTAATCGGAGTCCGCCACGTAAAGCGAGTTGGCCGCCTCATCCACGAAGCCGCTGAAGAAGTAGATGTAGCCGATGTTCTCCCCGCTGACCTCCGCGCTCATCAGCACCGGCTGGCCGGCGGCGGCGGTCGCATCGGAGAGGGTCAGCGGGGACAGGGCAATCGCCCCGGCGCCCGGCCCGGCGACCGTCGTAGTCCGGTCGGGCGCGGCGGCCACCGCATCGGTGATGTCGAAGGGGCGGCCGGCGTAGTGATAGGCCAGGAAATCATCCCACAGCGACTCATTGGCAAAGCGGCCGGCGATGGCGTTGTAGGATTGCGGGCCGGTGGTGGGCAACTGGTATAGCTGCGAATTGGGGAAGTAGATGGAGATGCCCGTCGAGCCGGATTTGCCGGGGCCGTGCGTCTCCGCGATGACCGCCTCTCCCAGAGCGGCGAACAGCGCGTCGGCGGCGGACACCACCGTCGAGCCGCCGCTCTCCTCGCGCACCAGCTCGGCGAAATGGCCCAGGTCAATGTACGGCTTGGGCACATTGTTGCCGAAGATGTTGGTGAAGGATTGGGCGTAATTGCGCGCCTGGGCCACATCCTGTTGGCGGGCATCCTGCAGGGCAAAGGCGAAGTTGTTGAAGGCGGCGATCAGCGGGGCGATTGCGCCCATGTCCACGGCGGACATGGTCACATCCCGGCCGAGCTGTTGGGCCAACTGGTCCGCGGACATCAGCCCGCCGCCGCCAAACAGGCTGGACAGGCCGCCCATCGGCGAGCCGCCGCGCAGGTATTCCGCCCGCGCCTGGTCATCCACCACCCGCTCGTCCTCGCGGATGTAGCTCTCCACGATGCGCCGGCCCAACTCCGCCCCGTCCATGTCCGGGTTGGCGACCAGGTCGCCGAGGAAGGCGGCGTAGGCCCAACCGACGGCCGGCTCCGTCTCCTGCGAGGCGACGGCATAGCGGGCGTGCTCGGCCAGGGCGCTGTACACCTCCAGATGGCTCATCAGGCAGGCGTCCAGGCCGACCAGCTCAAATTGGGCCAGGCCGGTGCGCGCCCGAATGTCGCCCAGGGCCGCGTCCAGCTCGTTCAGGTACATCTGGTTGCCCAGCGCCGATTCGAGAGGGGTGGAGCCGGCGGACGCGCCCGAGCCACCCGAGCCGCCGGGGCCGCCTCCTTGAGGCGCAGGGTCGCTCCAGCCGCCGGGCCAGCCCATGCCGTGGTCGGACATGATCAGCACGTGGCGGTCGGCGGGGTAGTTTTCGACCGCCCAGGAGACGAAATCAACCAGGGTTTCGCCGGCGGACATGTTCGCCTCGCCCACTTCGTCCACGGGCTGCGAGCCGAGCCGGTTCAGGTCGTCGTCCTGGGTGATGTAATATCGCCGGGCGGCGGTCCAGTTGCCGTCGCCCTGGAAGCCGCCCTGATAGCGGTCTACCTGGGCCACGATTTGCACCCGGTCCGTGGAGCCGATGCGCTCGGCCTCGTTCAAATCGAGGAAGATGTCCTGCTCCAGGATTTTGTCGTCCGCGTCCTGATAGAGCATGACCAGCCAGGTCTGCCCGTCGCCGGTGGTGGCAGGCGCGACCGCCGGCCGGGGGGTGCGGCTGGGCAGCACGGGCGCCTCTTCCGGCTCAACCTCGGCCGCCGGGGCGAAATCCTCATCCTGCACCTGGCCGAGCTGGTCGTCGCCGGCCGGCGCCAGCCCGGAGTCGCCGCCGTTGAAGAAGAACATCACCGGCAGCACGCACACGCAGAGGATGACCACCGCGCCGGCCAGCAGCAGCAGGGTGCTGCGGTTAGGCATCTGCCCGCCGCCAAAGGAGAAGACGGGCGGCGAGGATGAACCCGAGCCGGAGCCGGAGCCTCCGCCGGAGCCTGTTCCTCCGCCTGAGCCGGCCGGCGTGGAGGACCAGGGTCTCCGGCGGCGCGGCGCTTCGGCCTGCGGGCGGTCGCCGGAGCCGGAGGAGTCCGTGCGCCTACGCCGGCGGGCGCGGACGGTGCGCGGTTCCGGTTCGTTGGTAGATTGGTGGTAGGTGGGGATTAGTGCTAGCCGGTTCAAGATTCCTCTCCTCGTTCGTTGACACCCCGTAGGTG
>CAYVQP010000220.1:0-2633 GCA_964452775.1 uncultured Ardenticatenaceae bacterium | reverse complement strand
CCACCGCCAGTTGGGAGCAAGCGGAGCTGATTACGCCGGAGCCGCCGATGAAGAGTGTTTTTAGCATGGTGACCCCTATTTAAGCTTTCCTGATTATGTGATATAATACAAGCAATCCAGGCTTCTGGAGGTGGAAGGTTTTTACCTTCGAGCCCCGTCAGGGGCTTTTTTTATGGGAGCCACTTCCTCCCCCAACCATCTATCTGGCCCGTCGAGCTTCTATCGTACTTACTTTCCTCCAAGATGGAGGCAATTCGTCCGCCGAAGTTTGGCGCCAACTGAACTCTCTCCCTCCGCGCCAACGTGGCTTTGAAGCTGGGGTGTGCGATGAGGTCGGCTAGTTGCAATCCGGCGATGTTGTTGCTCTTTGGTTTCACCTTCAACTGCCGGCTGGTGAGTCGCCTGGAAAACTTGTCGGCGGACACATATTCGCTCCCTCCTTCATAAAGACGCTCGAAAGATGCCTTCAACCGCCGGTCTTCATGACCCCCTCTTGACTCTGCCAGTACATCACCTGTGCAATCATGCCTCGTGAGCCAATGAATGTAGCGTTCCAGGAGCACGGCAAGGCAGTAGTGATATGGATCGTATCGCCAGGTAGTGTAGCGCTGAACGTGTTCCAGCTTGTCAATGACCGTAGTGATCACCGTATAGTTCAGGTAACGCAACAGCGCCAGCAAATCACCATTGAACTGCCTTTCTACTTCCGGATCGCGCAGTGAATGAAATGGAAAGCGTTTGTTTACAAGCTCCTTTCGATGAAGGATCAGGGGGTCATCCGGGTGCGAGGCAAAGTAGCGAATCTTAAGAGCTTCAATAGCAGGAAAGACTGTTGCCTGCACATATTCCAGCTCCAAAATGACACCGGTCAAACTCAGGTAACGATGATTGGGATCGTTCGAAGCGTTTAGGTCCGAGTTACCCACTTCGTCAACATACAAGCGATACTTTCGCTGCATTTCGATTAGCTGTCCTCTCACTAACTAAGAACAAAACTCTGCAGGTCTTTCACGGGTCTACCGTCGGGCGTGCGTACTCAGCAGGAGTAGAGACATTCAGTCCCTACTATTAAGAATCGTCAACAACAACTGCTCAAACGCCGGCCGGTTCGCGCCGGTCGCTACCCGGATGGCCGGTCTATCCGGCGTCCGCACCGTGCGCCCGCTCTCCGGCACGTCCCCTTCCACCACCTGCAGCGACATCTCCTCGAACGTCGCCAGGCTGTTGTCGGTGGAGATGGCCGCGGTCAGCGTGTCCCAAAAGTGGAAGCCGGGGTCGCCGACAAAGTTCTGATTGGCGCTGAGCAGGTCGTACACCAGTTGGGCCGCCGGCGTATCCAAGTTGTCGCCCAGCGTCTCGAAGAAATCTTCCGTCACCGGCACATCGCCCGTCGCGTCCAGCGGTATGAGCGTCACCGGCGCGCCCGCGTTGAGCACAATGTTGGCCGCCGCCGGGTCCACGTAGATGTTCCACTCGGCCGGCGAGCCCTGGACGTTGCCCGGCGCATCCACCGCCCCGCCCATAACGTAGATCATGCCGATATCGGAGGCGAGGTCAGGCTGCTCCTGCAAGGCGGCGGCGATATTGGTCAGCGGCCCTACCGCGACGATGGTCACCGGCTCGTCCGTCTCCCGCAGCACCCGGGCGATCAGGGCCGGCGCGTCCAGTTCGGCCGGCTCGCCGCCTGCGGGCATCTCCACGCTGTAAGCCGAATCGGCCGCCTGTCGCCACTCCGCCGGGAACTCATGGTCGCCGGCCATCGGCGCTTCGCTGCCGCAGGAGACGGGGACCTCCGGCTGCCCGGACAGGGCGACCAACCCCAGGGCGTGAGTCATGCCGGGGGCGCAATGGGCCTCGCCCGTGCCGGCGACGGTGATCGCCTTCACCTCCACATTGGGGTGGCCCAACAGGAACAGGGCCGCGAACATATCTTCGTGGGCCATGTCCGTGTCGTAGATGAGCGGGACCGGCTCGCGGGGCTGGATGGTGATTGGGATAGGTGTGGGGTTGGTGCAGGCGGTCGCGATGAGGAGCAATAGCAAAGACAACGTGCAACACATTGCGATGGAGCGTTGAGGGTAATGGAGAATGGTCATTTCTATCTCTCGCACCTTCTGATTAACGTCGCCGGCTGAACAGCGTTACTCCCCGGCCTTCAGGAGATTCTCGCGCTCCTCATAGGCGTCCCGGCGGTCCCACTCATAGGACGTCGCCCGCTCACTTAGGGCCTTTCGCGCCTCGACCGCTGACAGGAATTCCTCCCAGGCGAAGTGGTCCGGGGCCGCGCGTTGCAGCTGAAGGAATGCGGCCTCGCGCTCAATAGCCCGGCGTGGGAATCATTTTGCGCCGGGGTTGCTTCATGTTCTGATGATACACCAGGAATGACATTATTGTGCCGCGAATGTGGTCAGCCCATATTGTTGGAACCGCGCTGCGCCGGCCGGTGTATATTTGTCGAACACGACTCGCACCCGAGAATCCCGGATTCTCGCAGAATCCGGGATTCTGATAGCTGGATTCTCGCAGAATCCGGGATTCTGAAAGAGGGATTCTGATAGGAGTACCATGACCCGATTAATGCTCTATCTCCTCGTCCTGCTCCTCGGCTCCGGCGCGCTCGCCGCCTGCACCCC
>CAYVQP010000219.1:0-2641 GCA_964452775.1 uncultured Ardenticatenaceae bacterium | reverse complement strand
GGTGGACCCGGCCCTCCGGCTACATGCCCAGGCGGGCCATGATTGCCTCCAGGCCAATCGTCGCCCCGGCAAACAGCGCCGCCGCCAACACCGGAATCAGCACGACGATAATCAAGGCCAGCACCGGCAGCAACAGCGTGCGCCAGCCGCGGCTCTCATGCGCTTCCGCCGCCGCCAGCCAGGTCGCCAGGAAGCTAATCGCCGTGGTCAGCACGATGGCCAGCGGGGCGATGGGCGGGATGAGCACCAGCAAGTCAAAGACGTGCACCACCTGCGCGAAGCCGAGCGTGCGCATGGTGCGGGTGTAGTAGCCCTTGCGCGTCAACAGCCGGCCGGCCACATACACCGCCAGCGTCACCAATATAAAACTGACCACTCCGCTGGAGATGCCCAGCAACCTTTCCGCGACATTTGCCCGCGCCGCCTCGCCGATGATCACGAAGAGCAGGCCGAGCAGCAAGCCGGGGGCGGTCATGCGCCGGTTGTTGGCCACCTCGCGGAAGGCGGAGCGATTAAAGGCAAACACCTGCGCCGCCAGCCCCATCCAGGTGCGCACATCCTTCAACCCGGCCCCCAGGTTAGACAGCGACCAGTCATCCTCCATCTCCATCGCGCGTTCCATCGTGGCGATGGGGTGCTCGCCGGCCGGCTGGTCGCGGCGAGCGTTCAGGATGTGGTACACGTCAATCGAATTGCGCGTTTCCGGCACGTCCATATCCGGCGGGTGGAAGATAAAGGCGTCCGTCTGCTCTCCGCCCAGGCCGCCGTGATTGCCGATTAGCTCCTCCAGGGCAGCCACCGTGCCGTCGGGAAAGACCGTGCTGATCACCATCAGGTCGCCGGCGTTGGGGAAGTCCATCACCCGGCGCACCTGCCAGTCGCGGGTCTCAATCGTCGAAGCGCCAAAGGCCGGGGCGGCGGGCGCGTAGGGCAGCAAGGGGTCCATGCCCACTACCTCGCCCGTGTGCAGGTTGCGCCGGCCATTCTTGCTCAGGGCGACGGGCACGCCCTCATCGTCGTAGCCGCAGACCAGGCCGATGCCCTCATGCTGCACCAGCGCGTCCACCATGCCGGGGTAAGCCTGGTTCAACTCGCTAATCGTAATCTTGCGCGGGTAGAGGTCAAAGTAGACCTGGGCCAGATTGCCGCTGCCGTAAGCGGTCACCTGCGCCCCCTGCTCCGCCTCGGCCGCCTCGTCTTCCGCCTGTTCCTGCTTTGCGCCGCTTTCCATCAGCTTGCGGCTCTGTTTGGCGGCCATCTTGCCGGCCGCGCCGCCCACGCCCACCTCTTGCAGGTTCTCCATTTCACCGGAGACGGCGGCCATGGAGATGGCCCCGGTGTCGCCGCCCATCGAGGCGGAGACGGTCGTGCCGTGGGGCAATTGCTGCTCGATGAACTCCTTCAGCGACACGCCGTAACGCATCTTGAAGGTTGGCCCAAACGATTGGCCGTGGTCGGAGAGGATGACCAGGTCATAGGGCCGGGGCGCCTTGAAGCGGATGGCGTCGCGCACCCGGCCGATGACTCTGTCATAGGTAGCCAGGACTTTCAGTGCGTCCTCGGTCCAGGGGCCGGAGTGGTGGGCCACCTCGTCGTAGCCCGGCCAGGTGACGTAGATGGCCGGCGCGCCGCGGATGATGTCCAGGATGGTCAGGTTGGCGGCGACATCGCGCATGAAGACGGTGGTAATCGCCCGCACCATCGGGTAGGCGTGGTGCAGCCGGTTCAGCCGGGGGACGACGTTCTTGCGCTTTTGCTGCCAGCCCTGCCAGATTTCGCGCACCGCGTCGGTGAACATCAGCGCAATGGTGCGGGTGAGGAAGTAGGGATTCAGCAAGAGCAGGTTGATGTCCTGCGCGCGGGCCTTCTTCTCTTCGTCGCTGCCTGTGAGCAGGTCGGCCAGGGTGAGCAGCGACTTCTGCGCGTCGCCGTTGAGCATGTTGTTGATGCTGGAGCCGTTGCGCATCAGGCCGTTGCCCTGGGCGTAGCGCCCGTTCAGCTCGGCGGCGTCGTTGCCGGAGACGTACAGCTTTTGCTTGCTCTTGTCGTACCAGCGGAAGGCGGGAATGTCGCTGTTGTCGCCAAACATGATCCCGGCCTGGCAGGCGGATGTCTGCGAGGGGATGCCGCAATCTACTTTGGAAAGCTCATACCCCTCCTCGCGCATCATCTCGCTCAGAATGGGCATGCGCCCTTCTTCAATGGCCTTGTGCAAATGGTGGTAGCTCAGGCCGTCAATTTCCATCATCACCAGGCCGCGGTTCTCCGGCTCGATGTGCATGAGCGAGCGCCGGCGGGCCAGCCGCTCAATCAAGCCCAGGTAAAAGGAGCCTTCGTCCTCCACCTCCAGCACGCCGGTGAGCAGCACGTTGATGGCGGAGAAGATGATACCGGCGATGATGGCCCACAGCAGACTGCTTACTTCCAGCGCCGGCAGCAGCCGGGAGGTGAGCAGCAGGGCCAGGGCGTTGACCAGGAAGCCGATGAGGAAGACGGCGATGAAGCCCAGCGGCCGGGCCAGCAGCAGGACGAGGGGCCGGATGAGCAGGTTGACCACGCCCAGCAAGAAGGCGGCGGCCAGGGCGACGGTCAGCCGCTGGCCGGCCGTGTCGCCGAGAATATTGATGCCGGGCAGCAGCCA
>CAYVQP010000218.1:0-2643 GCA_964452775.1 uncultured Ardenticatenaceae bacterium | reverse complement strand
GCCCTTGCCCGGCGCAGCCTCGATAGTCAGCGTCGCCTCAATCAGCGCCGCCCGCTCGTACATGCCGGCCAGCCCAAAATGCCTGTCGGCCAGCAGTGCGCCCAGGTCCAGCTGGCGAGCGACCGGGAATCCCACGCCGTCGTCCTGGACGAACAACTCCACCCGGTCCGCCTCAAGCCCTCCACCGATGATGATGGCGTCAGCCTGGGCATGCTTCAGAGCATTGGCGACAGCCTGCTGGACAATGCGATACAGCTGCAGCTCCACTTGCTCGGGGTAGCGGAACTCCGCCCCGGCAACTTCCAGATACAGGCGCGCCCCGCCCACATTGCGCTCGTTGACCTCTCCGACCAATTCTTCCAGGCCGACCCACAGCCCGAATTGCAGCATGACCGGTCGCAAGCCGGCAATGACCTGCCTTAAGCGCGACACAATGTGCTCAAAGGACTCCTGAAAGGCGGGGTTGACCTCCTCCTGGGAGATGTGAATGGCCAGCACCCCCAGCTCGTTCAACACATCGTCATGCAACGCCCTGGCCAGCCGGGAGCGCTCGGTTTCATTTCGACTCACGTCTTGCCGGTAAAGCGTCTGCAGCAGCGCGGCCTGCCTGATGTTGATCAGCGCAACCGCCGTCTGATCCACCACGGCCTGAAAAAACGGTAGCTCTGCGCGGCTGTAGAGGTCGTCAGGGTCCCGCCGGCCAAACCACCAGACGCCGAATTGCTCATCTCCAGCCATCAGCGGCAAGGCCAGCCGCACCCAGGCCGGCCGATGGTCGGCTTCAGCGGCTACCGGGAAGCACGGCCCCCCTTGCTCGCCGGTCGTAGCTTCGCCCACACGACAAAACGGTGTGAGATTGTCCTCGGGGTCCGCGGTCAGAATGGTCGCCTCTCGGATGGTCAGGCTGGGCAGAAGCTCGGCGGTGATCAACCCTCTGAGTTGTCGCTCATCAAGAACAGTGGCCACCCTGCCGGCATACGCGGACATCAGCTTGGCCGGCGGCAGAGAGATGCCCAACAGGCGGCGGTCAACCAGCTGCTCAAAGCGGTGGTAGCCGAAGTGCGTGGCCAGCGCGGCCGAGAGAGCCAGCGCCAGGCTGACAACGACAACGTCGCCAGGGAAGTCAACGAAGCGCGTTACAAGAACACCGACGCCGGCTGCCATCGCTGCCAGAAGGGCAAAGAACAGGTAGGGGGAGATCAGCCGGTTTACCCGCAACTCTGCCTGGGCTACCGGGTCCGCAGCAGAGTGCCGGTAAGCGCCGGACAACGCCGGCGTGGCCAACAACGGCACAAAGCCGAGCACGGCCACGATGACAACCAGGATGGTGACCGCCAAACCAATGCTGAAGATCGCGCCGGAAAGGCCTTGCACGATGGTGATCACGGAGAGGAGCAGAATGAGGACGGTTGTCAAAACGACGGCCAGGAAGTAGAGACGGATGAGCCGGTTGGTGCGCGTCTGGAGCGGAGGAGCCAGCTGGCGGCGGTAGATGGTGAAGAAGTAGGCCGCCGGCAGCGCGGGCAAGGCCAGCACAGCCCCTCCCTGTAGCACTCCGGTCGCGGCGATGCCGGTGACCTCAATCAGAGTCGCCGCAATGAGCGGAATCAAAGCGAGCGCCAGCGCCAGCCCCAGGTAGCCCAGCTCCCGGCGTTCATTGGGCCGCCGGATGAGGCGGAAGACGATGATGAGCAGGCTGCCCAGGAGGGCCAGTAACAGCCCCTGCTGATAGGCATCCGGCGGGGGCAGATGAAACCACTCCGCCAGCACCAGGGCAAATGCGCCGGCGTAGAGCGCTCCCGGCGCCACCCGGGGCAGACGGCGTAGCGAATAGGGAAACTCCCAGTGCAGATGAAGATAAACCGGCACGGAGAGCCAGACTGCCGCTTGCAATACGAAGACGCTGAGGCCGATGTGCCAGGCGCTGACCCCACCGGCTGCCAACCAGAGAGCCGTCAGGTAGTTGAAGGCGGTCAATAGCCACCAGAGGGAACCCTTGGGCCGCACCAGCAACCAGGAGAGTGTGCCGGCCAGCCAGAAAACGTAGGCCAGCCACCATTCGCTGTTCAGTTGCTGGAATACTTCCGGGGCGGTCGGCCCCGGCAGCACCCACTCGACTGTCAGGGGCCGGCCCTCGCGCAAGAGCTGCAGTGTGATGACACTTCCACGTGGCTCAACCTGCAGGCGGGAACTCGGGTCCTCCTGGAATTCGGACCAGGGAAGCGAGCCAAACGCCACAATCTGGTCACCTGCAGCCAGGTCGCCATTCAATGGCGCGCCGTCCTCAACGTAGACCTCAACGATCTCGCCGCTGGGGACAAACCGGAAGCCAAGATAGGGGACAAAGAAGAAGAGCGTCAGGCTGAACAAGGCCAGAGCGGCAAGCACCAGCCACGGAATTGCCTGTTCCAGCCGCGGCGGCATGCCGGCGTCCTGGCGTACAGCTTGAGCTTCCATATGTATCCCGTCTTTCCGGGTAGCCCGGCAGGACTCTGGTAGCAAAAGGAGGCGCGAATGGCCTAGGTCAAAGCAGGACACGAGAAGACGACTTGTCAGTCACCACATAACTTAACCCAAAAAGGAGATTCTGTCATGCTCACGATGCAAGCATTTTACGAGAAGTTGGTTGAGGCTCTCCCAGGG
>CAYVQP010000217.1:0-2644 GCA_964452775.1 uncultured Ardenticatenaceae bacterium | reverse complement strand
AGTTCAATTTCTGAACTGTCCAGTTCAGTTTTTGAACTGTCGGATAGTTCAATTTCTGAACTGTCCAGTTCAGTTTTTGAACTGTAGTAAAACGAGTTGTCCAACTCCTGCCGTTCAATGAAACCCTGGCTTAGAGCGTCCTTAATCGCCGCGGCCAACGTCGCCCGCGGCATACCCGTCATCGCCTGAAACTCATCAAACGTGATCCGGGCGCTCTCCCGACGCCAGCCGGCACTCATCCGCACCACGGCCGCGACGACCTTAAACGTATTCGGCCGGGCCTTGGGCATCACAGAATCCCAAAGCCAGTTATCCACTTTTGTGTACCCGTTCTTTGTGTACCCATTCATCGCCGCGCCTCCATTCCCATCCTCAAAACCCGTCTGGAGAAAAAGTCCGGCCGGCGCGACGCCAGGCGACGTGCTCGGGCAGGAGGGGGACCCGTGCGCCGGCCGGAAAACTGCCAATCTGCCGTCGTTCCCCCGACCATCCGGTGAGGCCGCAGTGCCAGTCTGCGCCACGAACAGAACAGCAGCGTCGTATCACTCATTCCTCTCCCCTCCGGCCGGCCCGCAGGTAAGCCACAATCTCGCGGATAGCATTGGCGCGCCCCAGCCAGTTCGGGAACTTCATCAGCACAAACCTCTCCAGCTCATCCTCCGTAGCGCCCTGCTTGAGCATGTTCTGCAAGACGGCCACATGTCGCTCAGTCATGCCGAGGTCCGCCATTGCACGCTCTATCAGCAGGCCCTCAAACTCGCTGTAGTCAATCGTTCTCTGCAACGCCACCTTGACCTCCATTCACTGCCTGTCGCTGCGACAGGCGTTTCCGGCTCTCGCGCTCCAAAGCCGCGGTGCGCTTGGGGCTGCCCTCACGCCGAATGCGCTCCGCCTCCGCGATGTTCGTCCGCGCCTCGTACAGCAGCGGATACAACTCCACCGCCATCTCGTACCAGTCGCGGATGTTCACCGGCCGGCGCCCGGCCACGCTATTCAGCAATTCCAGCGCCATCTCAAGCCGCTCGCCGGCGATGGCCAGCTCATAGCGCATATTGTCGCCGTCTACGGTAGCCCGCCGGGCCACGGCAGCCTCCGTATTTGCCGCAAGCGGTACGCCATCGACAGCCCCACCGCCAGATACGGCCCGCCGAACGCCAGCAGCACAATCGCCCGCGCCTCCGCCGGCGTCAGCGACAGCACCAGGCCAGCCATCGACAGGTGGATCGCGCTCACCGTCGCCAGCTCGCGCCGGTCATGCGGCCGCTCCACCAGCGCAATGTGCAGCGCCACCGCCGCCAGAATCGCCATATTGAAGAGAATCGCCGGCATACCACTCACTCCTTATTCCTGCGGCTGCGCCAGATATGGTGCAGAGTCATACCAATGATGAGGACCACAACAATAACGCCCGCCGCCCACAGCGGGATTTCCTCCTGCATTGCATATCCCTCCATTTGTGGTGCATCCGTGCAATCCCCGGCCGCACCCTGCTAAGATGCAAATCAGCACTCTTCACCAAAACTTCACCCCTGAGCATGACCTATTTCCTAGAACAATCGTGCTAGAATGCAACCCTAACCATGTTCCAACCTGGAGGGTCGAGTGCTCAGGGGATTGCGTCGTTTTCTGAGGGGAGAACAGATGCAAGCTATAACGCTCACCGAGGGCCTGGCCATCGTGGTCGCCATGAAACCGCGCGGCAAAAACACGCCGCAATGGTTCAACTCCGGCATCAACAGCCTTATCGAATTCCTGGGCGAAGACCGCCTGGCCGAATCCGTCACCGCTGACGACATCGCCGCCTGGTATGTTTGGCTGCTCGACCAGCACAACAAACACAGCCCAGGCAAACGGCTTAGCCTGCATACCACCGATAGCTACGCGCGGGCGCTGAAGGCATACTTTAATCACCTGGTAGCCATCCGGCATATCCCCGTCTCGCCGTTCCGCATCTCCCTGCCCAAGCCGCCCAAAAACGACAAAAAGGACATCGACATGGCGGACATCGAGGCCATGATCCAAACAGCCCGCACCCTGCGAGATCAGGCCATGATTCTGGCCCTGCGGGATGCGGGCTGCCGGCTCAACGCACTCATTTCCATGAGCGTGGATAACACCACCCTCTATGAACTTGACGGCAAATGGGAGGGTCGCGCCTTCGTCTTTGACGAAAAGGTGGACGAATGGCTGTGGATATTCTTTCAGGACCGGGCGGCCCAGGCGCTGCATCGCTACCTGTACACCCGGCCGGCGCATTTGCGGCATAACGCCTTCTGGCTGACTACCAACGGCGAGCCGCTCAAGCGCGCCGGCGCTTATCAGGTATTCAAACGCATTGGCGAGAAGGCCGGGGTCACTCATTACAACCCCCACGCCTTTCGTCATGCGAAAGTGAAACGGATGCTATTGGCCGGCGCTCCCCACAAAGCCATCCAGGACGCCCTCGCCTGGAAGTCTGACGCCATGATTCAGCAATACATCCAGTCAACGCCGGAAGACGTGCGTCAATACAATCGTAACTACGACCGCCTTGACGCCGCTGATTCAATTTGATAACATGCCTGCGTTGGCTTCCCAAACCACCGTCCCCGCTTCGTAAGCGTGAGGTTAAGGGTTCAAGTCCCTTCGGTGGCTTCACTTGTTA
>CAYVQP010000216.1:0-2692 GCA_964452775.1 uncultured Ardenticatenaceae bacterium | reverse complement strand
CTGTGGGTGGGCTGGTTCGGCTTCAACGCCGGCTCCAACCTGGAGGCGACCGGCACCGCGGCGCTGGCCTTCCTCAACACCCTGGTGGCGACGGGCGCGGCGACGCTGTCTTGGACGCTGGCCGAGTGGCTGCTGAAGGGCAAGCCCTCGATGCTGGGCTCGGCCTCCGGCGCGGTGGCCGGCCTGGTGGCGATCACGCCGGCCTGCGGCTTCGTCGGCCCGATGGGCGCCATCGTCATCGGCCTGGTGGCGGGCGCGGTCTGCCTGTGGGGCGTGAATGGCCTGAAGAAGCTGCTCGGCGCCGACGACGCGCTCGACGTCTTCGGCGTGCATGGCGTCGGCGGCATCGTCGGCGCCATCCTGACCGGCGTCTTCGTTTCGCCGGACCTGGGCGGCACCGGGGTCTACGACTATGTCGCCAACAAGGTCGGCGAGTTCAACATGGGCGCGCAGATCGTCAGCCAGCTCTGGGGCGTGGGCACCGCCATCGTCTGGTCCGGCGTGGTTTCCTTCGTCGCCTTCAAGATCGTGGATCTGACGATCGGGCTGCGCGTGCCGGAAGAGGAAGAGCGCGAGGGCCTCGACATCACCTCGCACGGCGAGAGCGCCTACCACTACTGACCTTCGCCCCTCCCTCGAAGGTCGGTGACGGGCGCCCCGGGAAACCGGGGCGCCCGTTTTATTTCGGCCGCCGCCGCAGACACGGTGGCGGCCGTATGCTATTGTGATTTCACAATTCCGGGCTGCGCATGGCTCAACAGCCCTCCTCTCGCTTGGATCACTGGCGGCATGTCGTGCGGGGTTGTCCGGCGGCCGCTTTCCTTCTAGGCAACCCTGTTATGGAGGAGGTAGCCATGAAACTCGCATCCGCACTTCTGGCCGCAAGCGCCTTTCTGTTGTTTCACACCGCCTTGCTGTCCCCTGCCGTCGCGGCGGAGCAGACCGCGCCGGCCAAGACGACCGAGGCCGCCTACGACTGCAAGACCAGCAAGGCAAAGACAACCACCTGCAAGCGGCAGGTCAGCCAGGATCTGAGAAGGCAGTGCAGGTGGCGCTGTTCCACCTCATGCCCGGGCGGACAGTGCGTCGAAGTCTGCCGGGGCAGCGGGCAGGAATGCAACGGGAAATCCCCGCCGGGCTGGTGATAGCGTTATCGCGGGTGGGGCCGGCGCTCCACCCGCCCGGACGGACTGCCTGCGGGCATCGGGCAGGCTTGGCGCCCCTGGTGTCCGGGTTTCGTCATGCGGCCAGCGGCGCCACTTCCTTCTCGACCTTTTTGGCCAAGGTCTTTTCGGCCGTCCTGATTTCGTAGGCGACCTGAAGGTTCATCCAGCTCTGCACGTCGCCGCCGAAATAGCGCACCAGGCGCATGGCGGTATCCACGGTGATGCCGCGGCGCTCCAGCACGATGTCGTTGATGCGCGAAGCCGGCACGCGCAGGGCCTTGGACAGCGCATTGGCGCTCATGCCGAGCGGCTTCAGATAGTCCTCGCGCAGGATCTCGCCGGGGTGTACCGGCCGCATGGCGTTCCTGGGGGCGGAAATACGCATGGCAACCTCGCTTTCAATTCAGTGGTAATCGACGATCTCGACATCCCTCACGCCATCCTCGGCCCAGACGAAGCAGACGCGGAACTGGTCGTTTACGCGAATGCTGTGCTGGCCCTTGCGGTTTCCCGACAGCGCTTCCAGCCGATTGCCCGGCGGCGAGCGCAGGGTATCCAGGGTGACGGCGCTGTCAAGCTGCTGCAGCTTGCGCTCGGCCACGGCAGCAAAGTTAATGAAACGCTTCACCCGCCTGCCCGCGAACAGTTCGGCCGTGTCCTTGTCGGCGAAGGAGACGATCACGGTTGAAGGATATACCGGTTACCGGTAAATGGCAAATGAGGTCAGATAACGATCTGGAAATGCTTTTTCTGAACCCAAGAAGAGCCGGCAAGGCTATCAATGCGCGACTGAAGGATGTGGTGTTTCTTCTGGATCAGAACAAAAAAAGCCCTGCTGCTCCCTCTGCGGTACCGGAGCGCGCGGATGGTTGTTCCCTTAGGCGCCACCTTGGCCAGAGCATTCTCAATGCTGCGTATTTGATTGTCGTGGTCGCCGCCGTGCCTGCCAAGGTGATGGTAAATCACGACCGCTGAGGCGCCCCATTCATTGAGCACCTCGCAAATTTCTTCCTTGCTTATGTGCTTCTGGCCCGATTCATCCCTTTCCAGCAGCGTGGCGCAGTCATTCCCATACTGGACACGCAATCCGTTGTCCGGATCCATGAAGACAACATCGCAACTCCCCTTAAGCTTCTTGCGAGCGCCCTTCCACCAATCGGCTCTATCGGTATTGGCGCATAGCGGTTTATCGTAATCAAGTGCGTTTGGAAGTAAGTCCGATTCCTGGATTAACTTAAGAGCAGATTTTCCGACTTGGAAATCCTTCCTATCCTCATTCCTCATGTAGCAAGACTTTCGTACGCGATGACCATTTTCATTGGTGGTGATTCTGTTGCAAATCTCGTTCAACTTACGATACAAAATGGCATCGCAAACTTCGAACTTCGGCCGCTTTTTTGGATTTAGGTAGCTGAGATGCATTCCATCGCCTTCATTTCCATGGCAACTCGGCGTCAGGTACCAGATAACGCCTAGATTCAGATCAGGCTTGCTTAGGCTGCAAGTCATGCCAGTAAGGCAGCGGA
>CAYVQP010000215.1:0-2757 GCA_964452775.1 uncultured Ardenticatenaceae bacterium | reverse complement strand
TGTCACGGAGGCGCATTGTGTGTCCCGGCTACTTAGGCATGTGCGATATTGCGTTCCGGCGCAATGATCCAGATGGCTCGCAAGCTGCCGGAGCAAGGCGGTCGCAAAGCGGTCGCAAAGCGGCGAGCGTCCAGGCAATATGTTGTTGATGCTTGGCGATAAGAAACCCTACAGCGGGCGTCGTGTGCGCCGAAGCGTTATCCAAATTGGGGACGCTTGCCCTGTCAAAGGGCGCGCCCGCCGTTACACTTGCGCCACAGCTTCCACCGCCAATATCAATAGCAGCGAAAGCCATCATGCGAACCCTTTGCCGGCTCACCGCATCACCACCGGCAAAAACACCCTCAATGTGGGCGAGGGAGAGAGGGTAGCGGTGTGGCTTGGAGTAGGCGGTACCGGCGTATTGGTTGGCGTGGGTGTAGGCGTCGCGGTGCTGGTACTCGTTGGCGCTGGCGTCTCAGTTGGCGTTGGGGTCTCAGTTGCTGTCTTGGTAGGCGTTGGAGTCCATGTCATGGACCGGCCCGGCTCGTTTTTTCAGTGGAGGCCGCCACCAATGGGAGCGCCAGCCTCTCTCGCTTTGCATCGCCTGCCGGCCACGACTGGAAATTAGCTACTCGTATTCCCAGTGGTTAGCATACGGAATTGTACTCCAGGATGCCTCATCACCGCAGGCGGCCGAACTTGTCTGACGCTTCCGCAATATCCCTCACACTGGCGATATCCTGGTGCCATTGCTGTCCGCCGGTCGAGGTGAGTCCGTCGGTCGAGGTGAGTCCGCCGGACTTACCGTTGATCGCATTGACTGCTCCGGCGTCAGCAACTGGGCCGGGGCCGACATCCTCGCCTGGCACACCCATCGCCAGGTCGGCATAGAAGTCTCGGTTGAAGTCGCCGCTCGTGAGCGACCAGCCGAAGCTGTCGACCGCCTCGGCTGGCGGGATGATCATGCTCTGATCCCAGAGCTGATCCAGCATGAGGGTAGGCGATAGCCCGCTACTTGAGCCATGGATCACGTTCGCGGCCCCAGCGTCGGAAATCACGACTGCAGTGGTGATGTCCTCAAACGGCACGCCAATGACCAGGTCGTCGTAGCCGTCGCCGTTGTAGTCGCTACTCGTTAAGGAGAAGCCGAAGTTGTCATCCGCCCCGGCAGCGTCTTCGACATCCGCGCTGTCCTGGTTCCAGAACTGGTCGCCGGCCGGCGACAGGCCGGTGGCGGAGCCGTATACAATGTTGACCCCGCCGGCATTGGTCGCACCGCCATCTTCATACGGCACGCCGATCACCAGGTCGTCGTAGCCGTCGCCGTTGTAGTCGCTACTCGTTAAAGAGAAGCCGCCGGGCCGGTTCCTCCCTGGATGCCGGGCGGCCAACAGAGGTATCGAGATTGGCGTGGCTACAAGAGAAAGGGCCGGGGCCTGATTAGGCCGGCGTTGCACTTTATATAGCAGGCCAGGTGAACGCACAGTCAGAACGCCGAACAACTCATACTATTTTCCGATTGTCGCTAAGAAGTATTAGAAGTATAATACTTTACTTACTTCTAGTATTCAGGAGTTGTGGCGGTGTCCTTCTTCTCGCGTGAGCTGGAACTGGCGTTATTAGACGACCTGTATCGCCGTCCCGGCGCGCAGTTCCTGATCCTCTATGGTCGCCGGCGCATCGGCAAGACCGCTCTCGTTACACACTGGGGCGAGCGGCTCGATGAACCCTACCTCTACTGGATGGCCACCCAAACATCGGCCACGAATCAGTTGCGCAACTTCTCTCAAGCATTGTTCCAATTCCTCAATCCGGGGGTGGCGGTGACGCCGGCGTTCAGCTACCCATCCTGGGATGCCGCATTTGCCGAAGTAGCCCGGTATGCAGCCAACCAACGCACCGTCATAGTCCTGGACGAATTCACTTATGTGATGCAGGCCGACTCTGAGGTTCCCAGCCTGATTCAAAAGGCCTGGGATCATCATCTCAAGAACAGCCGGGTCTTCCTGATTCTGACCGGCTCGCTGGCCGGCATCATTCAGCGCACAGCGCTCGACTACCAGTCCCCGCTCTACGGCCGGGCCACGGCGCTGCTCAAGCTCCAGCCGCTATCCTTCGGCGCTCTGGCCGCCATGTTGCCCAATTACAGCAGCGAACAGCGTGTCGTCGTGTACACCATCACCGGCGGTGTGCCGGCCTACGTCGAGCTCTTCGACGACTCCCGCAACATCCTGCAGAACCTGCAGCAGCGCATTGTGTCGCCCACCAATGTCATGCTGACTGATGCCGTATTCCTGCTCCATGAGCAACTTGATGCCCCTCGAAACTACGTCGCCGTGCTGGAAGCTATCGCCGCCGGCTTCCACCAACTGACCGATATCGCCACGATGGCCGGCATTGAGCGCTCCAATATCACCAAGTATCTCGCTGTCTTAAGGGAGCTGGGGTATGTGGAACGGCAGGCGCCGGCCACAGTTCGCCGGCCGGAACAAAGCCGGCAGGGACGCTACGTCATATCGGATTCCTATCTGCGCTTCTACTACCGGTTCCTGGCTCCACACATAGCGGCCATTGAGCAGGGCCGGGCGAAACAGGCGATTAGCCTGCTATATGATCACTTGCTCGATTTCATCGGCACGCACGCTTTCGAAGAATTGTGTCGCGACTGGGTGAACGTTAAGGCCGAGATGGGCGAGTTGCCCTTCTTGCCGGAACGAACCGGCAGCTTCTGGTCCAGGCAGGCTCAGGTAGATGTGCTGGCGATCAACTGGCGTA
>CAYVQP010000214.1:0-2767 GCA_964452775.1 uncultured Ardenticatenaceae bacterium | reverse complement strand
TGACGTTGATCCAGATGGGATCCATGCCGCGCGAGAGGGTGAGCATGCGGTGGTTGTCTTTGTAGGTCGAGTGGATATTCCACTTGCCGTGAGGAGTGATGTAGTTCAGCACCAGCGCCTGGTCGTCTACCAGGCTCTTCACGATGTCGCCCGTCCGGCGCGGGTCCAGGCGCGGCTTAAAGGTGGGCAGGTGCTCGCCGAAGTCGAGGTAGTACAGGTGGTCCACGTAGAACTGCTGCCGGCCGGTGAGCGTGCGCCAGGGCACCAGCCGCTCCACATTGATGCACCAGGCGGAGTAGGCCCGGCCATCATTCACCATGCCCGTCCAGCAGGGGCTGATCAGCGTGCGCCGCACCTGCCGGGTCAGGTCGTGGAAGGTCATGCGCACCCCGCGCACCCCTTCCGCCAGGTCCGCCAATGGCACGCCGGTGACTTCCTCCTCGTGCTTAAAGGCCTGATAGGAGACCTCGCCGTTCGTCTCCGGCGCCAGATGTAACAGCGCGTTGGAGGCGTCGAGCACATCTTCCAGGCTGGGATACTTGCGCCCGCCCCATTCCACGCAGCGCAGGTGGCGCGGATCGGGTGAGCCGCCCACCGGGTTCTCCAGCAGCTCGTCGTAGAACTGTTTGGCCGGGACGTGCACCCCGTTGCCGCTGAAACCGTCCTCCCGCGCCCGCGGGCCGAGGGAGATGAACTTGTTGTACAGGTTGGCGTAATCGCGCTCGACCACCCGGAAGTGGGGCATCGTCTGGCCGGGGATGGCATCACACTCGCCCTTCGCCCAGTCGAGCGGCTCCGGCTGGGCCAGCTCATCCGGCGTGTCGTGCATCAAGGGGTAGGCGACCAGGTCGCGCACCGGCTCCGGAAAGACCAGCGGCGACATCTCGCTCACCTTCCTGGCGAAGGCCTTGAAGATCTCGTAGTCCGTCTTGGCCTCCCACACGGGCGGCACCGCCTGGCCCAGCGGGTGCACAAAGGAGTGCAGGTCGGTGGAGTTGAGGTCGTTCTTCTCATACCAGAAGGCGGCCGGCAGCACGATGTCCGAGTACAGGGCGGAGGTATCCATGCGGAAGTTGAGGTCCACCACCAGGTCGAACTTGCCCCGCGGGGCCGGCTCGCGGAAGGTGACCGAGTTCACCTTGCCCTTGGCGTGCTCCTCGGCGACGATGTTGTCGTGGGTGCCCAGGTAGTGGCGCAGGAAGAACTCGTGCCCCTTGGCGCTGGACTGCAGGGCGTTGCCGCGCCAGATGAACCAGACGCGCGGCCAATTCTCCGGCGCGTCCGGGTCGGTCACCGCAAACTCCAGCTCGCCCTCCTTCAATTTCTTTGCCGTGTAGCCGGCGACCTCCTCGTTGGTGTGCGCGCCGGCGGCCTCCGCCTCCTTCAGCACCTCCAGCGGGTTGCGGTTAAACTGCGGGTAGTAGGGCATCCAGCCCATGCGCACGGCCATCGTCTCCAGGTCCATGGCGTGCCCTTTGGCCCACTTCGTCTCCGGCGGGACGGGCGCGTAGTCGGTGAAATCCCCCTCGTAGCGCCACTGGTCGCTGTTCACGTAATGCCAGGTGGGCGATTGCTGCCGGCGAGGCGTGACGCCCCAATCGTTGGCGAAGGCCAGGCTGTTCCAGGGCGCGACCAGGGAGAGCTTCTCCTGGCCGACGTAATGGTTCATGCCGCCGCCGTTGCGCCCGCAGCAGCCGCAGAGGATGAGGGCCGTAATGGGGGCGCGGTAGGCGAGGTTGTTGTTGTACCAGTGGTTGATGCTGGCCCCGACGATGACCATCGCCCGGCCCTCGGTGGCTTCGGCGGTGCCGGCAAACTCGCGGGCCAGCCGGGTGACCGTGTCCCGCCCGATGCCCGTGTACTGCTCCTGCCAGGCCGGGGTGTATGGGCCGAGGTCGTCGTAGCTTTCCGCGTAGTCGCCGGGCAGGCCGCGCCCCACGCCGAATTGGGCCATCAACAAATCGAAGGCGGTGGCGACGGGCACGCGCCCATCTTGGGTCTCAATGTAGCGCACGGGGATGCCGCGCAGGTGGGTCTGGTTCTCCGCAAACTCGTGATAGGCCACCTGCAGCACTTCTTCGTGCTCGTCGAAGAAGGAGAGCGTCGGCTCAATCGGGCTGTCGTCCAGGCCGTCTTCCAGCTTCAGGTTCCAGTTGCCCTTTTCCGTCTTCCAGCGGAAACCGACCGTGCCTTTGGGCATCTTCGGCCGGCCGCTGGCCTTGTCCATCATCAGCAACTTCCAGTCGCCGTTGTCTTCGTTCTCGTATCGGGCCAGCCGGTTGGCGCGCAACAGTTGCCCGGCCTGATAGCTGCCGTCCGCGTTCTCGTGCAGCTCCACCAGGAAGGGGCCGTCCGTGTAGCGGGTGACGTAATCCTCGAAGTAGGGCACCCGCCGGTCCACGTAATACTCTTTCAGGATCACATGGTTGACCGCCATCCACAGGGCGGTGTCCGTGCCCGGCTTCACCGGGATCCACCAGTCGGCGTACTTCGCCACCTGGCTCAGGTCGGGCGAGATGCAGACAAACTTGGTCCCCTCATAGCGCGCTTCGGAGATGAAGTGCACATCCGGCGTGCGGGTCATGTTCGGGTTGGAGCCCATGGCCACGATGTACTTGGCGTTGTACCAATCCGCGCTCTCGCACACGTCCGTCTGGTCGCCCCAGACTTCGGGGAAGGCGTTGGGCAGGTCGGCGTACCAGTCGTAGAAGCTCATGTTCACGCCGCCGAAGAGCTGCAGGAAGCGCGATCCGGCGGCGTAAGAGAA
>CAYVQP010000213.1:0-2807 GCA_964452775.1 uncultured Ardenticatenaceae bacterium | reverse complement strand
AATACCGGCCGATCCCCGGCGCCCGGCCTTATGGGCGGCTTGCTGCTCATCTCCATGCTGCTGCTCATGCTCCGCCGGCGGGCGTTGCGTTCCGGCCCCGGCTACCAGGTCAAGCAGGTCCCCCTCAACCGCCGGCTGATCACGGACGCCGCCCGCGTGGGCCGGGACAAGGTGCGCATCCTGGCCCTCTTGGAAGTGGACGTCACCGAGGCCCGGCGCATCATCCACCGGCATCGCGAGCTGACCGGCGAATCCCTCTCCTTCACCGCCTTTTTCATCGTCTGTCTGGGCCGGGCCATTGACGAGAATCGCTACTTCCACGCCCTGCGCGATGTCTGGGGCCGGCTGGTCCTCTTCGACGAGGTGGATTGCTCGACGATGATTGAAGTGGAGCTGGAGGGCCGCAAGTTTCCCCTGGCGCACGTCATCCGGGCGATCAACCGGCGCGATTTGCGCAGCATCCACGACGAGATCCGCGCGGTTAAGGCCAATCCACAGGCCAGCGACAGCCTGCAATTCCCGGGCTGGCTGGTCAAGGCGTTTCTGCTCCTCCCGGCCCCCCTGCGCCGGCTCTTCTTCCGCTTCATCGCCCGCCGGCCGCAAGCCTTCAAGCAGCGGGCCGGCACCGTCATGCTCACCGCGGTGGGCATGTTCGGCGACGGAGGCGGCTGGGGAATCGCCAATCCCGCGCCGCACACCATGTCCCTGCTGCTGGGCGGCATCGCTGAGAAGCCGGCCATCGTTGACGGCCGGCCGGCGACCCGCGAATACCTCAGCCTGACCGTCGAGCTGGACCACGATGTCATTGACGGCGCGCCGGCGGCCCGCTTCCTCACTCGCTTGAAGGAGCTGATTGAAGAGGCTTATGGGCTGGAGGAGTTTCTATAGACCTGCCAGGTTTTCTGAAACCTGGCAGGTCTGGGGCGCTCAGCGCACCAACACCGGCAGCAACATCCGGTACGGCTGAAAATACGCCTGCACCGTCACCTCCAGGCTAAAGCCCGGCAAATCCGCGCTGGTCAGCGTTATCGTCCCACTGTAGCTGCCTTCCTCCAGCCCGGCCGGGTCAAAGGTGACCACGATTGCGCCCGGCGTGCTGCCCGCGCTCACGTTCAGCGACATCCAGGGACGGTTGTCGCTCGCTTCCCAGGCCAGCGTGCGGAAGGCGTTCAGGTTGGCGATGCTCAGCGTCTGGGTCACCGGATCGCCGCTGGAGAAGAGCAGCATCGGCGCGGGTGCGGCCACCAGCTCGTCGTCCGCGTAGGGCAGCTCGTTGGGCGCGCCGACCACCGCGACCATGATGCTGTCCGTCGCCGTCTCCTCGCCGTCGTCCGCCGCAAAGGTGATGGTGTGCGTGCCGGTCATTAAGCCGGTGACGCTCAGTTGCGGCCCGTTGCCCAACAGCCCCTCCAGGTCGGAGGTCCAGGTCAGGGCGCTGTCGTCCAGCGTGCCCAGGTCAATGTCGTAGGCTTGCCCGACCAGCCCGAGCGTCTGGCTGATCGTGATCTTCATCAGGACGGCCGGCTCGATGATCTCCGCGGTGGGCGGGTGGTTGGGCACGGTGAAGGGCGCGCCCACGTCGCTGCTGGTGTGGATGCCGTCCGTCGCCCAGATGCGGAATTGGGCCTCTTCCCCGGCGGCCAGATTCTGCTCGCTGACCGTCACGCTGTCGCCCGTGAGGCCGGGGGCCACCAGCCGCCAGCTATCCCCGCCGTCCGGGCTGTATTCCAGGTCGAAGAAGAGCGGGTCGCCGTCCGCATCCTCCGCTTCCCAGGTGACGGTAATGTCGCCGGAGGGCGCGATTTCGCCGGGCGGCGGGCTGGTCAGGGTCACCTCCGGCGGCGTGGGGCCGGCGGTCACGCTGGTCAACACGTCGCCGCCCGGCCCTTCGATGTCCACTTGCTCCATGCCGGGGACGAAGGGAACCAGCTCGGAGATGACCAGCCGGCCGGCGCTGCCCTCGCCAACCAGCGTTTCCGGCGTAAATGGGTAGCGGGCCAATTCGTCGCCGGCCGCATCCAGCAGCACAATGGCGTATGGGCCGGGGGTGTTCGGCTCCATGTCGTCCGCGTCGGGGATGACGAAGAGGGGGTAGAGGTCCACGGAGCCGGCCGGGTCAATCTCGCCCAGGACGAGCAGCCGGTCCTCGCCGCCGGCCGGCAAGACGGGCCCAAATTTGGCTTTGATGTAACTCATCAACGAGACGTAGGTGTAGGCGCTTATCCACTGATATGGGCAGTAACTCATCACATCGGACCAGTACGGTGTGTAGATTCGATGCGGCTCAAGGATATCGAAGCCGTAAAATGCGCCCACCCCGGACTTCAATAGACTAATGTAGCCGTCGGGGTCGGGGTAGCTCGGATCGATAAAGTCCACAGGATCGCACACAGTTCGCCTTGAGGAAACATGAAGCCGGCCCAGGGCGTGGCCCAGTTCGTGGCCGCCATACCAGTCGCCATAGCTGGTATCCGTATCCCACGTAAAGATGGCATCTGTCTGCAAGGCGGGATCGCCGGTCGGTCCGGAGCTAACCAGGCCTTCGAGTGGCGTACAACCACGCATGAACGCGCCTCCGTCGGATACCATCCCATAGTAGCGCGTCGCGCCCTCGCCGGCGCCGGCCCGAGTTCGAATCCTGAGCAAATTAAGGTTCACACCATTGCAGTTAAACCCGGGGGAGCCGGGCATGGCAATGGGCGCACCCATGGTAAATTCGTGGTAACGAACATTGAGCGCGCTGATCGGGTAAGCGCGCTGCAGCCAGCCGGCGAGCATCAGTGGGTCGTTTTCCGGCGGCGTGATGA
>CAYVQP010000212.1:0-2825 GCA_964452775.1 uncultured Ardenticatenaceae bacterium | reverse complement strand
CGCCGCGTTTCGGTTGGGAGACAGGCTGGGATACCAGCGTGGGCGCGATGACGCGGAGTATCGGGAGTTGGAGTACTGAGATGCACATGGTGAAGCGAGACAAAACTGCATTCATTTGCGTCAAGTGCGGGGCGACCGTCGAAGCGCGCAATGCCCAGGCTTACCGGCTGATGCTCCAGGGGAAGCCGGCGCTGTGCGACGCTTGCCGCAACGGGAAGGACCGGCGAGAGCAGTACGCCGACTATCGGCAGACGGAGCGCTGGCGGATGTTGTCGGCAGACACGAAATCGCGGGCCGGCGGGCGCTGCCAGGTGTGCAACTCGCCGGACGGACTGGAAGCGCATCACAGAACCTATGAACGCCTGGGCGATGAATTGCCGGGCGACCTGACGTGCCTTTGCCGGAAGTGTCACCAGATATTCTCCGAGCATGGGCAGCTACACCGAGGCTAACACTTTCGACGGTCTGCATGAACGGCTACGAGAGAACAAGGGCGGCAATCCGTCTGGTGGTGGGATTGTCTGTTGCGGAGAAGATGACGCTGATTGTCCTGGCTGATTACGCCAACAATGACGGGGAGTGTTATCCAAGCATGGCGGCGGTTGCAGAAAGGTCCGGCTTAGGACTGCGCTCCGTGGCCCGCTCTATCGCGGCTTTGGAGAAGGCCGGCTACCTGGTGCTCAGCCGGCAAACAGGCAGGCCGAACAGGTATCAGATTGTGCTGCCAGACCTAAGCCACAGTGGCATACCTTTGGAGACTACCTATGCCACAGTGGCATACCCCCCCGGCCACAGTGGCATACCCCCTATGCCAGACAGGCATACCCCCTATGCCACTGTGGCATACGAAGATACCAATAAGAATACCAAAGAAGAGAAGACGGAAGAGGCCGCCGCCGCCGCGCCAAAAGAAAACGAATCCGGCCCCGTCTACGAAGCCTACCAAAACAACATCGGCAACCTGACGGTGCATCTGTCGGACGTTATCGGGTCGGCCATTGAGGAATTTTCGGCCTCGTGGGTATTGGATGCCATCAAGTTAGCGGCGGAGCGTGAAAAGAGGAACTGGCGCTACATAGACGGCATTTTGAAGAATTGGCAGCGCGAGGGGCGAGGTGGACAACCGGCCGGCAACGGAAACGGGGAGGCGGCCTGGCAGCGCGTCATGGAACAGATTCAGGCAGGGCATTGGACGCTATCGAAAGATGGGCCGGAGTTGGACGCGGTGAAACGCATCGGCGGCTGGCCCAGGCTGCGGGATTCACTTGACAGGGACATCCCATTTATCCGGCAGGAGTTCTTGAGGGAGTACGCACATGGCAGGCACTAACGGACATGGGCCGGGCGCGATGGTTGCTCCGGCTCCACTTTACAGCAAGGATGCGGAGTTGGCGGTGCTGGGCAGCATCCTGATTGACCCGACAACTATCTGGCAGATTGCCGACTTCCTGAAGCCGGCAGATTTTCGGGGTGAGCTTTGCCGGACGGTTTACAGTGAGCTGCTGGGTATGGCGGAGGCAGGGACGGCGATTGACCTGCTGACCCTGGGGCAACGGCTGACGGGCAAAGACGGCCCGCCGGACGGCTGGACGCCCTGGCTTATCGGCCTGCTGAATGTCACGCCGACGCAGATGCACATTGTGGAGTACGCGCGGACAGTGGAGCAGTACGCAGCCCGCCGGCGGCTGGTGGGGGCAGCTCAGATGGCGGCGCGATTGGCCTATGACGAGGGCGACATAGAGACATCCTTGAGCGCGGCTGAGACGGCGATGTTTAACGTCCGGCAGGGACGCAGCCTGACCGGAGTGCAGACGGCCCACGAGGCGGCGGCATCGGCGCTATCGCGCATTGAGGAACGTTGTCAGCAGGGCGGGGTGATGCCCGGCTTACCGTCCGGCCTGGCGGACCTGGACCGGCAGCTTGGCGGCTTTGTCGCGCCGTTCCTGTACATCCTGGCAGCCCGGCCGGCAGTGGGCAAGAGCGCGCTGGCGGGCAACATCGCGGCGCATTTGGCCGGCTTAGGCAAGCGAGTGCTGTTCTTTGCAGTGGAGATGACGACCGGGCAGGTTATGGACCGGCTGATAGCGGCTGAGGCGCGGATACCGCTGGCGAATGTGCGTTCAGGCCGGCTGGATGCGTCGAGTATGGCAAAGGTGAAGGCGGCGGCGCGCAAGATTGGCGGCTGGCGGCTGTTTGTTGATGACACGCCGGTGATCACGCCGGGGCAGGTGCGCGCAAAGGCGATGCGCCTGTACGCCGAGCACGGGTTGGACTTCGTGATTGTGGACCACCTACACGAGATGACAGCGGACACGCCGAAGACGCAACGCCATCTTGAGCTTGGCGACATGATGAGGAGCCTCAAGGAGACGGCGAAGCTGGTAAACACGCCAATGCTGGTGGTAGCGCAACTGTCGCGGGCGCTGGAAGGCCGGTCGAGCAAAAAGCCGACGCTGGCAGACTTGCGCGAATCCGGCGCCATTGAGGAAACGGCCTACGCGGTGATGTTCCTTTACCGGGAGCACCACCACAACGAGACGGCAGATGAGCACATGGCGGAGTTGATTCTGGCGAAGAACCGGGACGGCGGCGGCGGCTCGATTGGTCTTTATTGGGACGGCAGCCAGGCGCGGTTCGGCAATCTGCAACGAGAGGAGATCCGGCTATGACTTGGCTCCACACTCCCGACCGGCGCACGCCTCGCCCATTGCCCGACCCGTGCGCGCTCAGTTCCTGGTCCGGCACAGCCCGCTATGTGCATGTCTGCGCGGAGCATGGGCAGCCGGCGAAGAGCATGATTAGCAACCGCAACGAGAGCATGACGG
>CAYVQP010000211.1:0-2850 GCA_964452775.1 uncultured Ardenticatenaceae bacterium | reverse complement strand
TGACCGGCTCTCCCACGTCTATAGCGACGGCGAGCAGTTGTGGGCGACGAACGGCTACCTCCTGCATGCCATGGAACTGGCTCTCGGCAAGCGCGGCCGGGTAACCCTGAATGAAGCAGGTGCGTTGCAGGTTGAGAAGGATGACGACATCCCGCCGTTTGCCGGCACGCTGCCGCGAGGTAAGCCTGTCGCCTCCATTATCGTCAGCGCCGAATGCCTGCGCACGGCGGCCGATGGGCAGGAAGGCTTTGTCCGCCTGAGCATCTACGACGAGCCGCAAGCGCTGGAGCTGTCCAGCGGCGGCAAGTACGCGCTGGCGATGGCCATAAACGGCGTGCCGGCCTGGTGGTTCTGGCGGCCGGGCGATGCAGAAGGGGTGGGCCAATAGCGCTGCTCTCCATCTGGTAGCCGGCCCTGCTCAACCTATTCCAAGCGTCCTGCCTGGAGGGCAACATGAAGCTCTACCAACTCATTTCCGAACTCGTCTGCCGCCGCCCAGCTCGCTGGCAGATACAGCCACGCTATGCCCTGCAGCTCCCCGGCCGGGAGTTGACATTGCCGGCCGGCGCCTGGCTCCTGGAGTTATCTCCCGAAAGCGCCGGCGCAGACAATGAAAACGTCCTTTACCGGCTGGCCGACGGCACGACGGTGACCCTGCCCCGGCCGTTGACGGATAGTGAAGTAGTGCTGGTCGAAAATCCCGAAGCCGTTCGGGCGATGGCCGCCTATCGGTCTCTGAAACAGGCAGCGTTCGAGGATTGGGGTGTGGAAGTCGAGCATATTGACCACCACCCACCCTTCAAACTCATCAAGTGTCCTCTCTGCTGGGGAATAGACTTCACCAGCGTTGACTTTGCGCAGGTGTGGTGCGATTCCTGCAACGCCACCTTTACGGTACGGCATACCGCCGGCGATCCAGGCTGGGTAACAGAGACCTGGCTCTCTACGACCTTGTCCAACGCTTCTCGCTATCTCCTACCCCGAACCGCTGACCTGTGGCTTACCCTGGTGCTCAAAGACAGCGGCGACCTGCTGGACCTGACCCACAACAAACATTGTTGGCGCGACGACTGCGCGCCGGAACAGGTCGCCCTCACCGGCCCGGACAGCGCACTCCAGCCGGGATTGCATGCCTGCGCCGTGGGCACGCTCTATGGCTGGAGCCTGAACGGGCGTGTGCCGGCCGGCTACGATTACAACCGGCACGGATACCAGACACTACAGTGGCCGGATGGGCGGAAAGAAGCATGGCCGGAGACTGCGTTTGTGCGGACAAACGGCCTGACCCATGATGAGCGGCGAGACCTGGAGCAGGTGGTGTGGGAGCTTGAGAAACAGGCCGGCGATGATGCTGTGGGTTACAGGCAAGGCTTGCCGGCGACAGTGAAAGCGCTGCTTGCTCGACCGGTCGCGGCTCCACATCTGGCGTACCGGGCGCCTTTTCCGGATGCCGGTTTGTTACATGAAGGCGAAAAGTATCTGTTGCACCGCTGGTTGTTGAAGAAGGACGAACAATATCGCCTGGCGTACGCGTATCCGGTCTGGCTCGTGGTCACGGCATGGGACGGTGCTGCAGGCGGCTGGCGCGTCGTGCACGACGACGTCTGCCCTGGTTGTGGCGGTCGTGTTCTACCAGAGCATCCAGCGGGAAATGGCGACAAGCTGTCGCACCGTTGGTGCCGGGAGCTGTGGGAGGAGTTGGGCTGGCAGCCAGGCGGGCCGGGGTGACAGGAGAAACACGGTGGGCTAAGATCCGGTGGAAGACGCCGGACAAGACGGGGACGATGCGTGTCCTGAGCTGAGGAAGACCCTTGCTGGAGATCCAATTACCGGCCAACTTCACGGCCACCCACGAGCAACGTGTCATCGACTATCTTTCCGGCCGTCTGAGGGGACAGGCGGCCTGGCGCGTTGCGTTCGCCGCCTTTGACCTCCTGGACCAGGCATTGCTCGTGACAACCGAGGGCCATCACACTTTCCGTGCCCTTTACCTGGAGATAGTCGATGGCGCCTTTGCTGACGATTACCTGCACGCACTCCTCGCCCTGGATGACGTTGAGGGCGAAAGCCCTGCCTTGTGGTCAGGCTACGCCCGGCAGGTCGTAGCTGTGTGCCGGCAGCGCGGCTGGCGTGAGGCGGATCTACCCGGCGCCAGCCTCCTGGTGAGCTATCTACTGTACTGGTGGGGCGCCTTCGCCCGCGGCTACGCCTTTGAGGTCGAAATCTTCCGCGATTTGCAGCACAGCGGCGTCCAGTTTCAGGCCCACGATTTGGCCGATCGCCAGGCGCGCTACTCTGCGGGCGACTTAATCGTCAGTGGGATGTTGGGCGACATCAAGGCGTCGGTCTACTTCGTACAGGTCTCAGCGCGGCTCTCGCATGATTTCTACATCGTGCGCCTGTTCGTACAGGGACGACCCTACACACTGGCGGTGATGCTACAGCCGCAGGCGTGGGAGGAAATCAACGGCGACACAGTGGAAGGGACGCTGGATGCGGTGGTGACACGGTTCCCGGATGCGGTTAGAATACAGGAAAGTGGGCACGAGTTGGTGGCGCTGGATTATGCGGAGTGGAAAAGACGCATTTTGCGTTTGCAGCGAGAAGCAGGATGACAGCAAAACGATTTGAGGAGATGAGCGAGGCTGAATTCGACACCCTCGTTGACGGCTACATCGAGCGGACCGCGAGGGGTTATGGCGAGATGCCGGCCGAACACTTCCTGAGCCTACTGACCGAGCGTATGGCGGCGAAGACAGCGGAAACTGTCAACCTCTCGATTGATGTCGGCGACAACGACGCTCTGCGGATCACCCCGGACCGCGAGTGGAGCGACATTGTCATTCGCGG
>CAYVQP010000210.1:0-2917 GCA_964452775.1 uncultured Ardenticatenaceae bacterium | reverse complement strand
TTGCTTCATGGTCGCTGTGCCACGATGCCTGAGGCGAGATTGGTCTTAGCCGGCACATTGAAAGGTCAATCCCTTACCCGACGTACAATAATGCATCCTCCACGACCTCCGGTCCAGCGGCCGCCGGCTAGTTGGCTACATCCCATCCGCCAGCCCGACGTGCGCAGCCTCAGCATTCGGGTATACGAAAAGCCCATCCGCGCTCTCCCAGATCTCCCCCAGTAGCCCTATGGTGCGCAGAGCAGCCATTGTCTCGTCGGCGACGCTGAGCCGGCCGGCGCTTGCCCCACTCTCTTTTCCAGATTTCGGGTGCATATTCACAGATTGATCTGGCCTCAAGAACGGATTGAACACATCGCCCATCATCAGGTCATCCCCGAAGAGGTTGAAGAGGTCTGCTTTGGTAGGTCATTTGTGCAACGGGCCCGATCTGAAGGCGAGAATCTTGTCTACTATGTCTTGGGTCAGACAGCCGCCGGTCGCTATCCGTTTGGTGTTATTATTCAGTTACCTGATGGCAATGGATATCCGGTGACGGCTCGACCGATGACTACCAAAGAAAGAAGACGGTTTCAAACCTGGCAAAGATGATGAAGAAGCTACAGATTCCGCAAACAGACTCGATTGAGGAATTAGCCACTTTCTGGGACACCCACGACCTGACAGACTTCGAAGGGCAGTTGGAAGAAGCATCCGAACAAGTCTTTGTCCGAGGAGCGGAGGTGACCATTCATCTGCTACCCGAAGAAATGGAAGCCGTGCGGAGGATGGCTGAGTCGGAAGGTGTTCCTGATTCAGATCTGCTTCACCAATGGGTTCGCGAGAAGCTGCAGGTCGCTCTTTAACTCCTCCGTCTGACCGGCCGATAGTCGCTTTGCCAAACATCATCGGATCACTCGCACAGTAAGGTTTCACCCGCATTTTGTCTTTCGCATAGTATGGCTTACTCTCGCAGACCGGACACCCTGCCAACGAGTAGGGTAGGCGACGACTTCCGCCAGCTCATAGCAGACCGCCGGTAGAGGGCCGTAACTGAGCACCGCAACCGGCTCCAATCGGCGCACCATCTCTCGAAAGCCGTCCACGAACAGCTGATACTCCAGCATGCCGTCCGCCGGATGGGCGCCCTCCAGCCTCACGCCCACTGCTGACACAGCCACCAGACTCCGCCGAGGAATGCCCAGAAAGCAGAAGGGATAGCTCTCCGGAGTACTCCAGCTGACCGTGGGGATGACCCGAAAGCCTCGCGCCTGCCAGAAGCGCGCACACCTCCGCCTCGCCGGACGCGCTTCCTGCCCAGTCGAGAAGCAGCAGCACGTCTTCGAGGGATACCTTGAGTTGGGCAAGCGCCTGCGCGTGGGTCATAGCCTTCATCTCGTCCCGCATTTGGCGAATACGGGCGTCAAGCCGCTCGGCCGGGTCGGAGCTGACGGTCATGTGTTGCACAAACCGTTCCGGATCGGCGGCGGCTTCCCGGCGAATGACCTGTAGCAGCAGCGCATCTACCTTCAGATTGGCGTCGGCGGCGGCAATCGCCGTCACGGCGAGCAGTTTGGCCAGGCGATGGAACTGGCGTTGGAACACCCGCTCAACAGTGTTCTCAACGAGGCGCGGCAGCAGAGCCTCCTCTTCGATACCCAGGCCGATCAGGGCCAGCGTTTCAATAGCGACGCTGAAGTAGGCGCCGTTTGTCTCGGCCCACTGCTCGATTTGCCGGTGGGCCGAGCCGGTAATCGTGATGTTTTTCCTGCGCGTCACGCCGTATCGTTCCTGGCACGTTGCGTCGACCTGTACGGTCTGCGTGGTCATCGTGTGAACATCCTCCATTTCTCGGGGGCAGGCCGAACGAGCATACCCCATGCATGTGTCGGTTCAGGCCAAGCGAACGGCTACCTGCCGTGGCGGCAAGGCGCACCCGCCCGCTGCTGTTTGTGGCAGCAGCCGGCGGCAATAGATACCCGCTATGCTGTCAGGAGGAGGTTAGTCGGAGGAATCCCGGGAGGAAGAAAGGAGAGGAATAAGCCGGGGCGCGGGAAAGCCAAGCTCATGCAGCCGGAGTCTGCGCCGGCGGTAACGATCTTGCCATGCGCGGTCGCCATGGATACGGGCGTGAACGGTCGTCTTCTGCCGGAGGATGGCGGTAGGGATAGTGGGGATGAATGCCTGCAGGCAGATCTCCTCCACCCGCTCATGAAAACGAACGAACTCGACTTCCGGATCTGCCTGTTCCATCGCGTCTACCGAAGCGCCCACGATTTGGGCAGGCACATGAGGCAGATAGAAGATGGCGTAGAGCATAACGGTAACGAGAACCCAGACCGGCGTCCAGATCCTGGCCCACCACAGCATCGCGCTGAGCTCAGTGTAGAGGGTTGGCTGCAAGAACAATGGAAGGCCGAGTAGGAGAAAAAGCAGAACGGCGAAGGGGATCCGTTCGGCCTCGGCCAGGCCGGCAGCGGCCGCATGCAACGCGCGATGACGACCGCGACCATTCTGATAAAGGGAGTGAAGATGGGTCATTTTCCGCATCATCAGCGCCAGCGTACCAGAGTACAACCCCTCTGTCAATCCCAGTCTTGCAACTTTCAGGAACACCAAGAACAGGGCATTCCGATGACGCAAAAGATGATGCGCACAATCTTTCCGCATCAGGAAAAGGATTATGCGCCTCAGCCGCGGGTCAAGATCATGCGCCTATCTTGTTGTCTCGATTTAGACCTCTCCCAACCCTCTGTGCAATATCCTCAGAAACGCATCATCTCGGACCAACGTGCCGGCGCAATCATGCGCATGAACATGCGCATAACCCTCACGACCGCTTCGCACACGTGCGGCATAATTGGGCGGCGGGTGGGCCTGGTCCGGCGGCTCTGCCGCCGTTGCCGCTTGCGGCAACATGGGCGGGTTGGGTGGGAGT
>CAYVQP010000209.1:0-2989 GCA_964452775.1 uncultured Ardenticatenaceae bacterium | reverse complement strand
GCCATGTGCACGTAGGCGTAGGTGAAGTTGTAGACCACGTTGCCGCCCCATTCCACCTGCGGCGAGGAGCCGGCCAGGTCTACCTGGATGTCGCTGCCCTCGATGGCCACCGCCGCGCGGATCACCACATCCTCCCGGCCGGGCATCTGCTCGATGCGTCCCTCCGCGCGGTACAGGCCGTCCGGCGCCTGGGCGATGGCCGCCCGAATACTGCGCTCGCTGCGGCCGATGATCTCCCCGGCCAGGCCGTCCAGCGAGTCAAGCTGGTACTCGGCCAGCATCTGGCAGATTTGTTCGCTGCAAACGTGGTTGGCCGCCACCTGCGAGCGGATGTCGCCGATGACATTTTCCGGCGTGCGCACATTGGCCCGGATCAGGTCGAGCAGCGGCTCATTCAGCCGGCCGGCGTCGTACAGCTTGACCAGCGGGATGAACAGCCCTTCCTCAAACACATCGCGGTTGTCGGAGGAGACCCGGCCGCCGATGTCCGCGTGGTGCAGGACGCAGGCGGCAAAGCCGGTCAGCTCCTGGCGGTAAAAGATGGGGCTGAGCAGGCAGATGTCGTTCAGGTGGCCGGCCAGCGCCCAGGGGTCGTTGGTGATGAACACATCCTGCGGATGGAAGGCGTGGGCGGGCAGGCTGTGCACCAGCTTCTTGATGCCCAGGGCCATCGCGCCCGACTGCCCCGGCGTGGCCAGGCTGCCCTGCGCCAACTCGCGGCCATGGCGGTCGCTAAACATGCAGGTGTAGTCGTGGGCGTCGCGCAGCAGGCTGGAGAAGGCGGTGCGGGCGACGACCGCGTCCGCCTCGTCCACGATGGAGATCAGCCGCCGCCACAAGATTTCTACGGTGACCGGATCGAACGTTCTCACGGCTCGCTCCTGTTCAGGGGTGGGGTGGGCGCGGCCCCCGGCTCAATCCACAGGAAGCCGTAATCATCAACGCGAATGGCGGCCCCTTCGCCGGCCAGCACCGTGGATTCGCGCTCCTCGATGATCGCCGGGCCGGCCAAGCAGGCCCCGGCGGGTAGCCGGTAGCGGTCGTAGACCACATGCGGGATGAAGCCCCCGGCGGAAGCGGAGTAGGCCGGCCGCTCGCCCTTGCGGGCCGGAGCGACGTCGTTGCCGGCGACGGACAGCCGGGACAGACGCAGCGGCGCCAGGGGCAGGCTGGCCCGGACGCGAAAGTTGACGAACTCCACCGCTATCTCAGGGTAGGTGCGGCCGTACAGCCGGGTGTAAAGCTCGTCAAAGCGCCGGCGCAGGTCGGGCACGTCCAATTCGGTGAAGGGTTGCGCGGGCAGGGGGAGCGTTGTCTCCGCCCCCTGGCCGGCAAAGCGGGCATCCACCGCTCGCTGGAAGTGGATTTCGCCGCCGGCTCCGGCCCGGCGCAGGGTTTGCGTCCCCTCCGCCTCCAGCTCTTGAAAGAGCGCTTCGATGGCCGCGAAGTCCGCCCGCTCCAGGGGCGTGATGTAGCTGCGCAGCAGGTCAAAGGCGCGGGGAGCGGTGAAAAAGCCCAGGGCCGATCCGACCCCGGCGTTGGGAGGCACGAGGATGCGCGGCGCGCCGAGCTTGCGCGCCAGGCCGTAGGCGTGCAGCGGGCCGGCCCCGCCAAAGGCGATGAGGGTCACCGCATGGGGGTTGCCGCCCCGCTCGGCGATGTGCGTCTTGGCCGCCGCGGCCATGGTCTCGTTGATTAGCTCGTGGATGCCCCAGGCGGCCTGCAGTGGGCTGATGCCCAGCGGGCCGGCGATTTGCTCCTCGACCGCTCGCCAGGCGGCGGCGACATCCAGGGACATCTCGCCGCCGAGGAAGTAGTCGCCGTCCAGGTAACCCAACAGCAGGTCGGCGTCCGTGACCGTCGGTTCCCGGCCGCCGCGCCCGTAGCAGACCGGCCCCGGCTCGGCCCCGGCGCTCTGCGGGCCGACCTGCAGGGTGCCGGTGCGGCTGACCCGGGCGATGCTGCCGCCCCCGGCCCCGATTTCCAGCAGGTCAACCACCGGGGCCTGAATGGGCAGGCCGCTGCCGCGCATGAAGCGGCGCACCCGCCCCACTTCAAAGGTGGGCACGATGTTCACTTCGCCGTGCTGGATGAGGCAGGATTTGGCGGTGGTGCCGCCCATGTCGAAGCAAAAGACATCGGGCAGCTGGAACAGGCGGCTGAAATGCTGGCTGGCGATGACCGCCGCGGTGGGGCCGGATTCGATGATGCGCACCGGGAAGTCGGCGGCGGTGGCCACGGAGGTGACCCCGCCGCTGGAAAGCATGATGAACAGCCGGCCGCGGAAGCCGGCGGCGGCCAGCCGCGTTTCCAGCCGGCGCAGGTAAGCCTCGGTGAGCGGCTTGACGTAGGCGTTGGCGACGGTGGTGCTGGTGCGCTCGTACTCGCGGATCTGCGGTAAGACTTCGTAAGAGATGGAGAGGGACAGCCCGGGGGCCTCCTGCTCGACGATGCGGCGCAGGGCGTACTCGTGCGCCGGGTTGGCGAAGGAGTTTATCAGGCAGATGGCAATGGATTGCACCCCGGCGTCGAGCAGCTCCCGGACGGCGGCGCGGGCCTGCTCTTCGTCCAGCGCTTGCCGGACCGCCCCGCCGGCGAGGATGCGCTCGGTCACTTCCAGCCGGCGGCGACGGGGGACGAGCGGCTGGGGTAAGGGAGCGAAAATGTCGTAAGGGGCGTAGCGCATCTCCCGGCCCAATTCGAGTACGTCGCGGAAGCCGGCGGTGGTCAGCAGGCCGGTGCGCGCCCCTTTGCGCTCGATGATGGCGTTGATCACCAGGGTGGTGCCGTGAATCACCTCGCTCAGCCGGGTGGGGCAAGCGGGGATGCGCCGGCTGAGTTCGGCGATGCCCTCCATCACCGCGTCGGAGGGGTCGCCGGGGGTGGTGAGCCGCTTGTGCACCACGATTTCGCCGCTCTGGTCATCCAGAAGCACGAAATCAGTGAAGGTGCCGCCGATGTCGCAACCGAGGCGCATCGCTATCTCCTA
>CAYVQP010000208.1:0-3063 GCA_964452775.1 uncultured Ardenticatenaceae bacterium | reverse complement strand
CGCGTCATCGCGCCCACGCTGGTATCCCAGCCTGTCTCCCAACCGAAACGCGGCGCCGCACAAAATGAGCATGATGAGCACCAGCGCCAGGTATGTCATGATGCACGCTCAGACCACAGATGCCGCGCCGCCAACTTACAGCGCAGCGCCAGCGCCTCCCGGTGCAAGCCGACTTCCCCGAGTACATGGCGGTACACCTGCTCCGGCGTCGCCCCGCTGTCGACGGATTCGCTCACGCCCTCGGCATACTCGCCGGCATAGTCCTGTAGCCATGTCCATGCTTCAGCGCCAGCCGCTCTCGTCAGTAGTTCAAATCGTGGTAGTTGAGCCATCTCGTCACCTCAAAAACTCGCCGGGCGGCCGTTCCCCGACCGCTAGGGCAGGTCTACCGCCCGGCTCTGCAAGGAGAAAAACATGTCTGCCGGCCGCGCCAGGCCAATGCCGGCTCACACAAAGGAGGGTTCCCCGGCGGTTTACCAGGCCGCCGGAATGTGCCTTGCTGCGCTGGGATAGCTGTGCCGCGCAGAAAGACACACGCCGGAGGTCAACGGTACTCGCCGTCCCGTTCCCTGATAAGCCACAACCGCGTCCGCTCCGCCCGGTCCCGGCACTCGCGCAGCAGCCGCCGAATATCCGGGTCCTCAGTCGTCTGCAGCAGCAGCTCGCACCGCTGCACAATGCCGGCCATCTCGCCGATCCGGTCCTCATAGGCCGCCTGCCGTGCGCGTGTGATGCGCTTCCGCCCGCTGAATGTCTTCATACCCTCTCCGCAGAAACGCAGACCGCGCCGCCTCAGTCGCCATATGCCGCACCAACAGCACCAGCGCAAGCGCAACCGCCAGAGTAACCACCGTCAAATCGTTTGCTTTAGTCACAAAATCCCTCGGCCGTGCTATCCTGAATGCAAGCGCCCTCTTCCCGGCGCACCAATCACCAGGGCCGGGGCTGCCTCGCCAAAATCCAACCCCGGCCCGCCGTCTTTCACAACACTTTCACTCGGGACCATGACCCATGACCCCGAACAACTGTGCTAAACTGCCTCCAGTCCGTGTTGCACCGGAGGCCATATGCTCGACAAATTGCGTCGTCTCGTAAGGGGAGAACAGATGCAAGCCGTCACGCTGTCCGAAGGGCTGCAAATCGTCATCGCCATGAAACAGCGGGGAGCCAACACCCCCCAATGGTTCACCAGCGGCGTGACCAGCCTCATCGAATACCTGGGAGAAGACCGCCTGGCCGAAGCCGTCACCGCTGACGACATCGCCGGCTGGTATCTCTGGCTGGTCGGCCAGGACAACAAACACCGGCCGGGCCGCAAGCTCTCGCTCCACACCACCGACAGCTACGCCCGGTCGCTCAAAGCCTACTTCAACCACCTTGTCGCCGTGCGCCACATCTCGGCCAGCCCCTTTCGCATCTCCCTGCCCAAACCGCCCAAGAAGGACAAAAAAGACATCGAGATTGGCGACATCGAGCGCATGGTCCAGGCCGCCCGCACACTCAGGGACCAGGCGCTTATCCTGGCCCTGCGCGACGCCGGATGCCGGCTCAACGCCCTCATCTCCATGACCACCGACAACACCACGCTTTACGAAGTCGAAGGCCGGTGGGAAGGCCGCGCGTTCGTTTTCGACGAAAAGATTGACGAATGGTTGTGGATATTCTTCCAGGAGCGGGCAGCTCAGGCGCTGCATCGCTACCAGTACACCCGCCCCGCCCATCTGCCCCACAACGCCTTTTGGCTGACCAGCGACAGCAAACCGCTCAAGCGCGCCGGCGCATACCAGATATTCAAGCGCATTGGCGAGCGGGCCGGCGTCAGTCATTCCAACCCCCACGCATTCCGCCATGCCAAAGTGAAGCGGATGCTACTCGCCGGCGCTCCCCACAAGGCCATCCAGGACGCCCTCGCCTGGAAGTCTGACGCCATGATTCAGCAATACATCCAGTCAACGCCGGAAGACGTGCGTCAGTACAATCGCAACTACGACCGCCTCGACGACTTGGATTCAGTTTGATAATATGCCTGCGTTGACTTCCAGGGCCGCCGGCCCCGCTTCGTAAGCGTGAGGTTAAGGGTTCAAGTCCCTTCGGTGGCTTTCTACCGCCCAAAACAGACCAGGCGGTGATATGCGGAGGTCGACATGCCCCCCGAAACGAATCAAGACGATAACCAGCGACCCCGCCCCCAACTCTCGCGCGCTGAGCAGCAAATGCTGCGCGATTGGGAGAAGACGGCCACCAAGAAAAAGCCGGCGCCGTCCCTACCCCCCATCCCTGACGCCGGCGCAGAGCCGGAAGTCTACCAGCGCGCCATCGTTCAATGGCTGAACGCCTTGCATCTGCAACAAGAGCGGCTGGTACACCAAACCGCCTCCGTGCGTTCGATGCTGCAATTCTTCGTCGTGCTGGTGATTCTGGGCCTGCTAGTCCAGGGTTGTCAGGTCTTTCTAGCATTTCTTTCTTAGGCACTCCCTGACGCCAGTCAGTTGTGCAACCCGCCTTCGCCTGGTGCAACACGGACGAAGACGGTGACAAGATGGCCCGTTACTGCGTAATGTCTGGAGGCATCGCAGCGGCGGGTCATTGTCGTTTGAGCTATTTACCCGGCGCTCTTACGCTGGCTGAGCCGTTGTCTTCTTTAGCCACTGCCCAACCTTTGACGCCGTGTACTCTTTTAGGTAATCAGTCACCGCCAAGCGGATAAAGGCTGAGCGGCCAATGCCGCCGGCCATCAGAGCCGCCTCATCAACCGCGTCCCAAAACTCGGGCGGGGCTGATATCGTCTTTACCTCATCAGTTTTCGCCACACTGCACCTCCAGACTATTAACCAAGATGCTGTCATTATAAACCGGCTGTTATTAACTGTCAATAGCAAATTCCTAGTTGACAACAGTTAATAACTGCGCTATAATTCCAGTGTATTGAGTAGCAAGACACAGGAGACAGACCAATGGCAACCAGGCATGAATTGAACGGAACCACCCTTTACGACGCGCGCGGCAACCGCCAATGCAAAGACGCGCAACCGCTGGACTACGTTCTCTACGACGATGGCATCT
>CAYVQP010000207.1:0-3113 GCA_964452775.1 uncultured Ardenticatenaceae bacterium | reverse complement strand
TGGGCACACGCAGGAAAGTAAAGGGCTCGGCCCAGATCATCACCGTGCCCTGGACGCGCTGCTCGGCGAAGACAAACTTCCAGTTGTCGTAACGCAGCCCAACCAGGTCGCCGTCGTCGGAGAAGTAGATGATCCCCTGGCGCGGCCCCTTGTCCGTCTGGCCGGTGAAGTAGGGCAGGAAGTTGTAGCCGTCGATGTGGACCTTGAAGTGCTTGTCGCCAGCCTGGTGGCCTTGCTTCAGCTTGGCGTTGATCTCCGGCTCGCCGGCTGCGGCCAGCAGGGTGGGCAGCCAGTCGGTGTGGCTGATGATCTCGTTGGAAACCACACCCGCCGCGATCTTGCCGGGCCAGCGTACCAACTCCGGCACGCGGAAGGCACCTTCCCAGTTGGAGTTCTTCTCGTTGCGGAACGGGGTCATCGCGCCGTCGGGCCAGGTGTTCATGTGCGGGCCGTTGTCGGTCGAGTACATGACAATGGTATCCTCGGCGATGCCCAGCTCGTCCAGCAGGTCCAACAACTGCCCCACGTGTTTGTCGTGCTCCACCATCACGTCGTGATAAAAGGACTGCCAGCGCCCGGCCTGGCCCAGCACATGCTCCGGCGGGTGGACGCGGAAGTGCATCCAGGTGGTGTTGAACCAGACGAAGAAGGGCTGGTCATCATCGTGGGCGCGCTTGATGAACTCCTGGGCCGCAGCCAGGAACTCGGTGTCGCATGTTTCCATGCGCTTCTTGTTCAACGGGCCGGTGTCCTCGATGCGCTGCTTGCCGACGCGGCCCCAGCGCGGATGCTCGGTGGGATCGTCTTCCTCCGTGGTCCAGGAATGGATTACGCCGCGCGGTCCGAAGATCTTCTTGAAGTTGGGGAACTCCGCTTCGGGCGGATAGTCCACATTCTCCGGGTCCTCCTCGGCGTTGAGGTGATAAAGGTTGCCGAAGAACTCATCGAAGCCGTGGGCGGTGGGCAGGTACTTATTCTTGTCGCCGAAGTGATTCTTGCCGAACTGGCCGGTGGCATAGCCCAGTGGTTTGAGCAGCTCGGCAATGGTGGCGTCCTCAGCCTGCAAGCCTATGTCCGCGCCGGGCATGCCCACCTTGGTCAGGCCGGTGCGGTAAGGGTTCTGCCCGGTGAGAAATGCGGCCCGGCCGGCGGTGCAGCTCTGCTGGCCGTAGGAGTCGGTGAAGCGCATGCCTTCGTTGGCGATGCGGTCGATATTGGGCGTGCGGTAGCCCATTAGGCCGTCGCTGTAGCAACTCAGGTTGGTGATGCCGATGTCATCGCCCCAGATGATCAAGATGTTGGGCTTACCGTTGGGCATGATACTCTCTCCATATTGGCGGCCAATGAAATCTAACCTGCTGCTGCGCCGGACCGGGATTGCGGTGCGGGCAACGGCCTCGAACTTGAAGCCGGCTGCGGCCGGCCGTGGCACTGCTTGAACTTGAGACCGCTGCCGCAGGGACAGGGATCGTTGCGCTCAACGCCCGTGAAGGCTCGCCGCAGAATCTGCATCACCTCCCCCGCCTCGCGATTGCGCCGGATCAACCCGGCCATGAGCTTCATGGGGAAGTCCACATGGTGAAAGAAGGCCTTGAAGCCGGCGCACAGATAATTGAGTCCTGGCTCGCCTTCCGGCGTCAAAATGAAGCGATTCTTGGGGCACTCCCCATGACAGGCGAAGCGGACGTCGCATTCCCGGCAGTAGCGCGGCAGTGTGTCGCGCTTGTCCAGACCGAACTTGATTTGCCGTGGCGAGGCCACCAGCTCGATCATGTGCGTGTCCTGGATGTTGCCCAACAGATAATTAGGCTCCACGAAATGATCGCACGAATAGAGATCGCCATTGTGCTCGATAGCCAACCCCGCGCCGCAGGTGGCGTTGAAGACGCACATGCCGGAGTTGCCCAGCCCCAGCCAGTTGCTCAACGCCGCCTCGAAGGTCTGTACATAGATCGTTCCCACGTCGCGGCACACCCACTCGTCGAAGATTGCGCTCAGGAAGCGGCCAAACTGCTCCGGCCCCACCGACCGATCGGAGACGGTGGTCCCCTCCTGGAAAAGAGTCAGGCCGTCGGTGTTGATGCGCTCCACGACAGGGATGAACTGCATCCAAGTTGCCCCCGCCTCGTCACGTAAGAAATGGTAGACCTCCAGCGGGTAGTCGCCGTTGACCCGGTTGACAGTGGTCAGCACGTTGTAGTCTACGCCGTGCTTCTGCAACAGCCGCAGCCCGCGCATGACCTTGTCGAAGGTCGGCTTACCCCCCTTATCCACGCGGTAAACGTCGTGCAATGCCCGCGGGCCGTCAATGCTGATGCCCAGTAGGAAGTTGTGTTCGCCAAAAAAGGCGGCCCACTCGTCGTCCAGAAGCGTGCCGTTGGTCTGCATCGTATGCAGAAAAGTCATGCCCGGCCGCCGGTACTTCTCGACCAGGTCCATGGTGCGCCGATAAAAATCCAGCCCCATCAGCGTCGGCTCGCCTCCTTGCCAGGCTATGTTGACGCTATCCGTCTGGTGCGACTCGATGAGTTGGCGGATGTACTGCTCCAGCACCGGCTCGCTCATGCGGAATTTGCTGCCGGGATAGAAGACCTCTTTGTCCAGGAAGAAGCAGTAGGCGCAATCCAGGTTGCAAATTGCGCCGGTCGGCTTGGCCAGGAGATGAAAAGCCGGCGGGGCCTCCGGCGGCCTGTGGGTCAAGATGGTTTGATCATTCGATATCAAGAGTTATGACACGATGGGAGTCTGTGGACACGGTAGCGGGCAAACTATACGCCATCATGTCAATGGCCGCAATGACGACCAGGATTTTGACATACGGAGTTTCTCTCGCTGGATCATTACGGAAACCCCGCAGGCCTTGCTGAGTATGCTCGCTCGGCGGTAGACTCGTGAAAGACCTACGGGGTTTTGTCCTTAATTAGCGAGAAGATCACCAAGGCGTCGAGGTGGGGGTAGGCGGGGCCAGGATTGAGTCGGCCCCAATAATGATCAGTACGTCGTACTCCCCGGCCGGCCCGCCATCGTAAATGACGTTCAGCGGCGGCACCTCCAGCAGCTGCGCCAGCGCATTGGCCGTCTCATGGCTGTTCGTGAAATCGTATATAAGGGTG
>CAYVQP010000206.1:0-3132 GCA_964452775.1 uncultured Ardenticatenaceae bacterium | reverse complement strand
TAGTAGGCGGCACTGAGCCGGGTCAATTCAATGCACATCTCCCTCATAAGTCGGGTCATACCAGCGGTCGTAGAGGGTAGGGGCATACTTCTTCACCGTCTGAAGGGCCAGGTTCTTGTCGGCGCAGGCCTGCATTTTGTCAATGCCGACAAGGTTCCGCTGGATATGCTCAGCTCGATAAGCTACCAGCTCCTTCAGCTTCCGCGAGGTGTCCATGCGCGGTCGCTTTCTTCTAGGTGTGGGCGCCCTCTCATCTGCTTTAAGCGGGAAAGAGAGGACGTCATACTGATAGCCCAACTTCTCCAGCCGGCGGATGTAGCCTGGGATGAAGGTGTCAGTCAATTCGATGTCCGGCAACTGCGCACCCGGATTCCAGCCCAAAGTAACGGTCAGCAGGATGCCGTTCTCGATCGTCGTCGAGAAAACGAAATGACCCATGACCGTCGTTTCCCGGAAATTCGGCCAAAGCCAGGCGAGGGATCTTTTCAGTTCCTCCATACGCAGCCATGAATGATTCAGGTTATGCTGCGACATTACCGCCTGCACCATCTGCACAATCTCTTCCGCCCACTCATTCAAGTACGCTTCAAGGCCGACGGTCAGCGGGTCATCGAGGTAATGGATTAGCCTCGCCGGGGTCGCCGGTTCGGTAGGAACCAGTGCCCCGTGCTCGACAAGGTATTGCTTCATGACTGTCACCGCCTGGTGCAACGCGCAGTCCAGAAGCAGTTCATAGATCAATTGTGACTGGACAACGAAACCGAAAAGTTGTGAACGCAATGCAGAAATCTCCTTGAAGGCCAGTCACTGTCCCCCGTTTGTACGGGGCGAGTGAGCGGCGATAAGTGCCGGCTCATCTCGCTGAGGCTATCGGCCGGCACGATCGGGAATCTAAGCCGGCTAGCGCAACTTTGTCCTGCCTGGACGGGTTGGGGGAGCTTTCTCTTCAGCCGGAGCAGCCGGTCGCCCATCCTCTTCGGGTGAGGGAAATGGCAAGGGGACCTGGATGCCGTCTGTGACGGCCGGTTTTGCAGGCCGGGCTCGGACAAGCTTGTCCGCGGGGACCGCGTCCTCCTCTAGCGCGCGCTCATCTGCGGCCAGATGGTCTTCCCACACAACAAGGTCGTCCAGCAGCTCGGTCGCCCAGGCGGTCAGCCTCAAATGAAGCGGCAGCCAGGCCAGATGATCGCGCGGCTCTGGCGTCAGTCTGGGACGGGCCGGCGCCGCCAGAATTGGCAGGTCAGCGGGCATCGTCACCTGTTGCGCCAGAAAGCGGTACGGCCGTTCCCGGCGCGTGTAAACCAACACCTGTACTCTGGGCCAGGCCAGCAACTCCTCCGGGGCCAGCGCTTCCATCGTCTCGCCGCGTTGCTGAAGCCGTGTGCCATAGAGCCCGGCCATGTGGGCGGCCGTCTGCCGGTCATACGGCGGGTACCATAGCTGATGGGCGAAGCGCCCGGCCAGAGCAGCTCCGTCGGTATCGGCGGCAAGGAGATGGAGGTCTAGCAGGGAATCGGCCGTCAGGATCACGGTGACGCCGTAAGCCGCCGCTTCTATCAACAGTTGCTCAATGGGTGGCAGCTGCCTAGCGAAGGCCGCATCCATCACCAACAGGAGATTCTCGTAGCAGCCATGGGTTTGGTGATAGCGGAACAGCCCATCTACCAGCGCCGCCGCCAGTCCAGACTGCTCGGGTAGTTGGGCCAGCGAGAAGGTGAGGTAAAGGCTGCCCTTCTTTTGGATCCAGGTAAGAGGTATGACGTCTTCCCCCTGATCCATGGCAAATGAGGCATACACTTTCTGGTAGCGCTGCAAATGCCAGGTGAAAAACGTAAAGCAGTGCAATACGTCCGGGTCTTCAAGAGCCAACCAGTCCGGCAGCCCTTTGGTAAAACGCCGGGCATGGTACCCGGCCAGCGTAACGGTCTCAAGCGCGGCCAGCACCCGCAGCAAGTCGGTGTTGGCCGCATCCAGCAACACCTGCAGCGGATTCCGCTTGTGGTGAAGGCTATAGCAGCCCAGGGCTTGCACCAACGCTACCAGGTGGGTCAGCAACCACTCTTCGCCGGCCGGCACAGGCGGCATGAGGAAGTCGAGCAGGCGCCTGGCCGCATCCGCATTCCATAAGGGATAATAGCGGCCCAGATTGAAGCGGTAGCCGGGGATGGCATACACCTTGCCCCAGGCCGTCTGCCGTAAGTAGCCGGTTTGCCGGTAGAGATATCCACCCGGATCGACAACCAGGGCGGCCGCCGGCCATTGGGCCAGGGTCATTGCCAGTTGTTCCCGCCAACCACTGTCAGGTGGGGCGACCAGTAGCAGGTGACCGGCCCCGTCTGCCGGGATGGCGACAAGACGGTTGTCTTTGCGGCCTGGGACAGCGGCCAGGGGAATATGCCCCTCGACCGAGAGCCGGACAGCCGCTTCCTCGGTCGTCAACCGACCCTGAGCCAGGCGGTGCTGCTTTTGCCGGCGAGCAAAGCGCCATTGCTGCGGTAGCTGTTTCAAGGCATCCATTTACAACTCCAATCCAAATCCATGCTGACGCCCTTGTTCTTTGGCAAGGCTATCGTCAGCAGGTGCTTCGGACAGTTCCAGCATCTTTTCGCTCTGCTGTGAATCTTCCGGGACTATTTGCAGGTCAGGTTGGTCGTACTCTTGAGTGCGCTTGAGCGTCTGCTCGTGCTGCAGCTCGCGCTGCAGAGCCTGAGCCAGATCCCGCTCCAGTTCCAGAGCTCGGCGCACCCCCAGCCACCATTCGCGGAAGGCCTCTGACTTGAGCTGCACTTCTTCGTGTCTGAAGGCCAGGGCGTGGGCATGAGGATAGTGGCCGTCGTCGTGGCTGATGAGCCGCCATTCCGAAAAGAGATCGCTGGAGGCGCCCATGGCCTGGTTGAAGGCTTCCGGCGTGAGCGGGTAGTCCTTGACTGAGAGAATAAACTGGTGGGTAAACTGCTTTTCTTTCCCCTGCTGGTTGACCCAGGCCAGTACCTCTTCGTGGGTGCGGAGCCGGCCGTTTTCGTCCAACCACTGACCGCGCTGCGGCCGTTGCATCTGTTCCGCCTGGCGACCGCGACCGAAGGCCAGATACTGGGCCAGCTTGCGGGCTCTGGTCGCCGACCGTTTTCCGGT
>CAYVQP010000205.1:0-3143 GCA_964452775.1 uncultured Ardenticatenaceae bacterium | reverse complement strand
ATGCCGGCCCATCCTCACCGACCCGGATGCCTTGCGGCAAAGCAGCGGCCGGACCAGGACCTTTCGGGACTTCTTATTCCCTCAGATCACCCTGCGACGTTAGCCGGCGACGCCTGCCGCGACGGCATGCACCGCGGCATGGTGGTGGAGATCCTGCTCCGCCTCCATGTGCGCCGGCTTCAAATCAAAGACCACCTGCTTCAACTTGCCGGTGAAGGCGTATGGCGCTTTGTCCTCGTAGTCAAGGTCCACCACGCCGCCGTTGTCGCGGCCCATGTCCATGCCGGCATAGGTTGTGAAGAGCATTGCCACCGAGTGCGGCATCCGGCCTTCACCGATTTGCTTGCCGTTAGCCCACAGCGTCACATTACCGCCGGCCCCCGGCCTCGGCTCATCAATCTCGAACAGCATCTTCACACTCACGTCGCCGGTCGGAATCGGCTCCGTCGAGACCTGCTTGTAGGTGTCCACGCCCAGGAACTGGTAGGTATGGATCAGGTGACCGTTCTCATCAACCCACAGGGCGAAGCCGCCGATAAAGTCGGCGAACGCGCACAGCACACCCTCAGCCCCGCCCTCCGGGACTTCCAGCTCGGCCTCGATGGCGTAGGAACGTCCGTAGATGCGTGGGATTACGGTGGTGGACACATTCTGGACATCGCCGGCAAAGCTGTAGCGAGTGACCGTCTGCATCGGCGGCAGGATGCCGAAGAATGCCGAGAGGCCGCCGAGCAGCGGCAACGCCCGGTTGCGCTCCGCCTCCTGCCAGAAGAGTTCCTTGAGTTCTGCCAGCTTCGCCGGATTGTCCGCGGCCAGGTTATGCGCCTGGCTGAAGTCGTCCGGCAGGTAGTAGAGTTCCCACGGGTCATCTTCGGGGTTGTAACCACTCCCCGGCTTAAACCGGGCGAGGGTCGCGGGCGAAAAGTCCCATGGCAACTTGTCGAGCCGTGCACACGCCCACCAGCCGTCTTTGTAGATGGCGCGACTGCCGTACATTTCAAAGTACTGCACCGTGTGCCGCTCCGCCGCTTTGGGGTCGTCGAACGTATAGGCGAAACTGGCGCCGTCCATCGGTTCCTGCTCAATCCCGTCCACTACCTTCGGCTCGGGGATGCCAATCACCTCCAGCACAGTCGGGGCGACATCAATGCAATGCGTGAATTGGCTGCGGGCCTCGCTGTCCGGCTTGATGCGGTTCGGCCAGGCGATGACCATCGGGTCGCGCGTGCCGCCCAGATGGCTGGCCATCTGCTTGCCCCATCGGAAGGGGGTGTTGTTTGCGTGCGCCCAGGACGCGGCGAAGTGCGGCGCGGTGTACTCGCCGCCAAGCTCTTCGATGCCGCCCCATTTGTCAATCAGCGCCAGCTGCTCTTCCGCATTCAGCACGATGCCGTTGAAGAAGGTCGTCTCGTTGAACGATCCGGTGGTCGTGCCCTCCATGCTCGCGCCGTTGTCGCCCCAGATGTAGATAACCAGGGTATTATCCAGCTCACCCATGGCCTCGATCTCGTCAATCAGCCGGCCCACGTTCCAGTCGGTGTTCTCGGAGAAGCCGGCGAAGACTTCCATCTGGCGCGCGTAGAGCTTCTTCTCGGCGTCATTCAGCGTATCCCAGGCCGGGTAGGGATCGGGACGAGGGGCGAGTTCGGTGTCCGGCGGGACAATGCCGAGCTTCTTTTGCCGTTCAAGGGTCCTCTCGCGGTACTTATCCCAGCCGTCGTCAAACTGGCCCTTGTAGCGGTCGGCCCATTCCTTCGCCACATGATGCGGCGCGTGGGTTGCGCCGGTGGAGTAGTAGACGAACCACGGCTTCCGGGCGTCGTGCCCACGGACGGCGTGCAGCCATTCGATGGTCTTGTCGGTAATGTCGTCCGGGAAGTAGTACAGTTTCCCATCCTTGCCTTCGGGGACGCCGAGCACCGAGTTGTCCTGGGTGATAACCGGGTCATATTGGCCGGCCGCGCCGGTCAGGAAACCCCACCAATGGTCGAAGCCCCAGGCCTGCGGCCAATGCTCGAAGGGACCGGCCGGCCCTATCTCCCGACCCGGCGTCATGTGCCACTTGCCGAAACCGCCGGTGACGTAGCCGTTTTCCTTCAGGATGCGGGGCAGCGCGGTGCAACTTCGCGGCCGCGTGCCGGTGTAGCCGGGGAACGGCCCCGGAAACTCGGCGATGCCGCCCATGCCGACCCGGTGATGGTTGCGCCCGGTGAGCATTGCCGCCCGGGTTGGCGAACATACCGCGGTCACGTGGAAAGCATTGTAGGTCAGGCCCATCTGCTGGATTCGCTCCAGGGTCGGGGTGTGGATCTCGCCGCCAAAAGGCTCCGGACCGCCAAACCCGGCGTCGTCAATGAGGACGATGAGCACGTTCGGCGCGCCCTCGGGAGCCTGCGGGCCGGGGATGAAGCTATAATCGGCAACCGCCTCGTCCATGGTGCGGGCAATTGCCCCGCCGAATTTGCGATCGGGGATCGGCAGCACGGTGCGGTCAGGATTGAACTTGCCGCGAGCCTCTTCCAGGGCCGCCCTGAGACCCTTTGCGCCGCCCTCCTCCATGACGGCCACCGATTTGACCGGCGAGTCTACCAACGCCTGTTCCGCCGCCAGGCGATCCCCTTCTTCGACGATGGCCAGGATCGCGGCCTGGCCCGGCTTGAGGTTCTTACCCAGGCCTTCTTCCATGCCGTCCACGATCTTGTTCTTGGCGAATTTGCCGACCACAGCGCCGGCCGCAGCGCCTACGGCGATGCTGGCCAGCATTGCCGGCGCGAAGAGACCGACCAGCAACCCGATTCCGCCGCCCCACTCCGCTCCCTTCCGGCCGAGATGGTCGCCGGTCTCGCTGACGCGCAGCCGGCCATCCATGTCCTTCTCAACCAGAATCATGCCGTCGCTCTTGACCTTCTTCTCCTTCACCAGTTGGGCAAGTTGGTCGAAGTTCTTCGCGGCCGGCTCAGTGGCCATATAGGCAGCCACGATGACAATGTTCTTTTCATCCTTGCTCATATTGAAACTCCTTTATCATATCAAGGTCTGAGAGGATGCCGGCCCATCCTCACCAACCCGGATGCCTTGCGGCAAAGCGGCGGCCGGACCGGAAACGAAACGAGCCGGCAGCTTACATGCCGAGCAGCTTGGCC
>CAYVQP010000204.1:0-3214 GCA_964452775.1 uncultured Ardenticatenaceae bacterium | reverse complement strand
CGAAGAAGAGGGGAGTTTTTCTTCCTTCGCGTTCTTCGCGGCTTCGCGTGAGAAAAACGCTCGCTGATGTCTAAGAATCCCGGAAACTCAGAAGTTTCCGGGATTCTTGAGCTTGAGAGAAAGACCCGGCAAGGATGCCGGGGCTACGCCGGAAGGTGGGTCTGGGCCGGCGGGGAGCTAAAAGATCATCCTTTTTTCATCCCTGTTGCGGCGCAGGGTTGATGTCTTGGGGGGCCGATAGCGGCTAATATGCTGCCATGCCGGGGCAAGGTAAGCGGGAGCCGGATTCCGGTGATGTGAGGAGAACTATGACCACTCTAAGCTCCATGGATAGCTGGTCCGCACAACTCGAGGACGCCTCTCCCCTCACTTTAACGGACGGATCGCGGGTGGCCGTAATGGGCGGCGGGCCGGCCGGCTCGATGTTCGGCTACTTCCTGCTGGACCTGGCCGAGAAGGTGGACCTGCAACTTCAGGTAGACATCTACGAGCCGCGCGATTTCTCGCTTGTCGGGCCGCCCGGCTGCAACATGTGCGCCGGCATCATTTCGGAGAGCCTGATCCAGTTGCTGGCCGTCGAGGGGATCCGGTTCCCGGCCACCGTGGTGCAGCGCGGGGTAGATACCTACGTCCTGCACACCGACGTGGGCAGCACGCGCTTCGAGACGCCCCAGCTGGAGAAGCGCATCGGGGCGGTATTTCGCGGGGCCGGCCCATTGGGAATGAGAGCATTAGAATGGAGCAGTTTTGATGGCTATCTGCTCGACGAGGCGGTCAAGAAGGGGGCGCGCCATATTCGCGGGCGCATTAGCGACGTGGCTCGCGGCGATGGTTGCGTGCAGATTAAGCCGCGCCAGGGCGAGCCGCAGAATTACGACTTGCTGGCGGTCGCCACAGGCGTGAACTCGAACGCCCTCAAGTTCTTCGAGCCAATCGTGACCGGCTTCAAACCGCCGGAAGTGACCAAGCTGTTCATCCGCGAGTATTACGTCGGCCGGGAGGAGATTGAGCGCCATTTGGGGGTGCATACCATCCATTTCTTCCTGCTGGATTTGCCGGGGCTTGATTTCGCCGCCATTGTGCCGAAGGGCAATTACGTCACCGTTTGCCTGCTGGGAGACGTCATCGCCAATGAGGTGTTCGAGCAGTTCCTCCATTCTCCGCAAGTCGCCGCTTGCATGCCGCCGGGTTGGGAGCCGGAAGGCTTTGTCTGCCATTGCGCCCCGCGCATCAACTTCACCGGCGCCTTTCACCCCTACGCGGACCGGATGGTCTTCCTCGGCGATAGCGGCATTTCCCGGCTATACAAGGACGGCATCGGGGCCGCCTATCGCGCGGCGAAGTACGCCGCTTCGACAGCCATTTCACATGGGATCAGCGAGGCGGACTTTGAGGCCCACTACTGGCGTATGGTGCAGAGCATGGAGGAGGATAATCAGGCGGGCAAGCGGCTCTTCTCGATGGTCAGCCTGATCAAGCCCCGGCGCTTCGCCATGCGCGGCGTGCTGAATATGGTCGTTCACGAGCAGGAGAAGGAGGCCGATCAACGCCGGATGAGCGGGGTCATGTGGGATATGTTTACGGGCAGCGCGCCATATCGGGACATCATTCGCCGGCTGTTCCATCCCGCCCTGTGGGGCCGGCTGTTGTGGTATCTGGGCGCTTCGATGGTCAGGAGGGCATGATGAAGGAAGGCGCTTTGGGCAGGCTCTATCAGAGCGGGGAGTTGGTTTTCCGGCAGGGGGAAGCCGGGAACTGCATGTTCGTCATCCTGGAGGGGGAGGTAGAGGTGTACCTGGAGAGAGGGGGTATTGAAGTGCCCATCAAGCTGGCCAGGGAGGGCGAATTCCTGGGGGTCAGGGCGCTGTTTGGCAACGAGGGCTTCACGACCAGCGCGCGCGCCAGGCGGGAAAGCCGGCTGCTGACGATTGACAAGCGAAACTTCATGCGCCGCATCCAGGAGGACCCGACCATCGCCTATCGCCTGGTGGAGGAGCTGAGCAACAACGTGCGCGAGCTGGAGCAGGATGTGTCCGTGTTGAGTAACGCTCTGCGGGAGAGTATGGGTAGATAGGACGCCGGGATTAGTAGACCTGGCAGGTTTTCAGTTCAGCAGACCTGGCAGGTTTCAGAAAACCTGCCAGGTCTTGACGAGTCGCGGATAAGAATCCCGGAAACTCAGAAGTTTCCGGGATTCTGGCGTTCTACAAGTTACTCAGCGCCGGCTGCTTCCAGGTCGGCGATGATCAGCTTCTTCATGGCCAACAGGACCGGGGTGGTTTTGGCGGGGTTCCGGCCCATCAGCTCGCTCAGGTTCTCGGGGATGATCTGCCAGGAGACGCCGAACTGGTCCTTGCACCAGCCGCATTGTTCTGATTCCGGCACGGTGGAGAGGCGTTCCCAGTAGTAGTCAATCTCGGCCTGGTCCCGGCAACTGACCATCAGGGAGACGGCTTCATTAAAGGTGAAGGCGTGCGCGTGGGCGGAGTCCATCGCGCCAAACTCCTGGCCGGCGACGAACCACTGGCCGTATTGCAGCGTGCCGGGCGCGTCGGGGCCGTCGCCGGCCTCGTGGCGGGACACGATTTGCACCTGGGAGCCGGGGAACACCTGGGCGTAGTAGTTCAGCGCTTCCTCGGCCCGGCCGCAGGCTGCCTGCGTAAACATCAGCACCGGCCGCACCCGTTGCGCCGGGTCGCTGTCGTCGAGAATGATCTGCCAGGAGACGCCGTACCTGTCTTGCAGCCAGCCAAAGCGCTTGCTGAAGGGATATTCGCCCAGCTCCATCAGGGCCATGCCGCCGGGGGAGAGCCGCTCCCACAGCCGGTCTACCTCTTCGACGCTCAGGCACTTAATGTGGAAGGAGATGGCAGGGTTGAGCTGGAAGTATGGGCCGGCGCTGATGGCCATAAAGTTGTAGTCCAGGATGGTGAAGGCGACTATCTGGCTGTCGCCGGAGGGGACGTCGCTGATGGTGGTCTGGAAGTTGATGCGCGAATTGGGAAAGGTAGCGGTATAAAGTTCGGCCGCTTCCACGGCTTGTGTGTCGTACCAGAGGTGCGGGGTGATCTTTTGCATGATGGTGCGTCTCCTTTGGCGGCGGGCCGCCGGTGTGGATTACCTGTTGTAGAGAGAATGGGCCGGGTCAGGCTTAGGAGACATTATAGAACATTTGTTCCCGTTCCGCAAGTCTTTTTTGGCTATCTTATGCACA
>CAYVQP010000203.1:0-3236 GCA_964452775.1 uncultured Ardenticatenaceae bacterium | reverse complement strand
GCAGGAGTTGGGGAACCTGCTGCCCTTTGAGACCCCCTTCGCCACCCTGCTGACCATGGTCGAGGTGGACCCCAAAGACCCGGCCTTTCAAAACCCGACCAAGTTTGTCGGCCCGGTATACGATATAGAAGAAGCGGACCGGCTGAAAGGCGAAAAAGGCTGGGTGTTTAAGCAGGATGGGGCGAAGTGGCGCCGGGTTGTGCCTTCTCCGCTGCCAAAACGGATCTTTGAGATCCGGCCGATCAGGTGGCTGCTGGAGAAAGGGACAGTCGTGATCTGCGCCGGCGGCGGCGGCATCCCCACGATGTATGACCCGGACAGACAACGCTGGCTGACCGGCATCGAGGCGGTCATTGACAAGGACCTGGCCAGCGAGTTGCTGGCCCGAGAAGTTGATGCAGACCTGTTTGTGATCGCCACGGATGTGAAGGGCGTCTACCTGGATTGGGGCAAGCCGGAACAGCGCATGCTGGGTTGGGTTACTCCACAGGAGCTGAACTCCTATTCATTCCCGGCCGGCTCCATGGGCCCGAAGGTGCAGGCCGCGGTTCAATTTGTGGAAAGGACGGGCAAGCGGGCGGCCATCGGGTCGCTGGAAGATATCGAGCAAATCGTCGCCGGGCAGGCCGGCACGAACGTGGCCCCGCACAGGGGCTCAGATTGAACGCATTGCAGCAACAATACTCTGGAGAAAGGAAGATTAGTTATGGAGAAGTTCGGCGTTAATTCAGAAGTTGGCAAACTACGCAAGGTAATCGTGCACCGGCCGGACCTGAGCCTGAAACGGCTGACCCCGAGCAATCACGATGACCTGCTGTTCGACGATGTGTTGTGGGTGGAGCGCGCGCAGTGGGAGCATGACCAGTTTGTGAAGGCCATGCGCGAGCGCGGCGTGGAGGTCTTCTACCACGTGGATTTGTTGAAGGAAGCGTTGGCCGCGTCAGAAGAGGGCCGGCGCAACGTAATTCAGTTGGTGGCGTCGGAGTACACCGTCGGCTGGTCGTTGGTTGACGAAGTGCGCGATTTCCTCAATAGAATGCAGCCGGATGTTCTGGCCAAGCATCTGGTAGGCGGCCTGACCGTGGGCGAGATGGAGACGATGGGCTTTGACCTGCCGGCCGCCAGAGGGGTTTCCCTGGGCGCGGCGGCGGTGGATGATCCCGGCTTCTTTGTCATCCCGCCCGTGCCCAACACACTGTTCCAGCGCGATCCGTCGTGCTGGATCTACAACGGGGTGACGGTCAATCCCATGTTCTGGCCCGCCCGCCGGCGCGAGGCGTTGAACATGCTGACCATCTACCGCTATCACCCCATGTTCCAGGACGCCGGCTTTGAATTCTGGTACCCGCAGCAAGGCGAGGACGGCGGTTTCAACATCCAGGACTTTGGCCGGTCATCGCTGGAAGGCGGCGATGTGCAGCCCATTGGAAACGGCGTGGTGGCGATCGGGATGAGCGAGCGCACGCAAGCCCGCATGATCGAGCTGGTCGCCAAGGCCCTTTTCGAGAATGGCGGGGCTGAGCGAGTGATTGTGGCGGTGATGACCAAGGACCGCGCCCATATGCACCTGGACACCGTATTCACGCTGCTGGATCGCGATATTGCCACCATCTTCCCGAAAGTGGTGAACAACATTCGCGCCGTCAGCCTGCGACCGGGCAGCAAGCCGGGAGACTTTCATGTCACCGAAGAGAAGAGCTTCCTGGATGCCGTCGCCGACGCCTTGAACGTGAAAAAGCTGACCACGGTCGAGACCGGCGGCGATGAGTACCAGATGCAGCGCGAGCAGTGGGACGACGCCAACAACACCGTGGCCCTGGAGCCGGGTGTGGTAGTCTCCTACGAGCGCAACACCTTCACGATTTCCAGGATGCGCCAGGCCGGGGTAGAGGTCATCGCCATCGCCGGCTTTGAACTGGGCAAGGGTCGCGGCGGCGGCCATTGTATGACCTGCCCGATCCTGCGCGATGGGATTTGATGATGAACCCCGCCGGTCTTTAGCGGGTCCATCTCAGAGCAAGCTGGCTCTGCGGGACCGGTGGGGTCTGGTTGGAAGGTAGCGATTGGACTATCTAGGAGAGGACAGTTATGAGTAACGCCTGGAAGTGGATAATTGGAGTTGTCGTTGGCTTGCTAATAATCGGCTTGCTGGTTGCCGGCGGGTCGGATCGCCGGGCCTATCGCACCGCCCGCGGCGCTGTTGAAGACCGCGTCGAGCTGACCCAGGAACGCATTGACGCCGTGGCGGAGATGGCCATGGCTTCGGTTGACCTGGCGGTCAGTTTGGCCGGCGACTTGCCTTCGCAGCAGGCCAAAGCCGACCTGGTGAAGGCCGATATCGAGGAGATCAGCAACCGGCTCAATGAAGCCGCCGAGCTACGCGGCGAAGCGGCGATCGACAGGATGAACCAGTCTATCGAGCAGTTCGACGCCACGCTGCAGACAATCGAAGACGCCTCTCAGGAAGCCGAAAGCCCGGCCGTGAAGAGCACTCTCGACCGCATCTACGGCATTCTGGAGGCCACCAAGGAGCAGCTCGTACAGACCATCCTGGGCAACGAGTAGTGAGCGCCGGGAGAGCCGGCGACCCGCGGTTCCGGCATGGGCCGGCTGTCGAACTCGTTGAGTTGGCCCGTGGTTTTGCTGGTCTCGTCATTTGCAGCGCCGCCGGCCAGACGCTGCTGTGCGATGTTTCCACAGTCACCCTGAACCTGCTCCGGCAGATGCGCTAACGCTCGACCCGCTATTCTCTTTGGCCGGAGGTGTTGCGGCCGGCCGGGCTTCTGGTTGTCTCGACTTGTTCCAATAGCAGGGCGCACAGCTGGTCCAGACCATTAAACGGCTGGCGCCAGCCGCTGATTGGTTTGTTGAGCCGGCCCCAAAGCCGGCCGTCATCGTCCCGCCAGACTCGCAAGACAAATACACTGTGGCCTGCTATCTCTTCTTCCATAGGCACAGGGTACTCAAACGATGTTGACAAATTGTTGACAGACCGCCGGCGGCGACGTCGTCACGAATACGAACGTCAGCTAAGTGATTTTCTCGCTAAATCTTTATAGAAACCCCGCAGGTCTTGCTGAGTATGCTCGCTCGGCGGCAAAACCCGTGAAAGACCTGCGGGGTTTTGTCCTCAGTTAGCGAGAGTACCACTAAGACAGCCTTAATAGGAGTGCACAAATGACCAGCGACCCCAAATCAGTAGCAGAGCGCTTCTTTTACGAGGCCATCAACGATCG
>CAYVQP010000202.1:0-3248 GCA_964452775.1 uncultured Ardenticatenaceae bacterium | reverse complement strand
TCAGGACAGCGGCATTCAGTGTAGCCGCCGCCGGCATGCCGCTGAACGCATAGCGCTTGTCTTGCACCCAGACGACCATTCGCGCCCAGCGCAGCTTCACGCCGGGCGGCGCCTCCAGCAAGAGAGTTGCCTCCTGTCGCCGTTCACTGCTGAAAGAGAGCCGGACCTTTGGCGACAGCACTACCTCGCTGGCCCGTTTTAAGGCGCGCTCAAACGCGGTCACCGTGTCATGCCAGCGCTGCCGGCCGGCCGGGCGGTGTCTCCGGCGCTGCACCACCTGCTCCAGTAGCGGCAGGTCGGTCTCCAGTCTGAAGCGACCCAGGTCATAGAAGATCTCGCTCAGGTGTTCAGCCGGGTTGAATTGGCCCAGCGCGGCCAGCTTCTCGGCCAGGGCAGCCCGCTCCGGAGACTGCTCCTGCAGCCTCCGAGCCTGTGCTGAGTGCTCTGCCGGCCCGGCTGTGAGGCCGGCCCAGACCTGTTCCGCCGGCAGCGCCAACTGCTCGCGCACCGCCTGGTATTGCTCCGGCGCAGTTTCCTCAACCAGCCCCAGCGCCTTCAAATGCTCGACCGCCTGCACTATCTGGGCAGCATCTGGCGGCTGCTTCCGATGCGGATGCCGGCAGCGCTGCACCAGCTCGCCAAGGGATGTGGCGCGGCCGGCCGGCTTCATCAGCAGCCGGTTCAGCACGGCCAACGGAAAGCGCGAGGCCCGCCCATCCGGCCCGCTGCCGGGATATGGCCGGTTCAGCACCGCCGCCCAGCCGTTGCGCATAAAGTCCAGCGGCTTGAGGATCATCTTCTCGCGCTGGCGCAGCTCGTCGTAGCCGGGCAGCTCCAGCAGCATGTTGCCGGGATAGAAGCCGTCACTTTCGACGAGCCGGTAAGGTTGCGGTAGGTTAGCGGCAGCGTTCAACTGCTTGCGCAGCGCCTGGCGAGTCAGGCCGGTGAGCTCCTGCAGTTGGGCCATGTTAGTTTCGAGGTAGGGGATGCCGGTGGCCGGAAAAGCTTTGCCCTCGGTTGCCAGCAGGTAGAAGAGTGCGTCCCAGAGGAGGGTTTCGGCGAGGCCGGTAATCAGGTATCGGGTATAAACAGAGTAGACAGACACTTCTCACGCGACTAAGGTCACGACGGAGGCGACCGAGCAGCGGATGCACCGCAATAGTCGGATCAATATCCGGAACTGACGTAACGGTCGGTGTGTCAGGAGAATGAAAACCAGGACTGAAAACTGGACGCTAATGAATATCCAAAGCGTAGACGAGACCATTACCATCGCAGATCCAGAAAGTTATCCCAGAATAGCTAAGACTCTCGGTGTTCTTGTTCTCCCCGGGACATGATTCATTGTAATAGCCATCTGTTGAGTCTGACTCGCCCAGTGCGGCTACTAATAATTCTCGGGAACTACCGATTCCGACCCCTTCTGCCAAAGAAGCTATATATCCTAATTCATTAAAGCCATAATCAATGACGACAAGACTGACTACAGTTTCAGTTTCTGCATCAATAAGGACACGCAGGGATAGATGATTACCATATTCGTATACGTCAGAGACGGTCAACGTTTGTGGAGGACCATAACGGACGATGGACGCCCCGGCCCGCGTGCGATTTCCAATTTGTGAACGTACTACTTCAATGGAATCGCCCAAATCAATGCCCGCAACCGATTGCCCTGGAATCACAGGATGGTTGCCCAATGCAAAAAGCCACTGAGGCAGTGTACCATCATTGGTGGACGCGGGTAAACTAGCAGTGGTCGGTATGATAAAGGGAGTCGAAGACGGGATAAGCGTGGGTGAACTGACAGTAGTCGGTGTGTGAGAAGGAGTCGGCGACGAGGTAGGCGTGGGTGAACTGACAGTGGTCGGTATGCGATAGGGAGTCGAGGTGGAGGTTGGTAGCAGATCGATGACTTCGGTTACTCTGATTGAGGTCGGCGTGCCGTTCCCTGTTGCTGCCGCAACCGAGGTATAAGCCGGCGTGAGTGTTCCATTCTCACCGCCAAACAAGGCACTCGCCCCCCAAATAAACAGAAAGCAAACAAGCAAGGCGGATATTCCCGCCACCAAGGTGGACATCCCCGCCAAAGGCCAGCGTAATCGCCTGAGCAGCGGAGGATTTGCAGCTGAATATACAGATGCAGGCGGCTGTTCATCCGTCGGCTCTTCCTGGAGTGCGGCTTTCACTCCGGGGATCTCAAGTTGCGCCGCTGTCCCTAACTGGCTTAATATTTCTGCCGCTTCGCCGGCTGAACTATGCCGGCTTTCCCACTCCTGCGCCAATGCCCGCGCCAGCACCTCGTTCAGTCTATCCGGCACACCTTCCGGCCACGCTTCCGGCAACGTCGGCGGCTGAAAATGCGCGTGCATTACCGCCGGCGTCGATGGGCCATCATACAGACGCTTGCCGGTGAGCATTTCTGAGATGATGCATGCCAGCGCATAGATATCCGCCGCAGCAGTGGAAGGTTCGCCATTCCAAATCTCCGGCGCGATGTAATTGGGAGTGCCCACAACACCGCCGCTTAAGGTACTTCCTGCCCGGCTCTCCCCCACCAGCTGAGCAATCCCGAAGTCAGTCAGCACCGCCCCTTTTGGGCCCAGAATGATGTTCTCCGGCTTCAAATCCCGGTGCAGCACTCCCTCTGCATGCGCGTGATCCAGGCCGGCGGCGACCTCGCGTGTCACCTGCAACGCCTCGTCCCACGGGAGCGGGCCACCCTCCTTCAGGCGTTCTCCCAGGTTTGGCCCGTCTACATATTGCATGGCGATATACAGCCGACCGTCATACTCCTCAATCTCGTAGACAGTGACGATATTCGGGTGATCCAGCCGGGCCATCGCCTGCGCCTCACGATGGAAGCGCTCCACCCAGCGCTTGTCTCGCATCAGCAGCGGGTCCAGCAGCTTCAGGGCAACGAGCCGGCCCAACGTCGTATCCCGCGCGCGATAAACCGTCCCAAACGCGCCGGCGCCGACCTCTGCTTCTATTTCGTACTTGCTGAACCGCTCCGCCATGTCCCTTCTCTCTCCGTCTCTTGATATGCCTGACAGATCATGGACATTGTACCAGACTCATCTCGTCAGGCAGATGATCTCGCTTTGCCTCCACTCACTAGGGCACTGCGCAACGAAAACCATGATTGTCCGAGCTGCTATCAAATGGCGCACCATTCCGATTCGTCGCCCTCTGCACCGGGAAGGTGATCGCCCAGCTGCCGCCCCGCATGACCTTGTGTGTGCCTG
>CAYVQP010000201.1:0-3292 GCA_964452775.1 uncultured Ardenticatenaceae bacterium | reverse complement strand
TTATCGCGCCGGAACCGAACTTGCTATCTATCAGCGCTCCGGCAGCGATGGCCGATTGCGTAATCGCTCCACTGGCGAACGCGGCGCTTGTCAACGCGCCTGAGGCTATCTTAGTCGAATCTATCGCGTTCGAAGCGATCTTCGCATTAGAGATAGCGCTGGATGCAATCTTCGCGCTAGTGATGGCGTTCGAGGCAATCGCGTCCGCGTCAATCGCCCCGGTCGCTATCGCCGCCGCGTCAATCGCGCCCGCTGCAAACTTGGCGCTGGTTATCGCTCCGGTCGCCAACACAACGCCATCTGTACCAGTGTCCGCTAGTATGCTGTCCACCACCGTGTCAACCGTCGCCAGCGCCGTCGCCGTCGCCAACTGGTCAAACTGCTGCCCGCTGGCGATGGTGTGCAGGACTGCCGCCCCGCTATGCCATTCGTCTCCGCTGGCGTCAATCCAGCGCACCACAATCTCGTCGCCGTTCATCTCGTCGGCGGTGAGTGTTATCAGCACCTGGCCGGAACTTGCCGGCGATTCGCTTGGCAGTGTGCCGGGATTGGCCAATGCCCCGCCGTCTGTGCTCACCTTGAAATCACCGGCGGCAATGGTCGGCGTCGTTTTTATCTGGTTATCGGACTGCGCGAACAGCACGATCCGAAATGTAAATGCCGCGTTCTTAACCGGCGGGTTCTTTGTCGCCATACCTCACCCCTAGATTCGCATCTTTGCCAGCGCGGGCAGATTGGTGTCCACCCAGGTACGCAGCTCACGCAGCTTGACCACCGTCGCCGTCAGGTCAGCGACCGTGATGTCATAGCCCTGTTGCGCGTTAATCCATGCCTGAAAAAAGGCCAGCCGCTCCGGGTCCGTTGCTCCGGCCCCCTCAATGACGCTCAGCACATCGTTGATGTCGTTCAACTGGTTCAGAAACGCGGTCGCCCGCTGCCGGAATACGTTCAGTTCGGTGCTCGGTTGGGCCATGATTCAATCTCCTATAATGCCATCCACAAATCGTGCAGGTCTGATATTTCTGCATCACTCGGCACCCGCAGCCAGACCACCGCCCGCAGTATCGTGCCGTCACAAAAACCGTCCCCGGCAAATGTGTCTTGCGGTGGTATGCGCCGCACGCCCGCCCCGATACCGATGGGCGACTGCGTCCCGGTTCCCGTTGATATTGCGGAGCCGTCCGGCGCTCCGTTTAGATAGCCTTGACCGCCGCACAGGGCCATCGTCGCAGTGGCCTGCTGCCCGGCCGGTGAATAGTCGCCCGCCTGCGTCTCATAAGCATGGTCGGTAGTGGGCGAGTGCCAGACGGCCATGATGCTAAATGCCGTATTGCCGGCCAGGGGCGAAGTGCAGCCCATGACGCAGCGGTGGGCGGAGTTAGTGAGGTCGGCAAACTGCACCATCATGGCTTTGTCTTCATCCGGTGCAAATATGCCGCCGAACAGACAAGAGTTGTTTGCCGCGAATCCGCTCCAGCCCTCCGTCGCCGTCCAGTTGACCGTGCCGCCATACGCGGCCAGCGTGTTGCCGTTGCCGGTCAGGTCTACATAGCTGGCGCTCTGGTCAGCCGCTAGAGCGCCCTCCCACGCCCCCTCAGCGCTGGTAAGCGAATCCCACCAGCCGCCGGATGCCGCCAATAGCGGAGCCTGCCGGGTCGCTATCCCGCTGTTGCGAATCACCAGCCGGTCAGTCGAGCGGAAAATCATCACCGTCTCCTATTCGGGTCGTACCACCTATCCGCCGCCCGGTCTTCCCAGTAATACGGGTTATAATACGGGCTACCCTGGTAGCCGCTGCCGTAGTATGGATGCGCGCGCGGCGCGCCATAGTTGGCCTGCGATTCCAGCCAGCGCACAAACCATGACGGCGTGTTCCAGTCGGCAAAGAAATCGCCTCGCCCGCCCCGCCCGAACGTGGGCCAGCCCATCCCGCGATGCACCGGCTCTATCGTCTGCCCCGGCAGTATGCCCGCGCTCTGCAACCTGACATCAAGCCGGTCGCTCGGCTGGGTCGGCGTCACCGTCAGCGTCCGGTCATCGTGCGAGTAGTCCAGCGCCGTCGTGAACATGCCCAACCGCTCAATCAGGTCTATGTTGTCGGCGTTGTTGCTGATAGCGCTATCCACCAGCCGGATATAAGACGGACGCCGGAGCAGCGCCCATACCGGCCAATAGCCGCCGTTTACATCTCGCACATACCCGCTACCAATCGTGAACGGCTGCTGTAATATCGGGTTGGACAGGTCGGCTACCATCTCCCCCGCCAGTTGCGCCGCCTGCGTGCTGTTCAGTTCTGGGAACTCGTAAGGCGCAGCGACGGATGTCCACAAATCGGTGTACGCCGTGCCGCTGGCCTGCGCGCTCTGGTACACCCGCCTGTCATACGAAAAGCGGATGCTGTATTCTGGATTCCCACCGAAATCCACCCCCACCACCGCCAGCGTGTCATTCGGGTTCGTGGTCGTGCTGATGCCCGCTACCCATGCCGACGAATCAGTGGTCAGATTCGTCGCCATGTCCTGCACCTGCACGCCCTCCTCCAAGAAGTTCTTCGACGTGTCAATCAGTTGATTCGCCCCGCCGCCGGTCGCCGTCCCTTGTACCTTGCCGTAGGCAATCGTCACCGTGCTCTGGTACTCGTAGATGTGCGAGTGTTCCCCGGCATCTTCCGGCAGCAAATCCCGCCGCCGGATGTACCAATCCGCATACGTGCGCTCCTTGTCTCTCACCGCGTACACCGCCGTGTCCAGTTGCGGCAGGCCGTTCACCAAATCGCGCGGCAAGCAGTAATAGTCATACAGCGGGAATGCGTTTGTTTCCGACGGCCCGCGCATACTCAAGATGGCCTTCACCGCGTCAACCGGCAGCACGCCCAACCCCGCCTCAATCTCCTGCCGAAACAAGTCCTTCGCCGCCGTCGCGTTCGCGTCGAAGTTCAGCGCGTTCACATACACCGCCGGCACGTTTGTGCTCAGCACATCCTGCAGCACGGTCGCAATATCATCCGCCGGGTCAATCGGCCCGACGTAGAATTGATTCGCGTGCCGTCTCCATGGTCCGACGCACTCATAGCGCACGTGCAGGCCGTCCACGTCCACCGCGTACACGTAGCCATGCAACACCACCCGGTCATTGTCCTGCACCACCATCCGCGTACCGAAATCCCTGTCTTTCCGTTCCAGCGCGTCCGGCTTATGTTTTGCCTTCACCCAAAAAGACATCTTCTCCAGCCAGCCCGGCAGGTTGCAGCGCGCCTCAAAGCCGGAATGCGCGGCGCCGAAACTGCGAATCG
>CAYVQP010000200.1:0-3328 GCA_964452775.1 uncultured Ardenticatenaceae bacterium | reverse complement strand
CAAGAAGATGGAGGACTGGTTTTCACGCTATCCTCAATCAGAACAACCAGAGTTGGCCTACCTTCGGGATACGTGCAGAAAAGACCCACCTTTTCAGTCTGTCAGGAACTCTACGTCGGGCCGAAGCGGTTCCGGGCGCACCTCCATATCCAGCACATACTCCCCAAATCGTTTGATGTGTTCCGTTAAATAAGGGCTGAGACGGGCCACCATTGCCCGTGTAATCTGGAACCCCTCTTCAGTTAGCTGGTAGAGCACCCCAGTCATGTCAGCCACGTTTTGCAACATGACAGCATTGGCCACCAGGTTCAGGTACTTGATACGCTTCTCCTGCTCAACAGGGTCACTGGTGGTTATCGTTCCATCCCCACCGAAGTAGATCCAATCGACGAAGCTGTTGTAGGCCTCGATTTTGGTGGTCTCGGCCACAATGTGTTCTCTCAAGGGAGTGTTGGAGACATATTCCAGGAGGAAGAGAGCACGAACAGCATGGCCGACCTCGGCAGAAGCCTGGTACAGTTTGCTTTGCCGGCTATGAGAACCCAGGCGCTGCATGAGGGTCGAAGGCAAGACTGTGCCCGCCTGGATGGACAAAACGACCTGCATCAGGTATTCGACCTTGTGCTCGCCAAAGTGCGCCGGTAGTCACGTCAATATGCCCGCCAATATGCCGCAGCATCCCGCCATGGCCGCTTCTCTTTCTACTTTTGACTCGCCAAAAGTAGCAAAAGCGAGGCTCCCCACCCGGGGTGCTCACCGCAGACCTCTTTTTGCCCAAGGTGGTGACATTTTTGATGATCGCCTGGTGACATTTTCAACGGCCGTCCGGCCACCGATTTCTTACAAGTGGTGACATATTAAACGGCCATCTGGTGCAGGCCCGGCGAGTGATGATTGAAAGTGGCCATCCAACCCTCAGTATCCGCCGTCAGTGTGAACTGGTCGGGCTGAACCGGGCGACGTACTACTACCAGCCGGCCAGCGACTCGCCACTCAACCTGTTGCTCATGCGCTTGATAGACGAGCAGTATCTGCGAACGCCATTCCTCGGTTACCGGAGAATGACCGTCCACCTGCGCCAGTTATCCACCGTCGATGTGGACATTCCTCTGGTCAACCACAAGCGGGTCATCGGCTTGATGCAGTGGATGGGCTTACAGGCTGTTTACCCTCGACCACGGACCTCGATACCGGCGGCTGCTCATAAGAAATATTCCTACCTGCTGCGTGGCCTGCCCATTGTCCGGCCCAACCAGGTCTGGGGCGCGGACATCACCTACATCCCGATGCGTCAAAGCTTCATGTACCTGGTGGCCATCATGGACTGGTTCAGCCGGTTCGTCCTGGCCTGGCAACTTTCCAACACGCTTGAAGGCGCCTTCTGCCTGGATGCCCTCCATCTGGCTCTCCAACTCGGTCAGCCGGATATCTTCAATTCCGACCAGGGCACACAGTTCACCGCCAGGGCGTTTACCGGACAACTCGAAAGCACCGGCGTTCGCATCAGCATGGCTGGTCGCGGCCGGGCCTTTGACAACATCTTCGTCGAAAGGCTCTGGCGGACGGTCAAGTACGAGGATGTCTACTTGAAGGAGTACGACACCGTGCCGGCGCTTGCGGCAGGGTTGGACAGTTACTTCCATTTCTATAACCACCAGCGGCCGCATCAAAGCCTGCAATACCGGTCGCCAGCTCAAGTTCACTTCGATTATTGAGGCAACTGTTATGTCAAGAAGAATCCGCCTTACTTTTGCCGATTTGTGGTCTTGACAATGGGGTTCACTTTAGTTCGATTCCGTTAGATCGTTGTTCCGCTGCTCATGGTTGCTTCAGCGGAAACGGCGTCAGACCGCTCTCGAAAGCCGCCTGCCAGAGCCGGCGGTCATAGGTAGCAAAGGTCACGGCCTGATTCATGTTCTCGTGCCATAAGGTGCCGGAGGCCAGGTGGACGGCATCGTAGCCGCGCAGTCCAAAACGCCAGGCAAGCTGGTCGGCCCGCGCGACAACCAGTTCCGCCGCCTGGACCCGGATGAAGTCGGACCATTCGCTGCGGAAGACCTGCGCCGCTGCCGCCGCTTCTTCGGCCGTCAGGGTCGTCGTGCGCACAGCTTTGGCGAAGGCCGCGACCGCCTCCACCCGTGAAAGGATTGACGTGGCGGTTGCGTCCGCTTGACGAATGGCCGCATCTACCTCGGCGCTGCCGCGCTCGCCCACATAGCGCTTCACCAGGGCGCTGGCGTCCAGATAGAGCAGCATGGGATTATGCGCGATCTTCCAGCAGCAACTCGGCGACGGTCTCGTCGCCGCGCGCTTTCGCTACCGGCGCCTGCGCCCCCAATCGGTCGCCGCTCCAGGCGATGAGACCGCTGGCGCGTAGATGCTCTAGCCGTTCCTCAGTGGTTCGTTCGTAAGGCACAATTTGGCCGATTGGCTGGCCGTGATCGGTGATCACAACGGTCTCTCCCTCTTTGACCCGGCGCAAATAGTGGCTCAGGTGCGCTTTCAAATCCCGAATACCGGCTGTTGTCTGCATGGCAATACTCCTTGTTGAGACCACATTTTAACCGACGTGGTCGCATTGGGCAACGGAACGATTTAGGCAAAATCGTTTTACAGGGCCTGTAGCCAGTTGACCTCCGGAATGATGAAGCCGGTGGCGAAGATGTCTTCGTCCATTTCAAATTGCCCCGCCGGGTTTCGAATGCACTGCAATTGCGGACTAGCCGTCCCGGCGTGCGTCACGATGTACAGCCAGAACTGCTCACCATACCGGCGGGCCTTCTTCCACTCGTTGGCCGATAGGCGGATGGCGCCGGATTGGGCGCGGGCTTTGACCTCGATGTAGCGCGCCTCGGCCAACGCTCCTTCCTTGTCAAAGCGCAGCGAGCGGATATCGAAGCCGTGATTTTCGCCGGAGACGTCCGCCGGCTGCCAGCCCTGTTCCCGCTCATGGGCCATGGGCCTCATTACATTTTTCTCGGGATTTTTGGCGATAAGCGAATAGGGTTGTCTAGCTCACAGGTCCATGCAACGGTCGCACATCGCTCATGGCGAAAGTGTGATGTGGATTAGGCGAAATCCTGTGACATTTCAAGCTGAAAGCCGTCACAAACTCCCTGCTAACTGCTTGCAACTCCGTAGCCGAGAATAATATCCGACAAGTTTTAGGCTGAAACTTGCTGGATTCATCCTGCTTGGTACGGAGACGTACAGCAGCGATTGTTTACTCAAACGATCAACTACTTCTGTTATCCTGATATATCGGAAGTAATCTATACGACAAGATTACACGAGTAGACATTATTGTAGTATTCCTTAACGCCCTAAA
>CAYVQP010000199.1:0-3430 GCA_964452775.1 uncultured Ardenticatenaceae bacterium | reverse complement strand
CCTCGGCCTTCGGCCGACCGACCCTCCAGTGGTCAGTGTCACTGAGAAGGGGGACCCACCACACTCACTACCCGAAAACCGGTAAAGTTGACGCGAACGTACGGATTGACGTAGTAACGACAGACGGCCCGCGCGAAGTCCTGATTGTCGTTCCACGACCCGCCCCGCAGGGGCCGCGATGCGTTTGAACGCAGATTCTCTTTCCCTGCATCAGGCTCCGGCTTTTGATAATCGCTCAGGCACCACTCCCAGACGTTACCGCTCATATCCATGACACCATAAGGTGACGCTCCATTCGGGAAGATGCCGACGGCACTGGTCTGGCCAATACCGGTATCATGCGTGTTGCCCCTGGCTGGATCGTAATCGCCCTTGTAAGGATAGATCCTTCCATCCGTACCGCGTGCCGCCTTCTCCCATTCGAATTCGGTCGGTAAACGCACAGCCCAGTCCGCCACCTTTTCCAAATCAAACTTGCCGCCAAGCCGCCAGGAGAGCCAGCGGCAGAAGGCGATCGCCTGATACCAGTTCACCGTTTCACGCGGGTGGTTGGAGAATTTGAAATACTGTTCATTCATCCGGCGGTTGTCATCGTTTGCCGCCAGTCCTTCGAACCATTGCGGATTGGCGTAGCCTTCAGGGTCATCCAGAAACGCCTGGAACTGCTTATACGTCACCGGGTAGCGGCTGATGTAGAAAGTGGGAAGCGAGAATTTCTGGGGCGAAGCGGCACGTTGACTATTGTCTCCGTACCGGAACTCCCCACCGGGAATTTCCACCCAATCTATGTCGGGTAGCGTCACACTTTGCCCGTCACCGCTTGTACGTTCAGTATTACCTACGCCCCTGCGATTGTCCCATCCAGTCAGCTCAAGGGCCTGGCTGATGGCCGCCCTCGCCTTCGGCTGCGGATCTTTCCTTAGATCAGTCAGGCGGGAGATCTAGAGTGGGCGAAGTCGTTCGCGGGTCGCATCGGCCAATCCCGCGCCGCTGCGGGTTACACACATTCCAGCGACTTCCGGGTTCGCCTGTGCGACCCATTCGACTACCGGCGTGCAATCATCGCTGTATAAACCCGCCAGCAGGATGGCTGCTTCCTCCCAATTGGTTCGCTCCCACCACCGATCGGGCTTCCAGATGCCGGTCGCTTTGAGCCGGCCGGTGCTGATTTCGTTGTCCATATGCCGGGCGGCGAAGTATTCCTGCAGAAGCTGGTGGGTGAATCGCACCTGCTCGCCCACGCTGAGGATGCTGGCGCCGGCCGCCAGGTAAAGCAGGCGATCGCTCAGCAGAGCCTTTACCTCTTCCTGTGGCAGGACTGTCAACGCGTTTCCACCCTCATTATCATCGGCACGGCGAATTTGCATCTGATATGCGACGCTTGCCAGTCCATCGGTCAGTGGCGCCTGCTCGATTTCGGGGATCTTCTCACGCTCGAGCAGCGTCCTGACAAACAACTGGAACAGCTCGCCGCGGTTCTCCGGCAATTCGCCCTGTTCCGCGTAGACGCTGGTCAGCATGAGGAGCATATAGGGATTGCGCGCGAGCTCCATCATTGAGTGCTTGCTGCATACCTTTTCGCGCCAGATCTGGTCTTCTTGAGCGGATGTAGAGCCATATACATTGGGGTTCTCTCGGGGTATATCCGTGGCGGTCCAGAAAAGTTCGAAGCCCGCCCCCACTTTTTGCCACGTCTCCCACGTTGCGCGCACATCATCTCCACCCGCCAAACGCCAGAAGAGCGCTTCGCCCTTTCCGGCGCCCAGGTAGCGCCCGGCAAACTCGCGGATACGGGTTGGATCGAGCGGCGTGATGTTGATTCTGTCGAAATCGAGATCGTTCCTGTAATCCTGCTCACGGCAAGAGACGACGGCGAGCAGATCTGGATGCCGCTCGATCAATCGCCTCACCTCCGGGTACTTCTCTTCTTGCTGGCCGGCGGGCATTTCGTTCAGCCCGTCCAGCAAAAGTGCGGCGTGTTTTTCGCTCAACAACTTATCAAGAAAAGCGCCCAGGTCGCCCAGTTGAGAGGTGATAAAGACATGCAGGGGCTGGCCGGCTTCAGTCCATTTGCCCAACCTGATCAGTAGAGGGATAGGGGCCTTACGGTCTTTTAAGGCGGTATCGACCAGATCCGCCGCCAGCTTCCAGATGGTCGTTGTCTTGCCGCCACCCGGCTCACCCAACAGGACTGCCCGCCGGATGCGAAGGATCTCTTCGACGGCATTTTCAAAGCGGCGAGGCTGATGGTCATCTTTCCGGTCTTTACCCATCGGCAGAAGCTCGAAGACGGCGCGCATCTCGGCGCGATGCAGCCTCTGCTCTGATGTGCCGGCCATCGGAGTGTATTTCTCCGTGTTGAGCAGTTCTTCCAGTTTGAGCCGCTCCAGATAGGCCAGCTCCAGCTTGCGCGGCACGCTGTCCGGCCGGAAGATAGAGATGGTTTCAGACGCAATATCCGGCGCGGCGTCTTCCGCCTGAAGTTCGCCGGCATCCACATCGGGGAGGGCCGGAGGCGGCAGAGATCTGATCAGTTTGGATAGGGCGGTAATGTAATCGCTGTTGAAAAGCGTCACTCCCTGGCAGTCGACCAGAGAGAGGAATCCCTTCTCGCCCATGACGTCTTCCAGAATCACCGGGATGATCGGTTTATTCTTCTGCTGCGCCCATAAGATCTCTTTCTGCACCCACTTGCTTTGCAGCGCCCTCAGGGTCACGATCGGCACCAGGGCATACGAGTTGAGGATGCCATCGGCAATGGTCAGTACCCACTCATCACCACCTTTGATCGCACTGGTGTCGATCCAGCAGGCGTGGCCGGCGGATCCCAGGTCAGAGATCAATTGATCGGCGAATTCTTTATCCCCGTGATAGTAGCTGATAAACACCGACGGGCGGCGCTGATTGAGCGGGGTCTTTATAGTTTGGATTGGTGCGGGACCGGCAACCGGCGCCGGAATGTCAGCAATGTGCTTCGGAGTAGGTGTTGCAAATTGGCAGAGCTCGTTTGCCATGCCGACCAGCGCGTCGATTTCAGCGTGTTTATCCACTCCGCAGTCGTAACGCGCCGTCAGTAAGAGGCGGGAAAGGGAATGTTCGCCGCCGGCCAGGCAGCCGTAGTCGATCAGTTTTTTTATGCATTTGATGGCGAAGGCCTTCGCCGTGCCTTTACGGTCGATTCCATAGAGCAGCGGATCCTCCCTGAAAAAGGCTTCGGTCAGCAGCGCCTCCCGGTCCTCTTCAGTCGCGACAAAGGGCAAGAGGATCTGCCGGGCGCGTTGAATCAGGTCATGCGGCGGATTTGGACTCATAAGCGTCACGGTAGATTTGCCGAATTCGTCTCTGTTTCACCATTCGGGGCAGAAACCCTGGCCAGGATAAAATGGCGCCGGCGTCGAATCTAACGTGACGAAGATTCCGGATCAAGCAT
>CAYVQP010000198.1:0-3453 GCA_964452775.1 uncultured Ardenticatenaceae bacterium | reverse complement strand
TCAGCGCGGCGGCATTTACCCCGGACCCGGCCGGCGCGCCGGTGGAGCAGCGGGAGCTGGCATTGAAGGGGAAGAGTGAGCCGGTGACGGTGTTTGTGCTGCGGGTATGACGGCTGCCCTTGGTCTCGCTATAATCCGGCCATCAGCCATCAGGAGGGTAGAGGATGTCCGCGCCACCAAAGATTGTCGAACTTGTTGAGCGCTTTCAGCGCAATGTCGCCGCCTACAAACATGGCGACTACAAAGAGACCCGGGTGCGGGTGGAGTTCGTTGACCCCTTTTTCGAGGTCCTGGGCTGGGACGTGCGCAACACGCGCGGCTACGCCGAGCAGTACAAGGATGTGGTGCACGAGGACGCGCTGAAGGTCAGCGGGGCCACCCGCGCGCCGGATTACTGCTTTCGGGTTGGCGGGACACGCAAGTTCTTCTTGGAAGTTAAGAAACCGGCGGTGGCAATCGGCCAGGACATCGGCCCGGCGTACCAGTTACGTCGCTATGCCTGGAGCGCCAGGCTGCCGCTGAGCATCCTCACCGATTTTGAAGAGTTCGCCGTCTACGATTGCCGCCGAAAGCCGGGCCAGAGCGACCGCGCATCCGTCGCCCGGATCATGTACCTGACTGCCGACCAGTACCTGAATCGCTGGCAGGAAATCGAAGACGTCTTCAGCAGGGAGGCGGTGCTCAAAGGCTCGTTCGACAGCTACGCCCAGGAAAGCGCCGGCAAGCGCGGCACCAGCGAAGTAAACGCCGAGTTCCTGAACGAGATTAACGGCTGGCGGGAGGCCCTGGCCCGCAACTTCGCCCTGCGCAACCCGGCGCTCACCGTCCACGAGCTGAACTTTGCCGTCCAGCGCACGATTGACCGCATCATCTTCCTGCGCATATGCGAGGATCGCGGCATCGAGCATTACGGCCGGCTGCTGGCCCTGACCAACGGCAGTCACATCTACGACCGGCTGACCGACCTTTACCGTCAGGCCGACCCGCGCTACAACGCCGGCCTCTTTGACCTGCAGGCTGACAACCTGACCGCCAGTCTGATTCTGGATGACAGGGTGCTCAAGCCGATACTCGCCGGCCTTTACTACCCGCAGTCGCCCTACGAGTTCTCGGTCATGCCGGCTGACGTGTTGGGCCAGGTCTATGAGCAGTTCCTGGGCAAGGTGATCCGGCTGACAGCGGGCCATCAGGCGAAGGTGGAGGACAAGCCGGAAGTCAAGAAGGCCGGCGGCGTCTTTTACACGCCCACGTTTATCGTGGACTACATCGTCAAACAGACGGTCGGCCGGCTGGTGGAGCAGCGCACGCCGAAGCAGGTCGCACAGCTGCGTATCCTCGACCCGGCCTGCGGCTCCGGCTCTTTCCTGCTGGGGGCCTACCAGTACTTGCTCGACTACCACCTGCGCTGGTACACGGCCAATGATCCCGAGGCGGAGACGCGGCGCAGGCAGCCGGCGGTCTACCAGGGGCCGGGCGGCGAGTGGCGGCTTACCTCGTCGGAAAAGAAGCGCATCCTGATTAACAACATCTTCGGGGTGGACATTGACCGGCAGGCGGTGGAAGTGACCCGGCTGAGCCTGCTGCTGAAGGTGCTGGAAGGGGAGACGGACGAGAGCATCGGCAGCCAGATGAGCCTGTTCCGCGAGGCGGCGTTGCCTGACCTGGATAACAACATCAAGTGCGGCAATTCGCTAATCGGGCCGGAGTATTACCGCGGCAGATTGCTGCCGGATGAAGAGGAAATGCGCCGGGTGAACCCCTTTGATTGGGCCGGCGAGTTTCCGGCGATCATGGCGGCCGGCGGCTTTGATGTGGTCATCGGCAACCCGCCCTATATCCGCATCCAGGTGATGAAGGAGTATGCTCCGACAGAAGTGGAGTTCTACAAGCGGGCGTACCAGGCAGCGAGCAAGGGCAACTACGACATCTATGTGGTCTTTGTGGAGCGTGCGCTGCAATTGCTGGGCGCGCGGGGGCGGATGGGCTTCATCCTGCCGCACAAGTTCTTTCAGGCCAAGTATGGGCAGCCGGTGCGAGAGGTAATCGCGGAGGGGCGGCATCTGGCTGAGGTTGTCCATTTCGGGGACCAGCAGGTTTTTGCCGGGGCGACGACCTACACCTGCCTGCTGTTCCTGGATAAAGCCGGCAGCCCATCGTTTCATTACACCCAGGCGCACGACCTGAACGCCTGGCGATTGAGCGGCGAGGCGACCGAGGGCGACATCCAGGCCGGCAAGGCGACGGGCGCGGAATGGAACTTTGTGGTCAGCGCCGGCGCGTCCCTGTTTGAGCGGTTGAGTGAGATGCCGGTGAAGCTTGGTGATGTGGCTTCCAACATCTTCCAGGGCCTTGTGACCAGCGCGGACCCAGTGTACCTCTTGGAGCCGACCGGGCCCGAATCACACGGGTATGTTCCAGTGAAGTCACATTCCACTGGCAAAGCCTACATGCTGGAGGGAGGTGTGGTGTGGCCCTTGTGCAAGGGCTCATTGGACATTCGGCGTTTCACAGCCGTCCCCTCAAAGCACGTGCTATTTCCCTACGATGCAGCTGCCTCCGCAAGCACAGGTAGAACAGTCCTGATTACAGAGCAAGTATTCAGGGAGCGCTACAAAAACGCTTGGGAGTATCTCTGCGAAAACTATGAGCTTCTACGAAATAGAGAGCGCGGCAAGATGAAGCACGGCGGCTGGTATGGTTATGTCTACCCCAAGAGTGTTTCCCTGTTCGCGAGGCGAAAACTACTGACACCATCCATTGCCTCAAGCGCTTCCTTCACTTTGGATTCCTCTGGTGGGCTTCACTTCGTCGGGTCCGGCGGAGGAGGGGGTGGAGGATATGGGATCATCCTATCGGATGAAACGGAAATGGAATACAAATACGTGTTAGGGTTGCTCAATTCAAGACTGATAGATGATTATCTCAAGCATATTAGCACGCCTTATCGCGGAGGGTACTTTGCTTACAATCGTCAGTATATTGAGCGCCTACCCATACGTAACATTGACTTCAATAACCCGGCTGATGTCGCCCGGCATGACAGCGTAGTCGCCCTGGTGGAACGCATGTTGGAGCTGCACAAGAAGCTGGCGGCGGCGACCATGCAGTCCGATAAGACCCTCTTCCAGCGGCAAATCGAGGCCACCGACCGGCAGATTGACGCCCTGGTATACGAACTCTACGAGCTGACGCCGGCGGAAATCAAGATAGTAGAAGGGTCAGGATAGCGCCGCGACTTCAAATGCTTGGGGGGAGAGAATGAGCCGGCATGGGCAATGAGAATTACTCTACGGCGAAGACGGAGTCTATTTCTATACAACACATAAAGTTCTCATTGGCCAGGAAGCGCATCAGGCCTTGCGCCCAACGCACACTCTCAGGGGCGGTATGGACGAAACTGAAAACTGGCTGATGAAGGAAGGGTTTGCTGCTCGACGCGCCGGGGAGCCGGCG
>CAYVQP010000197.1:0-3505 GCA_964452775.1 uncultured Ardenticatenaceae bacterium | reverse complement strand
TGGGAGCCGGCGGTGAGACAGTCGAGGACAATCTCTGGTTAGCCTGTCCACTCTGCAATGGTCACAAGGCCGCCAAGACAGAAGGCAGTGATCCCGAAACAGGGCAGGTAGTTGGCTTGTTCAATCCTCGTCATCAGCGATCGGAGGAGCACTTCCAATGGAGTTTCAACGGTATCGAAATAGCCGGTCGAACACCTGTCGGCCGAGCCACAGTCGTTGCTCTACATCTCAATAACGAACATATTGTGCGTGCTCGTCGTCGGTGGGTGCTTGCGGGCTGGCATCCTCCCACTCCCTGAGGACGCGCCGCCGAGACTGCTAACCGGCGCAGCACTTCTCGAATTGTTGCCGGATCAGTTCACGATCCATAATCGCCAGACTGTCATCCACGATAAAGGGAGCCACATGGGCCGCTATATGATCCCAATTGGTCAACAGTAGACGGTCCAGCGGTCTTTGACACCAATTGATCTCAGCATTGGGCGTCCTCTGCTGGTCCGCTGCTACCAGGGCGCTTTGCAGCATGACCGGGTTGGGGTCCGGCCAACCCGGCTGGCTCAAAGACCAGGCCCCGTTGTAAGAATCCCTGCCCTTCGGATAGGCGCGCTGCAACTGGGCGATAATGTAGATAGACCAGATCCAACAATGCCTTTTCCGGCGTAGCCACAAGTGCGTGCTCAGTTCGGCTAACGGCTCCATACTCAAAACCACTGAAGCCTCCCCGGCCCCTACTCCTGCCCGTACACCAGCGTCTGCGGAAAGAAGGCGAACCAGCCGAACCAGTAGGCCAGATGTCCGGGCAGCCGGGGGAGCATTTCGCTCGCCGGCCCATGCAGCCCGTCTTCCCGCACCACCCAGGAAGCGCCGCTTTCATCCAGGATGACGTCCGGCCCCGGCCCGGCGACGAACGTATGCTCGCCCCGTTCAAAGGCGCGCACCTCCGCCCCGGCCTGATAAGTCACCGGCCCGCCGCGCAGGCTGCTCCCCGCCGCCTCCACGATCCCTCGCGCGGCAACCAGAACCACCGGCGTCTCGCCCACCACATCATTCACCACCTGCTCGGCGGTGAGCAGCTCCAGTGGATATGCCTTGGGCAGGCCGGCGATAGTCAGCGCGTAAATTTGCGCCTTGTCCGCCAGCAAGCCAGACCGCTGCCAGACCGGGAACATCGTCCCTTCCGCCGCGAAGTAGTCGCCGTAGGCCGCGCCCAGCTCGTAGGTGCGGCTGTAGCCGGTGTTGATGTCCAGCACCTGCGTCTCGGGATGCTGCGCCTGCCAGCCGGCCCAGCTGGTGAGTACAATGGGCAGGACATTCAGGGTGACTTCCTCCGCAACGAGCGGCCCCAGCACCGGCCTGCCCGTCAGTTGGTTCCACAGCGTGCGCGTCTGCCGGTCATACATCAGTTTGTTGCTGCGATAGAGTAAGCCGGAGGAGCCAAAGTCGTACACCTCGCCGTTCGAGGCGCGATCGTCGTAGGTGATGGCCGCCCCACAGAGCGTGCAATAGGCGATGGACACCGGCACGCCGCCGATTACGTCATTCACCATCTCGTGCCAATCGAGGATGCGCAGGGGATAGGCGCGGGCGTCGCCGTTGATCTCCAGGCCGAAGACCGGCTCCTCCGGCTGAACATAATCCGCCTCCGCCGCGGCGATCATCGCCGGGTTGTCCAGGGCGGGGATGCCGTCAATCAGCACGCCGCCCCACTGTATCTCCTCCGGGCGCAGGGCGGACGGCGCGCCGTCATAGAGGAAATCGGCAAAGCCGGGGTCAATGCGGGCCAACAACTGCCCCTTCCAGCCGGTGAAGCCCGGCGGCGGCTCCAGATCGGTCGCCCCATACCACTCCACCCAGGCCGGCCAATCCGCCCCGAACGCCTCGCCGCTCAGCTCGTCCAGCGCCGCCCCGTATTCCTCCGGCGCGCCCAGGATGAGGCCGATCTGCGAGGCGCGCAGCAGCTCGATGAACAGGGCGACGGCGCGTGGGTCGCCGGCAATCAGCAGCTTCTCGCGCGCCGCCGTCTGCACCTCGCGGTTCGCGCTGAGCAATTCCGACAGCAGCATTGCCCAGGCAGCGTCATCCAGGGGCGCGCCGGGCTGAATTGGGGCGGGCGACGATGTGGCGATCTGCCCTGTCGTTGCCGGGCGGCAGCCCGCCGTTGCTACAGCGATTGCCAGAAGAGTCAGCCATAGATTACGCCGGTTGATTCTTGCCATTTGGGGAGTATAGCAATTAGCGGGCGCGGGATGCCGGGATGTAACAAATGCGTAAGGATGGCCGGTCTGGAGGAGAATCGCGCACTTCCGGCAAGCGCTTGACCCGCCGCTCCGCCTCTGCTAGAATGCCGGTTGCTTCGGGCAGGACATTCCGAGCAAGCCCCCATCGTCTAGGGGACCAGGACGTAGGCCTTTCAAGCCTAAAACAGGGGTTCGAATCCCCTTGGGGGTACTTCAGAAAGAGCGCCGCTTAGCCGGCGCTTTTTGTTTTCAAGAGCGCTCAAATCCACGTAAGCTCTAGTCCCCACTGCAGATCTCGAAAGTTGCCGCCCACAAGACATTTTCTCACGCCCATGACCAACTCTCGGGGCTCCAGGACATATCCCCGGCGTCTCCTGCCAGAATCGGGTCAAAAAACTGTCGAAGTCGCGCATATGCTGATTGGAGATCGTATTCAGTGAATCCGGCTTCAGCAGCTACCCTGCTGAATCCTCGTGTCCATGTTCGCGGCGGCGATGGAATCCGGCGAGGAACACTCTGATTGCCGGCCTTGCGAAAAGTCGCTTGGATGGCGGTTGACAGTTTCTGCGCCGATACCTGACTCATCTGGACTAACAGCATGATGTCCACAAAATCCTTTATTCGCGAACTCTCCCCGGAGACATGAGGCCTGGCGTAGGCGTGGAATTTCTCGGCCAATTGCTGTGTGATCGGATAGCAAGGGATCACAACCGGATCGATCTCCGCGAACGACAATAAGTCCGGTGCAACAAGGTAGTCTACGGCTTCTATCAGCGGATCTCCAACGCCGACATCCACGTGAAATCGCTCGAAAGTACGACCGTCCAGCAATGAATGAACCGGGTGCCGGATTCCACCAGCTTTTTGTATAGGAAAGCCCGTCGGGTATCCAATCTCGAAGCTAAACCAGTCGCCGACCTCAAGTGTGGCTGCCATTTGCAAACGGTCGAGAATGTCGCCGGGGTCGCTGAGAAAGAGCAGGTCGATATCTTTCGTCGTCCGCGCCTGATCTCCTAATCGGAGTTGGAGCGCCAGACCACCCTTGACCACCCATTGACCCGGCTGTGATTGTACAAGGCGCACCAGGAGGCGATCAAAAGCGACCATCTTACGAAGCCGCGTCAGGGGTAACCCAGACGACAGACTATTATCACGCAGGCGCACCTCCAGAGCTCGACGGAATGCGCCCCCGCTCTGATATCTCACTCTGGACCTCCCGACAGTTGCATAGTCTGGATAATCTTCTGAAACCGGCCGCCCCGTTTGTT
>CAYVQP010000196.1:0-3533 GCA_964452775.1 uncultured Ardenticatenaceae bacterium | reverse complement strand
TCTTTATCCTGCTCGTCGCCCTGATCCCCAGCGGTCACTTCCTCAGCCGGCGCTGGATGTGGATAGTCGGCCTGCCCTTGCTATTGGCCCTCTCGGCCCTGCTGATCGGCCAGGCCGCAGAAGTGCAAATGTCCTCCGCCCTTCAGCAGCCCAATCCCTTCTTCACCCGCGCGCCGGTGGATGTCAATGCCTTGCGCAACAATTTTGGCGCGCCCATGCTCGTCATCAGCTTCCTGGCCCTGCTGGCCCAAGTGGTGGCCCGCTATCGAGCCGGCACCTTCGTCGAGCGGCAGCAGATTAAGTGGCTGGTGGTAGGGGCCGGCGCAATGGTCATCGCCGTCACCCTCGGGCTGCTGCTGGCCCTGGGCGCCGGCCTGGTGATTGGGGCCGTGCTGGTGGAATCCGCCTTCATATTTCCCATGTTGGGCATCGGAATCGGCATGTTGCGCTACCGGCTCTATGACGTGGACCTGATTGTGCGCCGCACCGCGGTCTATGGCCTACTCACCGGCGCGCTGGCCCTGGTCTATTTCGGCAGCGTCATCGCCCTGGAATCCATCGCCCGCCGCCTGACCGGCCAATCCGCCAACTCGCCGCTGATTATCGTCTTCTCCACCTTGCTCATCGCCGCCCTCTTCACCCCGCTGCGCCGGCGCTTGCAAGCGGCCATTGACCGCCGCTTCTATCGCTCGCGTTACGACGCCGCCCAGACGCTGGCCCAATTTGCCCGCTCCGCCCGCGACGAGGTGCAGCTGGAGGCGCTGTCGGAGGAACTGATGCGGGTGGTGGAAGAGACGATGCAGCCGGAGAGCGTGCGCCTGTGGCTGCGGGCAGGACAGGGTAAGAATCCCGGAGACTTCTGAGTTTCCGCCGGTGAGAATCCCGGAAACTTCTGAGTTTCCGGGATTCTAAGCGGGCCAGGCGGACCGGCCAGCATTAGATAATCGGACACTAAAGCAGTATCCCGGATATTCTACGGTCTCCGGGGTAACTAGGTAGTGCTGAGGGACACATGTTCGCAGGAATCACCAAAGGTCATATGTATAGCCGGCCACAGTTGGCCGAGCTTTGGGGCTATGCCAGCTATCATGCATTAGCTCGCGGAGTTGTCACACCAAAGGATACCAACAAGATAATACTTTTCGTTACCGAAGAGAAACAGGCCTTTCAAGAACAATATGCCGACATGCTGCATAATGGCACTCTTGCATGGGAGGGCCCAACCGACCATTTTGCAGAACGACGCATGATTGACTCCGCCTCCACTGGTGATGAAATTCATCTCTTCTATCGTGAGCGCCACCACACGGACTTTACCTATATGGGACAGCTTACCCTGGAGTCATATCAACTTCGTAGCGGTAGGCCAAGCTTGTTCATGTTCTCGGTCCAGTAGGTGCGGTGTAGACGAGGCTCCAACTAGCCAGCGAAACCTCGCTTCACTCTAGGGCTTGGTCGACAAGAGAGTAAGCCGGAATGGAAAGGTAGTGTGAGCGCCCAGGAACTACCTCTTATCTCCTTCGCCAGCCGCGCACAGTTGCGCGAGTGGCTGGCCGCCAACCACCGGACCTCCGCCGGGCTGCGGGTCAGACTGTTCAAGAAGGGGGTTGGCGCGCCATCCATCACCTTTGAAGATTTGCTGGAAGTGGGACTTTGTTACGGCTGGAGCGAGAGCAAGCGGCAGGCATATGACCACGAATCATACATCCAGACCTTCACGCCCCGCCGCCGCAAGGGAACCGCTTCGCCGCGCAACAGGATGCTGGTAGAGAAACTGGTCGCATCCGGCGAGATGACCCCGTATGGCCTGGAGGCGCTCGGCCTGCGGTGAGAATGCCGGAAACTTCTGAGTTTCCGGGATTCTAAGCAGGCATACACTGCCGCATGTTAACCTTTCTCTTCACGGACATCGCCGACAGCACCCACCTGTGGCAGCAATTCCCACAGGAGATGAGCCACGCCGCCGCCGCGCACGACGAAATCCTGCGCCGGCGCATCCCCGAGCATCACGGCCGGGTGGTCAAGTCCACGGGCGACGGCGTGCTGGCCGTCTTCGAGCGCATCGCGGACGCCGCCCGGGCCGGCATTGCCATACAGGGCGACCTGCGCCGCCACTCCTGGGGCGACACCGGCCCGCTGCTCGTGCGCATGGGCCTGAACGCCGGCGACGCCGAACTGAGCGACGGCGATTACTACGGAACCCCGGTGAACAAGGCGGCGCGCATCACCGCCCTGGCCGCCGGCGGTCAGATGCTGCTCAGCGACACCGCCCACGCGCTGTTGCAGGAGGCCGCGGGCTCCGAGTTCGACGGGCGGCAACTGGGCGCGTTCCACCTGAAGGGGCTGGCCGGCCGCACCACCATCTACCAGCTTTTGCACCCCGACTTGCCGGCCGCCTTCCCGCCCCTGCCCGGCGGAGAGGCCACCCCCACCAACCTGCCCGCCGGCCTGACCAGCTTCGTCGGCCGGCAGCGTGAAATCGCCCAGATCCGCGACTACCTACTGGACAGCGAAAGCGACCCGACCCGCCGGCGGCTGGTCACCCTGGTCGGCCCCGGCGGTACGGGCAAGACTCGCCTCTCCATACAGGTCGCCGGCTCCCTGCTCGACGCCTTCCCGGACGGCGTCTGGCTGCTGGAGCTGGCCCCGATAAAGGAGCCGGAGCGCATCCCCACTGCCCTGCTGGACGTGCTCGGCCTGACCGAATCGCCGCATACCCCCGCCCGCACCCTGATTGGCTCTTACCTGCGCGACCGGCAGGCGCTGCTCATCTTCGACAACTGCGAACACCTCATTGACGCCGCCGCCCAGCTCGTCGAGCGCATCGTCAACGCCGCTCCCATGGTGCAGGTGCTGGCCAGCAGCCGCGAAGGGCTTGGTGTGCCCGGCGAAACGGTCCTGCGCATCCCATCCCTGCCCACCCCGCAAAGCGACGCCGAAAGCTGGGACGCCATCCGCAACAGCGCCGCCGTGCAGCTGTTCATCGCCCGCGCGGAAGCAGCCGGGGCCGGCGGCCGCCTTACCCCTGAGAGCGGCCCGGCCATCGCCGAAATCTGTCGCCGGCTGGACGGCATCCCCCTGGCCATCGAGATGGCCGCCGCCCGCCTGCGCGTCTTTTCCCCCGCCCAAATCCTGCAGCGGCTGGACGACCGCTTCCGCCTGCTCACCGGCGGAAGCCGCACAGCCCTGCCCCGCCAGCAGACGCTGCAAGCGCTGATTGACTGGAGCTACAATCTGCTTTCCGGGGAGGAGCAGGCGTTGTTCCAGGAGCTCTCCGTATTTGCCGGCGGCTGGACGCTGGAAATGGCCCTCGATGTCTGGCCGGAGTGGGATGTCTACGCCCTGCTGCCGCAACTGGTGGACAAGTCGCTGGTGGTGGCCGAGCCGCAGGGCGATGGTACTCGCTATAGGTTCCTGGAAACGATGCACCAGTACGCCCGCGACCGGCTGCTGGCCTCCGGCCGGGCTCCCGAGGTGCGCGACCGGCACCTGGCCTATTTCGTCTCCTTTTCCCAGCCGGGTCCGCTCTGGAT
>CAYVQP010000195.1:0-3570 GCA_964452775.1 uncultured Ardenticatenaceae bacterium | reverse complement strand
GAAAACCCCGCAGGTCTGGTGGGAGGACGCCCGGCATCGCTAGCCGGGGTCCCCTTTCGGATGATAGGTGAACACATCCTCCAACGGCGTCTCCAGCACCAGCGCGATGCGGAAGGCCAGCTCCAGCGACGGCGAGTACTTGCCCTTCTCGACCGCGATGATCGTCTGCCGGGTCACGCCCACCGCCTCGGCCAACTGCTCTTGGGTCATCTCGTCGTGGTAGAAACGCAGCTTGCGGATGTTGTTGCTGACATACGGCTTGCCCATCTCAGAACCCCCTGCGATACAGCATCAGCCGGTACGCATCGCCAACCACCTGCCCGCCCACCCCGAAAACAATCAGCAAGCTGAACAGCACCAGCGGTGAGAAGCCCAGGAAGTAGGTCAGCATGCCCAGAAAGCTGCCGGAAGAGGTCACCAGAAACGTCGCCCGCGTGCCGCGCAAGTCAATCAGCTTGTCCCGCTCATCCTCCGTGTCGTCAATCTTGGGGTCGTCGCTGCGCGTGCGGACGGCCTCAATGACCGCGCTGAGCGTGTGGGCCAGAATGGTGAGCAGCACCACCACGATAATGGAAAGCACAATCACGCCGGCCCACAAGCCGAACACATTATCCGCATTAAAGCTGTCCGTGCGCACCATCGCCGCCAGGCTGCTCACCACGATGACCAGCATCAGCGAGAAGCAGATGAGCGACGCCAGCACATTTTTCTCTTTGAAAGTCATTGCCAATCTCCTGTAGATTGAGATTCCATCTCGAATTCTTAAGCCTGCTTCCGCAAGCTAAGTCTGCCACACTTGACTTGAAGTAAGGTCAAGCGGACGTATAGTAAATCATTTTGTACATCATGTCAAGTATGTTTTACATATTGGTCATGCCGCCGGCGGGCCGGGTAGCAGCCGCTTTCTGCAGCGACCGCCGGCTCAGGCAATGGGTCGCTGCAGGACCTTGACGCCGGCCGGCCAGACGCTATCATTGAAGTCACGCCGCCAGTCCTGCGAGCCGCCGGCTGACCCCGGCCATTGGGTGTGGAGGATTCACAATGAAGTCGAGAGCCGTATCGCTGAGCGCCATTGTGTTCGTTCTGCTACTGGTCACCTTTCTGACCAGCTCCCCGGCTGCCGGCCAGCCCGCGCCTATCAACAGCGCTACCGGCGACATTGGTGCACGGGTCAAGCCCGCGGTCGAAGTCGCCCCCACCCCCTCGCTCATGTTCATCGAGAACGCCGGCCAGTTCTCCGAGGGGGCGCGCTTCAAGGTGCATGGGGCCGGCCGCGCCTTTTGGCTGGCCGATGACGCTATCTGGATTACGCTGCTGGAGCCGGCCGCGCCCGCCGACATCCGCGACCGTTATTCTCAAGAAGCGATGATGCCGCCGGCCGAGCAGCCGGAAACGCCCCGGCATGGCGTCAATCTGCGCCTCACCTTCCCCGGCGCGAACCCGGACGCCGAATTGACCGCTTTCCAGCCGGTGGATACGTCCATCTCCTACTTCCGGGGCAACGACCCGGCGAAGTGGCGGCCGGATGTGCCGGTGTGGGCCGGCGTGCAATATCGCGACCTCTACCCCGGCCTGGACCTGTCCTGGGATAGCGCCGGAGAGGAAGCCGGCCTGCGCGTCATCTGCCGAGCCGAGGATTGCGCCGCCGCCCTGGCGAACGTGCAATTGCGCGTGGAAGGGGCCGAGGCGGTTATCCTGGACGGCGAGGGGCTGCTGATTGAGACGGCGGCCGGCGACTTTCGCCTGCCGCTGCTCAGCGTGACCGACGCTGCCGGCCGGCCGTTGACCTTCGCCGGGCTGACTCCCCGGTGGCAGGGCGACGCACTCGTCGCCCCATTCGCGGTGCACGCTGCTTCCTTCCCCGGTTCCGCGCCCCCCACCAACAACCCGCAGTCAATGCTGCTATACAGCACCTTCCTGGGCGGGAGCTATCTGCGCGAGAATTTCGGCATGGCGGTGGACGGCGCCGGCAATGCGACCATCACCAGCAACACCGATGACATTGACTTTCCCACTACTCCCGGCGCATTCGACAACACTTTTGGCGGCGGTAGCGTTTATAAAATGGACGTCTTCGTATTGCGCCTGAACGCTACCGGCAGCGCCTTGATCTATAGCACCTTCCTGGGCGGGACCGACGATGACTTCAGCGCCGCCATCGCGTTGGATAACGCCGGCAATGCTACGGTCACCGGCAGTACCGACTCCCTCAACTTCCCGACTACCCCCGGCGCGTTTGACACCACTCACAGCGGGAGTAGCCCCGGGTCCAACGGCCTTGGCGAGGAAGCCTTTGTCACCCGTCTGAACGCCACCGGCAGCGCCCTACTCTATAGCACCTTTCTGGGTGCAGGCGAGCCGGACTACGCCCGCGGCCTGGCGCTGGATGGCAACGGAAACGCCGTCATTACCGGCGCAACAGGCTCCACCGACTTTCCCACTACCCCCGGCGCTTACGACACTACCTACAATGGCGGCGGCCTGGATGTTTTCGTCACCCAGTTGAACTCAGCCGGCAACGCTCTGCTCTACAGCACATTCCTCGGAGGAAACTGGAATGACGTTGGCCGCAGCGTGGCGTTGGACGGGGCCGGCTATGCCTTCCTGACCGGCTATACCTACTCCCTTGACTTTCCCACCACCCCTGGCGCTTTCAACAACCGTTACGGCGGAGGCAACTGGGATGGCTTCGTTGCTCGCCTGAGCGTAAGCGGAAGTTCTTTGGTCTATAGCACATTTCTGGGCGGGACATATATGGACGTTCCCCAAAGCCTGGCTCTGGACCGCTACGGCCACGCTATCATTACCGGCGGCACCGATTCCAGCGACTTTCCCACCACACCCTATGCATATGACTACCACTTCAACGGGGGCTACCAGGACGTTTTCATTACCTGTTTGAACTCAGCCGGCAGCGCCTTGCTTTACAGCACATTCCTGGGTGGCGAAGACAATGACAGCGGCCTGGACCTGGCGTTGGATATCGCCGGCAACGTTAGTGTAACCGGCTACACGGCTTCCCATAACTTCCCAACGACTGCTGACGCCTTCGACTCCAGCTTTAACGGAGACTACCTCGACGCATTCATCGCCCGCCTGGACTCAACCGGCAGCGAACTGGTTTACAGCACCTTCATGGGCGGCAACGACGAGGACATCGGCAGCGTTGTGGCGCTGGACGTTTTCGGCGACCTCATCATAGCCGGCCAAACATCATCAGACGACTTCCCGGTTACACCTGGCGCATTCGACACCAGCCCCGGCGAATCCCAGGCCTTCGCCGCCAGACTAGGGTTCATGAGAAGGCACTTCCTGCCTGTCGCCCACAAGTAGCAGGGCGCTAACCCCACCCCCAAGAAGTTCGACTTTTGCGAAAAGTCGAACTTCTACGGGTGGCCGGTTGTGGGAATTGCTCACGCGAAGAACGCGGCTGTAACGCGAATTTCCAATTCGCCGCCGGCGCGCAGGGAGCAAGCGCCCGTCCCTCTGCTCCATCTCCTTTACTCACGCGAAGGCGCGAAGAACGCAGTTGTAACGCGAATTTCCAATTCGCGGCCTGCGCGCAGGGAG
>CAYVQP010000194.1:0-3570 GCA_964452775.1 uncultured Ardenticatenaceae bacterium | reverse complement strand
CGGCTCTGCAACACTTCCAGGTCCACCTGATTGCGCGCCTCCTCCGCCAGCCCGGCCAACACCTTTTGCGCGTCGTACTTGCGGCGATAGAAGCGGTGGTCAATCGAGTTCTGCACCCGCCGGCGCAGGGGCGTAAACAACGCCGCAATCAGCAAGGTAGAGAAGACAATGACCAGCGGCGATTGCTCGCCGGTGACCCGTTCCACCAGCGATTGCAGGAAGATGACGCTGCCGAAGTAGACCAGGGCCAGCAGGATGGTGAGCAAGCCATAGATCAGCGTCCGGCGGATGATCACGTCAATCTCCCACAGCCGGTAACGCACGATGGCGAAGGCGATACTTGCCGGCAAGAACATATAGGCTATCAAAATTGCTGGCCAGGCGACCAATAGGAAGAAGGCCAGCCGCTCGGCTGATGGCTCGGAGGCCGGGAACTGGACGGTGATTACAGTGAAGGGAATAAAGCCAATAAAAGTGCCCACTAGTCCGGCAACCACCCACTTCGTCTGTTGGCGCTCGACGGGGCTGGAGACACGCCGGTAGCGATATACTGCGGAGTAGGCTGCCAGAATGAACCAGGAGCCGAAGATCATCAGTAGACCGCCGCTGTAAAACTGGTAATCAATGGGAATCGCCAGCGACCCGGCCACGCCGACCGCTATTCCAAGCACCAGCAGAGGTAGCAATGGCCAGCGCACCCATTTGGGCACGAACCGGCCGCTGGGAAAGATGAAGGGTAGCAACAGGAAGATCAGCGTTACCAGCGCGTAAAGCAGGGCGATGAGGGGCTGCACAGGGCCGAGATTGGTCACCCCTTCCAGCGCGAACAGAACCAACATGATGGAGAGGAGCATGGCCATCCAGTCGTCCGAACGGCGCACGAAGAGGAGCAGTCCCACCAGCAAGAAGGCCAGCTTGGGTATTTGAAATGAAAGCAGGATAAACTGCCCGAGCGCCGTACCCGGCAGGCCCAGCTCGTCGGCCAGCTCGGCGTCCTCCTGGCTGAACGTCCACGGGCCGCACAACTCTTCGCCGGTGGTACACGACGGACCGGGCGCGCCCAGGTAGAGCCAGGTGCTGACCACCATCGCCGCCGTCGAGAAGACGAAGAGCACAATCCAGGTGACGCGGACGACCTGCAGCCAGGGCGGACGGAGGATGGTATTGCTTGCGTGCGGCGGAACGGAAGCTGTGTTCATGAGTACCCCTCAGCGAATCTTGCTCAATTTTCGCAAGTCCAGCGTAATTATAGTTGATTGTCGTTTGGAGATCGTTTAGAAACCAAAAAACTCCGCAGTCCCAAGGATATTGGGGCGACGAACTTCAACCTTTCTTGGACTTCTCGGCCAGTCCCGGCCGCGCTATAATCCACGAAATGGTCTGCTCGCCAAATAAGGACAGAACCCCGCAGGTCTGTCTCAGCTTCATCGCCGGACGAGCTGACGCAGATAGACCTGCGGGGTTTCCGGCAGAGAGAACCACTCAATGACTACCCCTGAAAACGGGAGCCACAAGCCACCCCGCCGTTGGGCGAACCTGATGCAACGCCGGGTCAGCGTGGAAGTGGACCAGGTCAGGCCGCAGCGCTGGAATTGGTACGCCCTCGTCCGGCCCCTGGACCACAGCCTGGCCCGCCTGGCCCCCGACGCGGAGTTCCCCAGCCTGCGCAACCTGCGCTACTTCTGGGTTGACGGCCTGGTCTCCTCCATCAGCGAGCACTTTTATCTGGGCTTTATCGCCCTGTTTGCCCTCGCTTATGGGGCCACCAACAGCCAGCTGGGCCTGTTGGCCGCCGTAGCTAACCTGATGGGCGCGCTGGCCCTCTTCCCCGGCGCAAGCCTGGTGGAGCGCAGCGGCCGGCGCAAGCCGGTGGTCGTCTGGAGCGGCGGCGTGTTTGCCCGACTGGCCCTGCTCGGCCTGGCCTTCATTCCCTTCTTCATCGCTGACCCAATGCTGGCGATCCTGGCCATCATCCTCTTTGACGGCCTGCGCGCCCTCATGTCCAACCTGGCCAACCCCGGCTGGACCTCGTTGGTGGCCGACCTGGTGCCGGAGAACATTCGCGGGCGCTTCTTCTCCAGCCGCAACACGGCCATGGGCATCGCCGCCCTGCTCATCTCGCCGCTCGCCGGCCGGATAATCATCGGGGTCAACGAGCGCCTGGACTCGCCCTTTGCCGGCTACCAGGCCAGCTTTTTCCTGGCGTTCGCCATCGGCATGGTCAGCACGCTGGTATTTATTCGCATCCGCGAACCGCAGCAACAGGCGACAGACCGGCCGGCGCACGTCCGCGGCGACCTGCGCCGGGTGCTGCGCAACAACAAGGCATTTGTCGGCCTGACCATCAGCGCCCTGGTGTGGAATCTGGCCCTGCAGGTGGCCGTGCCCTTCTTCAATCCCTACCTGGTCACCGCCTTTAACGCCTCGGCGCTGGTCATCGGCGTGCTGGCGGCCATCTCCAGCCTCTCCGCGCTGGTGGGCATGCGCTTCTGGGGCCGGCTGCTTGACCGGCGCAGCTCCTACTGGGTGCAGACGATCACCGGCCTGATCATCCCCTTCGCCCCGCTGGCCTGGGCCTTTATCACCGCCAGCTGGCAGGTGGCGATCATTAACGTCTTTACCGGCTTCCTCTGGGCCGGCTTCAACATGGCGAACTTCAACCTGCTGCTGGAGCTAACGCCGGACGAGCAGCGGCCGCGGGCGGTAGCGCTTTATCAGACGGTGGTCTTCGGCAGCGCGGTGATCGGGCCGCTGATCGGCGGCCTGTTGGTGGACAGCTTCGGCTTCCAGGCAGTCTTCGCCAGCAGCGCGGTGGGCCGGGCGGCGGCCATGCTGCTCTTCCTGGTGTTGGTCATCCGTCCGCGCCGGCGGACAGCATCAGCCACCCCGTAGGTGTTTCGCTTCGTCCGGCCGGCCCCGCCTTTCCAGCGCCTGCTCCACCGCCAGGATGCCCACCAGCGCCACCCAGGCCGGCGCGCCGAGCACCAACGGAATGACGGTCACTACGGAAAGGGCCAGCACCCCGGCGCAGACCACACTCAACACCAGTGCGCTCAACGGGTTCAGCAGCAGGAAGCGGCCGGCGTTGGCGTAGGTATTGCGCATGGACTTGTCTGACTGGGCCAGCCGGAAGGGCCAGTAGAACAGGTTCAGCGCCAGCCAGACGGACAGCGCCCCGATCCAGGCCAGCCGCAAGGCCAACCAGCCAGCGCCAACCTCCGGCCAATAGTAGAGCAGATTAAAGGCGCCCACTCCCCAAACGAATAGATTCACCAGCGCCCAGCGCCACGCCGGCCAAAACATCTCTTTGAACGCCGCCCACGCCTCCGCCGGGCCGTAGTAGTGGCTTTCGGCGGTGCTGCCCATCAGCGCGTAGAGCGTCGCGGTGGCCGGCGGGCCGGTGATTATGAACAATTGTGCCAGCAGCCACAGCGGGCAAACGATGACGATGACGGTCCAGTCGTACCACCACCGGCGCGCCGCCCGGCCAAGAATTCGCGCCGGATTCAACTACTTGATTCCGCTGTAGCTGACCCCTTCCATGAAATAGCGCTGGAAGGTGAAGAAGAT
>CAYVQP010000193.1:0-3582 GCA_964452775.1 uncultured Ardenticatenaceae bacterium | reverse complement strand
CGGGATTCAGGCGAGCGACGTACCCATCTATGATGGTCTGGTGATCATCTACTATCGCTACCTTGATTGGCTGGCTCATAGTCGATCCATGGCATCGGTGCGCGCCGGCTGTGGGCCTGGAGCGGCATTCACTGTCGGCTACCTTTAGCGTCTGCGGCCTCACGCAGGCCGCGCTATTAACACCTTAGCAGAAATATCTGTGTGCACAAGTCAAGATCTGCGACCCGGTACAAACGTCTATGCGTTTCGAAGGGGCGCCTATGGGAATATCATCCCGGGTGAAACAAACTGTCACGCTTGCTGAAGATATCAAATCCGAACTCAGATGGCGGCCTGTTGCTCATTGCGCCCTTTCCGCCAGGTAGCCGGCGGCCGTTGCCGGCAGTCCGCAAAGGATTCCGGCAACCGGCTTCCGGCAGCGGGCTTTTCTTGCTATCATAGCGAAATGATTGCCGGCCCATTATCACTCTCAGGCGTCCCGATTGGGGAGGAATAGCATGCTGAAAGTGCAACAACGCCTACCGGAAGCCAAATGGCGGCGATACGGCCTGGGCGCAATCGGCTGCCGTCAACCGTTCATACAACGCCAGGTGCTCGTCCAGCATGCGCTCGACGGTGAAGCGGCGTGCCCTTTGGCGACCGCTCTGCCCCATGCGTCGCGCTGTTTCCGGCTCGTCCAGCAGCCGGATGATGCCGGCAGCCAATCCCCGAACGTCGCCCCCGGCAGCCAGCAAGCCATTGTGACCGTCTGCTACCAGCTCCGGCAGGCAGGTCGCTCGGGTGGCGACTATCGGCAGCGCCGAGGCCATCGCCTCCAGGCAGACGAGACCGAAGGTCTCGATTTGCGAGGCAGTCACGAAGATGTGCGCCAGCCGGAAAAGCCCCGGCAGTTCGCACTCATGCGCCACAAAGCCGGTGAAGCAACAGCGCTGCGCTATCCCCAGCGCGGCGGCCTCGGCAATCAGCGCCCGCCTTTCGGTGCCGTCGCCGACAATCAGCAGTTGCGCGTCCCGCTCGCGTATCACCTGGGCAGCGGCGCGCAGCACGCGCTCGACGCCCTTGTCCTTATCCAGCCGGCCGGCGTGCAAGATGACCGGCAGGCGGGGGTGTAGGCCATAGCGCTCGCGCAACTGTTGCGACTCGTCCGCTCCAGCCGGCTCATCGGAGAAAAGCTGCAGATTGACGGCGCAACCGATCGCCTGTGCCGCTATGCCCTCCCCGGCAAGGCGGCGCACGATCGTCTCCGTGGGAGCGATGACCGCCGCGCAGCGCGCCGTGAACCAGCGCGCGTACCGCCAGAGAAGCGCGTCGGAGAGTGCGCGCGCAGCGCCTGGTAGGGGCGTCGAGGCGACAACGAATTCGGGAAGCTGATGCATGGTGAGCACGCATGGAATCTTAAGCCGGCCAGCCGCCCTGAGACCGACCAATCCAACGGTCAACGGCTCGTGCAGGTGGATGAGGTCGGGGCGGAAGCGCTCCAGCTGATTCTGCACTGACGAGAGGCGGCGGAAGACGAAACGCTGATCGGAGCGAAAAGGATTCCTGTGAGAAGCGACGCGGGCCACTTCCAGCCGGCCCTGCCGGTGCATGTACGCCTCCAGGCGGTCGCTCGCCGCGAGCACCAGCACCTGCTGCTCGCGGTCGGCCATGCCGGCGGCCAACTGCTGCACCGTCAGCGCGGCCCCGCTGATCATCGGGGGGTAGGATTGGGTGACGTAAGCGATGCGCATGCTGCTCATCTCCACAGACTATGCAATTTCAGCTTCAAGTGTGCCGGTTCAGCCTGTTGAGCGATCTGGCCTCTACAATCAAGGCCAGCACGACGCCGATAGGAAATACGATCCCGCCCAAGGTCTTCGAATCTGCTTCGGCCCACCCGCTGCCAAGCAACATAAACATCCACGTACTGAGCAGTCCCGCCAGAGCGAGTGCCATCACGTACACCCAAGAGAGGACTCGGTGCGCTTTCGGCGGAATATGGACCGGCAGCAGCAGTGCGACACCCAACATGAACACTAGCAGGTATGGGACAATGATGTATGATGCCAGTTCAAAGAAGTACATGACCATCTGAAATCCAAAGACCAGTGTAACGCTCCAGGGCAGCAGCAACCCCGCCACCATCAGCAGCAGCGACAGCACGCGCGCAAACAACCAGCGCCGTTCGGCTCCTGCCGTGGGGGCAGCTGCCGGCTCCTTCGCCATTTCATTCTGCTGTTCGCCATCTGCGGTCTGCGTCATGTTTTCACCTCCGTCGTTGAAAACGGCCCCGGCGCTTTGCTTCAGCCCGGCAGCCCCATATCGGCCTCAGCCCTCCGCCGGCAGATAGGCCACCCAATCGTCCCCGACGACCCACAGCCGACCGGCCCGGTACGTCAAGCAAGCGGGCAGGATTGTTCAATAGGCTGCCGCGGTCATGATGATAAGCAGCAGGCAGACCACAACCGAAGCAGCAACGGTAGTGCCAATCCCAATCAATGTGGCCCGCGAAAGCAGCCGTTTCCACCCGGCGTTGGCCCAGGACCTGATCGACGCGCTCAAGCCAATGATCAAGCCCAGCACAAGCCCAAAGAGCGCGCCCACCAAGAGCCCAAAAATCATAGCCAGGCCCCAGCCCGGGTCTAGATAGGGAGCGCCGAGATAGGGTGACAGATATGCCGGAATAAGGGTGCTCAAATAGCATGTCACTGCACCGATTAAGCCCAGGACCAAGGCATACAAGATTGGGTGAATAGCAAGGTAGATTCTTACAGCAACCGGATTCTCCGACCGGCTCATAGTGGTAGTACCTCCCTCGGCAACCGTTCATCGCTTCCTACTATCGGATGGCATAACGCTCGCCAAAGCTTGGTTTCCGGCACAGCGTTCGGCGCGCCTTCAGCGCACTGTCGGTGGCTGCCGGGCTGCGCTTCATTCAGCGCGACATATTGCGCTTGACATAACAGGCACCGAATCGCTTGCAGTAGCGCAGCGCCCCGCGCTTCATCGGATTGCGAGATTCAGGGCCAAAGCATCATCAGCCACAGCCCGATCAGCACCCCTAGCAGTCCACCAAAGACGATGCCGCCTACTACTAACTTTGGATCAGAACTTCCCGAACTGCCCTCTCCTCTCCTGAGTGCAATGCTAAGCAGCTTGACAATGCCAAGTGCCAGAGCGCTGATCACGGCAATGACTGGGAAGAAAACCACCGCATACAGGTAGAAGGTTAGTTCAGCCAGAGTAAGATGGCCGACGGCTTCAAGTATGGGTAACGGCAGGTCGCTGGAAAGTAGCAGCGTGATTGTGACCAGATATGTCACTGAACCAGCGAAGGCGGCGAGGAGAGCTGTCCCGAGCAACAATAGTACATTGCTAGCCACCAGCTTGAGTCTACTCCTGTAGTTGGTACTGCCTTCTCTACGTGCCAGATTGTTTGCCATCGCACGTCGCTCCTTCAGCCATAAGATCATGACTCCGCCGGCAGATAGGCCACCCAATCGTCCCCGACGACCCACAGCCGGCCAGCCTGATCGAAGAGCGCGGCTTTCGGGCCAAAGTAGCCGACATCACCCGGCAAGTCGTAACTGACCCATGCGCCCT
>CAYVQP010000192.1:0-3590 GCA_964452775.1 uncultured Ardenticatenaceae bacterium | reverse complement strand
CGGTTCGGTTGTCGAATTCGCTTACCCCCTGCGTTACCATTAGATCATCCATACTTTCTCCTGTATCTCGCTGCCCGATTTATAAAATCGGGTTACATCTGCAGTTTGTAACTCGAATTTTCAATTCGAGACCCGATTTGCAAAATCGGGTTACGACGGCGTCCGTTGGCCGTCGTACAGCACAATTTGATAGGGAAGCTCGATGGCTTCCTCCGGGCAGATCGCCTCGCACCAGCCACAATAGGTGCAGGCTTCCGGCCGGGCCACGACCAGACGACCGTCCTGGAAGGCCAGCACCGTGGTGGGACAGACCTGCACACAATCGCCGCAGCCGGTACAGGCATCCAGATTAATTTGCGGCAGCATCCGTTTCTTTGTAATCGAGCGCGGCGTAGCCAGGCCCGGCAGCGAAGAAGTCGTAGTTGGGCATGATGTCCTCCGTCAGGTCCAACACCTCTCCGCCCTGGAACTGTTTGGCGTTCAACACTCTCACCGCGTGGCCGTCAATTTCGCCCACCAGCAATTGCCCGTCCGGCAGCAGCGCCTTGCTGTTGTTGATCCACTGGCCGGGGCGCATTTCATACTCAATAGGCACCTCTTCCTCGGGGAAGATCGCTTCATAGGGACATTCCGGCACGCAAGCGCCGCAATCAATACAGGTGTCCGGGTCAATATACAGCCAGGGCCACTCCGGCTCCGGGTGACCCAGGATCATACATTCCACCGGGCACACATCAACGCAAGCCGTGTCGCGCAGGCACAGCCGGGTAATTATGTGGGTCATTGCAAACTCCTTCCAAGATCAAAACCCCGCAGGTCTCACCGCCAGCTTCGTCGCAGACAACAATCGCGGTTGAAGACCTGCGGGGTTTTCAGCATCAGCATAGGCCATCGCCGGCCGGATGCCCTTGATTTACATCAAGTTGGTTCTATTAGCTGCCGGTGGGACCGCGGCCGGAGTTCATTTGTCCGCAGATGCGGCCGGGGTAGAGATGAGGAGTCTCAAGGGCGCTTGCCTGTTCGGGAATTACCCTGCGTGTCTCCTGCTCGCCTTATGGAGCATTACTGTGACTAACCAGAAACCCCGCAGGTCTCACAAGCGTTCTTGCCGGAGTTACAGGTAGTTGAAAAGACCTACGGGGTTTCTTTCGAACTTAGCGAATGAACCGCTAGACTGGCTTACGGGCGCGAAAACTGATGCCCTGAGTGCCGAACTCTAGCGCGTCCGAGGGATCGGGAACATCCACATAGTTGCTGTATTTGTGCACAATTTCTGCGTTTTCGAAGCCGGCCGCGCTTACAGCGCGGAGTAGCTCTGCATCCAGCAGAGCCCCGGCAATTCAGCCCGTCCAGAGCGAGATGTCATCCAGCGCGTCAGCGGGCAGCGGGCGCTCGACCAGGATATCCCCGACCAGCAAGCGCCCCCCCGGCTTGAGAATACGGAACCATTCGCGCAGCGTTTCAGTCTTGTCGAGAGTCAGGTTGAGCACGCCGTTGCTAATCACCACGTCCGCAAACTCGTCGGGGAGCGGCAAGTTCTCGGCCAATCCCTCCCGGAACTCAATATTAGAGGCGCTGATGGCGGCTGCCCCTGCTCGCGCCTTTTTGAGCATCTCAGGCGTCATATCGAAGCCGATCACCCGGCCGGCCGGGCCAATCATGCGCGAGGCGATTAGCGAATCGAAGCCGGATCCGGAACCAACATCCACAACGATCTCACCGGGATGGAGGGCGCCGACGGAGAACGGATTGCCTGTCCCGGCGAAGGAGGCGACATTGCTTTCGGGAAGGCCGGCGTACAGCTTCTCATCATACCCAAGCAGGTTGGCGAGGCGACGTCCAGTATGGAAATGGTAACCCCTATCCGGGTCAGTGGCGACATTGGTGTATTCTTTCTTTATCTCCAGTCGCAGCTCTTCTAGCGATATTTTAGGAACAGATTGGGTAGTCATAGTTAACTCCTTGAGTGCTGAATTCAACTTCCGGTGCCAACTCCACTAACTATTTGCCACAAATTCCAACTTCAATGGGATCGCGCGCGACATCGAATCACCCACAGGGGACGAGCGTTCACAGCGTTCTCTCAGGTAAGCCAACTGTTCGGGTGTCGCTCCCGGGACGGAGAGTTGTGCCGTGTAGGAAATGCTGTCGTAACCGGAACCAGGCGCTCCCTCCAGGCCCAAATACGAGCGGACGTTGAAATGCCCGCTCGCTGTTACTGAAAGGGATTCGATCTTGAGTCGAAGCATGGAGGCATGCATGGCGATCAAATCCACGTCGCAGGCGGCCAAAGTGGCGAGGAACATCTGCATGGGGTTGAATTCATCGTCCCCCCCGAGAAAGATCGTCATGCCCTGGAAATCGACACGCGAGCGCGAGCCGCCTTCCCATTGTGCCACCACTGTGGGGTTACGCGAGGCTTCTTCGGGATGACTCGCGCAACTATTCCTGAATTCAAGAAGGGCTTCAACTTCCACACCGTTGATTAGAGCGTTTTCGATCATACTTCATCTCCTTCCAGCTATAACATTCCGATAAACTGAACACCGATCGTCATGCTTACACCCTGTTTCACGCAGCCCGCCGCGCAGAAGTGTTTCCGGTTTGAATACCTCCTCCAGCTGTAGATTCACGTTCTGATTTTGACCTCTCACCGGACCATCAGCGGCAAATAAACCTTTCGCAGCGCCACGCCGTCATTCAGGGCTTCGAGCACCAGCTGGCCGTTGGCGATGGTGATTTCATACTCGAAACCAGGTTCCAGCCCGCTGACCTCCACGCCGGCGAATTCGCCGTTGATGTCCCCCGTAGCGGTGAGCAAGGTGAAGGTGTCGCCCTGTCGGGGGGCGAACCCGTTGCCGAAGTTCAGCGCCAGCACCCCATCCAGAGTGGCTGTGCCGGTGATCGCCAGGCTGCCATATTGGCCGGCGTCGTTCCCGATCAACGGTATCTCTATCCGCCCGGTAGGACCGGTAGTCAACGTGCCGGAAATCGCCATGGTTGCAGCCACGCCTTGCGGTTGCGATGCGCCGGGGGCGGCAAGCGGATAATCTACCTTGATGCCGGGGCCTAGCGTTCCTTCGTTTAGTAGTCCGAAGAAGCCCACGTGCAGTTTCCCCGTACCGGTGATCACGCCGTTAGGGGCGATATATGTGCCGTCGTCGGTGATGACCCGAGCGTCGATCATATGCACCACACCGCTGCCGCCCCCGGCCTGGCCGACTGTCAGAACATTGTAAACCCACACCAAGCTCGTATCCACGATGAGCGATCCGGCGCCGCTCATTCCAGCCTGGCCCAGTTGGATGCGCTGGCAGCGCAGCAGGCTGCCCTCATCCAACGACATGTCGCCGTTGTAGGCCTCGCCGATGAGACACAGACCGGCCTGGGAGTCAAGGACATTTAACCAGGTCACTTCGGGATACGCCGCACTGCCCCACAGGGCCACCGAGCCGGCGCCGTCTTTGCCGATAATCAAATTGCCTTCGATGTCGCCCATGGCCGAATCCCGAAACATCAACACGTTGCCGATCTGCGGCCCGCCAACATAGACGCTGCCCATCACATCCAGGTCAGAGGGGTCGTTGTTG
>CAYVQP010000191.1:0-3624 GCA_964452775.1 uncultured Ardenticatenaceae bacterium | reverse complement strand
TCCATGGAGACAACCCACTCGCCGCCCGGCAACGCCAGGGTGGTGTAGTACCAGTTGGGCGGGAACATACCGTCCTCAAAACCAACCACCGATCCGTTGCACGTTAGTGCATTCTCGCCCGTCGAGAAGCTCCAGGTGGCCGAGAAGTTGCTGGTACCGCAGGCATTATCCGAACGGACATGCCAATAGTAAGTGGTGTCAGGATTCAGCGGGTTGGACGGCGTGTAAGAAGTTCCCGACACAGTGGCGCTGTCCACAATGTTGGAGAAGCCGCTGTCCGTGGCGATCTCAATGTAGTAGGATTCCGCCCCATTCACAGCGTTCCACATGAAAGTGGGCAACGCGGGCACATTGGTAGCGCCGTTCGCCGGGCTGGTCAGGTTGGGCGCTCCCGGCGGGGAATCCGCGACAGTCAAGCCGACCGAGACAGAATGCACCACCGGCCCAGGGGCAGTACCCACGATATCAAAGACATAGCTACCGGAATTCACCGCTCCGGTATTGCCGACAGTGAGGGTGCTCGAGCCGGGCGGGTTAACCGGATTCAGGCTGAAGTTGGTCGTTGCGCCGGCCGGCGCGCCACTCGTGCTCAATGTGACCGGGTCGCTGAAGCCCATGATCGAACCGACGTCTACGGTATATAACGCATCGGTCGGGACGCAGATAGACTGCTCGCTGGGCTGCACTGAAAGGGTGAAGTCCTCGCCCAGCGCACAGTTGTAGCACACCAGGGCGAAGCTCTGGTCGGTCGGGTCGGAATTATACAAGATCGCGTCGCCGGCGATATTGGCCGCGTCAATCGTGATCTCGATAGCGCCGCTGGGGTTCTGAACGTAAACGTTCTCCAGGTTGTTGAGCACGTCGGCCGAGCCGCCGGTAGTAGACCAGCCGCCGCTGAAGACGTTACCCAGATAGGTGTTGCCGCCGACTTCCGCAGTCAGGTTCAGGTTATTCACCAGGGCCGGATTGGCGCCAACGGAACCCGGCGCATCTGCCCAGGCCAGGGTGATCTTCACCGGCTTGGAGGTGTCCACGACTGACGCGTTCACGGTCCAGGATTCGCCGCTGGCCACAAAGTCAACCGGCAGGTCCCAGTAGGCAGTGGGAGCGGAAGGGCTGATCACGTTGGTAACGTTGATCCGTCCCCAACCTTCGGCGTTGTTCCAGATGTCCGCCGTCGCCATGTCAATTGCGCCGTTGACCATCAGCGCCTTGGCCATCGCCGAGCTGGGGTCCGCGCCGCTGTTGAAGGTGCGCCACCATTCGGTCGCCAGCACGACACTGCCGGAGGCGTGCGGCGCAGCCATGCTGGTGCCGGAGCAGAAGGCGTACATATTGCCGGTGCCGGATATCGGCGTGCTGCATGAGCCGCCGGTGTCATTGCGCGAGGAGGAGATCTGCTCGCCAGGGGTAGCAATGGTGGGCACCTTGCGTCCATCGGCTGCCGGCCCGCGGCTGCTGAAGCTGGAGATGGTGTCGATGTTACCGACGCGATAGTTACGGCTCGACGCCACGATGATCAGGTTCTTGGCCTCTTTCGGCGCGGTCAGCGTGTTGGACCCGGGGCCGGAGTTGCCGGCGGAGAAGACCTCGATGAAAGGTTCAGCCACGGTCGTGGTATCAAAGTTGCCGTCCAGCACCATGATGTCATGGGTACGCTCAGACGACTGGTAGCCGTGGTTGGTGCCTTCACCCGTGGTCCAGGAATTGTTGCCGCCGATGGCCCCGCCCAGGACGGCGCGCTTGCTGTGCTCCTGCCAGCCGCCGGCCGGAGGCCAGGCTACCGCAGAGAGCGAGTTGGAGGCAAAGATGCTGTAGCCGGGAGCTACGCCCAGGCCGTAGAGGAAGCCGCTCGGGTCGGCGTAGCCGGCGGTGGCGTCGCCGCCGACGATGCCGGCCACATGCGTGCCGTGACCGCCGGTCGGGCAATCTTCGCCCGGGTTGCCGGTGCTGCACGCACCGGGATAGTCGTAGCCGCCGACGATGTGCGAGCCCAGATCCGGATGGTCGTAATCCACGCCGGTGTCAATGATGGCCCAGATAACGCCCGTGCCGTCATAACCCAGGTCGGCCAGATGGGAGAAGTAGCCCGTGAAGGGCACGCCGGCCACGTAATTGCCGGCGTTGATCTGGCTGGACATTTCATCGTCCAGAATCGGCTCCGGGCTGGCATAGCCGAACCAGAGCACCGTGTCCATCTTCGCCAGCGCAGAGAATTGGGAGGCGTCCAGCTCGACAGTCGCGTCATAGAATGCCTTATCCGGCTGGGCGGGGCTGTTGTTCAACACGTTAGCGCCCAGCGCTTGCAGGGCAGCCACGGTCCCGTCCACATTGCCGTCGTTATAGTAGAAGACGCTGACATTGCGCACAACGCCGGTCGCGCCTTGCAGGTCGCTGTTCATCTTGTAGGCCGGGTGCACCGGGCCGGACCAACGGATGTTGCCGCCTTCCATGGCGGAGGATACCTGGGCGGCCGTGCCCCAAACCAGGTAGCTGAAGTGCGGATAGTATTGCAGCACTTTCAGGCCGGATGCTTCCAGGCCGGCTAACCAGGCGTCATTGATCGGGCCGTAGAACTGCACCAGCCGGAAGCCCGGGCCGCTACCATCAGCGGTCATGCCGGCGGGTACTGCCGGTTCGCCGTCTACCAGCGGGTCAAAGCGAAAGCCGGTGATCTGCACCGTGCCGCCGCCGGCGAATTGCTCAAACGAGACGCCGCTCGCCGCCAGCCGGTTGAAATCGGCTTCGCCCAATACCAACCAGTGGTAAGCGCCATAATCAAAAGCAATCTCCGGGTTCAAACCCAGAGCGGCAGCATCGGTAGCTGCTTCGCTTGGAATGCTGACATAGTAGCTCGCTTTGGGACCGGCAGCGCCGGCGGCCACAGCTGAGATCAGCAAGACAAGCAAAAGCACGATGACTGCCAGAGGCATCACTCTTCGCAAACTCATTTTGGAACCTCCTAACAGTGATTGAATTGTTCCGGCGGGGCTGAACACCTGGTAATTCGAAGCGCAATCGACACACGGGGAAATAGTTGCGTCGCCTCGCCAAAGATTTATCGCGCGCGGGCATTATACGCGCTGTCAAAAAAAGGCACAAAAATGCGAACCTCACTTCTGAACGGGGAAGTGCGATGAATTAGAAAGTCCGATATTTGAACGCCCCAGCGATGATTGTGCCGGCAATTTTCGTTTGAGCCAGCTCAGCCGGCGACACCTGATAGATGTCGCGGTCATAGATGGTAAGGTCTGCCAGCTTGCCCGGCTCGATGCTACCCAGGCGCCTCTCCAGGCCGGCCGTGTAAGCGGCCATATAGCTGAAGGCCCTCACCGCCTCGTCCACGGTCAGGCGTTCGGCCGGATACCAGCTATCGGAAGCTGGATCGCCGCCCCGGTGCGTGCGGGTGATGGCCGCGTAGATGCCGGGTATAGGCTCAATCGCTTCAATAGGGCTATCGGAGCCGAAAACGATGGCGGTCCCCTGCTTCAGCAACGTGCGCCAGGCGTAGGCATAGCGGGACCGCTCACCCCAGTAGCGATCGGCCATATCCCTGTCCGAGGTAGCATGGGTGGGCTGCATGGAGGCGATCACGTTCAGCTGAGCCAGCCGGCCCATGTCGTC
>CAYVQP010000190.1:0-3674 GCA_964452775.1 uncultured Ardenticatenaceae bacterium | reverse complement strand
GCTCGTAGTTCGGGTCGAGATCCGCCTCTTGCGGGACCAGCCGGCCCTCGCAGGCTGCCTTCAGGACGGAGGCCTTGTAGCGCTCCAGGTTGGCCTGCACCCGCTTCAGATTGGCGATGGCTGCGTCTAGCCGGGTGAATTGCTTCTCAATCTCGGAGACAATTCGCACCTGTTCGCTTGGAGGCGCTAGGTTGACAGTTAATGGATAGAGCGTGGAAAGCGAGAGATTAGCAATGTTAACCGTCTGACTTGAATTCCGCCTCATCTCATTTTGCGTGTTGGACCAACGCAGGTGATAGAAGAGGTATTTTGGGTCAACAGATTGATTTGCCCTAATGGCAGCAATGAAAGCCCCGAAGGTACTGGGGATTTGCAGCTGATCCACATATGAAACTTTGCCAACTAGTTCATAACTGTTGGCCATTGAGATAAGGATGTCTTGGCGACGCAGAAGTTTCCTATCATGCTTCACATATCGCTTCGGGATGTGAAGCAGGTCGTCCCAGTCCACCGTCTCCTGAACGTTAGTGGTACGCAGACAAACAATGCTGTCTTCAAATTCGCTGATCTGCTTTTCCGAAGAAGGGAACGTTATGCCTCTCTCAATGTGACAGATGTCCCCAAGCGCTGCTCTTGTCCAGCTGCGTGGCAAGGCCATGATGGCAGGCGCAGCACCGAGACCCTCTTCCACGCTGGACACTATCGCAGCACCTCATTCATCTCGAACAACACTCCCTGCCACTCATGACCAAACTGGTCCACATAACCCCACCGGCCTCCACGATTCACAAACTCCCCATCCACCTCAAAATCCCCCGGCCCGATGCTCAAATTCAGCCCGATGAACTCAGCGATCTTGTCCAGCCACCAGCGCTGCTCGGCGGTGAACTGCCGGCCGGCGGCCTCCTCCGCCCGCAGCCAGGCCTGATAGCGCCCCTGCACCAGTTGGGGATAGGGCGACAGCTCGCCCTCCGGCTGCAGCGCGTGGCGCACCAGCGATACCAGGTCGGTGAGCACCCGCCGGTCGCTCAGCCCGCGCACCCGGTCGCGCTCCAGCTGGGCGTAGGCGTTCCACAGCCCCTCCTCCGTCCACAAGTAAGGCGGGCGGCGCATCGCCTCGGCCAGCTCGCGCAATTGGGCCAGGGTAAGCGCCTGCACGTTGCTCGGCTGGTGGTAGAGGATGCTCAGGGCGGCAATCTCGTCCTTATGCTGCTCGATGAAGTTGCGGAAAGAGGTCACGGTGTCCCGCAGCCGTTCGGAAGCGGCGGCGTCATAGCCGGCAGCCAGCAGCGCATCCTCGCTGACCTTATCGAGGATGATCTCATTGCGCTCGTAAATCTCCAGCAGGCCGGCGCGCAGGGCCGGGTTGGCGCTCAGCGCATTGGCGGCCTGAATGCAGAGGGCCTCGCTCGCCGCGGCCACCGCCTGCGGACCGGGTTCAGCCTCGCCCGTAGCCTCCCGGGCCGCGGCAAGCTGGTTGTCGTAGTCCAGCGCCCCCAGCAGGTCATGAATCAGCTCCGGCACGCTCAGGCCGCCGCTGACCTGGGCGATGAGCGCGCGGTCGTCGGCGGTCATTTTATGCTCCAGGCGGGCCAGCCGGCCGGCCAGGGTGGCCAGCAGGTCCTCATCGTGCTGCCCATAGCCGACCTGCTCCAGGAGCCGGTTGAGTGGGACGCTGCGCTGCCGGTTCAGGGTGGGCGTGGTCTCCAGCAAGCCGGCTTCGGTCAGCCCGACGGCGTCAATGAGCACGAAATGGCTCTTGTATTTGGCGTCGCTGGTGACCGCCCGCAGACTGTCCTCGCTGATCACCCGCGTGCCCCGGCCGCGCATCTGCTCAAAGTAGCCGCGCGAGCGCACCTGGCGCATGAAGAGCAGCACTTCGATGGCCTGCACGTCGGTGCCGGTGGCAATCATGTCCACGGTAACGGCGATGCGCGGGTTATAGCTGTTGCGAAATTCAGCCAGAATCTGCTCGGGGTTGCGGTCGGCGCGATAGGTAATCTTCTGGCAAAAGTCGTTGCCTGCGGCGAACTCGACGCGGGCGATGCGCACAATCTCCTCGGCGTGGTTATCGTCCTTGGCGAAGATGAGCGTCTTGGGCACGATGTGCTCCGGCCGGTCGGGGAAGAGGCTGGTAAAGAGCACATCGCGATAATGGCGGATGATGGTGCGGATCTGGCTGGCGCTCTGCACGCTCCGGTCGAGCTGCTCGGGCGTGTAGACCAGCTCCTCATCGAGCAATTCCTGCCGGGCGTCGCGGGTGCGCTTGTCGCGGATGTCCACCCACTCTCCGGCCTCCAGCCGGCTGCCCTCCTCGGTGATGCGGGTGCGGATGCGATAAACCTCGCCGGCTACGTTGATGCCGTCCGCCACCGCCTTTTCGTGGGAGTATTCCATGACCAGATTCTGGTCGAAGAAGCCGATGGCCTGCTTGCCGGGGGTGGCAGTCAGGCCGATGTAGTAGGCGTCGAAGTAGTCCAGCACCTGCTTCCAGATTGTGTAAATCGAGCGGTGGCACTCGTCAATAACGATGAAATCGTAGAACTCGATGGGCAGCCGGCCGCGAAATGTGACCGTGCGCGGGACCCTGGCCTGCTCGCCGCGCTCCTCGGCCTCGTACAGGGAGTGCGATTCGGCTTCCTCTTCCAGCTCCTCATCGCGCAGGAGGGCATAGAGGCGTTGAATGGTGGCGATGTAGACGCGGTTGACATCTCGCTCGACGTCAATCACGTTGCCGGTGAGGTGGCGGATGTTGTAAAGCTCGGCGAACTTGCGCCCTTCGGGGGAGTGAAACTGGGTGAACTCGGTGTAGGCCTGCCGGCCGAGGTTGTTGCGGTCTACCAGGAACAGGATGCGGCGAGCGCCGGCGTGGCGGATGAGGCGATAGATGAAGTTGACCGCGGTGAAGGTCTTGCCGCTGCCGGTAGCCATCTGGATGAGGGCGCGCGGCCGGTCGTGGGCCAGGGATTGCTCCAGGTTCCGGATGGCTTCAAACTGCGGTTGCCACAGGCCGGCGGCATCCAGGGGCGGCATCTCGCCCAGGCGCTGGCGCAGGCCGGCCGGCTGTTGCACCCATTCGCGCAGGGTGTCCGGCCGGTGGAAGGCAAACACGGGCCGGCTGCGCGGCTGCGGGTCCAGGCCGCTGGTGAAGTAGCTCTCGATGCCCGTGCTCTGGTAGAGGAAGGGCAGCGGTTGGGCGGGGAGCCAGGCGGTGATGTGGGCGGGCAGGCCGGCGGCGTACTTTTCGCTCTGCGACTCGACCCCGCTGAGGGGCACGCCGGCTTTCTTGGCCTCAATCACCCCCAGCGCCTTGCCGTCTACGAAGAGCAGGTAATCCGCGAAGCCGCTCTTTAGATGGGCCTCGCGCACCGCCACGCCGGGCCGGCCGGGGATGAACAAGTTCATTTGCTCCCGGTCCTGCACCTCCCAGCCGGCGGCTTGCAGGTATTCGTCAATTGTCTGCCGCGCTTTTTGCTCCGGCGTCACCGCTCCACTCCGGCGCTCTGGATGATTCCAGGGTATGCTACCATGAAACCGTTAAATCAAAAACACCCCGTAGGTGTCCAAAAAACACCCCGTAGGTCTCGCAGACCTACGGGGTGTTTTTTGGACGGGGTGTAAGGATCACTCCACCCTCACCGGCGCATAACTCTCCACCCGATTCCCATCCAGGT
>CAYVQP010000189.1:0-3688 GCA_964452775.1 uncultured Ardenticatenaceae bacterium | reverse complement strand
CTTCTTCCCTTCGCGTCCTTCGCGTCTTCGCGTGCGTAATGTCCTCTTCCCTTCGTGTGAGTGAAGACCCGGCAGGGATGCCGGGGCTACTTCGTGCAAGATTTCACAAACGTTTGGGTTTGAATTGTGGATTTGCTCGAGGTGGGCGGCGTTTGATATATGGGATGATGGGGTTGGTTTGGGGTGGCGTGTGAAGGATTTCACAAAGGTTTGGGGTAAAGTTTCCGGGATTCTGCAAGAATCCCGGAAACCAGGACGGGTGAAGTTTCCGGGATTCTGCAAGAATCCCGGAAACTAGGCTCCGGAAACTCGGATGCTACCGCACCACCCACAACCGCACGGCGCCGTCCGCCGAGCCGGAGGCCAGCCAGAGGCCGTCCGGCGAGAAGGCGACGGTGCGCACTTCGGCGGTGTGCCCGACCAGCGTTTGCAGCAGGGAGCCGTCCTCTACCCGCCACAGGCGCACGGTGCCGTCCGCGGAGGCGCTGGCCAGCGTTTGCCCGTCGGGCGAGAAGGCCACCCCGAAGACCGCCCCGGCGTGCCCGGTCAGCGTGGCCAGCAATTCGCCGCCGGCCACATCCCACAGCTTCACCGTGCCGTCACCGGAGGCCGAGGCGAGGGTGGTCCCATCCGGCGAAAAGGCCACTGCGCCGACCCAATCGGTGTGCCCTTCCAGCGCTTGCGCCGGCTGGCCGTCGCTGACGGTCCATAGGATCACCCGGTCATCATCTCCGGCGGAGGCAATCAGGCTGCCATCCGGCGAATAGGCCACCGCGCGCACCCGCTCGCCGTGTTCTTCCAGGGTCATCAGCGCTTCGCCCGTGGGCAGCCAGACGCGCACGCTGTTGTCCGCCGAGGCTGAGGCCAGGCTGGAGCCGTCCGGCGCGTAGGCCACGCCCCACACCGCGGCCGTGTGCCCCAACAGCTCGGCCAATTGCTCGCCGCTCTGCGGTTGCCACAGGCGCACGGTGCCGTCCACGGAGGCGGAGGCCAGCGAGTCGCCGGCCGGCGCGAAGGCCACTCCGCGCACCCAGTCGGTGTGCCCGGCCAGCGTTTGCGCCGGCTCACCCGCGGCCACATCCCACAGGCGGACCACGTTATCGCTGGAGCCGGCGGCCAGGTTGGCCCCGTCCGGCGCAAAGGCCAGGCTAAACACCCCGCCGGTGTATCCTTCCAGCGTATCCAACAACTGGCCGTCCGCCGGGTTCCAGAATTGCACCGCGAAGCCGATTAGGCCGGAGATAGTGGCCAATTGGCCGCCGGCCGGCGCATAGGCCACCCCGCTCAAGGCGTTGGCATCCCCTTCCAGGGTCAACAGCGGCGAGCCGTCGGCCGCGTTCCACACTATGGCCGTGCCGTCCAGCGAACTGGCGGCCACGGTGGAGCCGTCCGGCGAGTAGGCCACGCCGGACACCTCATCGGTGTGCCCTTCCAGGCGCAGGGCCACGCTGCCCGCGGCCACGTCCCACAGGCGCACGATGCCGTCCGCTGAACCGGCGGCCAGGGTCGCGCCGTCGGGGGAGTAGGCCACGCTAAAGACGGCCCCGCTCTGGTCGCGCAATTCCTGGCTCACTTCACCGGCGGCCACATCCCACAGGCGCACGCTGAAATCGCCGCTGCCGGAAGCCAAGGTGGCGCCGTCGGGCGAAAAGGCCAGGGTGTGCACCGGGGTATCGCCGCTGTCCAGGGTGGCGACCGGCGCGCCGGTCACCGCCTGCCAGAGGCGAATTGCGCCCGTGGTTGAGCCGGCGGCCACGAGGCCCTCGGATGCGCCGCCGGCCGGCCCGAAGGCCACGCTGCCCAGCTCTTCGCCCGAGCCGGGGATGGTCTGCAGCAGCGCCCCATCGTTCGCCCGCCACAAGCGCACCGAGCCGTCCGCGGAGGCGGAGGCCAGCGTCTGGCCATCGGGCGCGAAGGCCACACTGTTGACCCGGCCGCCCGTGTCCAGGGCGCGCTGCAGGGCCAATGCGCCGGCATCGTACAAATAGACGCCCATGGAGGAGGCCACGGCCAATAGCGCCCCGTCCGGCGAGTAGGCGATATCGTTAATGGTTCCCAGCCCCAGCCGGCTCACTTCCGCCAGGCGACCCGCGTTTTGCGGCTGAATCGGCTCTGACGGCAGGGCGATGGGCGTGCCCGCCGGGGCGATGGTGGCCGCGGCCGTGGCGGCCGCGGTCGGCGCTTCGCCCGCTTCGTCCGTGGGCGCTGCGGTCGGGGCTGCGGTTGGCTCCTCGGCCGGCGCTTCGGTGGGCGGCGGGGCGGTAGCGGTCCCGGCCGGGGTGACTTGCGCAATGGCGGAAGTGGCAATGGCTCCGGCCGTTCCCTGCAGGTCGCCGGAGAGCGCCTGGGCGGTTTGCGCGGCGCCGGCCACTTCGGTAGCGGCCGCGTTGGAGGTGGCCATGGCGGCCTGGAAGGTGGCGGTGGCGCCCGCAGCCTGATTGCCGCCCGGCCGGCGCAGGGAGCTAATGCCCGCCCAGATGATCAGCACGCAAACGCAGAGCACGGCCAGGGCGAGCAGGCTGCCGGCGACCAGCATCAACCGCTTGCGTCCGTTGCCGTCATCCGGGCCGGCCGCGCCTGCCGGGGGAGGGGTATAGACGGGCGGAGGCGGGGTGGAAGCGGGCGGCGGGGTCGCGGCGGGCGGCGGGGTGATGGGCGCGGCGACCATCGTGGCCCCCGGCTGTTCCACGCGGGTCTCCTGCTGCCAGGGCGCGGCGGCGGCTGCTGCGGTCGCGGCGACCCCGGGCGCGACCTGCGTAAGCCCATCGCCGCCGTTTATGGCCATCAAGGCGGCTACAAAGGCCGCCGCGCTGGGGTATCGCTCCTTGGGGTCCTTGGCCAGCACGCGGGCGATGACCGGCTGCAACCCGGCGGGCAGGTCGGCGCGCAGGGCGCGAATCTCCGGCGTGGGCAGCATGATGTGCGCCAGGGCGGTGCTGACCGGGGTGTCCGCCCGGTATGGGGAGTTGCCGGTGAGCATTTCAAAGAGGATGACGCCCAGCGAGTAGATGTCGCTGCGCCCGTCAATGGGCACGCCGCCGGTGGCCTGTTCCGGACTCATGTAGGCCGGGGTACCGACCATGGCGCCGGTAGCGGTGAGGGCTTCGTCCTTGCCTTCCATCAATTTGGCGATGCCGAAATCGGTCAGGTAGGGCTTGCCCTGGGCATCAAAGAGGATGTTGCCCGGCTTCAGGTCGCGGTGGACGACGCCGCGCCGGTGGGCAAAGTCCAGGGCGGGGGCGATGCGCTGCAATATCTCCAGCGCTTCGTCCATGTTGAGCCGGCCGCGGCTGATGCGGTCGGCCAACGATCCGCCGGTCATCAGGCGCATGACCATGAACAGCCGGCCGTTATCCTCGCCGTAATCGTAGACGGGCGTAATCGCCTCGTGCTCGAGTGAGGCGATGGCCAGCGCCTCGCGCTCGAAGCGGGCGCGGAATTGGGGGTCATCGAGCAGCACGGCGGTCAACACCTTCACGGCTACCTGCCGGTGAAAGCGCGGGTCATTTGCCCGATACACCACGGCCATGCCGCCCCGGCCCAGCTCCGCCTGCAACTCGTAACGACTGATGCGTTGTGGTTCCATGAAATCCTCCGTAGACTGGGAATTATTATAGCGCGGTTGGGCTTGCCGGGTGTAAAGTGGGAAACGCTGGATAAGAATCCCGGACAAGAATCCCGGAAACTC
>CAYVQP010000188.1:0-3705 GCA_964452775.1 uncultured Ardenticatenaceae bacterium | reverse complement strand
CGAGGGCCAGAGAAACCGATGAGCGACACGGGACACCTCCAGAGAGAGAAGAATGACGCCCGACAGGGCACTCACCCCGTTCGTCCGCAGGGGGGTGCAGGCAAGGCCCGGCGGCCGTGGCCACTTTCATCAGGGGCGCCGGCCTTTACCCCGATAGAGAGCCGCCGGTAGCGGGGCGCGAGGCGATACTTACATGGGGCGATAGATATATACGGGGCGATTGCTTGGAGTCCCCGAGAGAAAGCTCCCAGGCGGCGGCTCAGCCGGCGATCGCGTCCACGCGATGACACCATCACAGCCGGGAGCCAGCCGGCGCCCTACCCTGGGAGGCCACGGGTCCGCCGGCTGGTCTTGGCCTTGCCGGCGCCCCCCTGTCGGACGGATAATGAGAGTGCCGGGAAGCCGCGGAGCGGCCGGCGACAGCCGGGGGGTGCAGGGGGGCGGGGCGGAAGGGTGGGTGGGCCGCCGCCGCCCCCTGCGATCATCGGCGAGCCGGCGGGCGACCATCGGCCCGGGCTGGCGGCGGTGAGACATGGGATCGGCGATGGGTTGGGCGGGCAGACCACACACTTTACGAGACCAGCCCGGGCCGAGGGAGCCGGCCGGCTATGCTTGCGCCGGTCTGCGGGCCTTGAGCTACGGCCGGCCATTGGTATTGTCGTAGGGCCTGGCAACGTCGTCGATTTTTGCTTCGCAAAAATCGGGGCCGGCGGTGATCTGGCGCCGGCTGCTCGTGGAGCGGCCGCCGGCGGCCTGGGGCCTTGCCATTGGACGGCCGTGGCCATCGCCGATCGGCGCCGGCTGGGCTTTGCCGTCGAAAGGTGGTCACCATCGCCCGTCGCCATTCGTCGGCGGGGCCTTGATGTCATACGGCCGTGGCCATCACCCACCAGCGCCGACTGACCGGGCCTTGGCGTTGTATGGCCGTGGCCATCACCCATTCGCGCCGGCGGGCCGGGCCTCGGCGTTGTGAGGCCGTGGCCATTGGCCACCCGCGCCGGCGCGCCGGCGCGTGAGGTTCCTGGCAACCATGGCCATCGCTGACCAGCGGTGAGTCTAGAGTGTAGCGGGGGGCTACATAGACGAACCAGCGAGATCAGACCAGCTCGTGATCCACCAGGAACTGAATGGCCTGGCGAACCACCTCAGCGTGGCAGGGCTCCGGAGCACACCAACAACCCAACTGAATGTCCTCCCCTTCCTTGTGCAACTGCGCTAATTGGAGCAACTCCTTCCACGCCGGGCAGGTTTCATCCCGCAGTGCTCCCTGTTGCATGACATTGTTTAGCCATTCCCGATAGAGTTGAATGGCCTGTGCCTTGCCTCCTACTTCCTGCCGCCGCCATTGATTGGCCAGCGCTGAGGCCTGGAACCCCCCGTACGCCCGGCCCACATAGTGAACACCCACCCGTGTCCGCCTGACATTCACCACCGAAATCATGACTGCCTCCTGAGTGTGTGAGATTGAACTGCATCGCCAGCTTACCGGCACTCAACCGACTTGTCCGCAGGCGGGCACAGTCAAGACCTGGCGGTCGTGGCTTATATAATCAGGTGCGACGGTCGCATGTCATTAACGCAGCTACCGAGCGCGGCTTAGCCGGCGAGACTTCTTGGGAAGACCACATCCTCAGCCGGCGATACCCGGCCGCCCACAGAGACAGCGCATCGGTAGCGTGTTAGCCGGCGATCGATCCCCCTTGAGACCAGCTCGCAGACGGGTAGACGAGGAGCACTTCCCTGGGGCCACGGACCCGCCAGCTTGTCTTGGTCTTGATTGTGCCCGTCCTGCGGATGTACACTGGGAGTGCCGGTAAGCTGGCATTCCTACCAGCGTGACGGGTCGGGAGCATGGGTGTTCGAGGGGCCTTGGCCATGACCAATAGGCCTGACTGTCGAGGGCTTGATGCTGCGGGTGTCTGACGCCGGTTCGCCGGCCTGGTGGGGTGGGGGGGCCAGTACTAGCATGTGCTTTGCAGTCTTCCCATGAAACGGTGTATACTAAACGGAGTTGGCGGCATCTACAATCGTGGTCCACGTGTGAGGTATGGACCAGTCGTAGCGCATAATAAAAACCCGATGTTGTCATCAAGAGAGCTGATCCACGGTTCCAACCCAGCAACCTGTGCATGGACTTATGCCAAACACAAACAAAGCCCTCCTGGCACGTCTTGCCGCTATGGCGGCCATCTCCGGTATTAGCCTCCTTGTGGGATCACCCGATCCGGCCTTGGTCGCGGGATCAGCCTTCGTCGGGACGCTGGCTCTCAACGTTGCCGAAATGCTCAAGGAGCCCGCCAAGGCATTGATTGGCAATCTGAGCCAACAGGTCGTCGACCGGGTGGGCGCGCAGTTTGCTGATGAGGAGCCTAGCACCGACGAAGCCTTGCGCCGGTTGGTGGCCAGGGCAACGCGCGAAGCCATCGGACAACTCTGGCAGGCCTTTCAACAAGAGTCATTCTATCAAAGTTTGAAAAGGCAGGAGCCATCCATTGCTCAGTCTCTTGGGGAACAGATCAATGTTCTTCTGCAAGAAACTGCAGACGATCATTTTCTCCGCCGTTTTGTTATCGATGTGACGGCAACCGGACAGTTGCATCAGCTTATCCTCAATTCATCAGGACAAATACCCAATGAGTTGCGCCATGAGACGCTTGGTGAATGGGGCGGCAACGAAGCTGAATCGCATCTAGTGAGTTACCTGCAGCAGCGCTTAGTCACCCAAGTAACAACCCGCCTGCGTACGTTGCTGACCTTGGATGAACCTGACAGTAAGCGCGCGTTCAAAACGTATTCCCTACTGCAATCGACTTGCATTGTAGATAGACTGGAAGGAATCAAATCTGATCAGGCTCAAGTTCTCATAGGACAAGAAGGTCAGGTATCGCAACTGCAAGAACTTCGAAAAATCGGACTGGCCATTCAAGAACAGCTAAAAGCTCAGGTCGGCGATATGGTAGAAGCACAAGCTCAAATACGTGCCTTGCAGACCCGTATCGTTGCGTTGGTTGAACCAATCAGCTCCGCTGTCTACACTACAACCCCCTTGCGCCGCTGCGACTTCTACGCCCATGTTTCCTTACCACCCAATTTCGTCGCCCGGCCGTCGCTGCTGAATGAAGTGCGCAATATGCTACTTGCCACACCTACTATGGCTCTTACTTCGGCTATCCCAATGGACGCCCTGCACGGCATGGGGGGGATTGGTAAGAGTGTGGTAGCCCGTGCGCTGTGTGATGATCCCGACGTACAGTCCGCGTTTCCCGATGGTATCCTATGGGCCACCGTTGGTAAGGCCCCTGAACTGACCCCCCACCTGCGCGAGTGGGTCGAGGAACTGGGTGGGATCATTCCCCAGACTACACCGACCATCAACCAGCTCAAACAGAACCTGGCCGAGCTGCTGACCAACCGTGCCTGCCTGCTCATCCTCGACGATGTTTGGCACCGCTCGGATGCTGAGCCGTTCCTGGTGGGTGGGTCGCGCTGCCGGCTGCTGCTGACGACGCGTGACAGCGAGGTGGCCCGGGGCTTGGGGGCAGGAGTTCACCCTGTGCCGGTCATGAACCCGGATGAAGCGCTGATCCTGCTTGATCAGTGGGCCGGCGGTGCAGTTCGCCAGACCGACGAGGTTGTCAAGCAGCAGGTCGTGCGCCGGCTGGGTTACCTGCCACTGGCCATCAAGCTGGCCGGCTCGCAGTTACA
>CAYVQP010000187.1:0-3739 GCA_964452775.1 uncultured Ardenticatenaceae bacterium | reverse complement strand
CGGCGCTGCCGCCGGCTGAATCGGCGTCTTCGCCGACTGAACCGGCGCCCATGTTGGCGCAACAACTAGAAGGGGCCGCGGCGGCCCAGTTCCTCGCCCGCGAGGGTATTTTGGACCAGATTTCCACGGCAGATGGCGCTGAGAGCTTGCCGGCGTCGCTGCCGGGGCGAAGCTTTCTCGAAGCTCAGCCCATTGCCCCGGCTGACGCCCAAGCCGGGGAGCAATTCGGCTATTCTGTGGCCGTTGACGGAAACACACTCATGGTCGGCGCTCCTTTCGCAGGCTACGGGCCGGGTGCGGTCTATGTCTTTACCCGCAATGAGGCCGGCAGCAACGTCTGGACCGAGCAACAGAAGTTGCTCATCGCTAATCCAGGAGGTTCTGACGCTCTCGGCATGGCGATAGCGCTGGAAGGGGACACCGCTCTGATTGGCGCTATCAGGGCGGTCTACGTCTTCATGCGCGACGGCGGCGAAGAGGACGGCATCTGGATAGAAAAGCAGAAACTCGTTTCCGGTGACGACCTGGGCTACTCCTATTTCGGCCGGGCGGTGGCGCTTGACGGCGATACCGCCGTGGTCGGCGACATAGGCGTCGGTATCGGGGGAAATGTGGGTCTGGGCGCGGCCTATGTCTTTGTGCGCAGCGCCGCAGCCGGCAATGTCTGGAGCAATCAGCAACGGCTGATGGCCGGCGACGGGTCAAGCGGCGACAGTTTCGGCAAATCCGTCGCACTGGACGGCGACACCATCGTGATTGGCGCGGACGAAGATAGTGTGAACGGAAGTGATAGTCAAGGGTCGGCCTATGTATTTGTGCGGGACGACGGCCAGGGGAGCAGCGGCGTTTGGGTGCAACAGCAGAAACTAATCTCAGACAACGGCGCGGCGCTCGACCGATTCGGCAGGGCGGTAGCGCTTGATGACGACACGCTGATGGTGGCAGCGCCCTTCCATGATGACCCCAAGGAGAAAGGGGGAGCGGTCTATGTCTTTCAGCGCAGCGGCGCGGCAGGCGATGATTGGGTTCAGCAGCAGATGTTGACCCCGGCCGGCGGCTTTGCCGGAGCCACCTTCGGCTACCGCCTGGCGCTGGACGGAGATACGGCCCTAATCAGCATGCCGAAGAGCAGCTTCATGGAAATTGACGGGCCGGCATCTGCCTGCGTCTTCACCCGCCGGCCCGGAGGTTCAACCTGGGGTGAGGCGCAGGAGCTGACCACCGAACCGGGAAGCGAGTATGATCTGTTCGGCTACTCTGTGGCGATAGACGCAGACACCATCGTCGTGGGCGCGCCATTCGCCGATCCCGGCGGCGCGCAGTTTGCCGGCCTGGCCTATGCCACGGTGCGTGGGCCGACGCCCTGGCCGGAGACCAGCCGGATTTCGGCCGGCGATAGTGAATCCGGCGATATCTTTGGCTGGTCGGTGGCGCTGGACGGAGACACCGCTTTGATTGGAGCCGGCGACGATCGCGTCGGGGCCAACGCCGGGCAGGGTTCGGCCTATGTCTTCGTGCGCAACGATGGCGCCGGAGGCGTGGACAACTGGCAATTGCAGCAGCAGCTCATCGCCGGGGACGGCGCGGAGGCTGACCACTTCGGCAAAGCTGTGGCCCTGCAAGGCGATACGGCGGTGGTCGCTGCTCGCTCTGACGATGTTGGAGCCGGCGTGGACCAGGGATCGGTCTATCTCTTTCAGCGTGATACCGGCGGCGCAGCAGGCGGGGCCTGGACCGAGCTGCAGAAGTTGACCGCCGGCGACGGAGAGGCGAACGACTTCTTTGGCCACGCGCTGTCGTTGGACGGCAACACGCTGTTCGTCGGCGTCCCCCGGGATGATGTAGGGGCCAACGCGAACCAGGGGTCGCTCTATGTGTTTGCCCGCGGCGAGGGCGGCGCATGGAGCGAACAACAGAAGTTGACCGCCGGCGATGGGCAGGCGGAAGACTTTTTCGGAGTGTCAGTGGCGCTGGATGGCGACACAGCGGTGACCGGCGCGATGCAGGCCGATATAGGGACCAATGAAGACCAGGGGGCGGTCTACCTGTTTGCACGCAACGCCGGCGCGTGGAGCGAGCTGCAGAAGCTGACCGCCGGCGATGGGCGGGCCGGCGACCAATTCGGCGCCTCGGTGGCGCTGGACGGCGATACGGCCCTGGCCGGCGCCTACTGGGATGATGCTCAGGCCAATTGGAATCAGGGGTCGGCCCACGTCTTTGTGCGCGCCGGCGGCGCTTCGGACGGCGGAGTCTGGCTCCCCCAACAGAAGTTGACCGCCCTCGACGGGGCGCTTGGCGACAATTTCGGCTGGTCCGTGGCTCTCGACGGGAACATTGCCGTGGTGGGCGCGCGGCAGGCCACCGTTGGAGTCAATGCGTCGCAGGGGGCTGCTTACGTCTATGTCCGCGCCGGGTCCAGCTGGTCATGGGAGCAGAAGCTGCTGGCGGCGAACGGCGCACCGCTGGTGGGCGCGGCGGGCGACCTGTTCGGCCATGCTGTCGCGCTGGACGGGGACACGATCCTCATCGGCGCGCCGATGGCGACTGCGGAAGGCGGGCCGGCCGGCGGCCTGGCGCACTTCTTCGGCCGCTGGGCAGGCACATCCTGGAATTACCTGCCGGTCGCCATGAAGTAGGGTCGCGAACCGGCAAGACAACCGTTCCTGGTGCCGGCCCGCTTATCGCTCCCGGCTGAGGAAAAGTTGCCCGCATCTCAAAAATCGGGCACCCTACACGCCGGCCATGAAAGTCGTCTCCGTCGGCGAAATCACGATTGATTGCTACCTCCGGCCGGGGGGCAGCATCCCGGCAACTTCCGCCTATCCGGCATTCTACGTTGGCGGCATCTCGCTGAACTTCGCCGTGCACGCCCGGCGCAGCGGCGCGGAGGTCGTCTCGCTGGTCAGCTGCACGGGCGATGACCCGGCCGGCGCGCGCGTGCTGGCGGCGTTGGCCCGCGAAGGGGTGGACAGCAGCCGGGTAGCCGTTCTGCCGGGCCGGACGGCCGAGATTGACATAATTGTGGGTGACGACGGGGAGCGCACCTTTCCGCCCGGCGGCTACCGGCCCAACGTCCTGCGCCACTTGCGGGTGACGGACGACATCCGCCAATTCGTCAGCCGGCACGACATTGCCGCCACTTACCTGGGCGACGACACCCCCACCGATGTCCTGAACGCGCTGTTGCCGCTAAGACAGGCCGGCGTGAAGCTGGTGGTGGACTTCGGCAGCTGGAGCGGCGGGCGCAGGAGTCTGGCGCATTTCCCCGTGTTTGACGGCGTTGACCTGGCCTTCGTCAGCGGCGACGAAGGGACGGTGCAGGAACTGGCGGAGCATGCCGCGGCGTTCACCGGCTTGATTGTGGTCACCCTGGGCGCGGCCGGCAGCGTGGCTTTGACGCCGGACGGGCCGGTCGTGCAGGCCGCCATTCCGGTTGAGCATCCCGTGGACGCCACCGGCTGCGGGGACGCCTTCCAGGCCGCCTTCACCGTCAGCTACTACCGCGACGGCGATGTGGCCCGCGCCCTGGAACGCGGCGCGCGGCAGGCGGCGCGGGTGCTCGGGCATCTCGGCGCGTTCGAGTGAGCCTTGTGGTAGGCCAGCAGCGCGGCTCTCCCGTAAACTCAGCTGTCGCGTAGCCCCGGCATCCCTGCCGCCGTCAAAAGACCTGGCAGGTTTCAGAAAACCTGCCAGGTCTGCTGACCACGCGAAGTCGCGTAGCCCCGGCATCCCTGCCGGG
>CAYVQP010000186.1:0-3776 GCA_964452775.1 uncultured Ardenticatenaceae bacterium | reverse complement strand
TCTATAGCGGAACGATTTTCCCGGAAACTCTATCAATCAAGTTTCCGGGAAAATGGAGACCAGGAACATGGAGATGACAACATGACCAATTTATCCGGCCGTCTGGTGCTTTATCTGGTCGCGCTGGCCAGCATTTTCGTGATCCTCTTCGGGATCCGGGCATCGGCCAGCATCATCAACCCGATATTGCTGGCGGCGGTGATCACAATCGCGGTGCTGCCCATCCCCGGCCGGCTGAAGCAGCGCGGCTTGCCGGGCTGGTTATCAATGGTGCTGACCATCGGCATGGTGGCTCTGGTCCTGACGCTGGTCATTGTGACCGTCTTCGTCTCCATCACAAAACTATCCACCGAACTGCCGCTATATGTAGACGATGCCGCGCAGCAATCAGCCGATGATATTGAAGCGACGACCGGCAGCGACGCCAGCTCTACAACATCCGCAACGGCCGACGAGCTGGGTGAGTTGGCCCTGGCGGTGATGACCAGAGTCCTGGAACTGCTCGGCCAGATTGGCCTGGCGCTGGTCATCTTCTTCTTTATGCTCAGCGCGGCCGTGAGCTTGCCGGGACCAACCCGACTGGGCCTGGACCCGGAATCACCGGCGATCATGCGCGTCAGTCACTACACCGAAGATATCCGCAAATACCTCAGCGTCCTGACCGTGATTAATCTGATGGTGGGGGTAGGCGACACCATCTTTCTGATGATCCTGGGGGTGGAGTTTGCCGTGTTGTGGGGGCTGTTGGCCTGGTTGATGGGCTATATCCCCTCAATCGGCTTTATGATTGCCCTGGTGCCGCCGGTGTTAATGGCCTACGCCCAGTACGGCCTACAGACCGCGCTGATCGTGCTGATCGGCTACGTGTTGATCAACGGCGGGGTGCAGAACTTCATCCAGCCCAAGCGCATGGGCGACAGCCTGAAGATCTCGCCGCTGGTCGTGTTTGTTAGCCTGTTCGTGTGGGGCTATCTGCTGGGCGGGATCGGCGCGATCCTGGCGGTGCCGTTGACCATGCTGATCATGCTCGCCCTGGAGAACTTCCCGGGCACGCGCACATTGGCGGTGTTGATGCGCTTCACGGGCGAGACGAAAAGCGAAGAAAAACAGGAGGCGATGCTGCAGGTGAAGGGAGTGTGGGACAAGGTGAGAAAGACTTTCAGCGTGGACCGGGAGTCGCATGATGCCGATAGCGGGCAGTCGCCGCCCTCTTCGGCTCAAGATGACAGTGAAACAGCAGCGGATGCCCAAACACATGACGAGCCGGCCCCCCATCTCGCCGCAGAGGACGCTCCGGATCCGGCAGGCCAATGAACCTGGGAATTGACCGATCCACCCTTCCGAAAGACCTGGTCGCCGGCCTGACCTTTGCGCTGGTTAATATCCCCCAGTCAATGGCCCACGCCTTGCTGGCCGCGGTCAATCCCGTCTCCGGCCTGTACACCCTGATGCTGGCCACGCCGGTTGGGGCGTTGGTCACCAGCGCGGTATTCATGAACGTTTCCACCACCAGCGCGCTGGCGGTGGCGGCCGGGGATACGATGCTGACCTATCCCTCAGCCAATCGGACCACGGTGCTGGTGACGTTGGTGATTATGATCGGCGTCTTTCAGATCATCCTGGGTCTGTTGCGCCTGGGCTGGTTGACGCGCTTCATCTCCTTTCCGGTGATGACCGGCTTCATGACCGGCGTGGCGGTGCTGATCATCATCGGCCAGCTCGGCGATCTCACCGGCTATTACAGCACCTACTCAGGCAAGGTAGCCCAGTTGGCGGACCTGGCCCTGAACACGAGTTCCATTCAGTGGGCGACTCTGGCAGTGGGCCTGACGGCGATTGGGCTGGTCATCGTGCTCCGCCCTACCCGCCTGGCCAAGTTCTCCCTGGTGCTGGCTATCTTGCTGGCCTCCGCGCTGGCCCTGTTGCTGAACGAGCTCGTGGCGGCGGACATCAAGCTGGTGAGCGACGTTGCCGAGGTGCCCCGCGCCCTGCCCTCGCTAACGCTGCCTGACTTGACGCTCATATTTCAGCTGATTGTGCCGGCGATTGCCGTCGGCATCATCGGCCTGGTGCAGGGGGCGGGGGTCAGCCAGTCCTTCCCTAACCCGGACGGCAAGTACCCCGATATCTCCCGCGACTTCCTGGGTCAGGGGGCCGCGAACCTGGCCGGCGGTCTGTTCGGCGGCATCCCGGCCGGCGGCTCCAGCTCGGGGACAGCGCTGATTGTCAGCGCGGGAGCTGTCTCTCGCTGGGCCAACATCTTCGCCGGCATCGCGGTGGCGATCGTGGTGCTGCTCTTTGCCGATTTGGTGGAGCTGGTGGCTATGCCGGCCTTGGCGGGACTGGTGATCATCGCCGGGGTGCAGATGATTAATGTGACCGCCATTCAGACGGTGTGGCAGACAAACACCGTCGCCCGCAGCATCATGCTGATCACTTTCGGCTCTACGCTGGTCATGCCGCTGCAATATGCCGTGTTCCTCGGCGTGGCCATCGCTATTTTGCTGTTCGTCTTCCAGCAATCGAATACTCTGCGCATCGTCGAGTGGGTCGCGCAGGAGAGCGGGTGGCCGGTGGAGGGACCCGCGCCGCAGCAATTAGAATCGGGTCGGGTGACTGTCCTGTACATTTATGGTAGTCTGTTTTACGCGGCGGCCGATACGTTTGAGAAGCAATTGCCGGCGGTGGAAGGTTCCAGCCGGGCCGCCGTGATCGTGCTCTTGCGCGGTTACAACGACATCGGCAGCACCATGACCGAGGTGTTCCGGCGATACCTGCAGGCGCTCCAGGCCAATTCGGGCAAGTTGTACCTGGCGGGCGTCGCGCCGTCTCTGCGCGACCAGTTCCGGCGCACCGGCTTTCTGAGCCAGATTGGCGCGGAGAACGTCTATCTGGAGACCGAGGTTCTGGGTGAAGCCGGCAACGCGGCGTTGCGGGCCGCCCGGGAATGGCTGGCGCAGCCGGCGGAAGAAGCGGAAACGTCTCCGGCGATAGTTTAAGGAAAGACATCAGCATGCCGATTACACAAAGGCCGGGCGCGCCCGACGCTTTTCACCTGCTGGCCAAGCCGGCCGGGGCTATCTGCAATCTCGACTGCAAGTATTGCTTTTTCCTGTCCAAGGAGATGCTTTATCCGGGCAGCCGCTTTCGCATGGCCGACGATCTGCTGGAGACGTACATCCGCCAGTTGATCGAGGCCCACGCCCGCGCGCCGGAGGTGACTATCGCCTGGCAGGGCGGCGAACCGACGCTGATGGGGCTGGATTTCTTCCGCCGCTCTGTCGAGCTGGCCGAGCAGTATCGCCGGCCCAAACAGCGCATCGCCCACACCATCCAGACGAACGGCACCCAGATTGATGACGAGTGGGCGGCCTTCTTCAAGGAGCACAACTTTTTGGTCGGCTTGAGCGTGGACGGGCCGCGGGAGATTCACGATACCTACCGGGTGAACAAGGGCGGGGCCGGCAGCTTCGAGCAGGTGATGCGCGGCTGGCGCTACCTGCGCGCGCACGCGGTGGATGTGAACATCCTCTGCACCGTCCACGCCGCCAACCAGGAGCGACCGCTGGAGGTGTACCGCTTTTTCCGCGACGAGTTGGAGGCGGAGTTCATCCAGTTCATCCCGATTGTGGAGCGGGTGGAGGCGGCGATGATCCCGCTGGCCAACATCGGTTGGAGCGACCGGCCGGGCGGCGATCGACCGCTGTATAAGCAGCAGGGGTCGCAGGTTACGGAGCGGTCAGTCGGCGGGGCGGCCTACGGTCGCTTTCTGATTG
>CAYVQP010000185.1:0-3784 GCA_964452775.1 uncultured Ardenticatenaceae bacterium | reverse complement strand
TTTTGAGGACAAGGTAGGACGATACTGATGAGTAACGATGTGTTGGTGGAGTTTCAGCAGCAGGAAGCGGAATCCACGGCATTGGCGGTGCAACTGAATCGCTGGTCGCTGGTGCTGATTGAGCTGCAGATTCAGGAGCAGGAGGAGAAGCTGCTGGCCGGCGACCTGCCGGTGGATGTTTCCGGACCGGCGGTTACGTCCGAAGAACTCACGCCGAGTGGGGAGTCACACCGACCGGCCGACCGGCGGATATGGCCGGAGATGACAATTTCTGGGAATAGCCGGCGTGAAGGTGAGCGGGACCGGGTCCGTGACCGGGTCCGTAACCGGCAGCGGAGTGTGATGAGGATGTTGCAGAGACTCTTAAGCGACCGCCGCGCAGCGGAAAGATGGCAGGCCGGCCTGACCTGGTTCCGGCTGCGCTATCTCGATGCGGAAAGGACGACGCGCTGCCTGGTCCTGCTCTCCCGGCCGGAGTTGTGCGAGCGGCTGGCTCTATGCCACGCGGCCGGTCCTGAGGTGACGCGCCTGTATGTGGGCCTGCCGGCGGCGCGGGTGGAGAGAGCGTTAAGCCTGGCGGGGGACTGCGGGTTCAGCCTGACCGAAGCCGTGCCGGCGCACGTGTTGCCTGCAGCACCGTTGACGCCGGCTGCCGGTGCTCTACCGTGGGACAGGGAGTTCGTCGCTCACATTGTCGACGGGCAGGCCTTTGTTGATGCAGGAGTTGACACGCCGGTGGGCAGGAAACGGTTTCTGCCGGATGCGAACGGGCGCGCTGAGGGGCCGGCGACCTGGACGCTGCCTGACCAACCGCCGCTGGGCATGACGCTGCAGCCGGAATGGCCGGACCAGACGCCGCCCGCCGACCTTATCGCCGGCGCGGAGGACCCGACCGGCTGGCCGCTGGGCAAAACGCGGGACGGCCTGCCGTTACAGGCACAGGGGCGGGTAAACATCTACGGCCGGGCGGCAGCCGTCGCATACTGGTTAACATGCCAGGCGACGCAGCTGCTGGGGATGGATCCGGCGGGTCTGGTGATCATCGACGGCGTCGGCGACCTGGCGCCGCAGCTGAAGCGGAAGGAGGCGGTGACCCGGCTGCTCGCCGGGAGACAACTGACCTATCTGGACCTCGACGGCGCAGGAACTGCCGGCGGACTGAACCCGTTAGCCGGCGTACCGGGCGAGTCGGAGACGGGGCAGGTTGCCCGCTGGGAGCGCTGGTTTCAGGGACTGGGCGCGCCGGCGCAGGGGATGCCCTTGTTGGGAATTGCTCGGCAGACAGGTGTGAGCGACATACCGGCGCTTCGCAAATGGCTGCAGCAGGAAGAGCGCCGGCGGCCGGACCTGGGCGTAACCGGCCTGCGCATGGCCGTGGAGCGACTGACTATTGACCCGGCGATGCGGCAATGGCTGGAGTGGCCGACCAACCCCTTCGACATCCTGCCGGGTGGGACGCTTATCTTTTCCTGCCGGGCATCTGACTGGGCGCGACGCCGGCTGCTGCACGCTGTTCTCCTGAGCGCGCTGGCTGCGCCGGATGTGCGCCTGATTGTGCACGGTTTTCCATGGCACGCGTTGCGCATGGAGCTGGCGGGCGACGTTGAGCGGGTGATTGTCAGCAACGGGCCGTTGATGACCGGCGCTTCTGTACTGACCACCTGTGACAGCAAGACCGCCGACGCTCTCGCCGCCGGATTCCTTCCCGGCGATGTCTGCCTGCACGAGCATCTGCAGCTGCTTGGGCGCGGCGAGGGGTTGGTATTCTCGAGGCAACGTGCGTGTTTTGTGACCTGGAATGGGCTGCGCGATCCCGCGGACGGCGCTCCGGCTCTGTTGCGATTGTAGGGGGTTCTTGTATAATGCGTGGAACAGTTGCTTACTTGCAACCGACAAAGAAAAAGCCCCAGGTAACTTCACTTTTGCCGGAGCGTAGTTACCGATGGGGCTGGTGGTGTGATGCAGATTATGACCGATATTTAGGTAGCGGTCAAGTTTCCTCTAAATTCCACCGCCGGCCAGTTGAGGGAGAAAGGCAGTGGACTCGAAGCAAGACCCACTCCGAAGCAGAATATCATACGCCTTTCGCATTATTTCCGGCCGGGACCAGAATTTGGTTACTTCCGGGCAGTTTTGCCTGGGATAACAATCCAGCAAGAAAGCCAGGTATTGACAGTACCTGGCTTTCAATAATTCCAGTATCTAACTGCATAGCTCTTGACCTATCGGTGTTGACAGCACCTTCGGTCCAAAGCCCCTTCTATGGGGAGGGGGTTGTTGTGCCCCGTGCAGTATTGCTAGGAAGCATAACACAGGCTGAAGCACATGTCAAAAATTGTTGAACAGGAAACGAGAATGGGGATGCAAACGGAGAGGTCTATGACTTAAAAGTGGGGCGACAAGGCTTGGGCCGCCAAGCGGTGGCGATCAGGGAAACTTGATCTGCACCGCTTGGTAGCCCAGTCTACCAGAAGCAAAAAAGTCTGTGCGGCTAACACAGACTTTGTTTGCAGAATTTCGGTCAATCAACCGCATATTCACTGGCCTATGGTGCTGCAACACCTCAGGCCGATATGGAACCCCTTCACTGGGGAGGGGGGAGGTGTGTCTACTCACCTCCGGTGCGGTCCAAATACATTCGGGAGGATAGCACAGGCGTATCCCTCTGTCAATGGATCATGCGTTCGCATGGCTCGTTGACGTCGGAAACTGTCTGTTGCCGGGATGGACGAGCAGACCGGGTCGGCGTCGCCGGAGTTGTTGGCGGCGAACCGGCGACTTTACGAACTGCGCGCTCAGGCACAGGCCGCGAGACGTGCTGCCGTTCCGCCGATAGCCGAGCCCGCACCGTCTGCAGACGGTGTGGCATCCAGGGAAAACGCTCCTGCTCAGCCGGACGAGGCGCGCACGCTGGTAGAGAAGATCTCCGCACTGCCGGAGCATCTGGGGTGGGGGAGTGCGGCGCTCACCACCGTCATCCGCCGGCAACAGAGGCTGAGGCGGGAGCGAACCGCGGATGATGTGGTTGACGCAGACCTGCCTGACGCCGCATCTTCTGTTGCCGAGCCATTTGCAGCACCTGAGGGCAATAGCCGCGCCGTCGACGTAACGCTGGAGGAACCCGCAGAGGGCCCCGATGACCATACTGATGCATCCGTTGTCGAAATCGATGAAGCCGGCGACTCGTTCAGCAGCAACCGGCGCGAACAGGTCAAACTCTATCCCGACATCGGCCTGGGCATGTTGCGCGAGGAGCAGACAGCCGCCGGGAGGCTGTGGTTGCTCCTGCGGTATCTGGATGGGGCAGGACAGGGCGTGCTTCGCATAGACATTACAGCACAAACCCTCACCACACCCACCTCAATGTACTATCTCTGTAGCCGGCGGCAGCTGCGCAACTTGCTCAAGGCCGGCGAAGACATCTTCTGGACGCGGGACAATGACCGCATCTGGCTGCGCTCAGCGGCGCGGGTGGCGCACGCCTTGGGGGTGGAGCGTCTCACCGGCCGGCCGGTGGCGCTGCCGCTATCGGCGCTGTTGGGCGGCATCGGCGCCTTCCGCGCCCACCTGTACGCCGCCTTCCACAGCAGCCGGACGAAAGAGACGGCGCCATGTGTACATGGCGTGCATGGTGCGCCATGCAATCATGGTTCGCCATATGCATATGGCACGCCACACGCGCACGGCATGCAGGCCATGCCCATCTCACGGGCCGCGCTAACCGAGCTCAGTGGGGTGGGGGCATCCAGCCAGCGCGCTTATGAAACCCGCGCCGGCGTGGAAG
>CAYVQP010000184.1:0-3810 GCA_964452775.1 uncultured Ardenticatenaceae bacterium | reverse complement strand
ACTTCCAGCGGCCGGCCCAGCACATCGTAGCTCAGCACCTCGTTCGTGAACTCCTGGCCGTCTATCTCGCGCGTCACCGTCTCGAGCCGGCCCAGCCAATCGTAGGTAAAGGTGTCCACAAAGTAAGGGTCTGACAGCGCGGACATATGCACATTGTAATCAATCCGCTTCACCTGGCCCAGGGCGGGGCCGTCCTGCTGCGGGTCGTCGTAATAGGTGTAGTGGGCGTAGGAGGGTACCTGGTTGTACAAGGGAATATTGTTACAGGACGCGGTCGGCGTGTCCCTTCGCCAACGGTCGGTCAGGCGACCAAGGCTGTCGTAGGCTGCGCAAGTGATGGTCTCATCCGCTGTGCCAAAGGCCCCAACCTGGCGCTTTACATGGTCATCCGGGTGATAGGTGTAAGTCCACGAACCCATGTCCGGGTCGTCCAGCGCCGTCTTGCGCCCCTGGGGATCGTAGGCGATGGTCGTCTCCACAACCATATTCAAGTGCTTCAGGATGAACTTTCCATCCGACCGCATACAGAGGGAGGCGCCGCGCTCGATGCTCGCCGGCCGGCCGTCGTAGTCGTATTCATAGCTGGTGATGAGGTAGCGCACGCCCTGGGAGCATACGTTGGTTGGGACTCTCTCGTACTGCCCGACCCAGGCCAGACGACCGATTGCATCGTAGGTTTTCACAGTTCGGCGGTGGGTGATCCCGGCAGTGTCGTCGCGAACTCGGGTGGCCACCTGAAAGACGCCGCCTAACGTGCCGCCATAATCTTCTACCCAGTCGTCCATTTCATCGTCAATGTAGAATACCTGCTCCTCCACGCCGTCGACGGCGACCGTGGACGTCACCCGGCCCACTACATCGTAGCTGGTAGCGACGTGGCCCTGGTCGGCGCATTCCGGGTCGGACCCGATGGTTTTCAGCGGCGCGCTTTCGCACGTGATACGCCCCAGCCCGTCGAGCTCATAAAGCGTTGTAACATCAATCTGCCCCCCGGCTACTTCATCCGTCACCTCCAGCCGTTGCCGTCTCACAACCCGGCCCAGGCCATCATACAGCACCTTGTTGGCCTCGCTGACCGACGCGCCCTCTTCCGGGTAGCTCTCCACGGTGACCGCGATGGGCATCCCGAGATCGTTCAGGTCGGGCAAGAGATAGTCGAGGGATTTGTGCGGGTAAACTTCCGGCCCGTACTCGGCGCGCAGGCGGCCCCAGGCATCGTACTGGTACTTGGTGGTCAGGCCGGTCGGCCGGTCAACGGAGCTGAGCAAGAGGGCGTTCGGCGGCTGTACGCCGCCCACCGGGTCGCCATAGTGGAACGAAGTCTCGCTTCCCTCTGGGTCGCTAACGCCGGTGATCAGCAGGTGAAGGTCAGCGTCATAGCTGAAGGTGGTCGTGTATGCGGCGCTGCCGTTGCCGGCGGCATACACAGTGTCCCAGCCGTCGCCATCCCACTTCACTCTGCCGTAGCCGGCAAAGCGCGCCACTTCCGTCACGTTGCCGTAGCCATCATAGGCGAAGCGCGTGTCGATGGTGTCCAGCAGGATGGCGGATCCCTCATCGAGGTCAGCGCTAGCCTGCGCCCGGATTTCCCGCAATTGGCCGGCGCTCATCCCGTCATTTGGATATAGCTCATCATCATATAGAGAGAAGGTACGCCGTTGCGCTATCCACTCGTCGGGAATGCCCACGTTATCTATGACCTCATAGTGGGTTTCCTTCCAGAGACGAACGAGCCAATCGGCGGCCTGATACTCGTAGGTGTCCAACAGGTAATTAACATACGCGCCGGGGTCGCTGAGGTAGCGATAGTCATGGCGTGTCAGTTGACCCCGCTGGCGCCAATCCTGCTGCGTACCGCCTTGCCGGTTGGGCTCGTAACGAAATTGCTCTTGCTTGCCGGAAACCAACAGGTTGCCGGAGCCGCTGTCATTCAGCTCATACAGCTCTTCGGTAACGGAGAAGAGGCATACCATATCGTAGCCGGTAGGCGATGGAATCCCATACCGGGAACAAGGGCCGTCCGGGTTATCCCCGCTGCCTTCGTTCGCACCGGACAATCGGGGATCATAGACCCAGGTGGTAATCGAGTAAGGTATCTGGGCCGCTTCGTCGAAGTAGCGGGTGTGCGTCTTTTGCCGGCCATCAAGCAGCGGGTGGCCGGTCTCGAACTCAAAGACGTCCATGGCCAGAGGCTTGTCAGCGCCGGCGTCATCGTATTCCAAGCTCTGTCGTGTCGTTTCCTGGTAGCCGACAACGCCGTACTCCTCGCCGGCCATCCCGTCGCTGCAAGATCCTTCGGCGTAACATGTTACGCTGTAACTATATATATAGTGCAGGGTGGGATTGACGCTCACGCCGTATTCGCGTTCATACCCGTCCCATATCCGCAGATCCGATACCGTCCAACTCGTATAACCATACTCATGACTGTTGATGCCCCACTGCGCATAAGTGAATTCATAAACTGCGCCGTAGCCGTTCTCCACAAGTTCAAGAATCGGGTAACTGAAGTGCTCCTGATCCTCATTTGGGTCGCAAGGGGGTTGCATATTTGGTATACAATAATTGTCCGGCGGCCATTCACCCATCTCTCGGACATCATAAGAAAACGCTGCCGCCGGCCAGTTGGCGTCGGGCGTCTGCTCGCCTTCCTGACGATAAATGCTGTCCAGCCGGTGAATCTCGCAAATGGCGCAGTCGCTTTCGTCGGGTGAGACATCCGTGGTGGCAAAATGATACGACCAGACGGTCGTCATCGCTTCTGAATCCTCGCGGTTCCACATGGTCACCGACTCAATCAAGCTGGTGGTCTTGAAGATGGGGGTGAGCCCTACGCTTTGCTCAAAGTCGCTCCACTCAAACGCAACTTCGCTGTCCCAGTCATCGCGGTCGCTGATTAGGGGGTTGCTGTTTCTGGCATTGTAGCGGATGTACAGTGGGTAAGCGGAGATTTGCCGGCAAGTGCCCAGGTAGCAGCCACTGGAGCCATGTGCCACCTTGAAGACATATTGGACGCCCATCCTATTGCCATAGGAGTCCTCGACATACTCCAGCAACCACTTGCCTACATCCGTGCCGGTGCCGCCCGGTGAGATCGACACCGGCGCCATCAGCTGCTGAGTCGCTGCGTTCATCCCAAAATGGTAGATTAACCCATCCGGCGTCTCTAATTTCCAGCCGGGCGACGATGGGAAGAGGTACGTAATTCGCAGCTCAGGCGCGTCCGTCACCCGCAGCGCGCCGTTGTCATTATCAATGCGATAGGTCTGGCCGCCAAAGCTGAGCATATACCTCTTGTGGCCCCCATAGCCGTTCCCATCGCTCCCATCTCCGTCGCCGGCGCAGAGCAGGTCGTTTGCGTCAGGATGTCCGCACACATGAATGTTTTGCACGTAGATGTAAGGCAAGCCGGCCAGCGCCCACCCCTCGCCCCACTCGCTGCTGTCGCGCCAGGCAACCGTCGCGTCTGTGGCCCGAGAGTTGTAGACGACCGCCAGCTCCGGCTGTACGCCTCCCCTGCCGGGCGGCGTCTCAAGAGGGTAGTTGTAAGTGGCCGCGCCGGAGAATAGTGATGTATACGGCTCTATCCCGCCGGGCATCCACGGGCGCGGCAACGCCGGCATCGAACTCTCTTCTTCGTTCTCACTATTGAGAGCGATGACGCCGCTATCTTGCAGATTTCCCTCCTGGTCAAAGACCTTCAGCACCGCGTATTGTGTTTCGACCACAGTTGCCGCCACATCGAGATCCAGCGCCCATTCAAACACGCCTTGCGCGGCCAGGCGCGGCACGGAACCGGAGAGAAATCTA
>CAYVQP010000183.1:0-3838 GCA_964452775.1 uncultured Ardenticatenaceae bacterium | reverse complement strand
TGATGGAGGCGGCCGGGTTGCCGGGATGAATTACACCCCGTAGGTCCGCGAGAGCTACGGGGTGGAGCCTGCTTACCCGGCACGGGGCCTGATTTCACTCCCGAATCACCACCATCTGAATAGTGGTCATGTCTTCAATGGCATATTTCAGCCCTTCGCGGCCCAGCCCGCTGCGCCGGTTGCCGCCGTAGGGCATGTGGTCAGCGCGAAAGGAGGGCGATTCATTGATGATCACGCCGCCATAATTCAGGCTTTTAATCGCTTGCAGCATCCGGCTGATGTCATTGGTAAACACCGCTACCTGCAAGCCGTATTCGGTCTCATCTACCTGGCGCAGCGACTCCTCAAAGTCGTCGCAGGCGATCAGTGAAGCCACGGGCGCAAAGGCTTCCTGAGCGACCACCTTCATCTCCGGCTGCACATCGGCCAACACGGTCGGCCAGTAGACGGCATTTTCGCGCTTGCCGCCAGTCAGGATTTTGGCCCCGCCGGCCTGCGCTTCCGCCACCCAACCTTCAATGCGGGCTGCTTCGGAGGGGTCAATCATCGGCCCCACATCCACGCGCGCATCCAGCGGGTCGCCGACGACCATCGCCTGGCTGGCTTTGATGAAGCGCTCGGCAAAGGGTTCGTAAACCTGTCGCTGGCTGTAAATGCGCTGCACGGAAATACACACCTGGCCGGAGTTGTAATACGCGCCCACCGCGCAGCGCCGGGCGGCGTAATCCAGGTCGGCGTCGGGGGCGACGATGACCGGCCCGTTGTTGCCCAGCTCCAGGGTCACCTTCTTGATGCCGGCGATGTTGGTGATCCGCTCGCCCACGGCCGGGCTGCCGGTGAAGGTCACTTTGTTCACCCGCGGGTCGCGGACCAGTGATTCACCGACGATGCGGCCGGGGCCGCTGACCAGGTTAATGCCGCCGGCCGGCAGTCCTGCCTGTTCCAGAACCCGGCAGAGCATGACCGCGGCCAGCGGGGTCTTCTCTGCCGGCTTTAATACCAGCGTGTTGCCGGCCGCCAGCGCCGGGGCCACTTTGTGCGCCACCAGATTCAGGGGGAAGTTGAAGGGGGTGATGGCGGCCACCACCCCGACCGGCCGGCGCACCGTGAAGCCGAAGTAGCCGGCGCCGGAAGGCACGGCATCCAGCGGAATCGTCTCCCCATAGATGCGCTTGGCCTCTTCCGCGGCGATGGTGAAGGTGCTGATCGCCCGATCCACTTCGGCGTTGGCAAACTTGAGCGCCTTGCCGGCTTCGGCGGCAATTGTGCGACCGAAATCCTGGTATTGCTCCTGGATGAGCTGCGCCGTTCGCAGCAGGATTTCGCTGCGCTTGTAGGCGGGCAGGCCGGCCATGACCGGCCCCGCTTCCACGGCGGCGGCAATGGCCGCGTCGACGTCTTCGGGGCGGGAGTATGGCAGCGCGCCAATGACTTCGCCCGTATATTTGTTCGTTACCTCGCACAGGGGGCCGCCGCTGACCCAACGACCGCCGATAAATAACCTGGCTTCACCAAACTGAAACTTGATTGCCATTATCATCATCTCCTTCTATTCCGGCGGGGCTTCGGGGCCTCCGGCCGGCTAATAGCCCCGTGGCCGGCCCAGAGCGCGTCGCCGGCCCACAAGCTGGAGGGCGTCATGCGCGCCTGCATGACAGGCCCTTTGCTTCGCGCACGCCATCGCCGCCCCCCTTGCGCCCATGCGACCCTGTGTTGTTTCCCATCTATTTTACCCGGATTCCACTATACGAACTCCTTGTTCCGCCCGGCAGCGCACCCACCGCCCCACCGACGGTACCCCTTCCCGGCTAATCACAAACAGCAAACAATATCCGGCCGGCATATACCCGGGCGCCGGCGGCCCGGCCACCTCCAGCCATTCGCCGCCCTGCCTGGTGAAGGTCAATTCCAGCAGCCGCTGGTCGGTGTTTGTGACATGCGTCAGCGTCTCCGGCCGCATCAACACTACCTGCCCGACGCGCCGGGCCGCGTCTACCCGCAGCCCGAACGGTTGCCCGTAGCGAATCTGCCGCGGATGTTGCCGGATAACGGGCCGCGGGCCGCGAAACAGGTACGGCGGCGAGAAGATCTCGATTGCCGGCTCAATGTGCTTCGCGTATGGGTTGCTGCCCATCGAGATCACCCGCGCGTCCGGCAGCAAGAGCGCCGTCGAGTGATAGAGCCGGGGCCGCTCCTGCGCCGCCAGTAAGCGCCACCGGCCGGTCGCCGGATCATACAACTCCGCCGCCAGCACGGCATAGGGGGCCATGTCCATCCCCGGCATATGCCCGTAGCGGTGCAGCCCGCCAATCACCGCCACTTCGCCCGTGGGCAACAGCACTCCATTCGCGTGCACCCGCGGATGGTGCATCGCCGCTGCCGGTCGCCAGCGCGGGTCCGGCTCGCTCAGGTCAATTAGCTCCGCCGAGTCCTCGACATGGGCGAAGTGATGCAGGTGTTGCGCCCACGAATCCAATCCCACGCCGTGCAGCACGGCCATCACGTTCCGCGCCAGATTGTGCGCCCCGCCTCCGGCCACCAGAAAGCGCGCCTCGTATCCCGGCGGGCGCAGCGCCAGCATCACCGACAGCCCCTCTTCCCGGTTCTTCACGTGATGTTGCCCGCCCACCTCCATCCATTCGCTCGCGCCGGCGCACCACACAGCTGATGGGTAGCGGCCGGGCACGAAGTAGTGGGTGTTGAAGACGCCGGTGTAGAAGACGTCGCCATCCGGCAGCAGGTGCAGGCGCGGATAGAGGGCCGCCTTTCGCGCCGGCTCCATCACCGTCCACTGCCTGTTGACGCTATCGAAGATCTCCTGCCGGCTGACGATCTGGTCCCCGATTGAGAAGAGCAGCCGCCACAGCGCCTTCAGCCGGTTCCTTTCCGGCTCATCGGCCGGGTCCCGATAGCGCAGCCCCGCGATGCACAGCACGCGCTCGTCGGGCAGGCGGATGAGCGTCGGATACCAGCGCCCTTCTTGCATATCCGGCAGCCGCTCCCAGCGCTCGCTCCAGGGGTCGAACAAGTACGCCTGGCGCAGCCCGCCGAACACCGGGTCGGGCAGCGCCGGGTAATAGCTGGCGCCCCCCGCAAAGAGCAGCTTCCCGTTGGCCAGCAGCGTGTGCCCGCCGCACCACAGATCGCCCGCCAGCCCTTCCCGCGTGATCGGCCGTACCACATACGGCTCACGGTTCAGGTCCAGGATCTCCCCCGGCGGCATTGTCGGGTGATAGAACTCATCCCGGTCCTGCGACGAGCCGCCATAGGCGAAGATTTTGTTGGACGGCAAGAGGGCCACGTGGGTGGCGGCGTTGGTGAAGAGCGCCGGAATTGTCTCCCAGCGCCCCACTTCACTTTCCGGCAACCCTGTCAACTGGCCGGCCATCTGTTCAGCATCGGTATGAAACCTGAAAGAATTAAACCCGGCAGGTCTTTTGGCGATTCAATCTGGGGCCACCTCACTCCAGTAGACCTGCCAGGTTTTTTGCCGGAACGAATACACTCACTCTAACCAAGTAGGCGGCGCTTTCATTACAGATACTCTATTCTATCCTCAACCTCTTCGAATACCCCCCATTACTAATAACTGCCTTGAGTTCCAGTTGTTTGCAACATGATATACTACTATGCGAAATGACTTAAGCCGGATGGGCGGCGAAGCTCCTGCCCTACCGGCCGTGACTTGTTGCCTTTGTAGCTTCACAACCAGCCGGGCCGGTAGCCCTCCCCGCCGTGACCCTGCTAACCACCGCGTTCTCGGCCAACTTCACGATTCCCCCGCCAGCCCGTTTGTAAGCCGTTCTAAGCAAAGTTCCGCCCGGCCAAAGCCGGCGAT
>CAYVQP010000182.1:0-3883 GCA_964452775.1 uncultured Ardenticatenaceae bacterium | reverse complement strand
GAAGTTTCCGGGATTCTTCAGACGCGATTTACATCCCCCCTGTAACCGGCTTAACAGTAACTCCCCCCACATCTCCGTTCTGAATAACAGATTACCACCGCACAACGTCACCGGCGCAAGCAGCCGGCCGGCGGTGGGACCAGCGCAGCGAGTTCCGGCAATCGCGCCGGCAGCCCCGAGGCGCAATCAGAACGGAGTATGGCCATGGTCGCAGAAAGGGCAGTCAGACAATCGGCGCATGTGGGCGTAATGGTGATCGTGATTGCGGTCGCCCTACTCATCCGGCAGTTACCGGCCATCAACCTGTCCCGGCCGGCGCACCCGATTCTGCGCGAACGACCGGCAGCAATCGTCGCCCCGGCCCCTGTACCGGTCGCTCCGCCGCCCGCCGCGATCAGCAACCCGCCCGGCGACTACCAGCTCAACTGGCCGGGCGAGGTCGGCGACCTGGAGCAGTGGATCGTCATAGACGACAGCGGCGAAGACGCCGGCAGCCAATGGACCAACACCGAGTTGCGCATCGTGCACAACGCCATCCGGGACACCATTGCCGCCCTGGACAGCGCCGGGCTGGATGGGCACCAGCTTCTCGCCGGCTACCGCTTTCAGCGCGCGGCCGGCCGGTACCTGGCCGAAGGTATTCAGCGACAGGCTCAGGTCAACCACGAACCTGAGTTGATTACCCTGGCCGGCAACTCCTTCATTTCCGCGCAGGGTTTTGTCATCTACCATGAGCTAGGCCACGTCGTTGACCGGCGACTGGGCCGGCGGCTGAGCAGCATCTTTCAGGCCCAGGCGCTGCAGCCCGCCCGCACAGACGGCCTGGTCGAACTGGAAGACGGCTACTGGATGCGGGAACAGGCGCACGACAGCGCCTCGGAAGCAGCCGCCGACGCCTTTGCCCTCTGGGTAATGGTTGAACAAGAGGGCCGGCCCATGCCGAGCTTCCCAACGATGCCGGAGACGGTTGACCCGCCGCTAATCTTTGAGCTGGTGCGGATGGGGTTGCGCTGAGGCAGGAGTAAGGCTGCCGTCAGAATCAACAAGCACCCGCCGCACTATTCCGCTCTGGTCAAAGCCATGATTTCATCGGTAGTCCCATTGGCCGTGGCTACTCCGCGCAACCTGGCGAAGTGGTTGGCGGCCGGCTCCCTCAACCACAACGCCGCCTTCTCCGGCTGCATCGTCTCCTGCACCACCCGCACCAGCTCCATGGAAAGCGCGTCCAGCTCCACCTCATCGCGGGCGCTGTGCGCGAATTGGGCCAGCACCTGTTGCGCGTCATACTTCCGGCGATAGAAGCGGCGGTCAATGGCGGTTTGCACCCGCCGGCGCAGTGGGGTGAACAGGGCAGCGATGAGCAGGGTGGAGAGCACGATGACCAGCGGCGAATCCTGCCCGGTTAGCGCGTGCACCGCCGACTGCAAAAGGATGATGCTGCTGAAGTAGAACAGGGCCAACAGCGCGGTCAGCGTGGCGTAGATTAACGTCTTGCGGATGATGACGTCAATGTCGTAGAGCCGGAAGCGCAGAATGGCGATGCCGATGGCCGCCAGCGGCAATATCGGAGCAACCTCCAACAATAGCGCGCCTAACGCGGCAGTCCAGGTGGTGCTGGGTGAATCAAGCGTCAGCGCGATGCCCACGCTGACCAGCAGGACCATGGCGCCAAGCCCGGCCACCAGCCACTTAATCTGCTGCCTCTCGACTTCGCCGGAGCGCCGAAAGCGGGCCGCGATTTGGGCGAACACCATCGCCGCCGCCAGGAGCATCATCGGCACCCCCAGGGCGAACAGGGCGTTGTAGAGCGCCAGCGGGGGCCTGTCAACAAGGGGATTGAGGAGGCTGTAGGCGCCGGTCATCGGCTGCTCTATCGCGCCTGCCAGCCACATGGACAGGGTAAACAGCAGCCAGGGGATTGCCAGGGCAACGGCCCATCCGCGCGATAAGAAGCGGCCGGTGGGCAGCAGCGCCAGAATTAGCATCGCCAACGCATAGCCAACTATCCATAACCAATTCTGTACCCAGGCCGACAACGCGCCGACCAAGGGCGGTTCGGCCAGGGTCAACCACGAATACACCGTCAGCTCGCCAAACGCGTGGCTGGCAGCGGCGACGAGTCCGTACAGCAAGAGCAGCCAGCCAATACGATGGCGCGGCTGCCGGCTGACGATGAGCGCTCCAAGCGTCGCGGAAACCGCCGGCAGTCCCAGGCCTAGCAGCAACGCGCGCAACACCGGCAGAAAGGCGTTGCGCTGCCGGGCAGTGGTGGACCACCATTGGGCAACGGCAGTGTCGCGATTCAGCACGAACAGGACAAGAGACGCCAGGCCCAAGAGGATGACACATGCGCACAGCGTCCAGGCCAGCCCGGCGAAGGGCCTGTCCGGAGCCGAATCGTGTCGGGAGCTGGTAGCCAGGGTCGTCATGTTCCTCGCAGAGTTCACCGGCTGCCCTCCAAGTGCCCGGTAGCCGGCCGCGGGGATTCTTGTTTGCCCAGCCACACGCTGACCCTCTCCGGCTGCATCGTCTCCTCCACCACCCGCACCAGCTCCATGGAAAGCGCGTCCAGCTCCACCTCATCGCGAGCGTGCTTGGCGAATTGGGCCAGCACCTGTTGCGCGTCATACTTCCGGCGATAGAAGCGGCGGTCAATGGCGGTTTGCACCCGCCGGCGCAGTGGGGTGAACAGGGCAGCGATGAGCAGGGTGGAGAGCACGATGACCAGCGGAGACTCCTCGCCGGTCAGCGCGCGCACCGCTGACTGCAAGAAGATGATGCTGCCGAAGTAAAACAGGGCCAGCAAGACGGTCAGCGTCGCGTAGACCAGCGTTTTATGGATGATGACATCAATGTCGTACAGCCGATATTTGAAGACCGCCACGCCCACCATCAGCGGAAAGCCGCCAAACACCAGCAGCAACACCGCGCCGTAAAGCAGGCCGCCAAACGCGGTGAAGATAGCCGGATTGAACATCGCCCCATAGGCCTCGATGAACATGTACAACGTCACCGCCGTTGCCAGGAAATAGGCGAACCACTTTAACTGCTGGCGCGTATCCCCGGACGAGCGACGCCAACGCTGCACCTGCGACAGGATCGCCGCCAGCGCAGAGACGATGATCACCGAATTGATGGCCCGATTGAGCGCCGGCCCCGCCGCCTCCGGCAGCACAGGCAGCCCAAACGGATTATCAAGCGGATAACTGACCTCCATCCCGTTGTATTGCAGCGTCCCCGGAAGCGTGGCAATCGCCAGCCCCAACAGCGTCATCGTCCCGAACGACAGCAGCGCGAAACGTCGCCAGCCGGGAGTCAGGTAGTGGCCGTCCGGAAAGAGCAAGGGCAGGGCGATAAACATGGCGGCGATAAATGCCCAGGGTATGATGTAGCCCAGCCAGACAATTGGCCCGGGCGGGACCCCGATCGGCGCGCCGCCGGCTATCGGAACGTTTGCAATCGGGCTGCACTCCACGAGGTAGTTGGTCGCAAACCCCAGTGAGGCGCAGACGCCGATGAAGGCAGAGAGGCGGCCGATGCGGTTTTCCGGCCGGTGGTAGATGATCAGCAGGCTCAGCAGCGAAAAGCCGGCGCTGCTCAGGATCAGCGGCGCGGTCAGGATCAGCCCGCTCGATGGACAGCCCTCCCCTACCAGGGCCGCAACCGCCATCAGACAAAGCGCGCTCAGCGCCAGCGGTCCCCAGGCCAGAAGCCGGACCAGCGTCATTCGCTTCATGGCAGCGCCCCGGCCCGGCCGCTCCCGGCGAAGGGTCGTTGCGCCGGCTCCTTCAGCCACAACGCCGCCCCCTCCGGCTGCATCGTCTCCCGCACCACCCGCACCAGCTCCATGGAAAGCGCGTCCAGCTCCACCTCATCGCGGGCG
>CAYVQP010000181.1:0-4030 GCA_964452775.1 uncultured Ardenticatenaceae bacterium | reverse complement strand
TCGTTGTCCCCGTTGTTCACCACGTATATGCGGTGAGAGGCCGGATCGGCCGCGATTCCAAGCGGAGTGTCGCCTACTGAAATGAGATCGATCACGGCGTTTGTCTCGCCGTCAATCACTGAGATGGAGGCCCCGCCGGAATTAGCCACGTACACCAGATTTAGGATTTGATTGACAAAGATACCTCGGGGATCGTTGCCTACGGCTATCTCAGTGATCACGGTATGAGTGGCGCCATCAATGACAGAAATCGTGTCATCTTCATTATTTGAGGTGTAGATGCGATTGGTGATCGAATTGACGGCAACGTTACGCTTGGCGCCTGCGCCTACCGTTACGCTGGTCAACAGTGTGTTAGTCACGCCATCAATAACGTCAACAGAGGGTTCATCGCCAATTCCCACATAAATCAAGTTGGTCACCGGGTTGGCAACAATTCCCCGCGGTGCGCCCCCTACCGGCACCACCGCCAGCATTTCGTAGCTCTCGGCGTCTATCACGGAAACGACATCGTCCTGGGGACTTGTCACGTAAACGAGGCCGGTGGCGCTATTCACCGTCGCGCTATGCGGCTCCTGGCTCACCGGGAAAATGGCGAGAATATCGCGAGTCACCCCGTCAATTACGGTGATGTTGTCGGTGAACGAATTGGGCACGAAGACTTGATTGCGGACAACGTCTGTCGCCAGCTCAAGAGGATTGCCGCCCACGGGAATGGGCCCATGAAGTGGGTCGCCATCTACGATCTTGACCACGTCATCTTGCGACATGGCGACATAGATCAGTTGGGAGTCGGGGTTTACCGCCAGCCCACGCGGCGGACTACCCATGCCTATCCGGGTCAGTTCCTGATCCTCAACATTTCCGCCCAACACCCGTAGCGTGCTATCACCGAAGTTGGAGACATAGACGCGGTTGGTGGTGGTATTGACCTCAACTACGCGGGGGTCAATACCTACGCTGACGGTACGAAGAACACTGTTGCTTTCGCCGTCAATGACGCTGACGCTGCCGTCCCCGCCGTTAGCGATGTAAATGCGATTTGTCAACGGATTCACGGCGACGCCTCGCGGGTTACTGCCTACCGAAATGGTAGTGAGCACGGTGTCGGTGGCGCCGTCTATAACGGAAACATTGTCGCTATCCCGGTTGGCCACGTAAACGCGGTTGGTGACGTTATTGACGGACAGCAGCCGCGGACCTGCGCCGACCGGAATGGTAGCGATGACGGTATTGGTAATGCCGTCAACTACTGAGACGGTGTCGTCTTGCTTGTTGGCCACATAGACCTTGCCGGTGATCTCATTTGCGTCCACGCCGATAGCGCCGATGCCGACCGGAAGATTCAGCAGTAGTTCATTGGTTGCGCCGTCGATGATGGAGAGAAAGTCACGCTGGTTGGCGACGTAGACCCGATTGAGAACGGAACTGACCGCAATGCCGGCTGGGTCACCGCCGATGACAATTGTAGCGACATTGACCTGCGAGACGCCGTCAATGACAGAGACATCGCCGCTTTCAGGATTGGACACGTAAATTAGATTGGTCACTTTGTTGACCGCCACGTCAATCGGATGAGCGCCAACGGCAATTTCTCCGACTATAAACTCAGAGCGGGCCGGCCGAACCGGACCGAGAATCACCGTTAAGACAACACCCATCAGAGCAACGCCAACCAGCGCGAATTGGTTCTTCCGCTTCATTAGCATGCCTCTAACCCATGACTACTTTGTGTTGAGCACTACGCCGAGGGTCTTGACGCCGGCCTGTTCCAGGGTGCTCTGCGCTTCGTTGATGTGCGGGGCGCGGGTCTTGCCCAGGTCCATGGTGAGCAGTACACAATCGGCAGCGCTGACCACCGGCATAGCTTCCGGCGCCTGCTTGACCGCCGGCGAGTTGATGATCACCAGATCGGCCCGGCCAGCCAACTCGCGTAAAAGGTTCTGCCAAAAGGCGGATTGCAGCAACCGGCCGGGGGCGCCGGCAAGTTTACCGGCCGGCAACAGGCTGAGATTCTCCAGTCCGCCGGAAACCAGCAGCGCATCCAGCTCTTCCGCCGAATAGTCCGAAGTCGCCAGCCGGGCCACGCCATCCAGACTTTGAGAATGGAACCACTTTCGCAAGCGGGAGTGTTCCAGGTCAGCGTCAACAATAATGGTGGATTGCCCACTTAATGCGGAGGCATGGGCCAGATTCATCGCCGCTGAGTCCCGGCTTTGCTTTGCGCGGGAAGCGGTTACCGCAATTGAATGCCCGCCTGCTGGCGAGCCGTCGCCGCCCTCCGCAGGGCAGCTACGCATGACCGTCCACCAAACCGGCTCATCAGGCAAGTCAGTGGGACTACGCCGGCGCCCGAGTAGGTTAACCCGGCCGGGAGTCTTCTTGTAGTTGTACGTTCCCAATATGGGAATATTGATGCGGCTGGCGGCCCACTCCGGGGTGTAGGGCCGGTCGAGGGTGAACTCCACCAGCAGGACGGGTCCCAGGGCAAGCAGCAAGCCAACGATGCCGGAGATGGCCAGTATAAGGAACGGCTCAGTGGAAGGCGTCTGCGGCGTCCCGGCCATGGAGACAATCTGAATGAGGCGGGTGGGCCGGACGGGCGCAGTTGCCTGCAATTGCCGGGCGACTTCATTGGCGATTGCCGCCGCAATGGCCGGGTCGGTGTCCTTGCCGGTAATCTCAATCAATTGCGTGCCTTCGGCTTGTTCGACTTCCAGGTGGGAGGCGACCAGTTCGACAGCAGAATATGGCAGGTTTAAGAGGTCGGCAACCCGATCCGTAATTGGCGGTCGCTTGGCAAGTTCCACATAAGTCGGCACCAGGCTCTCCGCAAGATTCAGGTCGGTATTGGATTGTTCCATTCCCTGAACTTCGGCCCCAACGGTCACGGCGGCCGTGGCCGAGTATGTTTCCAGGGTAATTGGAGCGGCAGCTCCAGTCGAAGTCAAGACAAAATAGCCAAAGGCTACACCCAGGGCGGCGCCAATGACAAAGAGCCACCACCAGCGGAGCAACAGTCTGAATAGCGCCTGTATTGTCAAGATAACCTCGATTGAAAGCTATTAAATTGTTTCGCTTCGACTTTCTGAAGATCCCGTAACTCTTGCCGCGTTAGCCTGCTCCGTGAAAGGCCCTGGAGTGAACCAAAGGTGTATTGCCCGCAGTTTGCGAGAATGTCACTCATACTGTTTGCATCAAGGTTGCCAGCTTTTTCAGGCATATGCAAGCTAACTCAGGCAATTGGTGCGGGCGCCAACTGCGACGGTTCGGGTACCCGCCTGGCACCTTTGGCCCGTCGTTGTAGCGCCATCCGCCCTTCGAACTCAAATTGGCTGAAGAGAATGATCATGGCCATGGTCAACCACACTTCGCGCTCGCGCATGTACTCATGGGCCAGTTCGGTAACGATGGTAACGAAGAGTACACCAAGTAGCATAGCCATCAGGCGCCGGTGATTTGCATCCCCATTCATTCCACTGTAGATGGCCCTCATGGCCGCGCCGCCTAATAGCAGGATGATGCCCAGGAATCCCAGGAAACCACGCTCGTACAGATACGCGGCATAGTCATTGTGCACATTTCGCTCGGCTGTTGATTCACGCATGCCGTGTGGGGCCAATCCGATTGGCCGCTCACGGAACTGCTCCCAACCGGAAAGGACCATTGCCAGCCGGCTTTCTGTGCTTTCCGGCACGCGAGCCACACCCTGCTCCAGGAATGGGGCCAACTCGCCCAGATCATGCAGTAGCTTATCCGGCGGCTCCAAGATGAAAACGCCCATCATTAGCCCGAAGCTCAACGCGCCAATGCCGAGCCAAAGCAACCGCTCCCTCAACGCGCCCTTAAAGAGGAAATAGACCACAACAGCCACCAGCAGCGCCCCTAGCGTGGAGTTTGAGCCGGTGAGGATAACGCCTAGGACCGCCAGTGCTACGCTGGCATAGTGGAGCCACCAGCGCTTAAAGAGCGGCATCCCGAGTAGCAAGATCGTTGCCCCGGAAAGGTACAATCCGGCCAGGTTGGCATT
>CAYVQP010000180.1:2063-4073 GCA_964452775.1 uncultured Ardenticatenaceae bacterium | reverse complement strand
GGCGCTCTTTCCCTTTCTGATCACCGGGGCGATTGCCGCCAGCGGGGGCGCCTGGAACGCCTGCATCGTCGCCGAGCAGGTGCAATACGGCGGGCAGACGTTGTCCGTCACGGGTATCGGGGCCACTATCGCCACGGCCACGGCCGAGGGGGATTATGCCTTGCTGTTGGCGGCCACGCTGGCCATGATAGCCGTGGTCGTGCTGATAAACCGGCTGGTGTGGCGGCGCATGTATCGCCTGGCCGGAGATAAGTACCGCATGGAGTAGTGATGATGGCGGATGCTCAGGTCCTTCTGCAATTGAACCAGGTTACCCAGCAGTATGGCAGCGGGGAGCGGCGCTTTACGGCGGTGCACGATATGAATCTGACCATCCATGAGGGGGAGTTCGTGGCCCTGCTGGGGCCGTCCGGCTGCGGCAAGAGCACCCTGCTGCGCATCATTGCCGGCCTGCAATCGGCCACCAGCGGCCAGGTGCTCTATCGCGGGCAGCCGCTGCACGGGGTCAATCCGCACACCACGATTGTCTTTCAAACCTTTGCCCTCTTCCCCTGGCTGACCGTGCTGGAGAACGTGGCCCTGGCGCTGAAGGCCAAGGGTGTGCCCGGCGGCAAGCGCCTCGCCCAGGCCGAGGCGGCGATTGACCGCGTGGGGCTGGACGGCTTCGATGGGGCTTATCCGCGAGAGTTGTCCGGCGGCATGCGCCAAAAGGTCGGATTTGCGCGGGCGATTGTGACCGAGCCGGAGTTGCTCTGCCTGGATGAGCCGTTCTCCGCCCTGGATGTGCTCAGCGCGGATACCCTGCGCGGCGAATTGCTGGAGCTGTGGACGGAGGGCCAGATCCCGACTAAGGCGATATTGATGGTCAGCCACAATATCGAGGAGGCGGTCTTCCTGGCCGACCGGCTGATTGTAATGGACAAGAACCCCGGCCGGATGGTGGCCGACCGGCCGGTCGGCCTGCCCCACCCACGGAAGCGCAAGTCGGAGCCATTTCAGGCGCTGGTAGACCAGGTGTACGCGACGCTGGCCGGCCAGACGCTGCCCGAACATCTGGAGATTGGCACGGCGCCGGGCGAGCCGGGACACACGCGCGGCCTGCCCCACGTGTCAATCGGCGACCTGGCCGCCCTGCTGGAGAAGCTGGCCGAGGCGCCGGAGCAACAGGCGGATATCTACCGGCTGGTGGACGCGCACAAGCTGGACTCGGACACCTTGCTCAGCCTGGTGGAGGCGGCGGAGCTGCTCGGCTTTGCCACGGTGGCGGAAGGGGATATGCGCCTGACCCCGCTGGGGGAGAGCTTTGCGGAGGCCTCCATCCTGGCCCGCAAGGAGATATTTGCCGGCCGGATCCGCCGGCTGCCGATCATTGCCTGGGTGTCGGCCATGTTGTCGGCGGCGGACAGGCATCAGTTGGAGGGGGATGTGGTATTGGCGGCGCTGGAGTTGGAGTTCCCACCCCAGGAGGCGGAACGGCAATTGGAGACGATGGTCAGCTGGGGCCGGTATGCGGAGCTGCTGGCCTATGATGACGGGGCCGCAACGCTGTTCCTTGAACCCCAGCCGGCGAAAGGGTGAGCCGCCGGATCGGCGAGCTGCTCCCGAAGCCCGGCGCCTCAGAGCTGTCCGGCAGCCTGCTCAGACTACGTTATACTCCCGAATCAGCCGCCCGGCCGCGAAGCGGCCATAGTCCAGCGTGCTCACATCCAGGGTGTTCGCCCGGCCGTCCAGCATGATCTCGCTGAGCAGCAGCCCCGAGGCCGGCCCGTGCATGAAGCCGTGACCGGAAAAGCCGGTGACCAGGAAGTAGCCCGGCAGCTCCGGCACGCCGCCGAAAATGGGGTGGGCGTCCGGCGTAACCTCATACAGCCCGGCCCACCCGGCCACCCGGCCGGCCTGGCCCAGCATCGGCAGCCGGGCGATGGCCGCCTCCATGTGGGTCAGCTCCCAATCCTCGTCCACCGTCTCGTCGAAGCCGGGCCGCTCGCCGGGATTGGACATGCCGGTGAG
>CAYVQP010000180.1:0-1963 GCA_964452775.1 uncultured Ardenticatenaceae bacterium | reverse complement strand
GTCAGGCAACGCACACCCAGCCGGCGGGCGGCGGCGATGTAGCCGGCCACCACTCCGTTGGGGTCGGCCAGCCCGTCGCGCTGGTTAAAGGTGGCCGCCAGCACGTCGCCGGCGACGAGTTGCGGCAGCCGGGCGCGCACCTCGTCCCCGCTCCACCACTCTGTGGGCACCCCCAGACTGTTTTGCAGGGCGCGGTTGCGCCGGAAGGTGTCCAGGTCGGCGTCGTTGGTGAGCAGGAAGAGGTAGCCGCAGCGGCGCAGGTCAATGTCCTGCCCGATTTCCTCCTGGAAGCGGTCGAGCATGGGCAGGCTGAGCAGGGAGAGGCGGATGTTGATTTCGGTGCTGAACTGGTAGCGAATACCGCCGGCGCACTTGCCGGTGGCGCCTATGCCGAAGAATGGCTGCCGCTCCAGCAGTAGGATGTCGCGCAGGCCGCGCCGGGCCAGGTGGTAGGCGGCGCTGGCCCCCATCACCCCGCCGCCAATGATCACGACGGAGGCGGTGGGCGGCAAATCGGCGTTTGACATGTTTGTCTGGTTCATGGCGACCTCAATCGGCGACGGCTTGCCGGCGGGCGAGTTCTTCGCGCAAGGCGGCGACGGCGGACTCGTTGGCGGCAATTTCGATTTCCAGCTCGGCGCGCACTTCGTCCCACCAGCTACGCCCTTCCGCCTCCAATTCGGCGGCCCGGCGCTGCAGGCGGGCGGTGTGCTCATCATGCAGGGCGCGGCGCTCCTGGGCCAGCCGGCGAGTGCGGCGGCGGCGCCCGGCAATTTGCTCGCGCAAGCGGCGCATTTCGGCGGTCTCTGCCGGCCGCAGCTCCACGAATTGGGCCGGCTCCAACTCCTCGGCGAAATCGCGCAGGGCGGCAATGTCCCCGGCGGCGTAGGCGCTGTTGATGGAGGCCATCAGGGCGGTGCGATAGGCGCGCTCTCCGGAGCCGGTCGCCCGATCCGGGTGAAAGCGGCGGGCCAGCTCGCGGTAAATTCGCTTCTCGGCGGCTTTGTCGCGCGGGGTGTCGGCAGGGACAGGCAGGTCGTCCAGGAAGACGGCCGGCTCTTCCTCGCCGAACAGGTCGTCCTCGCTGAAGGGCAGGCCCAACTCCTCCGCCTGGCGCAAGAGTTGCAGGTGGGTGAGCAGGCGCTGCTTCTCCGTGCGCAACTCGGCGGCGCGGTCGGCGAGCAGGCCGAGTTTTAGCCGGCAATGCATGCGAAAGGCGTTGACCGCCGCCTGCTCGGTGGCCAGGGCTTCCTCGGCCTCACGCAGGGCCAGGAGGGCCTGGTCGAGTTGGCGTTGCAGCTGCTGCAACTGGTTGCGGTCGCCGGGGCCGGCTTGGAGGGTGTTCATGCTTACGGCTAGGGCGCGCTGACGGTCAGGATGCCGGTCATGCCGGCTTCTTTGTGGCCGGTTACGGTGCAGACGTACTCGTATTCGCCCGGCTCGGCCGGGATGAACTCGACGCTGGCGCTTTCGCCGGGAGGCGCAGCCACGTGCACGTCCGGCTGCACTTCCATGTCGCTCATGTCGTGGCCCCCGGCGTCGTGGTCCGCTTCTCCGGCGGTCACCTCGCCGGTTGTGGGTATATCCATGATGCTGAAGTCATGTTCGATGGCGGCCTCATTGTGCAGGGTGAGCGTCACCCGCTGTCCGACCTGCGCTTCCAGCCGGTCGGGAGTGAAGGTGATGTCGTTGGCGGTCACGGAGAGCTGCGCGTCGGGGATGGTTGTCTCCCCGCCGGCAGCGCACGCGGCCAGGGTCAGCGCGGTCAGCATGAGTAGTATGGTTGCAATGCGGTTCATGCTCGTCTCCTTCTTGTAAGTCGAATTTTCAATTCGACGCCCCGATTTGAAAAATCGGGTTACAGGGCCTTGTAAGTCGAATTTTCAATTCGACGCCCGATTTGAAAAGTCGGGTTACAGGGCCTTGTAAGTCGAATTTTCAATTCGACGCCCGATTTGAAAAG
>CAYVQP010000179.1:0-4093 GCA_964452775.1 uncultured Ardenticatenaceae bacterium | reverse complement strand
TGGCGTCTTAGTTTCCGTCTTCGTGCAAGTTTCCGGGATTCTGCAAGAATCCCGGAAACTAGTGGGGGATCTGCAAGAATCCCGGAAACTAAGGGTGACGGAAACTAGGGGGACTCGTGCTATAATGCCCAGGCATGTGTTTCCGGCGAATCCACCAGAATGAGTGTGCAATTGGAGCGGAACCCGATGAAACTGACCATAGAACTGCCACCAGAGCTGGAAGATGATTTGAATGCCGAAGCTGAGGCGCTCGGTCTGCCCTTATCGGAATATGCGCTACGCCTGCTGCTCATCCGGCCGGCGTTGGGTTCAATGCCGAAAACCGGCGCGGAGTTGGTGGCCTATTGGGATAAAGCGAAGTTGTTTGGCGCGCGGCCGGATATTGAGGACAGCCGGGAGTATGCCCGCCGCCTGCGTACTGAAGCGCAAAGTCGTTCGCCGTTCTGAGCTGCCATGCTCATTTTGGATACGGACATTCTGATAGATATACAGCGCGGTCATGAGCCGGCGCGGCAATGGTTTGCCGGGTTGGAGACGGTGCCGTCGGTCGCCGGTTTCGCGGTAATGGAGCTTGTACAGGGGGCGCGAAATCCTTATGAGGTGCGCCAGGCGCTGCTGCTGGTGGCGCCAATGCCAATCGTTTGGCCGACTGAGAGTGATTGCAGTCGCGCTTTGTCCGACTTTACCGCCTATCATCATTCGCACGGACTGGGCTTGCTTGACGCGCTCATTGCTGCCACTACCGTCGGCGCGGGGGCTACCCTGTGCACCTTTAATAGCCGGCATTATCAAATTGTGCCTGGACTTGACCTGCAGCAGCCTTTTGAGCGATGACGTGGAAGCTGCTGGGCGCTTTGGCCGGCAAGTTTCGGCCGGCTAGTTTCCGGGATTCTGCGAGAATCCCGGAAACGAGGTCCAGCCGAAGTGTCAACCGCGGTTGACGGTTTGGTGCAAAGACCTGCCAGGTTTTCTGAAACCTGGCAGGTCTAGCGCAGCGAGGAACAGACGCCATAGCCCAACTGACTTTCTTATTCACGGACCTGGAAAACAGCACCGGCTTGTGGCAGCGCGCCCCAGAGGTGATGCAACGGACGCTGGCCCGGCACGACGCAATTACGCGGCAGGCGGTGCAGGCGCACAACGGCCGGCTGGTCAAAACCATGGGAGACGGCCTGCACGCCGTTTTCGGCTCGCCCGCGGATGGGGTGCGGGCGGCGCTGGCCATGCAGCTGGCGATGGGGCGGGAAGCGTGGCCCCAGGAGACCGGCCCGCTGAAGATCCGCGCCGGCCTGCACACGGGCGAAAGCCAGGAACGCGCCGGCGATTACTTCGGCTCGGCGGTCAATGCGGCGGCGCGCGTGATGGACCTGGGCCACGGCGGGCAAGTGTTGTTGTCCGAGGTCACCATGTTGCTGGTGCGCGGGCAGCTTCCGGCCGAGTGCGGCTTCACCGACCTGGGCTACCACCGGCTGCGCGGGCTGGCTCAGCCGGAGCAAATCTATCAGCTGACCCACCCCGGCCTGGTCGCCGAGTTCCCAGCGCTGCGCTCGCCCAGCCTGCCGAAGCACAATCTGCCCGTGGATATCACCCCGCTGGTGGGCCGCGAACAGGAGGTCGAGCAGCTGGCCCGCTTGCTGCACGAATCCACGCACGCGCTGGTCACCATTGTAGCGCCCGGCGGGGCGGGCAAGTCGCGCCTGGCGCTGGAGCTGGGCCGGCGCATGGTCACAACCTATGCCCACGGCGTCTACTTTGTGGAGCTGGCCCCGGTGAGCGACAGCGCCGGCATCATTCCGGCCATTGCGGAGGCGGTGGGCTACCAGTTCCAGCAGGGCGGTCGCAGCCAGCAACAGCAGGTGCTGGACTTCCTGGCGCAAAAGGAGATGCTGCTCATTCTGGACAACTTCGAGCACCTGCTGGACGGCGCGGGAATGGCGGCGACGTTGCTGCAGGCGGCGGCCGGCCTGAGCATACTGGCCACTTCCCGCGCCCGGCTCGGGCAGGCAGGGGAGACGCTGTTCACGCTGCACGGGCTGAGCATGCCGGCCGCGAGCGAGGCGCAGGTAGCCGGCTATGCCGCGGTGCAGCTATTTGTGCAGGCGGCCCGGCGCGCGCAGCCCGATTTCGCCCTGACGGCGGAGAACACCCCCGCGGTGGCCCTGGTCTGCCGGCTGACGGACGGCATGCCCCTGGGTATCCTGCTGGCGGCGGCGTGGAGCGCGGTGTTGTCGCCGGCGGAGATTGCGCAAGAGATTCAGCAGGGGTTGGACATATTGGAGGCCGAAGGGAGCGACCTGCCGGCGCGCCAACGCAGTGTGCGGGCGGTGTTTGAGCAGGCGTGGGGAATGATGAGCGCCGCCGAGCAAAGCCTGTTCCAAAAGGCGGCGGTCTTTCGCGGCGGTTTTACGCGGGCGGCCGGGCAACAGGTGGCCGGCGCGGGCCTGCGCGAGCTGCAGGCGCTGGTCAACAAGGCGCTATTCGAGCGCAGCGCGGAGCAGGGCCGGTTTGTGATTCACGAGCTGTTGCGCCAGTTCGGCTATGAAAAGCTGCGCCAATCCGGGCTGGAGCGGCCGGTGTGTGACGCGCACGCCGCCTATTACCTCGAGTTCCTGGCCCAGCAAACGAGCCGATTGAAGGGGGCGGAGCAATTGCCCACCCTGCTGGTGATGGAGAGCGATTTTGACAACATCCGGCAGGGGTGGCGGCACGCGGTTGGGGAACGGGCCTATGCGCGGATTGGGGCGGCGATGGAGGCGCTGTACCTGTGCTGCCTGCTGCAAAGCCGGCTGGAGGAGGGCAAGGGGCTGTTCCGGGAGGCGCGGGCCGGGTTGGGGCCATTGGCCGGCGAGTCGGCCCACTCGGTATGGCTGGCGGCGGAGATCCGCTTCTTTGAGACCAGTGACAGCCGGCCGGTGTTGCAGGAGCGATTGGAAACGGCTCTGGGGGCAGCGCGCGCCCGCGACGACGAGTTGGAGGAGGCCTATTGCCTGGCTACGCTGGCCACCATTGCCCACTATCTCGACCAGGAGCCGACGCGGGCGATTGAGTACTACGAGGCGGCTGTCGCTATTTACCGCCGGCTGGGAGAGGCGTATTACCTGGCGCAGAACCTGGCCCGGCTGGGCGAGGCTTACCAGCTGCTGGGCCAAACGGAACTCACCCGGCAATTGGTGAGCGAGGCCTACGAAATCCAGCAGCGCATCGGCGACGTGTTTGGCGAAGGGGATTCCATTCGCGCCCTGGGCATGACCGCCTGGCAGGCCGGCGAGTATGCCGACCTGTCGCATATGGACCGGCTGCTGGCGCTGCACCTGCGCACCGGCTATGTGGTGGGCCAGGCCGTAGCCCATTTATTTGCGGGCTATATGGATGTGACCGCCGGGCGATGGGAACAGGGAGACGCGCGGGTGCGCACGGCGCTGGAGCTGGCGCTGGAGGTGGCCGACTTCTCCACGCAGGCCTGGTGCTATGCCACGCTGGCCTTTGCGGCTGCGGTGTGCGGCGATGTCGCCCCGGCCCGGCAATATTTGGCGCAGGCGGAGGCGATCTCAACCGACCCGTTCCGCCAAACGGGGGCCGGCAATCCGTTCGTGCAGCTACAAATCAACCTGGTGCGCTTTATGGTGCGCTATGCCGGGGATGAGGTCGGGGGCGAGATCCCGCCGGCCGCCGCGTACCTGCTCCAGCCGCTGCAACTCTCTGTGATGACCAACAGCCAGCCCTATATGAGCATGTTAGTGGCGCTGGTCGCCCTGATCTACGAGCGCGCCGGCCGGCTGGAGCGGGCCGCCGAGCTGGCCGGCCTGGTGTCGCGGCAATCGGACGTGGCTGTCGGCTGGCTGGCTGATTATGAGCCGTATCGGGGGTTGCCGGAGCGACTGGCGCAGCGGATGGGGCCGGAGCAACTGGCCGGCGCTCTGCAGCGTGGCCGGGAGCTGGCGCTCTTGTCCGCGGCCGAGGGGGCGCTGGTGAATTTGCAGGCCGTGGAATAGACCTGCCAGGTTGAAGAAAACCTGGCAGGTCTTTGCAGTCTCTAACTCACCGCCTTTTTGACCAGCGCGGTGAAAAACTCCTCTTCTGCGGCGGTTATGCC
>CAYVQP010000178.1:0-4159 GCA_964452775.1 uncultured Ardenticatenaceae bacterium | reverse complement strand
GGCGCTGCCCCTGGCTCAGGCCGGAGCCGCGCTCCCCTAACACCGTGTTATACCCTTCCGGCAACCGGCTGATGAAGTCGTCGGCCCGAGCCAGCTTCGCGGCGGCAACCACCTCGTCGTCGGTCGCCTCGGGCCGGCCATAGCGGATGTTGTTCATCACCGAATCGCTGAACAGGAAGGTGTCCTGCAACACCAGGCCGATTTGCCGGCGCAGGCTTTCTCGCGTCACCTGGCGCACATCAATGCCGTCAATGGAGACGCTGCCGGAAGTGACATCGTAAAAGCGCGGGATCAGGTTAATGATCGTGGTCTTGCCGGCCCCGGTCGGTCCGACGACGGCCACCGTCTGGCCCGGCCTGGCGGAGATGTTCACTCCCTGCAGCACCGGCTCGCCGGGGTTGTATTCGGCCCACACATCCTTCAGGGTGACGAAGCCGCCAATGGCCGGCATCTCTTGCGCGTCCGGCGCATCGGTCATATCCGGCGCGGTGTCCATGAAGTCAAAGATGCGCTCGCCGCCGGCGATCGCGCTCTGGATGTTCGTCCACAAGAGAGCGATTTGCTGCACGGGCCGGTTGAACTGCTGGGTATAGGCCAGAAAGGTGATAATCAGGCCCAGCGATACCGTTCCGCTGAGGACGCTAATGTAGCCGAGAACAGCCAGCCCGCCGATGCCGGCCACAATCGCCATGCTCACATAGCTCAGCGCCTCCAGCGTGGGACCCAGGGCGCTGCTGTAAGCCTGCGCCTTCACATTCGCGTCCCGGTTGGCCTGATTGCTGACTCTGAATTGGGCGATATTCTCCTCTTCCCGGCTGAAGGCCTGCACCTCGCGAACGGCAGAGATGCTCTCCTGCAGGTCCGCGTTCACGGAGCCGATCTCCTGTCGCGCGCGCCGGAATGCCTTCCGCGCCTGGTTGGAGAACCAGCGGGTGGCGATGATCATCAGCGGCAGCGTGATCAAGCTGATCAGGGCAAATGGGGCGCTGAGTTTGAACATCGTCCACATGACCCACACAATGAGCAGGCCGCCCTGCATCACGCTGACCAGCCCGAAGCCGACTACCTGGCTGATGGTATCGGTGTCATTGGTCAGCCGACTCATCACATCCCCGGCCTCATGCTTGCTGAAGTAGCCGAGGGTGAGCCGGTGAATGTGCCGGAAGATGTCGTCGCGCATGTCGCGCAACATCTTCTGGCCGGCATAGCTCATCAGATAAAACTGCAGGCCGCTGACGATGGCGTTGCCGACATACAGCCCAATGACCACCAGCGTCAGCCCGCCCAACCCGCGCATCACCTCATCAGCGCTTGCGGCCGGGTCCGGCGTGGTGTACCAGCAGTTGTTCTCGGCGGCAAAGTCCTGGTTTTCCAGGAACTCGGCGGCCCCGGCGGGCAGGCCGTCGGTCAACTCCTCGAGCTGCGATCCGGCCGTAAACGGGGTCAGGTAGCAGTCAACCGCCTGTCCCGTCAGGTCCGGGATCAGCACCTGCATGTAGGTGCCGGCGATAATAAACACCACCACCAGCAGGATAATCAGCCGGTGCCGGGCCAGGTAATGCCAGAAACGACGCAATGTGGGTCCGACTCGGCGGGCCTTGCGTACTTCGGTTCCCAGGAGCTGCTCGCTACGATCCATCATGATGCTGCCTCCACCGGGGCGCCGGCAGCGCCAGACTCCGGCAGCGCATCTTCGGCAAGTTGTGAGTGGTAAATCTCTGCATACAGTGGGCTATTTTCCATCAGATCTTCGTGGTTGCCGCGGTCGGCAATTCGTCCCTCCTGCAACACGAGAATCTGATCGGCGTTCAGCACGGTGCTGATTCGCTGAGCAATAACGATGCTGGTGCGCCCCTTCATCAGACTATCCAGCGCCTGCTGTATCTTATACTCTGTCTGCAAGTCTACGCTGCTGGTAGAGTCGTCCAGAATCAGGATGCGCGGGTTAACCAGCAGAGCGCGCGCGATAGCGATGCGCTGCTTCTGGCCGCCGCTCAGCGTAGAGCCGCGCTCGCCGACCGGCGTGTCGTAGCCCTGCGGAAAGGAGGTGATGAAGTCGTGCGCGGCGGCGGCCCTGGCTGCCGCCTCAACCTCCTCGTCCGTGGCGTTGGGCCGGCCAAAGGCGATGTTCTCGCGAATTGTGCCGCTGAAGAGCGTGGTCTCCTGCAGCACGATGCCGATTTGCTGGCGCAGGCTTTCGATGGTCAGGTCGCGCACATCGTGGCCGTCAATCGCCACGCTGCCCTCGCTCACGTCGTAGAAACGGGGGATGAGGTTGATGATCGAGGTCTTGCCGCTGCCGGTGGCTCCCAACAGCGCCACCGTCTCTCCCGGCTGGACCGAAAAGCTCACGTCCTGCAAGACCGGCTTACCGCTCTTGAAGTAGCGGAAGGTGACATCATTGAAATCAATTTGCCCCTGCACATCAGTCAGCGCGATCGCGTCAGGGCGGTCGGTGACGTCATTTTTTGTGTCCAGGATCTCGAATATACGCCCCGCGCTGGCCGACGCCTGCGCCATCAGGGAGATGATGAACCCCAGCTGGGCCATCGGAATGAAGACGTACACGAGATATAGCGTGAACTTCTGCCATTCGCCCAGGGTCAGCGTGCCGTTGATGATCTGCAAGCCTCCAAAATAAAGGATGCCGGCCTGCCCCAGGTTCGCCACGAGAAAAACCAGCGGGAAAATGAATGAAAAGGTACGCGATACCCTGATCTGTTGATCGAGCAGGCTGTCGTTGGCTTCTGCGAAACGCTTTTGCTCACGCCGTTCTTGTGCGAAGGCCTTCACCACCCGCAGCCCGGCGAGATTCTCCTGCAGAACCGTGTTGACCCGGCTCAGCCGGATTTGCACTTCCCGGAACAGGGGCATGGCTACGCGGCCGAAGATCATGAACAGGATCAGAGCAATGGGCAGGATCGGCAACACCACTAACGTAAGGGCGACATTGGTCAAGAAGAGGATGATCAGCGAGCCGGTGAGCAGGACCAACGATTGCAGGGCCAACAGCAGCCCCTGGCCCAGAAATACGCGCAGCTTCTCCACATCATCCGTAGCCCGGATCATCAGCTGGCCGGTCTGGTTGCGATCGTGGTAGCTGAAGCTGAGCCGCTGAATCTTGGAGTAGAGATCGTTGCGCAGCTCAAAGGCAATGTCCTGTGAAAGAACCTGCGATAGATAGTTTTGGGCAAAGGTGAAAAGACCACGAGCAATGGCGAAGACCACTATCGCCAGCATGGCAATGGCCAGCGCGCGCGGCGCTTCATCGTAATTAATCTGTAGCGTGGCGACATCCAGCCCGAGCCGCTCCGCCAGGAATTGTTGCACCTGCTGCGGTTGCTCCAGCAACGCGGCAGCGCCTACGTTCTCGGTGATCGTGTCAATGATGTTCTGGATTAGTTGCGGTACGGCCAATTGGGCCAGAGTGGCAATGAACATCGCCGTCAGCGCCACCAAAGCGACGCGCGGATACTGGCGCACATAACGCAACGCCCGGCCCAGCGGATTTTTACCCTCCCCCGCCTGTTGGTCGCCGCGATTTATTGTTGCTTGCATAGGGTTCTCCTTCGGACTGGCGTCCTGGATTCCTGAGGGGTTACTGGCTGCGTTGGCCACACTGACTCAATAGCTGCGCGGTGCTGACTGTCAGTCTCTCCAACAGCGCGCTCATGGTTGTCTTTTCATCGGATGACAGTTCGGCAAAGCAGGCCTGCATCGCTACGAAGTGCCGCGAGGCATGCTTCTGCACAATCTGCCGGCCGGCATCCGTCAGCTTGATCAAGAAGCGACGCCGGTCGGTCGCATCCAGCTCGCGCATCACCAGCCCTTCCGCCTCAAGGTTGCGGATTAGCGAACTGACCGTGTTCCGGCTCAGTCCCCGATGCTCGCTGATCTCCGACGGGTTCAGCGCCGGCCGCCCTTCAAAGCGCTCCTGATAGAGCAGCTCCATCAGCAGCCGGTATTGTGAATAGGAAAGGTTAGCTTCTTCCAAACTGTTCTCGCTCAACTGATAGAGCGCGTGGGCGACGCGATGCATCAGGCCGACCAGCCGGATCGTTTCCGGATCCGTCTCCGGGCTGAGTTCCGAAAAGAAGGCCAGGTAACTCCGATGTTTCTGCTGATGATTATGATTCGGCGTCTGTTGATTCATTTAGTC
>CAYVQP010000177.1:2613-4185 GCA_964452775.1 uncultured Ardenticatenaceae bacterium | reverse complement strand
GGATGCCGGGGCTACGCAAATGAGGAGCGTCGGCATCCTTGCCGGGTTTTTTGCTCACGCGAAGGGTGCGAAAGGAGGATGTGGTGCGGCCAGGTTGGGGGAGTCCCGGCAGGGATGCCGGGGCTACGCCGGGGCCGCAGGGGGTTGCCCGCTGCGGCCCGGCCAGGATGGCGTGGGAATGTGGGTTGCGCTTACGGCAGCTGGTAAAGGGACCAGTCGTCAATGAACCAGCTGTTGTTTTGCATCACGAAGCGGTTGCGGAAGTCGCCGCCCAGGCGCACGGTCTGCGGTTCGGTGAGGGTGAAGTCGTAGGTGAGCGAGTTGCGCTGGCCGCTGACGGTTTCGACCCAGCCGGTGCCGCCGTCGTTGTGGATGATGCGCACTTCGGCGGACATCGGGTCCGGCGCCCACACCTTTTGCCCGTTTTCGTAGGCGATGACGGTGTCGGTGAAGAAGTTGATGGTGAAGCGATAGTTGCCGGCGGGCAGGGCGACGTCGGTGAACAGGCTGAACGTGGTCGGCGCGCCGCCCTTGAAGGCTTTGACGGTCTTGTTGCCGTCAAAGACGAACATGGCCTGCTCGTCGGGAGGCAGGTCGGCGGTGGTGATTACGCGCACTTCGGGCCGGAAGAAGGTGCCGCCGGGGCCGGGTTCGAGGGTGTTTGGCCCTTCGTAGATGGACAACTGCCAGCCCACGGGAATCTGCAGCTCGTTGAACAGATAAAAGTACCAGTCGTCCTCGAAGGAGGGGTTGGGCAGCAGGTTGACGCCCGGCCCGCCGGCGGGCGGCGGCGCGGTTGCTCCGGGCGCGACGGTGGGCTGGACGCTACCGTCGGCCAAGACGCCGTCCCAGCCGGGGATGACCAGTTTTTGGCCGGCGGTGATTTGGTTAGGGTCGGACAGGTTGTTGGCCTGTTGGATGGCGGCGGCTGATACGCCGGTGAGGGCGGCAATGGAGGCGAGGGTGTCGCCGGGTTGCACGGTGTAGGTGACCGCGTCGCCGATTGGGGTGGCGGTGGGCGGGACGGTGGCGGTCGGCGCGATGGTTGGGGTGGCGGTCACGACCGGCGGGAAGGTTGGGTTCGCGGTGGTCTCGGCGACGATGCGGGTGACTTCGACGGTGACTTCCACGGGCACTTCGACGGGGACCTCGACGGTGACTTCGGCGATTTGAGGCACGACTCGGGTGACTTCGACGGTGACGGGCACTTCCTGGTTGACCAGGCGGGTGACCTGGACTATCTCAGGTTCGCCGGAGCAAGCGGCCAGCCAGAAGAGGCTTAGAAGCAGGGTAATCACAACTAGATGCTTGCGCATAGTACTCAGAATTCTCCTATTCACGATTTCAGGTCGTTACTGAATGAGGAAGTATAGCGAGGAGCGGCCATGCGGCCAAATCCGCCGGATTCTCGATGAGGTTTAGCCGGTCAAATCGGCGACCAGGAAGTCGATGTCGGGGTAGGCTGCGACGCTGATTTGCTCCCGGCTGTTGCGGGTGAATGTCCGGCTATAGTTCTCGCCCTGCGGCTGCCGGCGGATGAGGTGGTGGAGGGAAGGATATGCTCACGCGAAG
>CAYVQP010000177.1:0-2513 GCA_964452775.1 uncultured Ardenticatenaceae bacterium | reverse complement strand
AGAGCGATTCACCGCGGCGGCTTGCGCCCGGCAGGTGAGCGCGGCAAGTACGGTAGTCCGGCAGAAAAGAGGCGATTAGGTTCGCCGGCGACCTATGCGGCTGCGATCAAGATGGGCCGGACGGCCGGCATCTGGTCGGAGCGCAGCGGGGCGACGGCTGAGAGCGGCGCTACGACGACGGCAATTGACTCACCAATGGCGTTGAACAACTCCAGCACCGCGCCCGCTTCCCCGCCGGCCGGATGCGGCACAATATCCACCAGTGTAGCGACGTCGCCCTGGCGCAGGTTTTCGGCCGGGATATCCCTGGTCAACGCTACTTCCTTGTAAAGCTCTAGTTCCATCACATCACCTCGCCGGCTTCAAGGTCACAAAATGGTAGTTGCCATCAACTGAATACTGTATCCACACAGTTACCACTGAAAGCACTCCAGTTGGGCCACGAAGGTCGCCCACCACTCGGTAAGACACACCATACTCACTCCGGCGGTCCGGGAGCGCATCGTGCTCGGCAGCATGTTGCCGGATTGCCCGTTCAAGCTGGTCGTGATTCTTGAGCGAGAAGCCGGCCTGAGCCAGGAATCGCGACTTGTCATTTGTCCGCCGCGGAACAAGCAGATAATGGGTGAGCTTTGCCGCAGGAATTATCGCGTCTTCCGGTATTCTCACAATGGCTATTATAGCATCAGGTTGGCGAAAACTCTGTACTTGTCCGTTGTTGACTTCCTATTAGATTCCAACTCGATGTGCTATTCTCAGACCGCAATCTCCTTCGGCGAATATCCAGCGTGACCATTGAGAACAAGGTGCAATCTTGAACCCATCCATGACCGACCCGACAGACCAACCCCTGGCAACCCATCGCCCCTTCGAGGTCGGCCTGTACTCCTTTGCCGAATTGACGCCGGACCCGGCGACCGGCCGGATGATCAGCCCGGCGGAACGGTTGCGCAATCTGATTGAGAGCATCGAGCTGGCCGACCAGGTGGGGCTGGATGTGTTTGGGTTGGGCGAGCACCACCGGCCGGATTTCGTCTCCTCCGCGCCGGCGGTCATCCTGGCGGCGGCCGCGGCGCGCACCAGCCGCATCCGGCTGAGCAGCGCGGTGAGTGTGATCAGCTCGGATGACCCTATCCGCGTCTTCCAACAGTTTGCCACGTTGGACTTGCTGTCGGAGGGCCGGGCGGAGATTATGGCCGGGCGGGGCTCGTTTATCGAGTCGTTTCCGCTGTTCGGCTATGACTTGCGTGATTATGATGCGCTGTTCGCGGAGAAGTTGGAGCTGCTGTTGCAGGTGCGGGAGCAGGTGCAGGTGCGCTGGTCCGGCCGGCATCGGGCGGCGCTGGATGGGGAAGGGGTGTATCCGCGGCCGCTGCAGGATCCGTTGCCGGTGTGGATTGCGGTGGGCGGCACGCCGAACTCGGTGGCCCGGGCCGGCGTGTTGGGGCTGCCGCTGGCGATTGCGATTATCGGCGGGTATCCGGAGCAGTTCGCGCCGCTGGTGGGGCTGTATTACCGGGCGGCGGAACAGGCGGGCCAGGCGCCGGATGGGCTGGCGGTGAGTATTAATTCACATGGGCATATTGCGGATAGCCGGCGGCAGGCGCTGGATGAGTCGTTCCCGCCGTTTGCGCTGGTGATGAACAAGATTGGCCGGGAGCGGGGTTGGCCGCCGATGAGCCGGGAGCAATTTGAGGCGGCGGCGACGTTGCGCGGGGCGAATTATGTGGGCAGCCCGGATGAGATTATCGAGAAGGCGCTGTTTCAGCATGAGGTGTTCGGCCACCAGCGCTTGTTGTTGCAGCTGGGCGTGGGGACGATGCCGCACGGGCAGATGATGCACGCGATTGAACTGCTGGGGACGAAGGTCGCGCCGGTCCTCCGCGCCGAGATTGCCGGGAGGGGGTGAACATGTGTTTAACATGGATGGACAGGATGGACTGGATAAGAACAGAAGAAATTATCCTGCAAGTCCTGTTTATCCATGTTCATATCTCTTGCCTCCAAGAGGGGACTGATTGAACATGGATGGACAGGATGGACAGGATAAAAACAAAGAGAAAAGTCCTGTGAATCCTGTCTATCCATGTTCTTTATCCGGGTTCACCTCTCTTCCGGCGGGTGAAGCGTTTGTATTCGAGTTTGGGGTTACCGAAGTTGATGAGCAGGCCGACTTCGATGCCGGTGGCGTTCAGGTAGTTGATTATCTGCGCCTGGTGCTCCGGCGCGATGGCCTTCACCGCCTTGATTTCGACGATCACCTTGCCCTCGACCAGCAAATCGGCGTAGAAGTCGCCCACGCACTCGCCCCGGAACATCACCTTGATGGGCTTCTGGGCGACCGCGGCCAGCCCTTTCTGGCGCAGGGCCAGCTGCAGCGCCTTCTCGTAGACCGATTCGAGATAGCCGGCCCCCAACTCGTTGACCACCTCAAACGCGCAGCCAATCACCTGCCGGGTGACCTCCGCGTACAGCAATCCTTCGTCGGTTCCGTCCGGCGAATCCATCTCAAC
>CAYVQP010000176.1:0-4216 GCA_964452775.1 uncultured Ardenticatenaceae bacterium | reverse complement strand
CCCATGAGCAGCCCCGTTATCCAGACCCGCCAACTACGCAAGCATTACATCATTCACGAGCGCGAGGCCGGCGTGCGGGCGGCGGTGCGCAGCCTCTTCCGGCGCAAGACCCGTGCGGTGAAGGCGGTGGACGGCATTGACCTGACCGTCCAGCCGGGCGAAATTGTGGGCTTCCTGGGGCCGAACGGCGCGGGCAAGACTACCACCCTGAAGATGCTCTCCGGCCTGCTCCACCCCACTGACGGGCAAGCGGACGTGCTCGGCTTTCAGCCCTGGAAGCGGCAGCCGGAGTTCCTCAGCAGCATTACGCTGGTGATGGGCCAGCGCAACCAGCTGGCCTGGGACATACCCGCCGCCGATTCCTACGAGCTGAACCGGGTCGTCTTTCGTATTCCGGAAGAGCAGTACCGGCAGACGTTGGCCGAGCTGGTGGAGTTGCTGGAGTTGGAGGAGCTGATCCGCAAGCCGGTGCGCAATCTTTCGTTGGGCGAGCGGATGAAGTGCGAAATTGCCGGGGCGCTACTGCACCGGCCGCGCGTACTCTTCCTGGACGAGCCGACCATCGGCCTGGATGTGACCGCCCAACGACGCATCCGGCGCTTTGTCGCCGAGTACAATCGCCGGCACAACGCGGCCGTGCTGCTCACCAGCCACTATATGGCCGACGTGGAGGCGCTGTGCGAGCGGGTGGTGATCGTGGACCACGGGGTGATCCTCTTTGACGGCAACCTGTCCGCGCTGGTTAGCCGCTTCTCGCCGCTGAAGACGATTACGGTGGAGCTGGCCGACGGCCGGCGCGACCTGAGCGAGTACGGCGAGGTGACGGAGACGACCGGCGCATATGTGACCCTGCGCGTGCCGAAGGCGGATACGCCGGCGGTGGCCAGCCGGTTGCTGGCCGAGGTGCCCATCTCCGACCTGACCATCGCCGACCCGCCGATTGAGGCGGTGATTGAGGAGATATTCAGTCGAGGGGATGTTGGGACATGACCAGACCTGCCAGGTTTTCTGAAACCTGGCAGGTCTCAGATAGGTACACCGTGGTCGCCATTTATCACGCCTACTTCCGCAAAACGTTCGCCGTCCAGCTGCAATATCGGGCGTCGCTGCTCATCTGGCTGGCCACTTCGATTGTGGAGCCGGTCATTTACCTGGTGGTCTGGTCTACGGTGGCGAAGGCCTCCGGCGGCGAGGTGGGCGGATTCACGCCGGAGGATTTCGCCGCCTACTACATTGCCATCATGGTCGTGGACCACCTGACCTTCACCTGGATCATGTTTGAGTACGATTATCGCATTCGCATGGGCCAGTTCTCCGCGATGCTGCTGCGCCCCATCCACCCCATTCACGAAGACCTGGCGGATAACCTCACCTATAAGGCGCTGACCATGGTGGTGCTCGTCCCGGCCACCATCGTGCTGATTTTGCTGTTCAACCCGGCGTTCCACAGCGAACCCTGGGCAGTGGCGGCGTTTGTGCCGGCGCTGCTGCTGGCCTTCCTGGTCCGCTTCCTGCTCGGCTGGTCGCTGGCTATGCTGGCCTTCTGGACGACGCGCACGGAGGCTATTTACAACACCTTCTTCGTGGTAGAGCTGTTCTTCTCCGGCCGGATCGCGCCGCTGGAGTTGTTGCCGGCCGGCATGCAGACGGCGGCGAACTTGCTGCCCTTCCGCTGGGTGTTGGCCTTTCCGGTGGAGCTGCTGCTCGGCCGGCTGACCACGCAGCAGGCGCTGGCCGGGCTGGGTATGCAGCTTTTCTGGCTGCTGGTTTGCCTGGTCGCGATTCGGTTGATTTGGCGGGCCGGGGTGAAGAAGTATGCGGCCTTCGGCGGTTAAGGTTTAACATGATATAGAATCCCGGAAACTCGGAAGTTTCCGGGATTCTGAGTAAGGACAATGCAGACTTTACGCATTATTGCCACCTATCTTCGCCTGGGCGCGCTGGGCGAGCTGGAGTACCGGGCGAATTTCTACATGCAGATTGTGCAGTCGCTGCTCAGTCTGGCGGTGGGGTTGGGCGGGCTGTACATCGTCTTCGGGCATACGGAGTCGCTGGCCGGCTGGACGCCGGCTGAGCTGCTGGCTCTGGTGGGCATCTTTACCTTGATGGGCGGCCTGATCCGGCTGGTGATTCAACCGAGCATGCAGCGCTTCATGGAGGATGTCCGCCAGGGGACGCTGGACTTTCAGCTGACCAAGCCGGCGGACGCGCAGCTGCTGGTCAGCGTGCAACGCTTTCAAATCTGGCAGGCGCTTGATGTGGCCCTGGGCATCGCCATCCTGGTCATTGCCGCCGTGCGCATGGGCGGAGTCACCGGCGGCTGGCAGGCGGCCGGCTTCGCGTTTACCTTGCTCTGTGGGGCGGCGATTGTGTACAGCTTCTGGTTGGTGCTGGCCACGGTCAGCTTCTGGGCGGTGAAGGTGGACAACATCCTGGTCATTTTCCAGATGATGTACGAGGCGGGGCGCTGGCCGGTGACCATTTACCCCATGTGGCTGCGGGCGGCGCTGACCTTCCTGGTGCCGGTGGCCTTCGCGGTGACCGTGCCGACCAGCGCGTTTGTGGGCCGGCTGGATTGGCAGAACCTGTTGATGGCGTTTCTGCTGACCGCGGGCCTGATGGCCGGCGCGCGGCTGTTTTGGCGGGTGGGGATCCGGCGTTACTCGGGAGCTTCGGCTTAAGGGCAGCAGAATCCCGGAAACTCAGAAGTTTCCGGGATTCTGGGGGCTATGTGTGCGCGCTGCGATTCCGGCTAACCACGCCAACGGGCCGCAAACGGGGAAGGCTCAGGGCAACCGCTCCGCGGCGCCCAGCGTGCCGGTAATGGAGAGTCCGCCGGCGACCACTCCGGCGAAGGGCGATACGCCGCCGCTGCCGAACCAGCCGAAGAACCAGCGAGCGGTGGCCAGTTGCTTGTTCAATGGGCTCCAGCTGCCGCATGCGCCGTTGCTGCTGCAGCGGATGGTGGTGTCCAGCAAGGTGAAGCCGCTGATGCTGTCGCCTGTACCGCCGCCGTAGACCACGACGGTAGTTCCCGCGATGGACATCCCATGACCGAGCCGGCCCTCCGGCATAGACGGCCGGACGATCCAGCCGCCGGCCGGCGTGAAGCGCTCCGTGGAGCTAATCGCCGTAAACGTCGAAAGGTCGTTCATCCCGCCGGAGGCGAAGGCATATTCCGGCGTGCCGTTGCGGTCGGTGTAGGCGAACCACATGCGCGGGTCGTTCATGCTGAAGCCGGTGTCCGCCCAGGTGTCGGTGGCCGGGTCCCATACCCAGGTGGCATCCAACACGCCGGCAGTCGGGTTGGGGTCAATGACGCCGTAACCACCGAAGAGGTACATCTTCTCCACACCGCCGCTGCCAATGAAGGCGCAGCCGCTGCCCTGCGAGTAATAGGCTTCGCCGGTGGGTAACTGTGGATAGCTGTAGGAGCCCCAGCGGGAGCCGAGCGGATTGGTGGTGGTGTAGACCTGGTGCGCAGCATAGAGAAAGGCCCCATCTACGCCGTTGACCACATGCACCCGGCCGGCCGAATCGGCGCAGACGGCGGCATCGGCCCAGCCCACGCCAACCGGCATCACCTGCACGTCGTTGAACCAGGTGTTTGAAGTGGGGACGTAGATCTGCATGTTGTCATGCAACATGGTGCTGGAGATGAAGCCGCCGGGCACATAGCCGCGGGTGCCGGCAAAGGCGCCTCCGCCGGGGGAGTCAACCGGCTGGACCATGGCGCCGGCCGGCGTCCACAGGGCGGTAGGGGCGGAACGGGCGCCTCGCAAGGCCAGAGCGGGCGGCGAAAGCGCTTTGCCGGTGGGCGCGGCGCGGGCCACGCTGTCCGCCGGGCCGGAGGCGGCCGGATGGGCGGCCGCGGGCGCGATTACCAGGGCGGTGAGAGCGAGGCCGAGCAGTAATACGAGAAGGAGTACGAGCAGACGCGACATGGGAATATCCTCCAGGTTTGTCCTTCGAGAGGCCCCAGGGTGCCGCCTCAAAGGAACACAGGAAGCCCGGATCTGGCGGCCAGACGAGCTTCCGGCCGAATTGCGGGATTACGGTATTGGTGACGAGTAATGTCCGGAGGTCACGCAGCGCGCGTTGCTGCACCCTAAATGTTACGGGAAACGGGCCGGCGGCACAAGCGGGAGTTGAGAGTCGCACGCAAAATGGCAACAGACCACGGAAAGCGGCCATTTCGTAACGAATAGCAGACGAT
>CAYVQP010000175.1:2512-4225 GCA_964452775.1 uncultured Ardenticatenaceae bacterium | reverse complement strand
ATCACCGCTCGTTGGGCCGGTTGGGTCCTCTACCGACGAACTATCATAACCACCATACCAATCCTGCACCCATTCCCACACGTTTCCGGCCATATCCAACGCGCCAATCCAGCTCGCGCCCGCGGGTAGGCTGCCGACCGGAATCTCGCCGACATCGCAACTGTCAAACTGCGCCAAGTCGCATACCGGCTGTTCCTCACCCCACGGGTAGCGATTTGCCGCCGGCCCGCGCGCCGCGTACTCCCACTCCGCCTCGGTCGGCAGCCGGCCGCCGGCCCAGGCGCAGTAGGCGTTCGCGTCGTTCCAGCTTACATCGGCAACCGGGTAGTCGTCGCCGCTGCCTGAACCTCCGGAACAGGCGCCGGCCTCCACACATAGCGTGTACTGCCCAAGACTCACCTCAGTGCGGTCAATCCAGAAGCCGTCCAGCGTTACCTCGTGTTGCGGCCTCTCGTTGCTGTCAGCATCCGGGTCATCTTCCGCGCTGCCCATCAAGAAGCTGCCGGCGGGCACGTAGAGCATGGTCATCTCGTCAGCCGGGCGTATCCAGCGGTCGCCCAACTCAGCGCCCGGCGGCGGGCCGTCTGAGCCGGGCGGCGGCGTGGCCGTCATAAGGGCTACCGAGCCCTCCGGCAGTTGCAGCTCGCCCTCGCTGAGGTCCGGCAGGTATAGCAGCGACGCTTCGGCCGCCAGCTCTTCCTGCAGTCCGTCAACGCCAAAGGCGGCCAGCGCCAGGCAACCCACCCGCCCCTGCCGGTCGCGCACTACCACGCCGTCAATCGGCAACGGCGGGCGTCCGCTGAAGTCCCGTATCCAGGTCTGGATGTAGCCCAGCAGCTCCACCGGCGCGCCGGGCAGAATCGTGCCGCCGATCGCGCGCTCGCAGCCGGCCCCGGTCAGGCCGCGCAGCCCGTATTGGATGACCGGCTCGGCCGGCCAGCCGTTCAGCAATTGCACCGTGGCCACTTCCTGAGCAACGACGCCGTCAACGGCAACCTGAAGCGGCAGCGCGCTGCCGGTCAACTCAGCGGGCAGGTCGCCAATCAGGCCGCCGGCGCTGCTCCAAATTTGGCCGTTCTCGTTGACGGCAAAATAGCCGGGGGGCAGCGGTTGGCCATCCAGCATGAGGGAGAGGCGCTGGGGGATGCGCGCGCGTTCAGACGCCGGCGCTACGCCAATCACCGCCAGCAACTCGTCCAGCGCCGGCATGGCATAGACAAAGCTGAGCGTGCGCGTCAGCCCCTCGCCCGCGCCCAGGGAGATCTCGATGGCCGTCGTCGGGGTTGGGGTCGGGGTGTTGGTGGGCGTGGCCGTGTTGGTCGGCGTGGCCGTGTTGGTGGGCGTGGCCGTGCTGGTGGGCGTGTGGGTCGGGGTATAGGTGGGGGTGCTGGTGCGCACCACTGCGACCATGGTCTCTTTCGCGGTTGCTCCGGCGGCGGCGCTGGTGTAGGCGATGCCGGCCAGCCCAAAGCAGAGCGCGGCGACGAGCAGGCCCAGGGCCAGGATGAGGCCGGGCCGCCAGCGCTGCAGCCAGGCGCGCCACGGCTCCGGCGGCGGCGGGGCCAGGCGCGCCAGCACCCGCTCCGGGTCGGGATGGTCAGGTATGCGGGCGCGCAACGCCTGCGCCCGCTCAGCGGCTTCGCCATAAGCGGCGGCCGCGGCGGCATAGCTGCGCTCGGCGCGCACATCCCGTTCCAGCCGGCGCCACAGGGT
>CAYVQP010000175.1:0-2412 GCA_964452775.1 uncultured Ardenticatenaceae bacterium | reverse complement strand
GAGCGCTCCACCGCCTGCAGCAGGCCGAAGTCGGTCAGCCGGGCGCGCTCCTGGCTGTCGAGCAGGATGTTGGCCGGCTTCACGTCGCCATGAACCACGCCCTTGCTGTGGGCGTAATCCAGGGCGGCAGCCACGTCGCTGAGCAGCGCGGCCACCCGCCGGAAGGGCAGCGGGCCGTGCGCGGCCACCCAATCGGCCAGGTTTCCGCCGGGCATGTAGTCGAGCGCCATATACAGCCGGCCGTCGCTCTGCTCCAGGTCCAGCACGCGCACGATGCCTTCGTGATTCAGGCCGGCGGCGGTGCGCGCTTCGGCTATAAAGCGCAGGGCGTAATCGGGCCGGCCGGGGTCAAAGAGGGCCGGGCTGAGCAGCTTCAGGGCGACCGGCTTCTTCAGGGCGATGTTCTCGCCGCGATAGACGACAGCGAACGCGCCGCGGCCCAGCTCTTCGAAGATGCGGTAGCGGCCGATGGTGCGGCCGTCGTCGGTTTCGTCAGCCATAGTTCTCCTAGAAGTTCAACTTCTCAGAGAAGTTGAACTTCTTGCTATCAATCAAGCAACAGGTGTCGAATCGAGCTATCATCGTCGCCTTCGTCCTCAACGTAAGCCGCGTACTCGGCAACAGAAGCAAATTGAGACAGGATGACCTCCGGCCTTGCCAATGTCCCCTGGCGCAAACCCACATAGTCCCGATAACTGGAGTAGACCCAATCAGCCGGATGAAGGATAAGGCCGGCTTCGACCGGATTGCGATGAACATAGCGAGACAGGTGGATCAGGTAGCGCTCATTGTCAACAAGCACCCCTCTGAATCTTCCCTGAAATAGCGATCCTACGCGCTGTTCCTGGCTGTTAATTGCCTTTGTATACGAGGTGCCCAGGGGCTGCATGACCTCGAAGCTGAAGTCGTCGCCGGTCACATAGACGAGCAAATGGTAGTGATTGGGCATCAAACAATATGCAATAATGTCGGCCCTGTCGTCCGTGAAGTAGTCGCGCAGCCGGCGAATGAAGAACCCCCAGTTTCGATCGGCGAAGAAGATAGGTTGCCGGTTTACGCCGCGATTGTAAATATGATAGTACGAGCCGGCGGAATACACTGTCTTTGTCATATAGAGTCAATTAGAAGTTCAACTTCTCTCAGAAGTTGAACTTCTCGCAGGCCATTCACTCAGAAGTTCAACTTCTGGCAGAAGTTGAACTTCTCGCGGCACTACGGCCGCGTTATCCAGCGAAAAGCCAGATAGAGCGCCGCCAGGGCAGCCGGAATCCCCAGGGCCAGGCCGAGCAAGGCCTGGTCGCGGATCTCGCGCGCCGTGGGACGCTTGCGGCCGGCTGCGCGCAGCTCCAGGACCGGGAAGATGCCGGCTTCGTCCGGGTAGTCAGGGGAGACGGCCAGCACATTGGCGGCGTGTTGGGCGGCCGTCTGCCAGTCGCGCAGCAGGTCTTGATAGGCGGCGGCGGAATAGCGGGCGGTCTCCAATTCGGCCAGGGCGTGCTGCCATTCCGGCTCATCGGCCGCCAGCCGGGCTGCCTGGTTCAGCATCTCCTCCACGCCGTGGTAGTCGCCGGCGGCCATCCGTTCCTGCGAGCCGGCGAGCAGCTCCCGGAAGCGACGCAGCTGACTGGAGGCCAGCGCCGTCTCCAGGTTATGCACAAACTCGGCGCAGGATGGGTAACGCTCCTCCGGCCGCTTGGCCAGGGCGCGGAGGAGTATGTCGTCTACTTCGGGCGGCGCGCCGGCATCCAGTTCGCTGGGCAGGGGCGGCGGCTGGGTGACGTGCATCACCAGTACGGCGGTCTTGCGGTCGGCGACAAAGGGCGGGCGGCCGGCCAACAATTCATAGGCGATGACGGCCAGCGCGTACTGGTCGCTGCGCGGGTCCAGCTCCTTGCCCTCGGCCTGCTCCGGCGACATGTAAGTGGCGGTGCCAACCACACTGCCCAGTTGGGTCAGGTGGGGCGAGCCGGCGACGCGCACCAGGCCGAAATCGCACAGGTGCGCCCGGCCGCCGGCATCGAGCAGGATGTTGGCGGGCTTGACATCGCGGTGCAGCACCCCCTGCGCGCCGGTGTAGTCGAGGGCCAGGGCGGTGTCGTGCAGCAACGGCATCATCTCGCGCCAGCCGGCGGTTGGATTCGCCTCGCGCCAGCGCCGCAGATCGCCGCCGGGCATGTACTCCATGACGATGTAGACGCCGTCCGGCTCCTCGACCAGGTCGAAGATGCGCACGATGGCCGGGTGCTCCAGCCGGGAGCCAACCTGCGCGCCGGAGATGAAACGCTGCCGGATATCGGCGTCCGCAGCCAGCTCGGGCAGCAGCACCTTCAGCGCCACCTCGGAGTCCAGGGTAGTATGCCGGGCATGATAGACGGTGGCATACCCGCCCTGGCCCACTTCTTCGATCAGCTC
>CAYVQP010000174.1:0-4241 GCA_964452775.1 uncultured Ardenticatenaceae bacterium | reverse complement strand
AGGGCGCATGGGTCAGTTACGACTTGCCGGGTGATGTCGGCTACTTTGGCCCGAATGCCGTGCTCTTCGATCAGGCCGGACGGCTGTGGGTCGTCGAGGACGATTGGGTGGCCTATCTGCCGGCGGAGGGCTGAGGCCGATATGGGGCTGCCGGGCTGAAGCAAAGCGCCGGGGCCGTTTTCAACGACGGAGGTGAAAACTTGACGCAGACCGCAGATGGCGAACAACAGAATGAAATGGCGAAGGAGCCGGCGGCTGCCCCCACGTCAGGAAGCGAGCGTCGCTGGTGGCTGGCGCGCGTGCTGTCGCTGCTGCTGATGGCGGCGGCGCTTATCATACCCTGGGCTGACCGCACCTCAGGTATTGACGTTGCCTATACGACAGCTGTGATACTGTCGCCACTTATTCTTGTTCCAGGCGTGGCGGCGTTTCTGCTGGGAGGAGCGCTACTGTGGTCGAACCGCTTTTCGCCCAGGGTATCTGCAAGGCTTTCGCGGGCCAATATCGTGGCGCTCTGCCTGGCCCTACTGATCGGCATAGTAACCTCGGTGTGGGTCATTGGGGCCACCGACGGAATGGCGGGCCCATATTGGGGAGGGCTCGTCTATTTGGTGGGCGTCGCGACGGCGCTTGTGGTGGAGATTAGGGCTTTCAGAACGATGAGGGGGAACGAGCCGGCGGCCGCCCCCACGGCAGGAAGCAAACGCTTCTGGTGGCTGGCGCGTTTGGTGTCGCTGCTGCTGATGACAGCGGCGCTTTTCTTGCCCTGGACTGACAACCCCCACTCTGGTTTTCAGATTGCCTACCGGATGGCAGTTTCATTGTCGCCATTTTTTCTTGTTCCAGGCCTGGCAACGTTGCTGCTGGGGGCAGCACTGCTGTTGTCGGACCGCTATTCGCCCAGGGTATCCACAGGGCTTTCGCAGGCCAATATCGTGGCGCTCTGCCTGGCTCTCCCGTTCGGCTTGGTAGCCGCGAAGTTTGCCCGCGACCTCACCGGCGGAGTTGTGGAACCATATTGGCTTTGGCACGTCTACTTTGTGGGCGTCGCGTTGGCAATCGTGGTGGAGATCAGGGCTTTGAGAACGATGAGGGGGCACGATTGAACGCGATTCGAGCTCGCCGCCGCCAAACCGGCTTGAATCGCGCTGAGGATCGCCATGCGCATCGCTTTCGTCACCCAGTCCTACCCCCCGATGGAGGTACCCTGGAGGACCTGGAGTGGGCTTGAAGGTGTCCCGAGTGCCGTCATAAGTTCCTGACGGCGTGGTGGTATGGAGGCAAGCATGGGCATTGACGATGACCAGGAGACGGATGAGTTACCAGCGAGCGCTCCTTTGCCGGGAAACGAGTCCAATTCCGCAATAGTGCAGGGAGCCGATACGAGCTACATTGGCGCCGTTCTAGCGCCGGTGCTTTTGCCGCTTGTCGTTCCGGTGGCGGTCGCGGGCCAAACCTTAATGATATCGAGTTGTTCTGCCTGTGATGAGCTTCTGTTTGAGATCGCCGCGCTGGTCTTCGTGGTTGGGCTCATGATGTTGCTCTTGCTTGCTCTCTTCCGCCGCCGTCTCCGCATCTGGTGGACCGACATATCGGTGACCCTTCTGCTGCTGTTTCTTGCTCTGTTTGTTGCGCCGGCCATTGAAGATGCTGTCTGGGAAGCATACTGTAGCCTAGTATGCCCGGGTATGTCACTCGCTGCCGCCCCCAGGGTGGAGGCTAGATTGGCAGTCGTCAGTGCGTTGCCATGGGTGATCTACCTGGGCGGGGCGATGATCTGGTTACTGCGGCGCATCCTTTTGGCGCGCAGGAGACGGACTGTCCGAGCAGTTATGGAACGCGACCTACATACGCAGGCGTGACCTCGGGCGGGTGCGAGACGGCGAAAACCAGCTGAGGCTGACATAGACAAGGGTTCTCTTCTTTGGCTAATGTTGTTGCAGACAACAAATGCGTACTTTGCGCCAAAACGACCCTTGTTTGATACATCCTATACAGATCGATCGCTTCATCCGCGTGGAGGTATCGACGCGCAAGAGCCTGCGGGAACGCCGGATTGAGGAGCTGTTGAACGCTCTATCCGGCGGTGATACTGTCATCGTTGCCGAACTGAGCTGGCTCGGTCGCAACATGTTTCAGACCTTGGATTTGATAAACAAGATGAGCGAGATAGGGGTAAAGCTTATCTTTGTGCGGCAACCCGAGCTCCCCACCACCGGCTCTCATGCAAAATTGCTGTTGGCGATTTACAGCTACTCCGCTGAAGCGGAGCGAGGTTTTATTTCGATGCGGACAAAGCAGGGGATGGCTTCAGCGAAGGCGCAGGGAAAGCACGTCGGGCGACCGACGGGGAGTAGGGACAAGTACCGCACCTTAGATCCCTATCGCGAACAGATTCGCGACTATTTGCAGCTACAGCTCCCGCTTCGCCGGATCCACAGTATCGTCAATCCCCAGTTGGAGAAGCCGCTCAGCTACTCTGCCTACCGCTATTTCGTGCCCCAGGATGAGGAACTGCTCACGCTCTGGCAGGCGCAACGTGCCGAGTGCCCCCCCCTGTCTCTCATCCTATAGCGGACGTTTACGCACGAATGTTGCCAATACCTGGAGATGAGCAGCATGCGCATCGCTTTCGTCACCCAGTCCTACCCCCCGATGATCAGCGGGGCCGCGCTGATGGTGCAGCAGTTGGCCGCCGGCCTAGCCGACCGCGAGCAGCAGGTGCTGGTGCTGGCGGCGAGCGACCGCGTGGAGGCGTACATGCACCGGCAGGGCCGGCTGGAAGTGGTCCGCGTCGCTTCGCACAGGAATCCCTTTCGCTCCGATCAGCGTTTCGTCTTCCGCCGCCTCCCGTCAGTGCGGAATCAACTGGAGCGCTTCCGTCCCGACCTCATCCACCTGCACGAGCCGTTGACCATTGGATTGGTCGGTCTCAGCGCGGCAGCCCGGCTTAAGATTCCATGCGTGCTCACCATGCATCAGCTTCCCGAATTCGTTGTCGCCTCGACGCCCCTACCAGGCGCTGCGCGCGCACTCTCCGACGCGCTTCTCTGGCGGTACGCGCGCTGGTTCACGGCGCGCTGCGCGGCGGTCATCGCTCCCACGGAGACGATCGTGCGCCGCCTTGCCGGGGAGGGCATAGCGGCACAGGCGATCGGTTGCGCCGTCAATCTGCAGCTTTTCTCCGATGAGCCGGCTGGAGCGGACGAGTCGCAACAGTTGCGCGAGCGCTATGGCCTACACCCCCGCCTGCCGGTCATCTTGCACGCCGGCCGGCTGGATAAGGACAAGGGCGTCGAGCGCGTGCTGCGCGCCGCTGCCCAGGTGATACGCGAGCGGGACGCGCAACTGCTGATTGTCGGCGACGGCACCGAAAGGCGGGCGCTGATTGCCGAGGCCGCCGCGCTGGGGATAGCGCAGCGCTGTTGCTTCACCGGCTTTGTGGCGCATGAGTGCGAACTGCCGGGGCTTTTCCGGCTGGCGCACATCTTCGTGACTGCCTCGCAAATCGAGACCTTCGGTCTCGTCTGCCTGGAGGCGATGGCCTCGGCGCTGCCGATAGTCGCCACCCGAGCGACCTGCCTGCCGGAGCTGGTAGCAGACGGTCACAATGGCTTGCTGGCTGCCGGGGGCGACGTTCGGGGATTGGCTGCCGGCATCATCCGGCTGCTGGACGAGCCGGAAACAGCGCGACGCATGGGGCAGAGCGGTCGCCAAAGGGCACGCCGCTTCACCGTCGAGCGCATGCTGGACGAGCACCTGGCGTTGTATGAACGGTTGACGGCGGCCGGTTGCGCCCAAGCCCCATCACCGCCATTTGGCTTCCGGTAGGCGTTGTTGCACTTTCAGCATGCTATTCCGCCCCAATCGGGACGCCTGAGAGCGGTAATGGGCCGGCAATCATTTCGCTATGTTAGCAAGAAAAGCCCGCTGCCGGAAGTCAGTTGCCGGGAACACAGTTCGTTTCACCCGGGATGCTATTCCCATAGACGCCCCTTCGAAACGCATAGACGTTTGTAACGAGTGGCGGATTTTGACTTGTGCACACGGATATTTCTGCTAAGGTGTTAATAGTGCGCAACGCGTGAGGCCGCAGACGCTAAAGGTAGCCGCATGCCACTCCAGTTCCACAGCCGGCGCGTACCAGTGCCATGGATCGACTATGAGCCAGCCAATCAAGGTAGCAATAGTAGATGATCACCAGACCATCATAGATGGGTACGTCGCTCGCCTGAATCCCG
>CAYVQP010000173.1:0-4316 GCA_964452775.1 uncultured Ardenticatenaceae bacterium | reverse complement strand
TACACACCGCCGACATTCATCTCGATGCCCCTTTCCACTTCCTGGGGGAAAAGGGCGCCGACCACCGGCGCCAGATCCGCCAGACTTTCTCCCGCATCGCCCAACTGGCCGCCGTTGAACATTACGACCTCTTGCTCATCGCCGGCGACCTCTTCAACGACAATCACCCGGCTCGCGATACACAGCACTTTGTGGTGAATACCCTGCGCGATGTACCTTGCAAAGTCTGTCTGCTGCCCGGCAACCACGACTATCTCGACCGCCACTCCGTCTATCAGAAGCTGGCCCTGCCGCCCAACGTTCACCTGCTCACCGAAAGGCCTGCCTACATATACCTTCCCGAGCTCGACCTGACCGTCGCCGGAAATCCGATCAGCAGCCCACATGACGATACCCCACAATTGAAAGGAATTCGCCGCGACGGCCCTGGTCGCTGGTTTGTGGGCATGGCCCATGGCAACATGCAGATCCCCGGCCCTTATGAGGTGACCAGCCGGCCCATCGAACCTGAGTCAATTGCCGCCACCGGCGCGGACTATGTGGCGCTGGGCGACTGGCACTCCTTCGCCGATTACTCCCAGGGCGGCGTGAAGGCCTTCTATGCCGGCGCGCCCGAACCGACGGCCTTTAACCAGAGCAAGACGGGGATGGCGGCCAGCATTCGCCTATCTGAGCAAGGGGTAACCGTTGAACCTGTCCGCGTCGGCACCGTCGAAGCCCAGGCAATCGAGCTTGACGTCACCGGCCATACGGAGCCGGAGGTGGTGGAAGCAATTCGGGCCTTGGCCGGCGCAAACCGTCTGATGAACCTCTCTTTGAGCGGGCTGAAGTCCGCCGACAACCTGCTCGATCTGGAGACGATCTACGAATGTACAGCCGGCGACTTCTATTGGTTACAGCTGCGGGATAAGGCGCAGCTCAATCCCGCAAGCATCAATCCCGAGGAGTTTCCAGAGGCCTTTGTCATCGGCCAATTCGTGCGCCTGGCAGCCGAACGCCTTCAGAGCGCGCACGACGAGCGCGAGCGGCGGGTGGTGGAGCAGTCGTTACAGCTGGGCGTTGCCTTGCTGAAGGGTCACAAGGTGTTGTGATGCGACTGCAAAGGTTACAGGTCAATCGCTTTGGTTGCCTGAATGATTTCGCGGCCGAATTCCAGCCGGGGCTTAACATCATTCGCGGGCCGAATGAGTCGGGCAAGAGCACCTTACACCAGGCGTTGCTGATGGCCCTGATGGCCTTGCCTAACCAGAATCAGACAACCGGCTTATGGCGGGCTTGGGGTAGCGAGCAATGGTACCGGCTACAGCTCTCGTTTACGGATGACCAGGGGAGACAATTCAGACTCACCAAGGATTTTGAGGACGGTTTCCAGGAACTTCAGCTTCCCGGCGGCGAAACCACTCGCAGCCGGGATGCGATTAACGACGCGCTGCAGGCCGTGTTGGGTACCCATTCGCTGCTGATGCTGCGCAGCACGCTATGTGTCGAGCAGGACGCGCTGGCCGAAATCGCCAATGGCCGGACTGAAATTTCCCAGAGCCTGGAGGCGATTGTGACCGGCGGCGAGGATGATGTCTACACGGAGCGAGCGCTCAAGCAGTTGGACAACACCATGCGCGAATTCCGCGTCGGCATGGTTCGGGTAGCCGCACGGCCGGGGCCGCTGGCCTCAGCCCGCGATGAACAGGCTCAGCGGTCAACGCGGGTTGCCAACTATCGGACCCAGGTTCAAGCCTATGAGCATGACGAGCTATCGCTGCAAGAAGCCGAAGCCCGGCTGGCCAAGATTGAAGAGGAGTTAGGGCCGCTGCGCACGACCAAGCAGCAGGTCCAGCAGGTACAGAAATACCGGGCTGAGCTGGACCAATGGGAGCAGCGCGAGCAAGCCCTCGAGACAAAGTTGGAGCAGATCCGGAAAGCTCAAGACGAAATCAACGAAACGAAAGGCGCATTAGCAGTCCTGGGCGCGGTTGCCCTTACTACCGAGCAGGATGTGCGCGCTGCCAATGTGCTCTCCAGCCGCATCCATACGCTGTTGGAAGAGCGCGAGACGCATCTGCAAGCCATGGTCAAATACGAGCGAGACCTGGCCGAGCATCGAGAGCAACAAGCGACCTACGAGGCGGCGCTTGGCGAATACAGGGCGGCAAAAGCGGCTTTCGAGCAGGCCCAAGAGGCGTACCAGGCGGAAATGGCGGCCTATGAGGGCGCCGTTCGTCAGTACGATAGCGACCTGGCTGCCTTTCAGGAAGCCTGGCGGCCGTATGAAGAGGCCCTGGCGGCTCAAGAAAAAGAGGCAGAGGAGTATGAGCGCCGGCGCGCCGCATATGAAGCGCGTTACACCGCTTATGAGGCGGAGCTGGCCCAATACGACGCGGCCAAGAGCGAACAGGAACAACTGCTGGTAGCCCACGAACAGGCCTATGAGCTATATGAGCGCGAACTGGCTGCTTATGAGCAGCAGCGGGAGACATATGAGCGGCAGCGGGAGCTCTACGATCAGGCTCAGGCAGATTATCAGCAGGCCCTGGAGAAGTATGAGACGGACAGCGCCGCCACGCGCAGGGAAGAACCACTCCCGGCCGCCGGAAAGGTTGGCAAAAGCAGGAGCAAGCTCCTCCTGCCGGCGCTTGGGGCCCTGGTCGCGCTCCTTGGGATAGCGCTGCTGTTGATTGCGAACAACGTGTTGGCGGGAGTGTTGGCTATCGCGGTCGGTTTGGTCATCGCTCTGGCCGGCCTATTGCGCAAAACGAATTCGGATGGCGGGCAGGTTGCCCCGGCCGCCCCCGAGCAAGGGCCGCCGGCGCTTCCAAGGCCGGAGCCGCCCACCGCAGAGCGGCCGGAGCCATTCACGTTGCAGCGGCCGCAGCCGCCGCAACGCCCTAAGCTGCCCTCGCCGGCCCAGCCGCAACCACCGGCCTTGCCAAAACCAATCGCGCCCGCGGGCGAGCCGGCGACCAAGCCCGCCATTGAGCGCCCCCAGCAGCCGGCCGTACAAAAGCCCATGCCGCCGGCCTGGAACCAACCACAGCCCCCGGCGCAGCCCCGGCCGGCCCCAATCAAACCGGCCTTCGATGAAAGTCGCTTGCATGCCGCCCAGGCCCAATTAGAGCAGAAACTGGCGGCGGCCAACTGCGCTTCTGTGGACGACCTAAACCGGCAATTTGCGGCGGCGACAGAGCTGCGCAGCCGGCAGGACGCTGCCCGTTCGCGCTTGCAGGGGCTGCTCGGCAGCAGCACGGTGGAGACGCTGGCCGAACAGCGGCGAGTAGCGAGCCGGCGACGGAGGGACGCGGAAGAAGCATTGAGCGAGCCTGGTCTGCAGTTAGCGGCCGGGATGACGCCGGTGGAGGTCAACAAGCTGCAGGCCGGAATCGAGAGGCTGGAGACGGAGCAAGCGGAACTCGGCGTTACGCGACAGCGGCTGCAGCTAAAGCTTGAGGATCAGCCTGGTTTAGCGGAAGACCTGTTGCGGGCAGAGGAACAACTGGTGACGGCGAAAACAGCCTACCAGCGCGCCCAAGAGCGCAACGAAGTCTACCAGCTTACCTACGATTTACTGGCAGAGGCGCGGGCCGGAACGCTGAAGCGGGCGCAAGAGCAGTTGGGACCGCGAACCGCGGCCTACCTGGAGAGATTGACGCACGGGCGCTACCGGCAAGCGTGGATTGACCCTGAGCTCCAGATAGAGTTGGCGGATCCGGCTCAGCCCGATCGCCGCATCAGCCCACGACGCCTATCCCGCGGCGCGCAGGATCAGCTCTATATGGCTACGCGGCTGGCCCTGGTGGATTTGCTCTTCCCGGCCGCCAACCCACCGATTTTGCTGGATGATCCTTTCGTACACTTCGATCCGCAGCGATTGGCGGCGGCCATTGATATCTGTTGCGAGCTGGCCGGCGAGCGCCAGCTGCTGCTCTTTACCTGTTCGGACCGCTACAATCATGTTGGTCACCACATCCACATGCCGGGGATAGAACCACAGGAGCAACAAGCAAGTTATGGAGAGGCATGAGCGAGAATAGCCGCCAAATGGGTTTGTTTGAGAACCAGGCTGAGCATAGCCGAAACGGGCCGGTGGCATGCCTGGGGCTGGTCTTTGCCAACGACGACGAGCGCCGGGCCTACTTCACCGGCCTGCTGCGCGAGAAGCTGCGCGACCCCGAGTTTCGCCAGATTGAGGGCTTCCCCATCGGCGAGGACGAGGACATCCTGGCCCTCAGCGACCCGCCGTACTACACCGCCTGCCCGAACCCCTGGATTGCCGACTTTATTGAGCAATGGGAGGCGGAGAAGCCGGCCAAGCCGGAGGGCTA
>CAYVQP010000172.1:1483-4470 GCA_964452775.1 uncultured Ardenticatenaceae bacterium | reverse complement strand
ACCGGGGTTAGATGGAGCGGGCTGTGGACTGGGGAGGTGGAAGAGCCGGTTGGAAACCGGGGTTAGATGGAGCGGGCTGTGGACTGGGGAGGTGGAAGACCCGGTTGGAAACCGGGGTTACAATGAGCGGGCTGTTGATTGGGAAGGTAGAAGAGCCGGTTGGAAACCGGGGTTAGATGGAGCCGGCTGTGGACTGGGGAGGTGGAAGACCCGGTTGGAAACCGGGGTTACAATGAGCTGGATGTTGATTGGGAAGGTAGAAGAGCCGGTTGGAAACCGGGGTTACAGGAGTGGAGATGACACAACGCAGGCAGCTCAATCGTGAGCGGGTGATCGGGGAGGCAGCGCGGCTGGCGGACGAAGCCGGCGACTATTCCGCGGTCAGCCTGACGGTGCTGGCCCGGGCGCTGAACATCCGGCCGCCGTCGCTGTACAACCACGTTAGTTCACTGGAAGATTTGCAATATGGCATGGCCGCGCTGGCTGACCGCCGGCTGCTGGCTGAGTTGCGCCAGGCAGCGCAGGGCAGGGTGGGGCGGGACGCGCTAACGGCCATTGCCCACGCCCATCGCCGCTTCGCCAAGGCGCACCCCGGCATCTACCCGCTAACTATCCGCGCGCCGCGCGCCGACCAGCCGGACCTGATCGAGCCGGCGCAGGAGTTGCTGCAATTGCTGTTGTTTGCGCTGGCCTCGATGGGCCTGACGGGCGATGACGCCTTGCATGCGGTGCGCGGGTTGCGGGCGCTGTTGCACGGCTTCGTTAGCCTGGAGAGCGCCGGTGGTTTTGCGATGGACCTGGACGTGGAGGAGAGTTATCGCCGGCTGGTGGAGGGGTTCTTCTCTTAGAATCCCGGAAACGCAGAAGTTTCCGGGATTCAGGACTGCGATTCAGGACTGCGAGACCTGCCAGGTTTTCAGAAACCTGGCAGGTCTTTTCGAGATTACCAGCGCAACTCGAACTCCGCGAAGCTCCCTTCCGGCGCATCATCCCACCGGCAGTAGAAGTCCGTCACCCGAGCTGCCGGCGGGCCGCGACGCAGGAATTGCTCCAGCCGTTGCAGCTTTTGCCCATCCCCTTCCGCCAGCACCTCGACCCGGCCATCGGGCAAATTGCGCACCCAGCCGGTCACCCCGAGCGATTGGGCCACGTGCAGGGTGTGGTAGCGAAAGGAGACCCCTTGCACCCGGCCGCTGATCAGCGCGTGGAGCCGGCTAACACGATTCTCGGTCATGGCGGCCATTTTAGCACAAGAGCGTTGGCCGGGGAGATGCCCATTGACAAGGACTTTATCATTTCCCTGTTAAGCCCTCCAACTTCCTGCCACCCCCCATTACCACGCATGGCCCGGCCTCATCGCGTACCACATTTGCCCGCGCTCGTTCCCGCGCAGCCGGCCCCGAATGCGCCCGCCCGAGACGCCCGGCCAGTAGCGCGCCCGGTCATCGCTGCCGCCGCCGGCCGCCGCATCCCGCCCATCCGCACAATACAGCCGCTCAACGTTCCCCGGCGTCCCTATTTGCGCCAGGTCGTTGAGTTGCCGGTTGATGCGTCGCTTGCGTGATGGGGCCAGCCGCTCGTGCGGGCCGGCATAACTGTTCGGCAGCCGCCAGGCGAGATATTGTTCGCCGGCCGGCCCATGCGCGCCTTCTCTATCCACCAACGTGAACAGCGCCCGGCCGTGTCGCCAGGCCAATTGCTGTTCTACCTCTGGGGATTTGCGGGGTCCCAGCGCCCAATTCGGCCGGCTGACCACCCCCGCCCGCCGCTCATACGCTCTTTGCGACGAGGGGGAAACCGCGCTCAGCCGGCGCAACGTCTGCCGCGAAATCGGCCGGCAGGGTTGCTCCGCGTCGCCGGCCGGGGTGCGCGCGCTGTGAAAGGCGGCGTAAAGTTGCGCCCGCACCTGCCCAATGCCTCCGAGCAAATGGCGCACGGGCAAGACCACCGGCCGGCCGCTCAATCGGGTGCAGCCCAGCGCGCGGGCCACCTTTGCCGGCGAGCGCAGCCAGATGCGCACCTTGCCTCCGCCGGTGTCCGAGCCGCCGGATGATGAGCCGCCGGCTTCTGAGCCGCTAGCTTCAGCATTGCGCTCCCAAAAGATGCCTTCTCCCTGGGCCAGCAAGCTGCGCAATTGCCGGGCGGCGCAAATGCGCAACGGCGCGCCCGGCCGGGTCAACTCCCCTTGCGCCTCTTGCAAGTGAATCCAACCCCGCCCCGGCCGGTCCAGCAGGCGCAGTAGGAGCCACAGCCGGCCGGGGCCGGCCAGCCCGCGGCGCAGAATCGCCAGTCCCAGGTCGGGAAGCAGCGGAACGCTAGAATCCCGGAAACTCTGAGTTTCCGGGATTCCAGAAAGGCTAGAATCCCGGAAACTTCGAGTTTCCGGGATTCTAAGAGCGGGAGTTTCCGGGATTCTCTGTCGCGCAGCGCGGCGCTGCAGGGCGGCGCGGATGTGTTCGCTGAAGGGGATGGATTCGTAGCCGATGGCGCCGGCCAGCAGACCTTCGCTTAGACCTGCCAGGTTTTCTGAAACCTGGCAGGTCTGGCCCACAGAATCCCGGAAACTCGAAGTTTCCGGGATTCTAGGCTCCCCGGCCGCGCGGCGCGCTTCCCGCAGGTCGCGGCGCATTCGGCTTAGCTGCTCCTGGGCGGCCAGCAATTCGGCTGACCGCTCGCCCGGCGCGTCGGTTGAAGGCAAAGGTATCCCTCACCTTCGCGCATGAGCCGCACCGCCGGCGCTTCGCCTTCTGAGAGCTGGCAGGTTTGAAGAAACCTGCCAGGTCGTACCTGCAAGCGTTGACACGCGTTCGTGCGTGTGCTATGCTCATGACGCGACTATGTGAGAAGCCGGGGGAAACAAAATCCCCCTCCCCACTAAAGGGGCCTCGGGACAAGATGTTGGCGGCAGCTTGTCCAGGAGTCGGCGACTCGCAAAGGTTACGAGGCCAAGCGTGAGAACGCCTGGCCTTTTTTTCTGTTCGCCCGTG
>CAYVQP010000172.1:0-1383 GCA_964452775.1 uncultured Ardenticatenaceae bacterium | reverse complement strand
CGTCTCCGCGTAGATCGTGGTTGAGACCTACGGGGTTTGCTTGGGTTGAGACCTACGGGGTTTCGTTCTTTGGGTACTGTACATATTCCCCGGGCGATGTTAAACTACCCACACCGGCCAAATGCCGCCGGCGAGGCCTATAAACCTCAAGCTGTCACAGTCTAGCAAAAATAGAATAGCGTGTCAACGGATCTATATACTATAGATTTGCGATCCGGTCCCGATTTGTGTAAAATATGCGTGAATCTTGGAGATTAAGACCCCGCAGGTCTTGAAAGATTCGACGCGCAGCGCGCTATCGCCGGCAGACCTGCGGGGTCTCGTAAGGGTCCAAAGGACGAGAGACGATGACTAACGAAAACCTTCCCGCCCTGCAACTGGAACAATTCTCCCAACCCGCCTGGGAACGACTGGGCGTGGTCATGCCCCCCTTCAGCATTGAAGCCGACCCGCGCTTCATGTACATCTCCGACGACACCCGGCGCGCCCTCTCCAAAGTCAGCTTCATGGTCGAGGCGGGGCAGGGGGCTTCGATCATCGTCGGCGAAGTGGGCACGGGCAAGACCACGCTGGCCGCCTGGTTCCACAGCCGTTACCAGCGCCGGCCCGATTTCATCGCCGCTCGCGTGGACGAGCCGCCCAAGCGCAGCGGCCTGTTGCTCCTGCGCCGCATCGCCGCCGAGCTGGACCTGCCCACGCGCCGGGCCACCGAAGACCAGTTGCGCGAGATGCGCGACCTGCTCATCGAGCGCAGCCGGGAAGGGGTGTTGCCGCTGGTGATCATTGATGAGGCCCACGAGCTGAACGCCGAGCAGTTCACCGAATTGCGCCGGCTGCTCAACTTCCGCGACCCGCGCGGCGGCAAGGCTTACCAGTTGATCCTGCTCGGCCGGCCGGAATTGGACATCAACCTGCGCCGCTCGCCCGACTTCCTGGACCGCGTCGCCACTCGCTCGTCGCTGGACCCCTTGACCCCGGACGACACCAAGCAGCTCATCGAGTACCGCCTGTTGGCCGCCGGACGGCACAAGGATCGGCCGGCCCTCTTCACCGACGAGGCGGTCATCGGCATCTGGCGGGCCACCCGCGGCTATCCGCGCAGCATCTGCCTGCTCTGCCTGCACCTGACCCTGGAGATGCTCGACCGCAAGTTGGACCGGCTGGAAGGCGACTTTGTGGAAACCTTCCTGAACAGCCACCAGGATTATCGCCGGCTGGCCGAGGGCGAAGGGCAATAAGGGCAACCATCGCCATCCACCGCTGACCAACAATCATGGCCACCCGCAAGCCCGAGAAGGGCACCCTCAGCGAATTACTCAAGGAGAAGCCGCGCCGCGGCCGGCCTCCGCACGCCGTCAGCCGGCAAAACGTCTACGTCTCGCT
>CAYVQP010000171.1:0-4491 GCA_964452775.1 uncultured Ardenticatenaceae bacterium | reverse complement strand
CCCTGCTGGCGGCCATCCGCGACGGCCGGATCGAAGCAAAAACGGACTAACCCGGACCTCGATGGCTGGATTCGGCCGGCAGCTCCAGGCTAAGCTCGCAGTGGGCCGGCTCTGGATAGACCCGGCATTGCGGGCCGAGCACTTGCCGCAATGACCAGCCGCCGTCCTCGAGCTTCATGGTCGCGGCGAACTTGCTCGCGGCCACTTTGCTTGCCTACGGCAGCGGCCAGCAGTTCCCCGTTCCCTGGATCACGGAATGGTCCGGGTTCGCCACCAGCGCGCACATCTGATCCGCTCCCGCCGGCCGGTCCGCGGCGGTGTACTGGGTGAACGGCGATGGGCCCCCGTACAGTATCCACGGCCCGCCCCCCGGCACGCCCGCCTGTTCCGGCGGCACGGTGTTAAAGAAGAAGTGCACGTGCATCCCCGGCAACTGCGCGGTGTAGTTGAAGGTCTCGAAATTGACATAATACGCCCCGCCTTCCAGTGTGATGCCGGTGATCCGCACCTGGTCTCCTTCCGGCGTGGGCGGCTCAGTCGGCGGCGGCGTATCCGTCGGGGCCAGAGTCGGCGCTTCGGTGGGCGCGGTGGTGGGCGAGGGAGCGATGGTGGGTTCGGAGGTGGCCGGCTGGGTGGGCGCTACTTCGCCGGTTGGGGCGACTTCTGTGCCTGCTGCCTGGGTTGCCAGCTGGGCTATAGCGGTCGCGGAGGCGGCGGCCGCCGGGTCGTTGCCCGCCGCCAGGGTGGCCTGGACGCCCGCCTGCGCGGTGGCCAGCTCGCCGGCCAGAGCAGTGGCGGTCCCGGCTACCCCGGATTGGGCCGCGGCGATGGCGGTCTCCGTGGCGTTTGCCCCATCCTCTCCGCCGCCGGCCAACGCCGGATAGAGCGCCATGGCCCCAACGAGGCAAACCAGCAGCAGCAACACCAACGCCACCGCTCCGCCAACCAGGTAGAGCGGCGTCCGGCTGCCTTTCGCCGGCGGCGGTGGAGCTATGGCCGGTTGGGCCCCCGCTCCGACAGCGGCGGTAACCGGGGCAGCGGTCCGCGCCGGCTGTCCCTGCGGTTGCGGTCGGGCGCCCGTGGCTGCGGGCGCAGGACGTTCATACGTGCTCTGCAACGGCTCGACGACGGTGGGCGCCGCGGCGGCCGCCGCAGCGGTCAGGCCGAGTCCCAACGACTGGTTGGGATTGGATAGGTCAACGGCGCGCAGGGCGGCGGCAAATTCGCCGGCCGTCTGGAAGCGGTTGGCGGGATTTTTGGCCAGCGCCTTGGTCACGATTTCGCGCAAGGCCCGCGGGGTGTCCGGCCGGAACTCGTTCAGGTCGGGCACGGGGTCGCTGACGTGCATCATCATCATGGTCATGGCGGAGTCGGCCACGAACGGAGCGCGGCCGGCCAGCATTTCAAAGAGCATTACCCCCAGGGAGTATATGTCCGTGCGCGGGTCTATGTTGTCGCTGCGTACCTGCTCGGGGGACATGTAGCGGGCGGTGCCGACGGTCGCGCCCGTGGCGGTGTGCTGGGTGCCGCCGACGATCTTGACGATGCCGAAGTCCATCAGGATGGGCTCTTCCTGCACGTTGATCATCACATTGGCGGGCTTGACGTCGCGGTGGACGAGGCTGCGCCGGTGGGCGTAGTCGAGCGCATCGGCGACGCCGGCGGTGATGCGAATGGCTTCTTCGAAGCTGATTTTACGGCCGCTCTTGACCACGCGGTCCAGCCGGGCGTGCAACGATTCGCCGGGGATGAACTCGAAGACGATGAAGTAGACATCTTCGTCGTGGTCGAAGTCGTACACCTGGATGATGTTGGGATGGCGCAGCTGGGCGACGGTGGCCGCTTCTTCCATGAAGCGACGCACGAAGGAAGGGTCGTCGGAAAGGTGGGTGTGGATGAGTTTGACTGCTACGATGCGGCGTAGATTGGGGTCGTTGGCGCGATAGACGGCGGACATGCCGCCCTGGCCGATGAGCTGCTCAATTTGATAGCGACCACCGATTGTTTGTCCAATCCAGCTTGCTTTTGCCATGCCCATTCTCCGTTGGTTTGTCATTGCGAAACCTGGCAGGTCTCAGAAGACCTGCCAGGTTTTTCATGTTTCAGACTATATCCGGCTCGACCGGCGAGCGACCGTAAAGGCGAGTCATCTCTTCCAGCCGGTAGGCCAGCCGCGGGCTGATCATCTCCGGCGTCATGCGCCATTGCCAGTTGCCGCTCTCCACACTGGGGAAATTCATCCGGGCTTCATTGCCCAGGTTGAGCAAATCCTGCATGGGGATGACGGCGATGTCCGCGATGGACATGTAGGCCAGGCGGATCATGTCCCAGGCGACATCCCGCCCGTCTATGGCCAGGTAACGGCGCACGTAATCCTGCTCGCGTGGTTCGGCGCTGCGGTACCACCCGCTGGTCGTCTCGTTGTCGTGGGTGCCCGTGTAGACGACGCAATTGGGCGTGCTGTAGTTGTGAGGCAAGAAGGAGCTGTTGTGCTCGCCGCCGAAGGCAAATTGGAGGATCTTCATGCCGGGAAAGCCAAATTGGTCACGCAGCGCCTCTACTTCCGGCGTAATCACGCCCAGGTCTTCGGCTATGATAGGCAAATCGCCCAGCTGTTGCTGCAAACTAAGGAACAGTTGCTCTGCCGGCCCCTTTACCCACTGGCCGAGGACGGCGGTCGGTTCGGCGGCGGGGATCTCCCAGTACGCCTCGAAGCCGCGGAAATGGTCAATGCGGACGATGTCGAGCTGGCGCAGGGCCATTTGTAGCCGGCGCACCCACCAGGCGTAGTCGTCTTTGGCCATCTCGTCCCACCTGTACAGGGGATTGCCCCAGCGCTGGCCGGTCTCGCTGAAGTAGTCCGGGGGCACGCCGGCGACGAATTCGGGTGAGCCGTCGGGCAGCAGGTGGAAGAGGCCGGGGTTGGCCCACACGTCGGCGCTATCGTAGGCGACGAAGATGGGCGCGTCGCCGATTATGCGGATGCCCTTGTCGTTGGCGTAATGCTTCAGGGCCAGCCATTGTTCGAAGAAGAGGAATTGGTAGAACTTGTAGCGGACGATGCCGGGCGCCAACTGGTCGCTCCAATCCTGCAACCCTTCCGGCGTGCGGAAAGCGATCTCAGCCGGCCAGGTGTTCCAGACGCCGCCGTCCTGGTCAATATGGAAGCTCTTGCAGGCCATGAACAGGGCGTAATCGTCCAGCCAATCGGCTTCGGCGGCGCAAAAGGCGTGAAAGGCGTCAGCTTGCTCCGGCCGGGCGCCGGTGAGGAAGCGGTCGTGGGCGCCGGCGAGCAGCTGCTCCTTCAGTTGGATGGCCGGCCCGTAGTCAACGCGATTGGAGGGAAAGGTGGGCGCATTGACGATAGCTTCGGCGGGCAGGTAGCCGTCGCGGACGAGGTGCTCCGGGCTGATCAGCAACGGGTTGCCGGCGAAAGCGGAGAAGCTCTGGTAGGGGGAGTCCGCATAGCCGGTGGGGCCGAGGGGCAGCAGTTGCCACAGCGACTGCCCGGCATCCACCAGAAAATCCACAAACTGATAAGCGCGCGGCCCCAAATCGCCGATGCCGAAGCGGCCGGGGAGGGAGGTTGGATGGAGTAATACGCCGGCGGCGCGTGAAAATCTCATCTGGCAATCCTGGCGAGGTATTTTTCGCTCTCCGGATAGGCGGGCGGCATGCATCACACGGTCACTTGCCGGCCGGCTTCCGGGAAAGTTTGGTTGATATTATGTGCGATGGGGGATGATGGGGCAAGTATTGGGCAGGCGAACCACTTGTGTGGATGATTAACGCAGTGTCAATTGAGAATCCCGGAAACTTCTGAGTTTCCGGGATTCTAGGGCGGGAGTGTCAATTGAGAATCCCGGAAACTTCTGAGTTTCCGGGATTCTCGGCCGGGATTCTAGGGAACTATAAGGAGAATGTGTGATGGGAAAAGTGATTGTGGGCACGACGATGTCGTTGGACGGCTTCATGAACGACCAGCAGGGCAGCGTAGCCTTGCTGTATGCGGATATGGATGCGGTGCAGGAGTCGGCTGAGTTGCGGGAGTCGATTGAGAATACCGGGGCGGCGGTGATGGGCCGCAACACCTACGAGATGGGGGGCGGGCCGGATGCGTGGGCGGACGGCTATGAGTTCCAGGTACCGATATTCGTGTTGACGCACGAACCGCCGGCCATCCGGCCGAAGCAAGCCGGCAACCTGAGCTTCACGTTTGTGACCGCCGGCATTGAGAGCGTGATCCGGCAGGCTGTAGCCGCCGCCGGCGATAAGGATGTGACCGTGGTGGGCGGGGCGGACACGATGCAACAAGTCCTGCGCGCCGGGCTGGCCGACGAGCTGCACCTGGACATCATGCCCGTGCTCCTGGGCGGCGGCCTGCGCCCGTTTGGTGAGGCCGGCGTGGAGGGGATGCAGTTGGAACAGATCCGGGCGACGGTGTCGGCGGAGGGCCGGGTGCAATTGCGGTATCGGGTGGTGCGGTAGGGG
>CAYVQP010000170.1:0-4521 GCA_964452775.1 uncultured Ardenticatenaceae bacterium | reverse complement strand
GTAGATTTCCAGCGCCTGCCGGTAATGCGCCTCCGCCTGCGCCCACTGCCGCTGCGCCTGCGCCACAATCCCCAACATATGGTAAGTCGTGCTCAGCCATGAGCCCCGAACTTGAGGGTCGGCGTCCTTGATGCCGGCAATGACATCCGCCGCGCGCTGATAGCATGCTTCGGCCAAATCATACTGCTTGAGTAACATTCGACGCCGACCCATATCGCCCAGGAGTCGCATAAGCGGAAAACCGTATAGCTTAGAGGCAAACAACTCCGGCGGATAGGCTTCCATCCCTTTCAGTAAGCCCGCGCTCACTTCCAGCGCCCGGCGGTGATCCTGGGTAGCTTCCCAGAAGCGGTCCAGCGCCTCGTACGGGCCGCTGATCGGCTCCTGCGCGGCCAGTGAAAGGTTGACCGCCGTGACCAGGTTCTCGTACTCCAACCCGGCCATCGCCTGCCCAAGCTGCTTCTCCCGCGCCTCCTTCGATGTCATCCACCCGGCAATCGCCCGGCCCAGGTCGTCGTAATGCCGCCGGAAGGCCGTCTCAATGGCCGCTTTCGTGTCCGCCTGCTCCGGCCCCGCCAGCCGGCTGCGCAAGAAGTAGGTCAGCGTGGGTTGCAGGCGCAGGTAGCCGTCGCTCCGCGGGTGCGGCTCGAGCAGCCCCCAATCGGCGGCAGCCCGCAGCACGTCGCCCCAACGCTCATAGGGCAGGCCGGCCAGCAGCGGTTGCGCGCGCAGTCTCTTTGTGTACTGCTCCAAGTAGGCAACGCCGAACACCGACGTAAACGGCCCCAGGCAGGCCAACAGCCCCTGCAACTCCGGCGCGATGTTGGAGAAGGAGTAGTCAATGCAGCGCAGGATGCTTTTCGTCGGCTGCTCGCTGCGCAGGTCCACGGCCTCATCCCCCGCCTGCAGCGCCGCCAGCACCTCCGCGGGCGACTGCCGGGCCAGGTTGGCGAGCAGCACCTCGATGGGCAATGGGTAGCCGTCCAGCAGGGCCAGCAGGCGCAACAACTCCGGGTCCTGCCGGTAGCGCGTGGCGTTGTGCCTGACCAGCACCAGGTCGGCCAGGGCGGAAGCGGCTTCCGGGTCCAGGCCGGGCAGCGGGTAGACGTTGTCCCCGAACGTGCCCGGCTGCAGCCACTCCTCGCCGCCGCGCGAGCCGAGCAACACCAGGCTGGGCGCGCCGGCCAACTCGCGCAGGAAGTCGCGCAGGTGGGCCTGTTCGTCCGCCGGCAGGGTGTTCTGAATGGCCAGGTGGCTGCCGGTGATGGACTCCAGGTTGTCCAGGATGAGCAGATGCCGGGCCTCGCGCAGCTTGCCGGCGATGAGGGCCTGCTGCCCGGCCGGGCTGAGCGGCGCGAACAGGGCGTAGTAACCCGCCTCGCTGAGCAGCTCTTTGGCCATGGCGTGCATGATTTGCTGCCGGTTCCAGGCGCTCTCGTCCCAGCCGAAGTAGAAGACGCGCTCCACCAGGCCGGTCGCCTGCCACCAGTGGCCCAGGTGGTGCAGCAGGGTGCTCTTGCCCGCGCCGCCCAGCCCGCGGACGAGCAGTATGTTGGCGCCGGCCCCTGATTCTCGGGAGAGCAATCGCCGCTCGATGTTCAGCACGTCCAGGTCGCGGCCGACGAAGGCGTACTGGGTGGCCGGCGGCTGGTAGCGTCGCCCCTGCTTCTCGTAGTAGGCCGCGCTCTCCTCCGGCGTGAACGGGCGCGGCTGCAACGTCAGGGGGCGGTTCTGGTAGACGACGGGCAGCAGCCAATCCTCCAGCTCAATGACCTGGTTAAAGTAGGCGCGGCGCTTCTTGTCGTTGCGCAGCTCCTGCCGGGCGCGGCGGATGGCGACGGGCAACTCCCGGCCGGCGAACAATTCTCCGTACAGGGTGCGCATGAGCAGTTCGGCGGCGCTGACCGTCACCGAATAGCCCATAGCCAGGACCAATTGCGCCCCGGCGGCCATCAGCCGGCTGCCCAGGCTGGTCTCGCGGCTCTCAACGGCCGGCTCCTCGGCGGCCCCCGGCGACTGTCCGGCGCGCACCTGTTTGCCGGATTGGCAGGCGTTGAGAATGATGATGGGGATGCCGTGCAGGGTGAGCAGGTCGGCCAGCTCCTGCGCTTCCACCAGGTCCGCCTTACCCTCCTCCGGCCCCTCCAGCGCCAGGAAGGCCTTCACCCCCTCGTAAGGCGCGATTTCATCCCGCCCATAGCGCTGCTTAAAGACCAGCTGCCCGGCCTGGAGTTCCTCCGGCAGCTGCTCATAGGCCATCAGCGCGCCGTGGGCGTCAAAATGAATGACCTGGTAATAGCCGGGGCCGCGCTTGCTCTTCACCGCCTGCAAGTGGTCAGAGAGCGCCCTATACGTGCCGGGGCGGACGAAATCCACCACCACGGGCACGCCGGAGCGTTGCAGGTTCTCCACCAGCGGCCGGGAGATGGTGCGATAGTTGACGTCGCGCGCGCCGCCGGGCCGGGCGGTGACCAGCAGCAGGTTGATGGTGGGCGATGGTTGCGCTTCGGCCGGGAAGCCCTGAAACACCAGATTGCGGCGCACCATTGTGGCTTGCAGGGCCAGCGGGACCGGGCGGTCGGGGTCCTTCATCGCCTCCCAATGATAGGCGTGAAATTCGGGCGAGCCGGCGATCTCGATGGTCAGGTCATCGCCGGCAAGCGCCTTCTGGTAGCGCCCATAAATGGCGGGCGTGCCGAACACCTGCTTGAACAGCTTCTCGCCATAGACCGGCACACTGTCCGCTATCTCCCGCGCAAGCACCTGGTCGGTGAACGGGAAGGTCATGTGCTCCTCATAGTACCATTCCAACCACCCTTCATCGGCCCGAGTAAACGGGTCGGCGACCATGACCGGCCGCTCCTCGCCGCCGTCGAAGATGAGCACGGCGTTGCTCGCCGGCCCAACCCGCTCACGAATGGTGATTATCGTCATCGTCTCTCCTCCCGGACCACCAGCAGCACCGCGCCATCCGGCTGGCGCACCTGCTGCACGGTGATGCGTGGTTCGCCGGCCGCCCCCTTCTCCCGCCGGCGCTTCATGAACTCGGTCACCAACTCCTTGACCGCCGCCTTCAGCCCTTCCATGGCCAGCGTCCCCGCCGCCCCGGCCAGCAAAATCAGGCCGTTCTCCACCAACTCCGGGTCGAAGGGGAAGCCGGCCGGCGCCTGCCGCTCCAGCCGCGCCTGGGCCAGCCGGTGATGCTCTTCGCTCTCATTCCAGCCGGCCGCCAGGGCTGCCGCGTCCAGCCCCAGGCCGGGGTCAACCGCTACCGCCACGTCCATCCACTCACCTCCCGCTTGCGCCGGGTCGCCGGCAGCTTGCCGGCCGTCCACAGAAAGTATAGCCCGGAAATCGGCGCAAGTTCAACATTTGCCGTAAACGTAGCCCCGGCATCCCTGCCGGGGATCCCCTTTTTCGAACGCCGGCGAGTGACCCGGCCATTTTTGCGATACAATGACGCTCAAGCCAGGTGACAGTCACTTTCTGAAGTGACTGTCACCTCAACACCTCAAATGAGCAGAGGTATCCATGCCGGCAACGCAATTCGGCCGCTACGAAATCCTGGGCGAGATTGCCCGCGGGGGCATGTCTACCGTTTACCACGCCTACGACCCGCGCTTCCGGCGCGACGTGGCCCTGAAGATCCTGCCCCGCGAGCTGTTCCACAAGCCGGAGTTCCGCGAGCGCTTCAACCGCGAGGCGCTGGCCGTGGCCGGCCTGGAGCACCCGGCCATCGTCCCCGTCCACGATTATGGCGAGGAGGATGGCGAGGCTTACCTGGTCATGCGCTTGATGCGCGGCGGCTCCCTGCAAACGCGCCTCAACCGCCAACCCCTCTCCGTGCAGGAGGCGGCCCGCGTGCTTGGCCCCATTGCCCGCGCCCTCGACTTTGCCCACAGCAAGGGGGTCATCCACCGCGACATCAAGCCGGCCAACATCCTCTTTGACGAATCGGGCGAGCCCTACCTGAGCGATTTCGGCATCGTCAAGCTGCTGGTAGACGAGGGCAGCAACCTCACCGCGGAGGGCGGCATGGTCGGCACCCCGGCCTACATGAGCCCGGAGCAGGTGCAGGGGTTGCCGCTGGACGGGCGCAGCGACATTTATGCCCTGGGCGGCGTGCTCTTTGCCATGCTCACCGGCAAGCGGCCCTACGAATCGGAGACGCCGATGGGGCTGGCCCTGAAGCACGTGCTGGAGCCGACGCCGGACATCCGCGCGGTCAACGCCGGGCTGGCCGATTCCATCCAGGCGATTATCCAGCGGGCGATGGCCAAGACGCCGGCCGACCGCTACCCGACGGCCGGCGCGCTGGTCGCGGCGTTGGTCGCGGCGGCCAACGACATCCCCACGCACCCCTCCCTGCCCGGCGATCCGGCCATGAAGGCGGCCGCGGCAGCCGCAATCGCCGCGGCTGAGGCTTCTGCGGCGGGGACTGCCGCCGCAGGGAGCGCCGGACCGCCCGCCGCCGCCGCGCCGCGCCCCTCCGACCAGGCCACCATCCAGCTTGCCGGCCCG
>CAYVQP010000169.1:1860-4701 GCA_964452775.1 uncultured Ardenticatenaceae bacterium | reverse complement strand
CGCGTACCCCCTTCTTTTTTCTCACGCGAAGACGCGAAGGACGCGAAGGAAGAATTATCTCGCCTTTCTTCGCGCTCTTCGCGCCTTCGCGTGCCCCTTCTTCTTTTTCTCACGCGAAGACGCGAAGGAAGAAAGGAGCCCTCTTCTTAGCGCTCTTCGCGTCTTCGCGTGCCCCCTCTCTTTTTTCTCACGCGAAGACGCGAAGGACGCGAAGGAAGAAAAAGGCCCTCTTCTTCGCGCTCTTCGCGCCTTCGCGTGCCCCCTTCTCTTTTTTAACGCGAAGACGCGAAGGACGCGAAGGAAGAAAAAGGCCCTCTTCTTCGCGCTCTTCGTGTCTTCGCGTGCCCCCTTCTGCGCTCATGAGAAGGGGGAAATTGGCCTCAAATCCGGCCCGGCAATAGCTTGCCGCCATCTCCCGCCGGGCTATAATAACCGCGCTTTTCGGGCCACCGGCTGGCGGCAGCCCGAAAGGGTCGGGCGACGAAGGAGCGCCGGCCCACTTCAGCGAGTTCAAAAAGAGGATATGGACGAATCATCCGAGTCTGGCAGTAGTTGCCCATTACTGCCGGCCCTTTCAACCGAATAAACTCCCCCGGTTCCGTTTTTACCCCACAGGTCCCTGAACAGAGACCTGCCAACTAACGCCTCCGGGGCTATTCCCAAAAGCCTGGAGGTGTCCCATGTTACAGACAACCCTTGACAGTGTGCTGGAGCAAGTCCGCGACCGGCTGGAACAGGGCGATCATGTCGGGGCCGTGGCCCTGATTGAAGCCCTACGCGCGCCCGATCAAGCTGACCTATTCGCCGAATTGGACGAAGGCGACCAGACCGCCCTCCTGCCTCGCCTGGACCCCGGCGACTCCGCCGACATCCTGGAAGAGCTGGACGACGATGAAGTCGCCCGGCTGGTTGACGGCCTGGAGATGGCCGACCTGGCCCGTATCGTGGACGAGATGGAGCCGGACGAGGCCGCCGACCTGTTGGCCGACCTGGAAGACGACCAGGTAGACGCCATTCTCTCCCGCCTGGAAGACCCGGATGAACTCCGGCCGCTGCTCGTTCACCCGGAGGACAGCGCCGGCGGCTTGATGACCTCCTCGCATATCGTCTTGCGCCGGCGCATGACCGTCGCCGACGCGCTGGCGGCCATTCGCGACATCGAACCCGATTCCGAGGAAATCTACCAGCTCTTTGTTGTTGACCGCGACGGCGTGCTTTGCGGCGAAGTCAGCTACCGGCGGTTGGTGGTAGCCGACCCGCTGGCGCTGGTGCAGGACGTGATGAACCCGGAAGTCATCTCCGTGCCCGTCGGGGTGGACCAGGAGGAGGCGGCGCGCATCGTATCCCGCTACGGTTTGTTGGCCCTGCCGGTCATTGACGACGCTCGCCGGCTGGTGGGCGTGATCACCGTTGACGACATCATGGACGTGCTCGTCGAAGAGGCGACGGAGGACATCCAGCGCCTCGGCGCCTCCGCGCCCCTCGACAAGCCCTATCTGGAAACCACCCCGCTCACTGTCTTCCGCAAGCGCATCGGCTGGCTGCTGCTGCTTTTCGTCACCGAAACGCTCACCGGCACCGTCCTGCGCCACTTTGAAGCCGAGCTGGCCGCCGTGGTCTCATTGGCCTTCTTCATCCCCCTGCTCATCGGCACGGGCGGCAATGCCGGCTCCCAGACCACCAGCACCATTATTCGCTCCCTGGCCCTCGGCGAACTGAGCCGCAAGAACATGCTCAGACCATTGTGGCACGAGCTGCGCGTGGGGGTGCTGTTGGGCCTGGCCATGGGCATCGTCGCTTTCGTACGCGCGCTGCTCTGGAATACGGGCAGCGGCGTGGCCATCACCGTCTCCGTGGCCATTGCCATCATCGTCGTTTGGGCCAACGTGCTCGGCTCCGTGCTGCCCCTGCTGGCCAGCCGCTTCAACATTGACCCCACCGTCGTCTCCGGCCCGGCGATGACCACCCTGGTAGACGCGACCGGCCTGTTCATCTACTTTAGCGTGGCCGGTATCGTGCTCGCGCTCTGATTGCGCCCGATGCAGAAGTCCAACTTTTGGCAAGAGTTGGACTTCTTGCTGGCGCTACATCCACACTACCGGCATCAGCAAAGCCGGCTTCACCTTCGACCCGGTGAACAATATACTCCGGGCCGGCGCAACGCGTTAGGGCGACCAGGCCGGACGCGGGTTTGAAGTTTTCCTACCATTCCGGCTACAATTAGGCGCATTGCGCTCCGGGAACCATTCCCGGCCGCCCAACCCACCGTAACGAGGTAACGCCTTGGTGAAACTCATTGTCGCGCTCTACGCCTTCTTCGTCCTGCTCGCCGCCGGCGCGCTGTTCGCCCTGATGGTGGTCGCCCAGTTCCCTGCTGCCGTGTCTCCGGACAGGTTTAGCTCGATGGACCTGGCCTGTTTGGCCCTGTTCCTGGCCGGCTCCGGCTTGCTGAGCATGTTTTGGCTCTCCAATGCCGCCGGCCGGCCGGGGGTGGTGCAGCGCATGCCGGGCGTTTACCAGCCGACCGCCGGGCAGCCGGGCGCTATTCAGCCGGCCGTCCCGTACAACCCCGGCGCGGCGGCCTTTGCCAGCGACCAGATGCCGGCCGGCCATACTGAGGCCGTCCACCAGGTTTTGCAAGGTCAGATGTCCGTTACGCTCAGCGAGCCGGCCCTCGCGCAGGTGCTGGATCTGCTCGCCCGCCAACGCAAAATCGAGGCCATCAAGGTCGTCCGTGAGGATACCGGCCTGGGCCTGAAAGAAGCCAAGGATATAGTTGACTGGATGGAGGTGAACATTGGACGCAAGTGACTATCGTCCCGACCCGATTTCCGGCCTGAC
>CAYVQP010000169.1:0-1760 GCA_964452775.1 uncultured Ardenticatenaceae bacterium | reverse complement strand
GAGACGCGCAAGGGGTTCCTTGGCTCGAAGCAGGTGGTGTTGGACGATGGGCGGACGCGGCCGGCGCTCGTGAACCGGCTGCTGAACAGCATGCTCGCGCCGGGCCATCTGCCGCCCTTCGAAGCCGTCCTCGTATTTCTCTGGCACATCACCGCCGGGGGCATGGAGATAAAGGACCGCAAGCAGCGACAGGCGTATGAGAAGCGCTACGACGCCCTCTTTGCGGATTACTGGGGGCACGCCGGGCCGGACCGCGGCGAAGTCGTGCCGGGCCTGTCGCCCACCGCCCGGCGCACCATCGGCGAATTGGTCGTGGCCCTGGGCATCAACATCGCGGAAGGGAATGGCTACGAGGTAGACAAGGACAAGCAACTCGGCCCCGTGGCCGAGACCTTGCTGGAGATCATCGAGGCGCTTACGACCCCGGGAAATAATATGGGGTCATAACCGCCGCCGACAGACCTGCCAGGTTTTCTGAAACCTGGCAGGTTTTTTGGAACGGTTTGAGGACACGACATGCTACCCAACCACATCCCACCCCACCTACGCAACGCCTTCCAGGCGACTACCCTGGTCTACGACTTCATCCGCCAATACCAGACCTGGGCCGCCGAGCAACATCCCGACGCCTGCGATTTCGCGGTGGGCAACCCGCACGAGATGCCCCTGCCGGCCTTCGTCAAGGCCCTGGAAAAGTCGCTCACCCCGCAGGACAAGGATTGGTACGCCTATAAGATTAACGAGCAGCCGGCCGTCCGGAACGTGGCCGGCGCCTTGCAACAGCAATTTGGCCGCCCATTCGACCCGGCGGACGTGCTCCTCACCAACGGGGCAACCGGCGCGCTGCACGTTCTCTTTAACGCCCTCCTCGGGCCGGGCGTCGAAGCCATCTACATCAGCCCGCCCTGGTTCTTCTACGAGGGCATGATCCTGAACAGCGGCGGCACGCCCGTGCGCGTCAGGGTCAACCCGGCCACCTTTGACCTGGACCTGGAGGCCATTGCCGCGGCCATTACCCCAAGGACCGCCCTGATCGTGATTAATTCACCCAACAATCCCACGGGCAAAGTCTACCCGCCGGAGACGTTGCGCGGGCTGAGCCGGATTCTGACGGAAGCGTCGGCGCGCAACGGCCGGCCCATCTATCTGATATCCGACGAGGCCTACCGGCGCATCATCTACGACGGCCGCGACTACCCCAGCCCGACCGCCTATTACCCCGACTCCTTCATGGTCTACACCTACGGCAAGACGCTGCTGACGCCGGGGCAACGGTTGGGCTACATCGCCCTGTCGCCGGAAATGGCCGGCCGCGAGGGGATGCGCGCGGCGCTCGTCACCAGCCAGGTCATGAGCGGATTCGCCATTACCAGCGCATTGCTGCAACACGCCCTGCCGGACCTGCAGCCCCTATCTATTGATGTGGAGCACCTGCAATACAAGCGCGATTGGCTGGTGGGGGCGTTGCGGGAGGCCGGCTATGAGGTGCATTCGCCGGAGGGTACCTTCTACTTGCTGCCCCGCTCCCCGTTGGCCGACGATATGGCGTTCATCAACCGGCTGGCGGAAGAAAGGGTCTACTGCCTGGCGGGCACAATTGTGGAGATGCCGGGCTATTTCCGCGTCTCGCTGACCGCCAACGACGAGATGATTGCGCGGGCGATTCCGCGCTTCCGGCAGGTCGCCCGGCGAGTTTCGTAGCGCGAGACCTGCCAGGTTTTCTGAAACCTGGCAGGTCTATTCAGCCATCACCGCGAACC
>CAYVQP010000168.1:170-4745 GCA_964452775.1 uncultured Ardenticatenaceae bacterium | reverse complement strand
ATTCACACTAGCAATTTGCCGCCAGACAGCGCTAAGTAACAGCGCCATCATCACCAGGTAGGCTAACATCTGGCTGGGGCCGATGAAATCATGCAGGGCGGCTATCATCGTGCTCACCCTGTCCGGCGCTTGTGTGACGAGTTCGTTATACGTCTCCGCCGCGGCCATGTTCCAATGCCAGGTATCTTCAAAGGCGGCTATCTGGGACTCTGATTCATCCCCGCTTTCGTGTTTAAAGAGGACGTTATAGGTACGTTGGGAGTTGAAGGGCGGGTCCAGGTAAACGAGGTCGATGCTTTCGTCCGGGATATGGGCGCGCAGGATGGGCAGATTGTCGCCGTAGAAAAGCGTGTTGTCGGTGATGGGTGCGGGCACGGGAGCACCTCCGGCAGTGTGGTTGATGGGCGATGGATTGGGGCATGATAACCGCAAAGGGGGATAGGTGTCAACTTTGGGGACGGGGCCCGGCCGGGTGTGGCAGCAAATATGTTCGCGCGCGAACATAAAAGCCCGCCTTTGCCTGGCGGGCTTTCGTTGGGGAGATGGGGCCGGCCGGCTAGTCTTCGTCCACAAGCGGTTGATAATGAGTATAGTGTCCGGGCACGCGGACCGGATTGTAAACCTCATCCTGTCCACCGTTCAGCCAGCGCACGCGCCGGGCGGCGCTATCGGTGCTGTCGTGGTCGCTCTCCGGCTCCCATCGCCCGTCGGGACGATAAAAGCCGACAGTCCATAATCCGGGTTCGCTTCTGATGTAGACGTACATTGTTTCGCTCCTTGTGTGGTGGAATGTGTTCGCGCGCGAACACATCACGGCGCTGCACGCTATTCCTCAGTTGCCGGCGTGCTGCGTTGATTCCACGCCTGTATTGCTGCCGACACATCCCGGTTTCTAAAGATGTCGCTGCCGACAAAGACGATTGGGCCAGTGCACTCACATGATTCGCAGTAGGTATAGACACACCGAAGGTCATCGTCCTGCATAACCTTCAGTGCGTCTGTTTCGCCACAGAACGGGCATGGGTATTTGATGATTTCTTCTGACATTTCAAACCTCCGCTGATGCGTCAATTTGAGAGGGCCGGCCGCCTCCATCTGCCGGCCCTCTTGCTGCTCACTAGCTAAACAACGGTTCCTCGACCGGCTCCGGCTCGACCGCTGCCCCGCCATTCACGAACGCATCGCGGGCCTTCTGCGCTGCGACGCTGACCTTCACCCCGTCGGCGATGTGCCGGCAGTAGTCGCTCAGCGCTTCCAGGATGGCCGAATTTCGCGCGGGATTGTAGCCGCTGCCGTTGGATAGGTATGTCACCCAATCGGCCAATCTGGCGGCATTCTCGAAGGCGACGCGCGCGCCGTTGATACGATAGGCGGCGTCTGCGAAGGCGGGCAGGGTGTTCGCTTGCATGGCGGCCAGGCGGGGGTCAGGCGCCGGCTCGCCGCTGAGCCATTCGCGCAAGACGCCGGCCAGGTCTGCGCCTGGCTTGGGCAGCACGCGGCCGGTGAGAGCCGGGCAGCGCGTCTTCTGGACTATGCCGTTATTCTCGATGTCCATGTCCAGGTAGACATCGAATTCATACTCCATGTTGTTGCGCTGTTCCGGGGCCATGCCGACTTTGCGCGGGACCGTGATGGTGCGCCCGCCCTTGTCTACCGTCTCCAGAACGTACTCCTGCTTGGAGCGCATGGTGCCGATGACGTGCAAGGGAGCGCCTACGATGGCCTCGATCATGCGGTTCTGGATGGGCGTGGCGTCCTTCCAGGCGGCGAATGTGTTGGTGGTCTTCATGCGCCGGGCGATTTCTTCTACCACGTCCAGCAGCCCGCCCTCCCCGTTCCAGGCATGGGTCAGGCTGTCGATGATCAGCACGTCATAGCCGGCCTTGCCCGCGTCCTTGATGGCCTCGACAAAGCGGTCAGGGTGAAACGGCGCGTGCAGCTCCAGAACATCAAAAGCGAAGAGGTCTGCATATTTGCTGGCGCTGCCGTGCTCGGTGTCGATGAGGGCGATGCGCCCGCCGGGCACCAGTTGGCTGCCGACGGCCAGCGCGGTGTAGGTCTTGCCTGACCCGCTGGGTCCAGCTATCGCCAGACGGAGCTTGGATTCGTGTTTCACGGCTTTCTGAAATGGGTTGCTCATGGTTGCCTCCTATTGGCTACGCGGGGCTGCACCCGCTTCAGTTTCGTCTAGGTCAATCAGGGCGGTCCACTGCGGCCCGCGCTGCATGTCTACCAGCCGGCTCGCAAGCCGGGCCAGGGCAATGAGCGAGAGCGCGATGCTGGCGTCATGCCGGTGGCTGGCGGTTAGCTTCGTCGCCTCGTTGATGAGTTCCGTGATGGTCGGCGGTCTGTCGTTCATGGCTACCTCAACCAGTCTATAGTCGGCTTGGGCTTGGGCGTCACGGCCGGGGCCGGCTGCTCGACTTCCACCGCTTCCACCACGGCTTCCTCAGCCACCGCCTCAGCGCCGGCGACGGCCAGCATCAAAGCTAACTGGTGTTTACACTGCCCGCCCTTGACGCTGACCCGGTATTGCCAGTCGGGGCAGGTGCAGGATTCGGCGCTGGTCGTGTAAGGCCGCTCTTCGTTGGACTGGGCGAGTCCCAGCGCGCGGTTGAGCCGGCCACGCTCGACATCGCCGGCGGCTCTGTGGCGGTTGTACTCGGTGAAGATTGCGCTGCGCTGCGGTTTTGATAACATCTCTCTACCTCTTTTGGTATTGCCCCTGGTCGGATTCGTGGTCTGGCCGGGGGCTTCTGCTTTACTCCTACCCTGCGCGCCGTTCCAATTCCGGCTCGATAAATGACAACTCGCGCCGCAGATGGTCGTGATAACCAGCCACGTCTTCCGGGAGCGCCAGCTGGCTGCGATAGCCGGCCGCCAGTGCCTGGAGTTGCTTGGTCGTGAAATGCCGCTCAAGCGGGAACCGGCTCTGGAGCGCGGTCTTCATTGTCATTCTGCGGTAGGTTGCCATTGGTCTGTCTCCTTTGCTTTGCTCTGCTAATCCGCAGACTGCCGGCCCGGAGTCCTCGCTCCGGGCCGGGATGTCTGAGGGTTAGCAGTCGTGAATGTAGTCGTACGACTGTGTGTAATCGTAGTCGTCACCAAGTTCCACCGAGTAGGTCAAGACCCCTGGGTGCATATTCAAGGCCCACTCGATTGCGCTGGTCGTGTCGTCCAGGTCATGCGCAACCAGGGTTATAACGCCGCCGGCCTCATCCCAGTCCTCATCTACTAGCTCCCACTCATGCCGAGGGAGACGGCTGATAAGTTCCTCACAGTTTGTTCTGACGGTCACTCGCAAGGTCAACATTTCCTAATCTCCTGTCGTTGCTCTGGTTAATCTCAAGTACACCCATAGTATAGCGCATTTATAAATGGATGTCAAGGGATTTCAACATCAATTTGACATTCATTTACAAATCTGCTATTATGGTCGCATGGACAGATTCACAGTGCAGTTTGACGATGTGGACGCGGCCCGGCTCATTGCCCTGGCCGAGAGGCTGGGGAGTGAGAAGCGCCGTCCGGCTGGTGGTCGCCGGGGCAAAATGGCCGTCACCGCCACAGTGCGCGACCTGATGGCTATTGTCGAGCTAGTCGAGCGCGACTATCCCGGCATTGTGCGGCAGGCGATACCGGCTCCAGCCGACAACGGAAGCGGCAAATGAGCCTCCGGCGTATGCCTCTTTGCGGTTGCACGATGAAACCTCGCCGCAAGGTGGCATATTCCGGTGACTTATATCCCGGTAGCCGGGTGGAGTGCTGCTATCCTCACCTTAAAGGTCGGGGCCATGGCTCGTGACGGCTCCACCCGGTCAACTTCTTTGGAGGTAACGAGATGACCCTACACAGAACGATTGATTTCCGCGAGTTTGAGGGCCTGCTGATAGAGCGTGCAATGGCGGACCTCGGCATGACTGAGCGACATGTGGCCGTCTTGCAGAACATGCTCAAGCAGGGCGCTACGGAGGATGAGCTGGAGAGGTTTGTGCTGATGAAGTTCCCGAACTGGCTGGGGCGCGCCAATGCTATCCGCGAGATTGTGGCTTACCTGCGGGCCGGCCGGAGGGGAGAGGAATGAGTGATACGACGCTGCTGTTCTGTTCGTGGCGCAGACTGGCACTGCGGCCTCACCGGATGGTCGGGGGAACGACGGCAGATTGGCAGTTTTCCGGCCGGCGCACGGGTCCCCCTCCTGCCCGAGCACGTCGCCTGGCGTCGCGCCGGCCGGACTTTTTCTCCAGACGGGTTTTGAGGATGGGAATGGAGGCGCGGCGATGAATGGGTACACAAAGAACGGGTACACAAAAGTGGATAACTGGCTTTGGGATTCTGTGATGCCCAAGGCCCGGCCGAATACGTTTAAGGTCGTCGCGGCCGTGGTGCGGATGAGTGCCGGCTGGCGTCGGGAGAGCGCCCGGATCACGTTTGATGAGTTTCAGGCGATGACGGGTATGCCGCGGGCGACGTTGGCCGCGGCGATTAAGGACGCTCTAAGCCAGGGTTTCATTGAACGGCAGGAGTTGGACAACTCGTTTTACTACAGTTCAAAAACTGAACTGGACAGTTCAG
>CAYVQP010000168.1:0-70 GCA_964452775.1 uncultured Ardenticatenaceae bacterium | reverse complement strand
AAATTGAACTATCCGACAGTTCAAAAACTGAACTGGACAGTTCAGAAATTGAACTATCCGACAGTTCAAA
>CAYVQP010000167.1:0-4867 GCA_964452775.1 uncultured Ardenticatenaceae bacterium | reverse complement strand
CGGAAACTAATCATGAATTTTCCCGGAAACTAAACATATCAAGTTTCCGGGAAAATTGATAGAGCATCAAGTTTCCGGGAAAAGAGTATGCGCGCCCGGCGGACAACCATTTTCCCGGAAACTAATCATGAATTTTCCCGGAAACTAAACATATCAAGTTTCCGGGAAAATTGATAGAGCATCAAGTTTCCGGGAAAAGAGTATGCGCGCCCGGCGGTACACGCGTGAAAGAGCTGCGGGGTTTGTCGTGAATGGGCGATATTACGCCAGCGCTGATTGGTACAGCATGGCCTTGATTTGCAGCAAGTCCCGGCGCACTACTTCATCGCGCTCGAGGGCGGCGGAGATTTTCTCGTAGCCGTGCATGACCGTGGTGTGATCGCGGTCGCCCAATTGCTTGCCGATTTGGGGGAAGGAGGCGTCCGTTTCGGTGCGCGCCAGGTACATGGCCATCTGCCGGGGGAAGGCGATGGAGCGGCTGCGGCTGGCGCTGACCAGCCGGTCGCGGGACAGGCCGTAATAGGCGATGACCGCGTCAATCACCTGGTCCACCGTCACGTTGACCGGCGCGCGCAACTGGTCCGCCAGGGCCACGTTCACCAGCTCCAGGGTTACCGGCTGGCCCATCAACTGCGAGTAGGCGACCACCTTGTTCAGCGCCCCTTCCAGCTCGCGAATGTTGCTGCGGAAGTGGTGGGTGATCAGCTCGATGACGCTTTCCGGCACATAAACGCCGTGCTCGTCGGCGCGGGAGTGCAGGATGGCCGAGCGCATCTCCTCATCCGGCAATTGGATGTCGGCCATCAGGCCCCATTCGAAGCGCGATTGCAGCCGCTCCTCCAGGGTGACCATCGCCTTCGGCGGGCGGTCGCTGGAGAGGACCACTTGCCGGCCGTTGGCGTGCAGGTGGTTGAAGGTGTGGAAGAACTCTTCCTGGGTGCCTTCTTTGCCGGCGATGAATTGGATGTCGTCAATGAGCAGCACGTCCGGGGTGCGATACTTTTCGCGGAAGGAGTCCATGCTGCCGCCGCGAATGGCCTGGATGAGGTCGTTGGTGAAGTCTTCGGAAGAGACGTAACGGATGGTGAAGCCGGTGTCCAGGCAGTGGTGGCCGATGGCGTGCAGCAGGTGGGTCTTGCCCAGGCCCACCCCGCCGTAAATGAAGAGCGGGTTGTACGCCTTGCCGGGCTGCTCGGCCACGGAGAGGGCGGCGGCGTGGGCCAGGCGGTTGCTCTGGCCGACGACGAAGGTCTTGAAGGTGTAGCGGCTGTTGAACAGGTCGTAGCTGGTGCGCTCGCTGCGCGGCGCGGAAGGGCGCTTGGCCCAGGCCGGCTGTTGGGCGGGCGGCGTGTCACCCACGACGAAGCGCACTTCGCTTTCGTCGCCGGTGATGCTGGTCAGGGTGCGGGCGATGTTTTCTTGCAGCCGGTTTTCCAGCCAATCTTTGGCGTAATCGCTGCGCACGCCGATAACGTATTCGTTGCCCCGGCACTCCAGCAATTGGGCGTCGCGCAGCCAGGTGTTAAAGGTAGCCCGGGTCATCTGCAGTTCCAGTTCGCCCAGGGTAGCCTTCCACGCGCTCTCAGGTGTCATATCGGTAGACTCTTCTCATAGTTGATGCTCGAATCACAAGCGATGCGTAAACCGGTCTTGCGCCATTGACTGCCGGCAATAGCAGCGGGCAGGCGCAAATTATGGCAATGACGACCGGCCGGCTACCGATCCCATGATTTCAACTCAGCCCGGCTCCAGACGGCCTCCCAACCTAGCAGCGACTGGAACAAAGGACGCGAATGGGAGGCTTGATGCTGTGCACTACTTAGGTCATGTCATTCTAACGGATGGGTTGCGATGGCGCAATGAATTGCCGGATGAGTTTTCCTTAAAAAAGACCTGCCAGGTTTCAGAAAACCTGGCAGGTCTAATGCAACGCAACTACCAAATTGCGCGGCGGGCCAACAGTTGATAGACTGCGCCGGCGAGGTAATCCTATCGTGGAAACAGAAGTTGTGACCCCCGGCAGCCTGGTCCTATACAAACAGCGCCCCGGCATCGTCGCCGCGACGGACGGCAAGAAGCTCACCGTGCGCCTGGAGGATGGGGCGAGCGCCAGCGTGCGCCCCAAGGATGTCATCCAGTTGCACCCGGGCCCGCTGCACTCCTTCAGCGAATTGCGCCCGCCGGCCGGCGAAATCTTGCTGGCCTGGGAGCTGTTGGCCGGGCAGCGCTGCACCCTGCAAGAGCTGGCCGAACTGGCTTACGGCGACTTCAGCCCGGCCGGCGCGTGGGCCGCCTGGCAGCAGGTGGCGGACGGCTTGCGCTTCAGCGGCGAGCCGGAGGCGATAACCGCCCGCACGCCGGCTGAAGTGGCCGCCGAGGAGGCCGTCCGGCAGGCGAAAGCGGACGCCGAAGCGCGCTGGCAGGCGTTCTTGCAGCGCGCGCGGGCCGGACGTAGCGACCGCGAGCAGGACGGCGAATACCTGCACGAGGTGGAGGAGCTGGCTCTCGGCCGGCGGAAGGGCAGCCGGGTGATGCAGGCGCTTGGCCGGGAAGAGTCGCCGGAGGAGGCCCACGCCCTGCTGTTGCACGCCGGCTATTGGGACGAGACGGCCAACCCCTACCCGGCGCGGATGCAATTGTCGCTGGAGCCGTCCCGCGCCCCGCTGCCGCCGCTGCCGGGCGAAGTGCGCCTGGACCTGACCCATTTGCCCGCCTACGCGATTGACGACGCCGGCAGCCGCGACCCGGACGACGCGCTGAGCTATCAGGATGGGCTGCTGTACGTGCACGTGGCCGATGTGGCCGCCCTGGTCTCGCCGGACAGCCCGGCCGATCAGGAGGCGCAGGCGCGCGGCAGCAACCTTTATTTGCCGGAAGGGGTGGTGAATATGCTGCCGCCGGCGGCCACGGAGCGGTTGGCCCTGGGGCTGGAGGAGATTTCTCCCGCGCTGACGTTTATCATCAAGCCGGGCGAGGATGCGACGGCGCAATCGCTGCAGATTACGCCCAGCCTGGTGCGGGTCACCCGGCTGAGTTATGACGAGGTGGAGGGCCGGCTGGAGGAGTCGCCGTTCGCGGAGTTGCTGGCTTTGGCGCGCTGCTTTGAGGGCCGGCGGCTGGCGAATGGGGCGATTGACATCAATTTGCCGGAGGTAAAGGTCGCCGTCCGCGATGGGCGGGTGACGGTGCTGCCGTTGCCCAATCTGCAGAGCCGGATGCTGGTGCGCGAGATGATGCTGTTGGCGGGCGAGGCGACGGCCCTGTTCGCGCAGGAGCAGCAGATCCCCATCGCTTACAGCACGCAGGAGCCGCCGGATGCGGATATGAGCGCCTTTGACGGCACGCCGGCGGGCATGTTCGCCCGGTTGCGCCACGTTCGCCGCAGCCAGCCGCGCAGCGCGCCCACGCCGCACGCCGGGCTGGGGATGAGCTACTACACCCAATGCACCAGTCCGCTGCGCCGGTACCTGGACCTGGTGGCCCACCAGCAGTTGCGCGCCTTCCTGCGCGGCGGGCAGGGGCTGCTTAATGAGGCGGAGTTGATGGCCCGGGTGGGCGCGGCGGATGCGGTGGCCGGGGCGGCTCGCTGGGCGGAGCGGCGCTCGATTGACCATTGGAAGCTGGTCTACTTGCTGCAAAATCCCGGCTGGCAAGGGGATGGCGTGGTGGTGGATCATCGTGGGAGCCGGCATGTGTTGCTGCTGCCGGAGCTGGCGCTGGAGACGGAGTTGTATTTGCGCCGGGAGAAGCCGCTCAACGCGGTGCTGGGGCTGCAATTGGAGGGGGTGGATTTGGCCCGCCTGGAAGCGCGATTTGGCCAGGTATGAATAAGACGATTTTCCCGGAAACCACATCAGCAGTTTCCGGGAAAATGAATCAAAGTTTCCGGGAAAATAAACAGGCGATTTTCCCGGAAACTAGAACGGCAATTTTCCCGGAAACTTCACCCGCAGTTTCCGGGAAATTGAATAAGAGTTTCCGGGAAAATGAACAGTTGATTTTCCCGGAAACTACAACGGCAGTTTCCGGGAAAATGAATCAAAGTTTCCGGGAAAATACAGACCCAATTTTCCCGGAAACTCTGTCTGGACTTAGTGTTGGGCGACGACCGGCGCGTTGTAGCCAGTCATGTACTTCAGTTCCGGATTGACGGCCAGCAGGTTGCGGTCGCCGGCGGCAACGAAGCGCAGTTCGGGGTTGGCGGCCAGAGGGTTGCTTTCCGCGGCGGCCATGGCCTCATAGCGGGCGACGGTGATCAACTCCGGGTTGCGGGCCAGGAACTCTTCGTCGCCAACCTCGCCGTCGGGATAGCGGCTCAAGTGGCTCAGTTCACCGCTGTCGGCCACAACGTGCCGGGGGAGCGCGGCGGCCAGCATCAACGCCAGCAAAACGAGTACGGACATCAGTTGCAGGGAAACGGACTTGCGGTTCATGGTATATCTCCTTATGTTGGTTGAGTTTCACTTACCTTGTGAATCAGCAACCTGTTGGATTGCTACCATGATTAACGGGCCGGGGATTATTTTTCCGGCATGACCGGGCGCGAATTGGAAATTCGCGTTACAAGTTGGTGAGTTTCCGGGAAGGTGGGAGGGTGCGACCCCTGCAGGCGCGAATTGGAAATTCGCGTTACAAATTGGTGAGTTTCCTTCCCTTGCGTCCTTCGGGTGAGAAAAGAAAGGGGGCACGCGAAGACGCGAAGAGCGCGAAGAAAGGCAAGATTATTCTTCCTTTGCGTCCTTCGCGTCTTCGCGTGAGTAGAGTTTCCGGGAAAGTGGGAGGGTGCGACCCCTGCAGGCGCGAATTGGAAATTCGCGTTACAAATTGCTGAGTTTCCTTCCCTTGCGTCCTTCGGGTGAGAAGAGAA
>CAYVQP010000166.1:0-4875 GCA_964452775.1 uncultured Ardenticatenaceae bacterium | reverse complement strand
GTAACACTGGTGACCTCTATGGTAGATTAGCCAGGGTGATAACGACTGTGTCACTGCCGGCAAGCCTGCGTGCTAAGGTTTGGTCGGCGGTGACCAGAGGCAGGCCAAGTCTGCCGGCCAGCGTGGCGTAGCTGGCATCATAGACGGTCACTTCGTGTTGCAGGGCATAATCCAGCGCGGCAGGCAGCAGATCGGCCGTGGATATGCTGTTCAGGCCAAGTTGTGCCAGGTCAACGACATCCTGGCGAGCGTCTTCGGCCGGATAGCCAAAGCGGCACACATACTTCCAGAGGATGTTGCCACATTCAACGAAGAAGAGATCCGGCACATAGAAACGCGCCGGCGGGTCGGCAGCCAGGGCGGCGAACAGGCGATCAGCGGCGTCTGATCCCTCTTCTGCGACAAAGAGTTTGATGCCCACACTGGCGTCGACCACGCAGTCTCCGATCATCGCCCCCGGTCCTGGCGTAGGAGCGTGGTGCTATCGGGCGCGCCGGCGGCTGCAGGGTCAAAGAATCGCCGACGACGAATCCGCGCCAGGAGCTCTGCCTGCGTATCAGCAGGCTCATCCAGTGCACGATCCAGAAGAATCAACACCTCGGCGCTGAGAGAGCGATTTTGCTTCTGCGCTTGCAGGCGCAGCCGCTCGTAGAGCGTTTCAGGGACATTTCTTACATGTAGGGTAGGCATCGCTTCCTTCCGTTTTTGACGCCATTGTATATAGGGTGGTTGCATAGTGCAACATCTCTATTCTTAAGAATCCTCAGCGGGCCGTAGTGCGGGGCCGGCAAGGATGCCGCGGAGCGCTACGCTGCTGGCGCTCCTTTTCATAAGGGATCTGTGCTACGGGCCAGTAGCGCCGGAAGATCGAAATTCACGCTGGTTACCCCGAAATCCGGTTCTTTGAAGAATGGACGCGCCACGTACCTTGGCGACATTTCCCGCCCCTCTTCGACCTCCACCAGCGCCAGGTGATACTGCTCGGCCGAGTTGATGCCGGTCAGGATCTCGTTCCTGGTCACTGTGACCGTGTCCGCCCCGGCGCGCCGGCCCTTCACTTCGATGAAACGCAGCCGGCCGGTGCGCGGGTCCAGGCTCTCGATATCGTAGCCGAGGTTCTCTTTGCTCACATCTCGAGGATGGTTGTCGAGCGCGATCTCAGCCTCCATCACGGCCCGCATGGCGATGTTCTCGGTGATGCGTGTGTCCAGCAGCTCACGCGGTATGCGTTCGCCCAGCAGCCGGCCCAGAGGAACGACCAGCGCGCCGCCAATTACTACCGGCGGGGCAGCGCTGACCTTTCGCTCATCGGCCAGCTGTGTCTTTCTTCGCTCCAGTCGCGCTGCCAGATCATCTGCCCGCTGTTGGGCCAGAGCCGAGTTGAGCCGGGCGTTGGGTCGTCCATCTCGTTCCTGCAGGCGCAACTCATTGGCCCGCCCATCCCAATAATTGATCTCCTTAGTCAGGCGCTCTTGCACGGCGGCCACGGTCTTGTCGATCAGTTCCTCTCGCCGCTTCCGCACCCGCTCCAGGTGGCGGGGCACGAGCGCGCCGATTGAGTAACTGATGACCGCCTGTTCCAGCTTATCCCCTGCCAGCCACTCTGCTGAAAGCTGTCCCGCCAGCGCTTCCTGTTCGTCAGAAGTCGCGGGCCGGTAATCCAGATAGGGCGCGCCGCCGCCGCTACGCATGTTGCCGGCGGCGGCCACCTCTACGAAATGCACTTCCCGCGAAATGGTGTTCTGGCCGGCGTCGCGAATCGTCTGTTGAAGGAAGAGAAGCATGCGCGGGCTGTCACCCGGGTCGGTGACATCCACCAGAATGGCACCCGTGCGTAGCGCTGACTCGTGCTGTTCCAACATTATGGCGATCACCGTGTCCAACAAGGGATGGCCGGGACAAATGAAGTCAGCCAATGGCTTGCCCGGCACGGCAACCTGGTGCTTGTCGAAACAGACGCGCTCGTATTGGCGCAAAACGGGCAGCTGTGTGCCCATCTCCCTGGCCCTGTCACGGATGCGGGCCGGCACATTGCTGATGTGATAGCGGCCGGGCTCCCGCTCACGCATGGCGCCTCCCAGGGCGGTGAAGGCCTCCTGGAAGAATGAGCGAATGTAATGGGGCTGCAGCCGGCGAGCAGCGTAGCGCTCCATGTCGGCGCGGATGCGCTCTACCTGGCTCAGGTCCATCGTCTGCGTGACCAACGCCTGCTTCTCCAGCAACTCGCGTATGCGTTCCCGGTCCACGGCGTTGTCCACCGCCTGCTCCAACCACAGCCGGCGTTCGGGCTGGTCGCCATAGCGGATAGCCTCGATGAGCAATTTGCGCAGCGGCGTCTGGTTGAAGAGTTCACCCAGGATGTCAAACACCTGGCCGTTTAATGCTTTGCTCTCCGTCTCTAGCTTGCGAAGGAGACGATTGTAGACGTAGCCTTCCCGGGTCTGCGCTGCCACCAGGTTCCACAGATGACAAACCTCTTCCTGGCCGATGCGATGAATGCGCCCAAAGCGCTGCTCCAGCCGGTTTGGGTTCCAGGGCAGATCGTAGTTGATCATCAGGTGCGCACGTTGCAGGTTGATGCCCTCGCCGGCCGCGTCCGTCGCCAGCAAGAAGTACACATCCGGGTCATTGCGGAAGCGGTCCTCAATTTCGCGTCGTTCCTGCCGGCGCAAGCCGCCGTAAATCTGCACAATGTTCTCATCCCGGCCGAACAGAGTGGTGATTTTCTCGTGAAGATAGCGCAGGGTGTCCAGATGCTCGGTGAATATGACCAGCTTTCTGCGCTGGCCGGCAGGCCCGGTCATCAACTCATCCTCTTGCAGGATGGTAGCTAGCTGCTGCCATTTGTGGTCGACGCCGCTTCGCCGGACGCGAAAAGCCTGCGCCTCCAGCGCCTGCAACGTCTCAATCTCGGCCCGCAACTCGGCGGCAGTGAGGGCGGTGGTGGCCGCGTCTACCACCTGTTCTTCCAGCGCTTCTATTTCCTCTGCCGGGGCGTCGTCCAGGTCCTCCCAGGTCTCTTCGTCAAAGACGATTTCAGCGACGGGCGTCCTCTCGGCGCTCGGATGCTCCAATTCCTGTAAACGTTTCAGCAGCCGCTCGCGCCGGCGCACAAGCGACTGGTAAATGGCTTCCGGCGACGAGGCCAGGCGTCGCTGCAGCACCGTGAGCGCAAAGCCCACTGTTCCCTTGCGACCCCCGTCCAACAGATCCTCAGCCCTATTGAACTCCCGGCGCACATAGTCTGTTACCGCTTCGTAGAGCTCCGCCTCCGCCTTTGACAGTTCGTAATTGACTGTGTAGGCCAGCCGCTCCGGGAAGAGCGGTCGGCCATCGAAGCGCAGCAACCGTTCCTTAACCATCCGGCGCATGATGTCGGAGACATCAACCTCGTGGACCCCTTCCCGGAAACGTCCTTCAAAGCGGTCCGGGTCGAGCAGCTTCAAGAACGCCTGGAAATCCTCTTCCTTGCCGTTGTGCGGTGTGGCGGTCATCAAGAGGAGATGGCGCGCTACCCTGCCCAATAGCTCGCCCAGCCGGTAGCGCTTGGTGATTTTCAGTTCTCCGCCCCAGAAAGAGGCGGACATTTTGTGGGCCTCGTCGATCACGACAAGATCCCAATCGGTGCGCGCCAGGCCGGCCTGCAGCGCTTCGTTGCGCGCGACCTGATCCAGCCGGATGATGACCTGATCCTTCTCCTGAAATGGGTTGCCGGTGACCGCGGCTTCCATGGACTCCCGGGTGAGAATGTCGAATCGCAGATGGAACTTGGTCCAGAGCTCGTCTTGCCATTGGTCGACCAGGTTGCCGGGGACGCAAATGAGGCATCGGCGCACATCGCCCCGCACGATTAGCTCCCGGATGAACAAGCCGGCCATGATGGTCTTGCCGGAGCCGGGGTCGTCGGCCAGCAAATAACGCAATGGTTGCCGGGTCAGCATCTCAGCGTAAACGGCTGTTATTTGGTGGGGAAGGGGTTCGACCAGCGAGGTGTGCACCGCCAACACCGGATCGAAGAGATGCGCCAGCCGAATGCGGAAGGCTTCGGCAGCCAGCCGGAAGGTGCTGCCATCGGCGGAGAAGGACCACTTCTGTGTCGCCTCGCTGATCTCCAGGCCGGCTTCGTCGCCCCGAAATAGGAGCTGGTTCCCCGTCTGCCCATCGACCCGCTTGTAAGTTATCTCGACGGCAGACATGCCGTGCCAGGTGCTGTCTACAATTGACACCACCTGTTCAGGGAGAATTCCCCTTACCCTTACTCCCGGTCTTAATTCCTCTAGTGTGGCCATCGCACCCGACGTTCAGACCGAATAGGCTGAACCGCTTACCTGTTCAATATGCAAGTTTGTTGACGTCTGAGCGGCGGCTAATTGCTTGCCGGTTGATAATACGACGCTGCTACTTCGGTTGAAGTCCAGGAATTGTAGCCCTCTGAGCGCTCAACCTCAGACCCCAATTGCAGCGCCGAGTTTAGCAGAAAGCCGGGGACATCACCAGTAGGAGGCGCCGGCGGGACAGCATAAGGCTGAATCTGCCTGCAAAAGCGGTTTACCGCGATAATGAATGTATGGACCCGTCCGATGCCGCTCAAAACGACAAAGCGCGCCTCATCTCGATGTTATGACAGCAACGGCCATCTTCCGGCTTTGGGAGGATGGCTTTTTTGTTGTCATCATGGGTCATCTGGTCCTCTCCCTGGCTTCGGCCGGGGAAAGGTTTGTTACCAGCGGTCACGAGCGAACGACCGGGAGGGTTGGCTCAAGCGGCTTCCGAATCCAACAGATCCAGGAAGTCTCGAGGTGAGATGATAGGAATGCCTTCAAAGGGGTTCAGGGAAAGGAGGTCATCATCGCCTCTGACAATGGCATCAGCATT
>CAYVQP010000165.1:0-4946 GCA_964452775.1 uncultured Ardenticatenaceae bacterium | reverse complement strand
TGACGGCTCCCGGCGCGTTGGCCACGCTGACAAAGATGCCCGAAAAGCCGAGGGCAATGACGCCGGCGGCGAGGACAATGTAAGCAACAACGGTGCGATTGGCGCGCCAGCGGGCAATTGTCGTGTTCTGCATGGACTGTTCCGTGGCAGCGGATTGTAGAGTAATCAAGGGCAAAGCCAAATAGGAGAGGAATGAACGAGGATGCGAAGCGACGCGGCAAGATGACCCGCCTGTTGCACGAGGGCGACCAGGAAGGGACCCCGACTGCGCGGTCCACGCCGGTCGCGCCGCCGATCTACCAGAGCGCGACATACGCCTTCACTGACCCGGCGGAGATTGCCGGGGCCATGGTCGCCCAGGCTCATCCACAGTTTTACGGCCGTTACGCGTCGCCCAACACCAAGCAGGTGGAAGCAATGATTGCCGGCCTGGAAGGAGCGGAGGCAGGGCTTGCAGTCGCTTCCGGCATGGCAGCGGTTTCGCTCGTGCTGCTGACATTCCTACAAGGCAGCGACCACATTGTGGCCCAGACGACGCATTATCCGACGACGAACAAGCTGATCACGCAGATGCTGCCGGCGCTTGGCGTCAGTTACACATTGGTTGACCAGACGAACACGGCCGCTTTTGCCGCCGCGATCCGGCCGGAGACGCGCCTGATTTACGTGGAAAGCCCGGCCAACCCCACGCTCTCCCTGACAGATCTGGCGGCTGTGGCGGCGTTGTCTCGCGAACAAGGCAGTTTGGCTGTGGCCGACAACACCTTCGCCTCGCCGTTTAATCAACGACCGCTGGAGTTGGGGGTGGATCTGGTGTTGCATAGCGCGACCAAGTATTTGGGTGGCCATTCAGATGTTGTCGCCGGGGTGGTCGTGGGAAAGGAGGAGCTGATTGCCCGGTTGTGGCAGCATCATGTGATGCTGGGCGCGGTCTTGCACCCGATGGAGGCCTGGCTGCTGCAGCGTGGCCTGCAAACGTTTCCGTTGCGCATGGCGCTGCACAATCAAAATGCGCTGGCGGTGGCCGGCTTTCTGGAGGGCCACCCGGCAGTGCGCGAAGTGTACTACCCGGGATTGGCCGGCCATCCCCAACACGAACTGGCCTGCCGGCAGATGCCGGGCGGCTTTGGCGGCATGGTTTGCTTCGATCTGCGCGGCGGCCGCGAGGCGGGATTGGCCCTGCTGAAGCGCCTGCAGCTGATCCACCTGGCGGTTAGCCTGGGCGGGACCCACTCATTGATCACCCATCCGGCCAGCACGATCTCAGTCGTGCAAGCGGAGGAAGCCATTGCCGCCAGCGGGGTGCAGCCGGGATTGGTGCGCCTCTCGGTCGGGCTGGAGGATGCCGGCGACCTGATCGCGGATCTGCAGCAGGCGCTGGTGTGATCAGCCGGCGACCACATAGAGCCAAGAGGGTGATTAAAATCGGTTGCCGCCTGATTCTTTAAGGGTAGTATAATCAGCAAGTCAAACGTCGCTTGAGGAGAATCTATCCCCATGGAACCTGAACTGATCGAAGTACTGGAAGGTCCTACCCCGGATTTCCAGCCGGCGCCTTATCTAATGATGCAGATGATTTACGAAGGCCCGATTGACGCGGAAGCGGCATATTGCGAACTGCGTACCGCCAACGGGGACAACATCATGGAGCGATGCCGGCGCGCCTGGCGGGAACTGCGTCCCGTGAGGTTGGACTACCCGGATGAACTGCGGATGCGGCAACAGGTGGACGTGGTGGCCGCCCGGCTGCGCAACGTGCCGGAAGGCGTTGTCCTGATGCTGTGGGTACGCTGGCCGGTTGAAGAAGATGAAGATGACGAAGTAGAAGAGTTCGACGAAGGTGAGGATGATGGTCTCAACTATTTCTGAGTACTTCGCCGCCCTGAATACGCTGGATCGAGCGCGCTACCTGGCCTGTTTTACAGAGGATACGGTCCTGAGGGACCCATATGGCGGGCCGGTGCTGGAGGGCGAGGGAGGACTGAACAAGTTCTTTGACGGCCTGGAACGCACCTGGCAGAGCTTTGACATGCAGCCGGCGGACGCGTTTGCATCCGGCGACCGGGTGGCGGTGCTCTGGAAGACCGAGGCGGTGGCTCACTCCGGCAAGCAGGCGCAATTCACCGGTGTGAATGTGTTCACCCTGGCCGGTGATAAGATCAGCCGGCTGGATGGCTATTGGGACTTCCGCGCAATGATCGCGCAAATCAAATAGCCGGCCGCTGGCGAGGTGCGAATGAGTTACGAGGCGATCCGTTATGAGGTAGCGGCGGGCGTGGGGAGCATTACGTTCAATCGCCCGGACAAGTTAAATGCCTTTAACCGGCAGATGACCGACGAGATTATCGCCGCGATCAGGCAGGCCGGTAAGGACAGGGAAGTGCGTTGCCTGGTGATCACGGGCGAAGGACGGGGCTTCTCCGCCGGCCAGGACCTGGCCGAAGTGTCTGGGCGCGACGAGTCTTTCTCCCTGGCAGAGCATCTACGCAGCGGCTACAACCGCATCGTTACGCTGCTCACCTCGCTGGAAAAGCCGGTAATCGCCGGCGTGAACGGGGTAGCCGCCGGGGCCGGCTTTGGGGTAGCGCTGGCCTGCGATATTCGCATCGCCTCCGATAGGGCGCAGTTTATCCAGGCGTTTAGCCGCATCGGATTGATCCCGGATAGCGGCACGACCTGGACGTTAACCCGACTCATCGGCTATGCGCGAGCCTTTGAAATGGCCGTGACCGCCGACCGCATCCCGGCCGACAAAGCGTTGGCCTGGGGATTGGTCAACGACGTGGCGCCGCACGAGCAACTGCCGGAGATTGTCGCCGCCTGGGCGCAGCGACTGGCGTCCGGCCCGACGCTGGCCTATGCAATGACTAAACGGGCGATGCAACGGGCGATGACCTGCAGCCTGGCGGAAGCGCTGGAATATGAGGCGCTATTGCAAGAGGTCGCCGGCAAGAGCCGTGACCGGGCAGAAGGAGTAGCGGCTTTTCTGGAGAAGCGCGATCCGCGGTTTACCGGGGAGTGAGGCAGTGATGCAGAGCATTGCGGTCATCGGCAGCGGGGTTATGGGTGGGGGCATCGCGCAGGCAGCGGCAATGGCCGGCTTTGCGGTCATTTTGTACGACCTGGAAGATAACTTCCTGCAGGCGTCGCTGGCCCGGATCAGCGCCGCGTTGGAGCAGAGCGTCAAGCGGGGCAAGCTGGAGCCGGACCGGGCGACGACGGTCCTGCAGGCAATTGCGGCGACAACCTCGCTGGACATGGCGGCGGTCGCCGATCTGGTCATCGAAGCCGCGCCGGAGAATCTCGCTCTGAAACGGGACATTTTTCACCGGCTGGATCAACTGGCCCCGGCGCATACGATTCTGGCCAGCAATACATCCAGCCTGAGCATCAACGCCCTGGCCGGAGCGACTGAACGGGGGGACCGTTTCCTGGGTCTGCACTTTTTCAACCCGGCGCACATCATGAAGCTGGTAGAAATTATCCCCTGCGAAGACACCAGCGCAGCCACGCTAGCGGAGGCGGACGCCTTCGTAGAGCGGTTGAGCAAGAGCGGCGTGCACTGCAAGGACACGCCGGGGTTCATCGTCAACCGGGTAGCGCGCCCATACTACGGGGAGGCGTTTCGACTGCTGGGTGAAAATGCGGGCTCGGTCGAGGAGATTGATCGCCTGCTCGTATCGGCCGGCTTCCGCATGGGGCCGTTCGAGTTGGTGGATTTGATCGGCTGCGATGTGAATTACACCGTCACCCAGAGCGTCTACGAGGCGTATTTTCAGGACCCGAAGTACCGGCCTCATCCCATCCAGCGACGTATGGTGGAAAGCGGCCGCCTTGGGCGCAAGAGCGGCCGCGGATTCTATAACTACCGTTGAATCCCGAAAAGCCGGCAGCTCTTCTCACGGCTCGTGTTGCCGGTTGAAGGGCTGCCGGCTCTAACCTATCAGTCCTCTTGCTTAAAGATGAGCGGGTAATAGTAGATGCTTCCCTGCTCCGGCGGTTCTACCACCTCAATCTCCAACGTATAGCTGTCGCTGCCCAGGTCATTCGTAGCGGTTAGCATGACCTGATAGATGCCGGGAGCGTCAAAGGCGTGGCTGGGATCCGGGTCAGTCACGATCGGAGAGCCGTCATCAAAGTCCCACTCATAAGTGAGGTTGGTGCCTTCCGACAGGTTGGTGAACTGGATCAGCTCGCCGACTTCCGCGGTAACGACGGAGGCGGTGAAGAATGCGGTGGGGGCGACGCCCGTTTCCAACACTTCCACCTGGTCGCTGAAGGAATCGCTGCCCAGGTCGTTGGTGGCCGTGAGGATGACGGTGTAGACGCCGGGACCGGCGTAGGTATGGTCGGGGTTGACCTGTGTGCTGATCGGGCTGCCATCGCCGAAGTCCCATTCGTATTCGAGGTCGGTGCCGGTGGAGGTGTTGGTGAACTCGACCGGGTCGCCGTCGGCTACGGGGCTATTGCTGGTGAAGCCGGCGGTAGGCGCGACGCCCGCCTCCAGGACTTCCACATCATCGCTGAAGGAGTCGCTGCCCAGGTCGTTGGTGGCGGTGAGGATGACGGTGTAAGTGCCGGGACCGGCGTAGGTGTGGTCCGGGTTAACCTGGGTGTTGATCGGGCTGCCGTCGCCGAAGTTCCATTCGTATTCGAGGTCGGTGCCGGTGGAGGTGTTGGTGAACTCGACCGGGTCGCCGTCGGCTACGGGGCTATTGCTGGTGAAGCCGGCGGTAGGCGCGACGCCCGCCTCCAGGACTTCCACATCATCGCTGAAGGAGTCGCTGCCCAGGTCGTTGGTGGCGGTGAGGATGACGGTGTAAGTGCCGGGACCGGCGTAGGTGTGGTCCGGGTTAACCTGGGTGTTGATCGGGCTGCCGTCGCCGAAGTTCCATTCGTATTCGAGGTCGGTGCCGGTGGAGGTGTTGGTGAACTCGACCGGGTCG
>CAYVQP010000164.1:0-5066 GCA_964452775.1 uncultured Ardenticatenaceae bacterium | reverse complement strand
CGGACCTGCACATTGCGGTAGTCCCAGAGGAAAAAGAGCCGGCCGCCGCCTGATTCCCGGAAACGGATCACCGCACGCTGGGCTCAGGCTTGCCCGAAGTTTCCGGGAATCTCGATTTCTTTCGGATGCTAACTGACTACATGCTGCCCGGCGCCCGCGAAGCAGACAATTGCCGGCAATCCGCTATAATCCCTACATCAGGCAGTGACCACCATTACCAGGAGGCCTCAGAATGAACAGAGTGTTTAGTTTTGCCGCCGGAGCGCTTTGTGGCGCTGTTGTGGGCGCGGTCGTCGTGCTCTTTACCACGCCGGCCTCCGGGTCGCAATTACGCGCCGATGCCCGGGCGCGGGTTGATCTCGCCATGTCGGAAGCGCGCCGCGCCATGGAAGAGACCCGCCGGGAGAAGGAGCTGGAGTTTGAGCTGATGAAGCAAGGGATCTCAAACGGGCAGCAACGCCCACCGATGATGTAATTAGCCCGTGCGCCGGCGGCTATTGCTCGAGCGCCAGCCAGTAACGGGCGGCATTGGAGGCAAACGGGGTCAGGGGAGTGATGATCAATGTGCCCCCATTCCTGCCCAATTCAAAACTCCACTGTCCCTGATTAAGTTTATCCAGCGGCAGGGTATATACTTCCGGCGTCAAGCCGAAGGACACGAGTTGCACCGACCACAGTTGGGGTAACCATTGTCCAACCGGCGCGAAACCGGCGCTCTCCCAACCCTCATCAGCATTCTCCGCGCCGGAGAGGAAGCCCAATTCGGGTATCTCGATGGCATCCAGCGCCAATCCCTGACCATAAGCCGGAGAATTGGTGAGCATCTCAAAGCGAATCAACACCTCGCGTCCGACATAGCTATTCAGCGACACCTCCACGGGCAACCAGCCCTCATTGTCTGCGCCGCGATGGAGCCGGCTCTGGCCGGTGAAGGCGGGGCCATAGTCGCCGGGGCGCGCCTTATCCGGGACCAGGAGTTCCCAGCTCTGTCCCCCATCCGACGAGATTGACAGATAGACGTAGTCGTAATCCTCTTCCAATACGAACCAGGTCCAGAATGTTAACGTGGCCTGGTCCAATCCGCGCAAGTCAAAACGGCCGGTAAGCTGGGCGTCAACGGCATCGGTGGGGGGCGCGTACCACATCTGCGTTCCTTCATGAGGCGAAACGGGGAGTAGCTCGGTGGTCGTGTCGCCGGCAAAGGAAATAGTCACCGGCCCTTCAAAGGACAGATCAACGTAGTGCACGCCGAACTGGTCCAGGCTGGTTACCATTTGCAGAGGCAGGTTGCGCACATTCCGCTCCATGCGCACGCTGGTCAGATCAAGGCGCTGGTAATTGTACTCCGGCCCGGCGTCGGCATCGTCAATCAGATTGGCGGCTGCCCAGTTGGCAACGAATTGCTGCAAGGACAGCTCGGGGCGAAAGCCGGCCAGCGCCAGCTCGACCGCCATCAGGCCATTGGCCGGATGCCGGGCCAGCTCTCGAATCGCCTCTTCTCCCAGCTGTTCCCACAGGTAGACCATGAACAGATAAGCGGCGCTGTAATGGGCGTACACATCATCGTCATAGCTCCAGCTGTTCAGGCGTGTCTCCGGCACGGCCAGGTAGTCGCGAAAATCAGCCGTTTCCAGCCCGACATACAGCTCGACCAACTGCGCTAACCCCTCATCCATCCAGGCGGTTTCATTGGCGTCAATGTACCAGTGGGCCAGGTGTTGGAATTCATGCACCAATGTCCCAAAGTAGAGATCCTCCCCGAGCGAGAGGTTGCTCATGTTCAGATAGACGATCTCCTGTTCATTGGAGTCATAGTAAAAGGTAGCCGGAAGCTCATCACCACTGCTGAAATAACCCAGCTCGTCCGCGGAGCTGAGGCTGCCCACCAAATGCAAGACGCTGAAGTGCGGGTCGCCATCCATGCCCGGACTCCACGCCGGACCGATCAGGTCAACAATCTGAGCGTAATACTCGTTCTCGAACCGGTCGGCCGCTTCTTGCAAGGCGTTCGGGTCCAGGTCAAGCCCCTCCTCGACCCAGAAGTAGGCGTGTTCGGTCTCTGCGGCCAATGTGGCGTTGGTGATGCCGCCATCAACATAGAACTCGCGCTGCTCGCCAATGCTCGCCGGGTCAGTGACAATCGTTCGTTCACCCATATCAATGGAACCCAGCCGCCCGGCAGATTCATAAAAATCATGCGCGGGATAGGTCGTCTCACGCAACCTTTCCAGGTTGGCAAACATCCCGGCCGTTGTCTCTCGCTGGTCGATCTGCGGAGGGGGTAGGATATCCAGCACCGGCTTGGCGACCGGCGTAACCTCAGCAACGGGCGGCGTGGGGGAGGCGGCAGGGGGCGGCGACACAGGGGTTTCGCTGCCCGGCGCCGGCCCACCCTCTGGAGTGGCCGGCGTTATGGTTGGTGGGAAGGGCGTGGGCGTCGAGGTCGCCGGCTCAAACGTAATCCTCGGCCCGGCCACGCTAATCGTCGGCGTGCCGCCGGTCCCCGCAAGCTGGCTACTGTAGACCAGGATGCCGGTCAGCCCCAGGGCGGCAAAGCAACCCAGGCACAGGAAGAGGGCCAGGCAGCCGGCAAACAACCCGGCGGCCCATAGTTTTCCCGTGTTTCGGCGCCTCGCCGCGCCCGGCGGTGGAGATGACATAGTTAGCTGCGCTCAGTGGTGCATTCGCGCATTAGCTGAGAACCCCGTAAGTCCCAATGCGATTTCGCCGGAGGCCGTGGCCGCGACGTAGACCTGCGGGGCTTGTTACGCGCACCACTCAGTAAAATCGAAAAATCAATCGCGCTACCTGGTAATAGTGTAGCGATAGGTCGCTCGCTGCTTGGTAAAGGGGGTTACAGCTGAAACAACCAGGATAGCCCTATCAGTCGTGTTGTCCAACGGCAAAATCCAATTGCCGCGGCGGTTCTCATCCAACGGTAACGCCTCTACGGTTACGCTCGATTCACCCAACAGAATAGCCTGAAGGATGAAATCCTGCGGCAACACATTCGTATGGCGCACAAATCCCGCCGGCTGCCATTGGCCGTTCACATCATCATCCTCTACGTCATCCAGGAAGCCAAGTTGCGGGATAGCAATGTCATCAATTGCCCAACCCGGCGCGTGGGTGGCGTCATCGGTAATGTACTCAAATTGCACCAACAGCTCGCCGCCGGCGAATGGCGTGAGGTCAATGCTTTCCTGCACCCAATTGGGGGCGTCTCCCCCTCCGCTGACGCCGGTAAAGGCGGGGCCGTAGCTGTTGTCGTTCGGATTGTCGCGGGTCATGCCGGCGCTTTCCAGCAGTTGCCAGCTGTTTCCCCCGTCAGTCGAGGCGGTCACATAGGCATAGTCCCAGTTTTCTTCGATGTCGTACCAATGCTGGAAGGTCAGCGTCGCCTCACTTAATCCGCTCAGGTCAAAGCGGCCGGTCAGGGTCATGTCCGAGCTGTCCGCCGGCAACGTCGTCCAGAAGTAGTCGCCGCTATAAGGTTCCGTATCCAGCAGACGGGTTTGCTGCGTGCCGGTGAAGACCACGGTGACGGGCCGGTCGCTCTCGATCTCGATGTAGTCAGCGGCGTACTGGTGCACCGCGTCTGTACCCTCGGCCGGGAAGCGCTGCACAACGCCGGCGACGCTCAACTCCGGCAGATCAAGGCGTTCATAGGCATACACGCCCTCGCCGCGCCCCCGGCTATCCAGGTAGTTTGCGACGGTCCAATCCGCGAACAGAGCTTCAAGCTCGACTCCGGGATCAATCACCGCCAGGAGCGCTTCCACGCCGCTCAGGCCGTTAGCCGGCTCATCCAGCAGTTGCCGGATAGCTGGTTCGCCGTAGCGCTCCAGCAGGTAGGCGGTGAAGTAAAATGCCGCCCCATATTGGGCGCCGGTCAGAGGAGTCCCGTAGCTGAAGTCGTTTAATTGCACATCCGGCGCGGCGGCAAAAGCCTCCTCGTAGCCGGCGCTTGGGTAGCCGTTCTGAAAGGCCGCCAGCACGGCCATCCCCTCGTTGACCCAGGTGGATTCGTTGCTGTCCGCAGCCCAGTGGATCATGTGCTGGAACTCATGCGCTATCAGTTCATAATATGGACCTTCGCCAATCGGCGCATGCTCCAGGTTGGCGTATAGCAGCTCGCGCTGGTTGGAATGTTCCTTCACAGCATTGGTGAACTCATCCGCCGCCACAAAGTATCCGACGATCCCTTCTCCCAACCTGTCCATGTGCAGGATGTTCAGCCGGACATCCCCATCAACCCCCGGCTGCCACTCATCGCCGAAGAGCGCCCGGTTTGCCGGCAGTATCCGGCTCTCCAGATACTCTGCGGCCTCCCTTAGCTTTTCCTCATCGAAGCGCGCGCTCTCTTCCACCCACATGTTAAGCGCCTCAGATTGATATGCCAGCCGGGCGTTTGCCTGCCGGTAGCCGCCGGCGTCATGATCCAGGTACCAAAACGTGACCACATCTCCCACCCGAGAAGTCGCCGGCTCGGCCACGGTTCGCGGCGGATCGACCGCGCCGCCCAGGCGCTCGGCCAGAGCCACCAGGTCTCGCTCAGGAGGGTCCGCCGCGGTCAGGGCCGCCAATGTTTCTTCAGCAGTTGCCGGCGGCTGTTCCAACACCATGTCAGGTTCCGGCAGGCTCTCGCCGGGGTCCGGGCGGCAGGCGATCAGAAGCAAAATGAGCGCCATTGCGAAGAAGATGACCTTTCGCAAATTAGGGAGTTTGTGCGTAGGCATGGCGGGCGATTATACGAAGGGCAGTCCTCGGCGCAACTACTGAACCCGGCGCGTGTTTTGATACAATAGTGAATGGCAAACCGCCGCGTATAGCCCTGCATGCCCGACGTGCGCCGGCCTGATCCTGGCTGAAACGAAGCTGGTTGCTCGGCTATTTCACGAATTAGACCAAGAAACCCCGTAGGTCTCACGAGCGATCTAACTGGAAGCCCAAGTAGTATGGAAGACCTACGGGGTTTGCTGCGAACTTAGCGAACGCGCCACTAATGGCCGAGGTTCAAGAGATGAAGAAAGCCCACATCGTTGGCTGGGGCAGTTATTGGCCCG
>CAYVQP010000163.1:0-5086 GCA_964452775.1 uncultured Ardenticatenaceae bacterium | reverse complement strand
TTCGCGTGCCCCATTCTCTTCTCACGCGAAGACGCGAAGGACGCGAAGAAGAGCCATTTTTCTTTCTTCCTTCGCGCTCTTCGCGCCTTCGCGTGCCATCTTCTTTGCTCACGCGAAGACGCGAAGGACGGGAAGAAGAGCCTCCTGCTTTCTTTCTTCCTTCGCGCTCTTCGCGTCTTCGCGTGCCCCATTCTTTTCTCACGCGAAGACGCGAAGGACGCGAAGAAGAGCCCGTGTATGGCATTGCCGGCGTGGAACAAGAGTTCTATAATACCGGCAGCGTTAATCAAGGAGACAGCAATGGACAAGAGCGAACTTTTGGAGTGGTTGCGAGCGGAGAATGAGCAGTGGGAGAGGTTGCTGGAGCGGATTGGGCGGGAACGGATGGAGCTGCCGGGGGTAAATGGGGCGTGGAGCTTTAAGGATGTGGTGGCGCACCTGAACGGCTGGCAGGCCCGGTTGGTCGAGGTGATGCGAGCGACGGAGTTGGGCGAGCCGAGGCCCGCCCCGCCGTGGCCGCTAGACTTGCCGCAAGAAGATGACCCGATAAATGCCTGGATATATGAGACCAACCGGGACCGGCCGTTGGAAGCGGTGCTGGACGAGACCCGGCGCTACTTTGAGCAACTTCTGGTGGTGATAGAGGAGCTGCCGGAGGAGGCGACGATTGAACGGGAGTGGCGGATTGTGAACTTGAAGGGGAAGCGTTACGGGGCGGGGAACTTCTTTGACCATTACCACGACGATCATGAGCCGGATGTGCAGGCGTGGTTGGCGAGAATTGAGCCGGCGTAAAGCTCAGCTCGCGCCGGCCCGGGAAGTCTTCAGCCTGATTGCCGGCCGACCATCCGGCAACGATTTCATTTGACCCAGGAGACCATAGCAATGGACAACCAACCCGAAAGCCTTCTTATCGAGCTAATCCGTTACAACAATTGGGCCAACGCGCAGGTCATTGCCGCCTGCCGGGAGCTGACCGCCGAACAGCTGGCCGCCACGACCCCCGGCGCATACGGCAACATCCGCGATACGTTGATGCACATGATGTGGTCAGAATCGTTCTATATCGGCCTTCTGACCGGCGAGCGCCCGTACCCGTCCTTCGGGCGCGACGATCCGTATACCGTCGCCGACATAGCGGACTATGCCGCGCAGGTAGCGCCGGCGTTGTTGGCAGCCGCTCAACGCGTTCCGCAGGCCCACATCGTGCACGAGGAATTTGACGGCAACACCGTCGAGTATCTGGCGCGCGGCCTGTACATTCAGATTATCAATCACGGCATCGAGCACCGCACCAACGTCACCACTATTCTAAGCGGCCTGAGCCTGCCCGCGCCGGAGGTGGACGGCTGGGGCTACATGGTGACTCACCCACAAGAGTCGGGTTGGAAGGAAGGCGCGCAGTGAACGGGAGGTGGAATGATGCTGACCATTGACCTTCAGACCGCCCGGCGCTTTATCCTGGGCAAGCAGGGATTGTGGCCGGGCCGGCGCTTTCGCGGATTGGAGGGGGTGAATCAGGCGATGCGGGCGATGGAGTTCTTGCAGCTGGACCCACTGCAGATCGTGGCCCGCAGCCAGGACATCGCCTTGTATAGCCGGGTGCTGGACTCCGCGCCGGCAATGTGGGAGGAGGCGACCTACGGGCAGCGGCAGTTCTTCGACTGGGGCGGCTGGTTGGCGGTGCGGCCGATGGATGAGCTGCCGTATTGGCGAGTGGTAATGGGCCGGGAGCGAGACGGCCATCCCGATTGCGACGGGCGGGTGCGCTCGATGGGCCGGGAACACGCGGAAGCGGTGGAGGAGATGCGGGCCATCTTGCGCGAACGAGGGGTGGTGAGCAACCGGGATTTCAAGGCGGCGACGCGCAAGCGGACGGATAGTTATCGCGGCCGGAAGGATAGCGCCCTGGCCCTGTATTATTTGTGGCGCACGGGCGAGGTGATGACCCACCACCGGGAGAAGTTTGAACGCGTGTATGCGCTGGCCGGGGAAGTTGCGCCGGCGCATCTGCTGAAGGAGTGCGACCCGGAAGAAACGGACCGCTTCCGGGTCAAGAAAGAGGTCAGCTTTGCCGGCCTGTCGCGGCTGAATCGGACGGCGGATGGGTATGGGCGGGGCGCGCCGTTCAACAGGATCACTCAGTTGCAGGAGGCGCTGCTTGCGGAGGGCGAGATTGCGCCGGTGAAGGTTGAGGGCTGGAAGCAGGTCCATTGCGCGCTGGCTGAGGATGTCCCGTTGTTGAACGAGCTCAGCGCCGGTCGCACTCCGCAGGCCTGGTCGCCGCTGGAGACGACTACCACGGACGAGGTGGTTTTCCTGGCCCCGCTGGATCCGGTGAGCGCACGGGGGCGGGCCAAGCTGCTGTTCGGTTTTGATTATGTGTGGGAGGTGTATAAGCCGGTGGAGAAGCGCAAGTACGGCTACTACACGATGCCCATCCTGTGGGGCGACCGGCTGGTGGCGCGCTTCGATAGCAAGCTTGACCGGGGGACGAATACGCTGGTCATCCTGGGCTTGTGGCTGGAGGATGAGGCGCTGGGTGTGGATGAGGCGTTTGTGGAGGCGCTGGGGCGAGGCTTTGGGCGCTTTGCCGGGTTTGTTGGGGCGGAGCGGATAGATGCGCCGGCTAATACGACGCCATTAGATTTGACCAATCTTGGAGATTGGTCAAATCTATAGCGACCTGCTCATCCCTGTGGAGCCGAGTAGATAAGCCGGCTTATCTCCGCCAACACCTCGCTCAAGTGTGGCGGCTCGGCGTCAATAATCATGCTCCCGACATGCTTGTGATCGGGAAATGTCGCCAGGTTGGGATGATGGGGAGAGTTGTCGTAGCGGAAGATCAGCGCGTCGCTCTGGTCCTGATAGTGATACTTGTAAGCTATGCGCTGAAAGCTACGCCGGCCGCTCAACTCCAGATGTTCAAAGATACTCAGACGTGAGCCATCGAAAAAACGGACCTCGGCGCGAAATCTTGCGCCAATGGTCACCATGTCGACCTGAAGCAACTCGATTGCTACGTCCTGTCGAGAGCGAAGCAGCGACTCCAATCGAACCAGATAATGGTACAGGCTCACCTCAGGCCGGCTCGAGACTCTCTGCTTGTACGGCGGCGCGCATTAACGCCGCCTCCAGTTTGACCTTTGTCTTCAGAAAGAGCTCATATGTCGCCGCCCACTCGACGTTATGCTGCAGCTCGTCATTTAGCATCCCGGCTCGATAGTCTGCATAGAATTTCTGCGACGGCAGTTGATAACGCTGTTCAAACTCCCGTAGCTCGTCACTCAGCTCCAGCAAGTCATCAACGGGGTTCGTTCGCCCCATGACCTCTGCCAGCGCCCTCCCGAACTCGTCTGAAGTGGGCGGCGTATTCTCATATTTGAGCGTGGGCATTGCACATTCCTCTTGACTCAGGATTGCCTGCCGGATTCAAAACCGGGTTACGGTACATTATACGCCGCTTCGCCGGAAGCGGGAAATTGGGCGCTATCAGCCGCCACCGGCAGGCGCTTGCGCCGGCTCCGGCCGCAATTGACCGAGGACGAATGCCGGCGCTTCCGGCGCTCGCAGCCTGGAGTGCAATCAGGCGTCAGGTAATCAAACTTTGTCAACCGGCGCGCGTACGCCGCCACTGCCACACCGCCCACAACGTGCGCACGCTGCCCCAGACGACAGCCAGCAGCAGGAACAGTATCAGCAGCACGCCCATATCCGGCGCGAAGCGCACCACCAACGGCACGCTGGTGTTCTCGCCGGGCAGGTAGATGAACAGCCAGTAGACGGCCAGCGCCAGGTCAATGACCGCCAGGGCGGCGAAGAACCACATGCTGCGGTCGCTGACCTCTCCCCGGCGCAAGCGACGCCAGGCGACCAGCCCGCCGGCAAACAGCAGCAGGATCAGGGCTACGCCAATCTGTCGCAAATTGCGGTCCAGCCACCCTTCCTCGGCCGGATAGTTCTGCAGCGGCCGGCCCAGCGCCAGCAAGGCGGCGTCGAAGGCGATGTTGTCGTGCGCGGAGGAGCCGGCCGGGTCGTTGCTGTTCAGCAACAGCACCAGCCCCAGCTCCTCCTCCGGCACGAGCAGCATCAGATGCCGGAATCCGAGCCAATCGCCGCCGTGGGAGAGGGCGGTGGGGATGGCCTCTCCCGGCCGGGCGGCATCGTCAAAGGGCCAGACGAACCAGCCCATGCCGTAGTCGAGGCGCTCATTGATGGCCACCCCCGGCTCATGCAGCAGGGCCACGCTTTCCGGCGAGAGGACGGCGTTCTCCCCGTAGCGGCCTTCGTCGAGGTGGGCGATCAGGTAATGCGCCAGGTCCTCCGCGCTGCCGATCAGCCCCGCCGAGGGTTGCACCGCCCGGGTGTAGGGCATCCAGCCGTCAAAGGGGGTCTGCCGGCCGAAGAAGGGCTGGAAGCCGCTGCTCATGCCGGCGGCGCGGGCCTCGTTCAGCGCGGTGAAGGAGTGCTCCATCGCCAGCGGCTGGAAGAGATTGGCCTCAACATAGTCGGCATATGGTTGGCCGGAGACGGTTTCTATGAGCAAACCCAGCACGTCGAAGTTACTATTGGAGTACTCGAACGCTTCGCCCGGCGGCCGCTCCACTTCGCTGGTCGCCAGCCGGCGGATGCTCTGCTCCAACGCGCCCGCGCTATCAGGCTCCAGGTTGCGCTGGTAACCCTGGCGTTCGTCCAGGCCGCTGCTCTGGTTGAGCAATTGGCGCACGGTGATGGGCGTCTCCGGCATGAACCAGGGCAGGTATTGCTGGATGGGATCATCCAGGGCGATTTGGCCGGCCTCCACCAGTTGCATGACCGCTACGGCGGTCATGGACTTGCTCAACGAGGCCAGCAGGAAGGGCGTTTGCGGGGTCACCGGGTCGCCGGCGCTGTTGGCCACGCCGTAGCCCTGCAAGTGGATTATCTCCCCGTCGCGCACCACCGCCAGCGCGCCGCCGGGGATGTCCAGGTCGGCCAGCCGCTGCTGCACGAATTCGTCCAGCGCGCTGCCCACGTCCGATGACTGGGCGGAGACGCCGGCGCTCCCCAACAACGCGCATAGTGTGGCCAATAGCAGTACAAGTCC
>CAYVQP010000162.1:0-5212 GCA_964452775.1 uncultured Ardenticatenaceae bacterium | reverse complement strand
AGGCGGCTGGCCGATGACGGTGATGCTCACGCCCGAGGGCGAACCGTTCTTTGGCGGCACTTACTATCCCAAGTATCCGCGTTACGGCATGCCAAGCTTCAAGCAGGTGCTGCTTGGCATTGCCGGGGCCTGGAAGGAGCGCCGAGGAGAGATCGCGGAGAGCGCGTCGGACATTACCGCCCACCTGAACCGGCGGTTTGAAATGGCGGGGCAGGCAGGGGCGTTAGGGCCGGGCTTGTTTGATCGCGCCGTTAGCGCACTCCTTCGCGATTTCGACGAACGCAAGGGCGGCTTCGGCAGTGCACCCAAGTTTCCGCCGGCAATGACCATCGAGTTCCTCCTTCGCCGCCATATCCTTCAGGGCGATACCCAGGCGCTACACATGGCCGAGTTTACTCTGGAACAGATGGCGAACGGCGGCATTTACGACCAGCTAGGCGGCGGCTTCGCCCGCTATTCCACTGATGAGGAGTGGCTGGCGCCCCATTTCGAGAAGATGCTTTACGACAACGCCCTGCTAAGCCGCGTTTACCTGCACGCCTGGCAGCTGACCGGCCGGCCGCTATACCGGCGCATCGCCGAGGAGACGCTGGACTGGGTTGTCCGCGAAATGCGCCACGAGGCAGGCGGCTTCTACAGCAGCCTGGACGCGGACAGTGAAGGCGAGGAAGGGAAGTTTTACGTCTGGAGCGCCGCCGAAGTGCGCGATTGTCTGGCGGACGATGCCGGCCTCTTCATGAGCTACTACGGCGTCACAGAGCAGGGCAACTGGGAAGGGCGCAACATCCTGCACGTGTCGCGGCCGCTGGAGCAGGTTGCCGGGACGCTGGGTCTGTCGGTAGCTGAAGTTGAACAACGTCTGGGCGAGGCGAGAGCGAGGATGTATACGGCGCGTGCCGGGCGAGTCTGGCCCGGCCTGGATGACAAGGTGCTCACAGCCTGGAACGGGCTGATGCTGGCTGCCTTCGCGGAGGCCGGTCGCGCTTTTGGACGGCGTGATTACCTGCAAGTTGCGGAGCAAAACGCGGACTTTCTCTACCGCACCATGCGCCGGCCCGATGGGAGGTTGTTCCGCACATGGAAAGCCGGCGCGCCGGCGCGTTACAACGCTTATCTTGAGGATTACGCTTTTCTGGCTGAGGGACTGCTGGCTCTTTACCAGTCCACCTTCGAGGAGCGCTGGTTCCTCTGGGCATTGGAGCTGGTCGAGGTCATTCAGCAGCACTTTGTTGATGAAGCCGGCGGCTTCTTCGACACCTCCGATGATCACGAGGCGCTGTTGCATCGGCCGAAAGACGTGCAGGACAATGCCGTGCCCAGCGGCAACGCAGTGAGCGCCGGCGTGCTCCTGCAACTCAGCCTGCTGACCGGCAACGGCGACTACTGGCAGACAGCCGAGCAGGCGGTATCAACCCTGTACGGCGCGATGGCCCAGTACCCAAGTGGTTTCGCACAGTGGTTACAGGCGGCGACGCTGATCATAGGCGAGCCGGTAGAGGTCGCCATCGCCGGGTTGCCGGGCGACCTCGAGACAGATGCGCTGCTCGAAGTCGCGCGGACCGGTTTTCGCCCCTTTCAAGTTATCGCCGCCGGCCTGGGTGATAGCGCCGTTCCCCTGCTGAGCGATCGGCCCCACCTGGCCGGGCGCGCGACTGCCTATGTCTGTCGCCGCTTTGTCTGCCGGACGCCGGTGACTAAAGCGCACGAGCTGCGCGAGCAACTCGCGGCCCGCTAATTGGCGCGCCGGATTCGATGGCGGGCAGCGCGGAATAGGAGTATGATCAAGAGAGATTTGCTGGAGAGTCAAAGATGGACGAACCTACACCTCAGCCCGATGACGCGCTGGATCAACTAAAAAATGAGATCGATAACACGCAACTGGACGATGAGCGTAAGGATGCGCTAGAGGAGATCAGCAGCTACATCCAGCTGTTGCGCGATGAACCGGAGGGTGAACATCGCGAGCCGCTGAAGGAGCGGCTCGCGGAAGTGATGACGCTATTTGACGCTGAGCACCACCAACTCGTAGCACAGATGCAACACGCCATAGCTGTGCTCAGCAATGCGGGAGTCTGACCCTGACCGATTGCGCCTACGCCTGCTGACAGCGCCTTTCCCGGCGAGGATTGTGGTCGGCTACTATGATCGCGCCGGAAAGGAGAAGTGGTTCTCAAGCCGGCTAGCAACATGGCCGATTAGAACCAGCAGCGCCACCGGCGCCACAAACCGCAAGACAAAGAAGAACAGTACAGTTAGAACCACTAAGTACTCGTTCACGGCGACCTCCTTAATCGGCTGATGCCTGGACCATCTTGCTGCACTTACTGACAACAATCTGACTACAGTATAAGGGAGAGCAGCCGAGCGCGTCCATCAGGGAGACAGTCCATCCTTCTTGGGGGAATTTCCCCATATCAGGACACGGAGAAAGCCCAATTCACTTCTGACCCTTCCGGCCGTTATACTGCTGGTAGCATATGAGTTGGCAAGAGATGATTACCGGAGGCCAGGTCATGAGTGAATTTGAAGCAACAGCCTATCTCTCGCTTGCATTTGTACTCCGCTGTGTCCTGCCGCTGGCGGCGACCCTCTTCATCGGATACCTGATGAATCGCGTCTCCAGCCGGCGGGAACGTGAAGAAGCCTTGACCCACGCCGGAGGATAACTGCCCGGATCAAACCATCCAACCTGCCAGGGCGGCAATGGAGTGTGATCCGATCGTTTCTGCGCCGGAGCTCCAGATCACTCCTCCAGCGTAATCAAGCCCTTGCGAAGCGCATACTTGACCAGGTCAATCCGGCTGTGCAGGTTCAATTTCTGCATGATGTTTTCGCGATGCCGGTCGACAGTCTTGATGCTGATCACCAGATCGTCGGCAATCTCGGCGTTGGTCTTGCCCTCGGCGATCAACACCAGAACTTCCAGCTCACGCGGCGTGAGGGCATCTTCTACCGGCGGTTGATCGCCGGCTTTCGCCCGCCCCAAATAATCCTCTACCAGCTTCTTTGCCAGTGATGGGTAGAGATATACTTCGCCGGCAGCTACACTCTGGATGGCCTGCACCAGGTCGTCCGGGGCTGCTCGTTTGGGCACGTAGCCGGATGCGCCGGCGCGCAGCATCTCAAAGAAGTAGTGGTCGTTCTCATGCATGGTAAGGGCCAGCACGGCACAATTGGGGGCGACGTCGGAGATGCGCTTTGTGGCTTCGATACCGTTCATTTCCGGCATCTGCACATCCATCAGGATTACGTCCGGCTGCAGAGCTTTGGCGCGCTCAACTGCTTCCAAGCCGTTTTCGGCTTCGCCCACGATTTGCATGTCAGGGCGCGCATCCAACAACATGCGCAGGCCGGAACGCACCACCGCGTGATCATCCGCCAGCACGATTCTAATCGGGTCCATTGCCGTTTCCTTCCTCACTCGACAGCGGGACGCGCACACGAATTGTCGCGCCGGCCCCCGGCTGCGATTCGATTTCGAACGAGCCGCCCACCAGAGCAACTCGTTCCTGGATTCCCAGCAGGCCCCAGGCTCCACGCGGCGGCTCGACCTCGTCCGACAACCAGACAGCAGGATCGAAACCGCGCCCATCATCACAAATCGTCAACTGCAACATATCTTCGCCAAATAGCAGGTCAACCACACAATGCCTGGCGTTCGCATGCTTGGCCACGTTGTTGAGCGCCTCTTGAGCGATGCGGAAGATTACGGTCTCCACTTCCGGAAGTAGCCGGACGCGCTTGCCCTCCACAGCCAGCGAAGCCGAGACGCCGGTGCGTTGTTGGAATTCCTCTATGTGGCCACTCAGCGCCGGCACCAGGCCCAGGTCATCCAGCACCGCCGGTCGCAGGTCTTTGATTATACGCCGCAGCTCCTCCAGCGCGTCTCCGCTCAACCCGCGGATCGTCTGCAACTGCTGGCCGGCCAACTCAGGGTTACTCTTGACGCTTTCGCTTACCGCCGCCAGTCCCAGCCCCAGCCCAGTAAGGATCTGGCCCGCCCCGTCATGCAGCTCGCGAGCGATGCGCTGACGTTCCATCTCCTGAGCGTTGACGACCTGCTGTAGCAATTCTCGCCGCCGGGCTTCGCGCGCTTGCAGCGCTGTATAGGCTTCTTGCAGTTCCTGGTGCAAGCGTGTCGTTTCGGTATAGGCGACTTGTTGCATGACCATGCTGTTTCGCTGGGCGGCGAGACGGGCGGCATTGGCTTCGGCCAACTTCTGCTGACGTTCAAAGTCAAACGCGCGCATGGCCCTGATAACCAGAACGGCAATCACTCCGGCCAGGATCGCCCGGAATAATTGCACCGGAATCTGAAAAGTCTCCAGGAACAGCTCGGAGTTGATGACATTGGCCGGAAAGATGAAGCTCTTAGGTACAAAGAGCTGGCCGATTACGCCATAGAGCAGCAACGCGATTGCGGCCCACAGCAGCAGGCGGCCAAACTCCGGCATTCCCCTCGCCTGAAAAGCACGCTGCTCAAGAAGAATCGCCCACGCCGCCAGCAGCGCGCCCGGGATACCCAGCATATATCGCGCCAGTACATCAATAGCCGTCACCAGCTCCGGCCCGGTGACCTGATAGATATATCGGGTGGCGACTGCGCTGAGCAGCCACAATCCCAGCAGCAACCCCGCTGCCAGGAGAGCAATAGGCTTTTCGAATCCATCGGTGCGGTGGTGCGAATAGATTAGCCGGACGCCAAAGAGGATCAATAGCAGGAAGGAAAGCACCAGATGGGGAATGCGAATCTCGTTTAGCAGTAGCCAGGACGGGATGCGGGTTGCTCCGGACGCGGCGAGCTGTTGAAACATTTCGAACCACTCGTGCAGGCCGTGGATAATGCCGAAGCCGGCCAAAAGTACCATGGCGCGCGCAATGGGAAAGCCGGAGCTGCGCCGGGACTCCAACCAGACCACCAGTCCCATGCAGAAGAAGGCCAGCCCGTAGAGGAAGAAGACAACGACGATATTGCGCTGAAAGAACTCGGCCATTCGTCCCGCTCTCTCCCCCCAACGCCTACCTGGCAGATTCTACCCGCAGTTCGGCGGGGCTGCCAGCGGTTACAGGTCAACCGCGCAGCAACTGACTCGCAATTCGTTCGCCCCCTGCACCCCGAGCAAGCCGGGAAAACAAGAAAAGGCCCCCGCAGGGACCTTCTCAGCACTGGTGCTCCCGGAAGGACTCGAACCTTCAACCAGACGATTAAGAG
>CAYVQP010000161.1:3846-5266 GCA_964452775.1 uncultured Ardenticatenaceae bacterium | reverse complement strand
ACCATGAACGAACTTGCTGAAGGCATCATCCACGCCGGACAGCTGATTTTCGGCGGCGACAAGGGGTTGTGGGAGATCGTCATCCTCTCCCTGCAGGTCACCGGCCTGGCCCTGCTGATTAGTTCCGCCCTGGGAATACCGGCGGGCGCTTTCCTGGCTCTGAGCCGCTTCATCGGCCGCCGGCTGCTGATCGTGCTGGTCTACACGGGGATGGCCTTTCCGCCGGTAGTCATCGGCCTGTTCGTCTACTTGCTGCTCTCCCGGGCCGGGCCGTTGGGCCAAATTGAGTCGCCGCTCATTCCGCGATTGTTTACCCCCGCGGCGATGGTCCTGGCCCAGACGATCATCTCCTTTCCGTTGGTGGCCGGCTTGACGATGGCCGCGGTGCTGGGAGTGGACCCGCAAATCCGCCTGCAGGTGCGGGCGCTGGGCGCGACCCGCTGGCAGACGACGGTCGCCACGCTTACGGAGGCGCGCGCGGGCGTGCTGGTGGCGATTATCGCCGGCTTCGGCAGCATCATCTCTGAGGTCGGGGCGGTGATGTTGGTCGGGGGCAACATTGAGCACAAGACGCGGGTGTTGACCACGGCCATCGTGCTGGAGACGCAGAAGGGGGCCTTCGCCCTGGCTATCGCCCTGGGAGTCATCCTGTTGGGGCTGACGTTTATCGCCAATGCGCTGATGATGCGCCTGCAGGGCCGGACGATCAATGAGTGAGCTGATTTACCAGTTGCAGGATGTCAGCCGGCGCTACGGGCGGCGGGAGGTGTTGCGCATTGACCGGCTGGAGGTGTTCGCCGGGGAGGTGCTGGCGGTGGTCGGGCCAAGCGGTTCGGGCAAGAGCACCCTGCTGCGCCTGCTGAACTTCCTGGAAGAGCCGAGCGAGGGAACGGTGTTCTTTAACCGGCTCCCATTCGGGCAGGGGCAGAAGATGCCCACGGAGATGCGCCGGAAGGTGACGACGGTGTTCCAGCGGCCGCATCTGCTGGACCGCTCCGTGGCTGCGAACGTGCAGTATGGCTTGCGGCTGCGCGGATTGAAGGAGAGCCGGGCGCTGGCCGGCCGGGCGCTGGAGGCGGTCGGGCTGCGCGAGTTGGCGGATCAGCGCGCGCGTACCCTGTCCGGCGGCGAGGCGCAGCGGGTGGCGCTGGCCCGGGCGCTGGTGGTGCAGCCGGAGGTGCTGCTGCTCGATGAACCGACGGCCAACCTGGACCCGTACAATGTGGCCCTGCTGGAGAAGAGCATCACGGAGTTCAGCCGGGAGCGCGGGGCGACGGTGGTCCTGGTGACGCACAATGTCTTTCAGGCGCGGCGGATGGCCGGCCGGATTGCGCTGCTGTTGGATGGGCGCATCGTGGAGATTCAGCCGGCGCGCCAGTTTTTTGAATCGCCGGCCGACCCGCGAACGGCGGCGTTTGTC
>CAYVQP010000161.1:0-3746 GCA_964452775.1 uncultured Ardenticatenaceae bacterium | reverse complement strand
AGAAGTTTCCGGGGAAAAATAGAATTTCAGAAATAGCATTTCCCCGGAAACCAAGAAGTTTCCGGGGAAAAATAGAAGATTAGGAGAACTTCAAGTTGAAAAAGTTATGGGTTATCTCACTGATTCTGGTCATCTTGCTGGCGGCTTGCGGGGGAGCGGCTTCGACGCCGACCGCCGTTCCGCCCACCGCGCCGGCGGCAACGGAGGAGCCGGCGGCTACGGAAGCGCCGGCCGAGGAAGCGCCCACCGAAGCTGCTGCAGCCGGCGACGCCAGCAGCATCATCCTGGCTACGACGACCAGCACGCAGGATTCCGGCCTGCTGGACGCCATCCTACCCGTCTTTGAGGAAGAGACCGGCATCACGGTTGAGGTGGTGGCAGTGGGCACGGGCCAGGCGCTGCAAATCGGGCAGGACGGCAACGCGGATGTGCTGCTGGTCCACGCCCGCGCCCTGGAAGACGAGTTCATGGCCGCCGGGCATGGTTCGCGCCGGGAGGATGTGATGTACAACGACTTTGTCATCCTCGGCCCGGCGGATGACCCGGCCGGTATTCGCGGCATGACCGATGCTTCGGAGGCGTTTGCCGCCATTGCCGCCGCGGAAGCGCCCTTTGTGTCGCGCGGCGATGATTCCGGCACACACACCAAGGAACTGAGCGTGTGGGCGGAGGCGGGCATTGAGCCGGCCGGCGACTGGTATAATGCCGCCGGACAGGGCATGGGCGCGGTGCTGACCATCGCCGATCAGGAGCAGGCCTATACGCTCAGCGACCGGGCCACCTACCTGGCGCGCACGCTGGAGGGCACCGACCTGGAAATCATGGTGGAGGGCGACCCCATCCTGTTCAACCCCTATGGGGTGATCGCCGTCAATCCGGACAAGGGCGCGCACATCAAGGCGGAGCAGGCGCAGCAGTTCATTGACTGGCTGATCTCCGTCGAGGCGCAGGAGCTGATCGCCCAGTTTGGGGTGGAGCAGTTCGGGCAGCCGCTCTTCACGCCGGATTCGGTCCCCTGGAGGGAGCAGCAATAGGTGGATTCTTGGTGACTGTCACTTTCAAGGTGACAGTCACCTGCCAGATTGACATTCTTGAGAAAGTATGCAGAATGTAAGTGGTAAGCAGAAATCGGTTCTGCTTACCACTTCGTATCATTCCGTTCTCAGGAGTTGTGAGCAATGCTGATCAAGGTTGGCCCCAGGGGGCAAATCACAATCCCCAAAAGAATGCGGGAAGCCCTGGAGGTAGGGCCGGGGGACAGCTTTGCGGTCGTCCAGGTGGGACAGGAGCTTCATCTCCGGCCGGTCAGGAAGACGATCTTCGACTATATCGGGGCCATCCCGCCTTCAAAGGGCTCGCCGGATTGGACAGTGATCCGCGACGAAGCCATTGAGCAGGGATAGGTGACCGTCACTTGCAAAGTGACAGTCACCCATCCACTACCTACTCAGATTCGCTCCATTCAAGCTGAAACAGTTCCGGCGAGCAGGGGATCGTCTTGGTGGTCACCCCCTGGCCGGGGTCAAAGGTGTAGCCGGGGGCGGTGATGTTGTCCACGGTGATGGTGCAGTTGCCGCCGCCGGCTGTGGCCTGCATGTACTTGGCCCAACCGCCGGCGTTGGTCATGGCGGAGGGCATGGTGGCGCCGTCCGGCAGGGTGAGGGTCACGTCCACGGTTGCGCCGGCCACGGGGGTCATGGTCGCCGGGTCCACCGCCTGTACCTTGGCCATGTAGACGCCGGGGAAGTTCGGGTGGTTGTAGATGGCCTTAATCTTGCGCGAGATGACCGTGTCCGTTCCGCCCTGGCAGTCGAGGGAGAGGTGGCCGATCCAGTTGCCCCAATTGACGGTAGGATGGGCGTTGTTCTTGCTGTATTCGCCCAGGTACCAGAAGCTCATGCCGTCCGGGGCCACGGTCATGCCGGTGTAGTCGCCCCAACGGTTGGCGTAGGTGTAGTGGGCCACTTCGCCGGCCTTGACCAGGGTTTCGCCGGGGGTGGAGCCGGCCACCAGCGGGCCGGCCGCGTAGACGCTGGGGAAGCTGGCGCTGTTCGAGCGGGTATAGCCCACAATCGCTTGGCCGCAATCGTCGGCGGCGATGTCCGGGAAGTAGCGATATTGGCCGGTGGTGCGGAAGACGTCCGTTTGAGCTACGGCGCCGGCAGCCAGGTCAATCTCCGCCCACTGGATGCAGTTGACGGTTCCGCCGCCGGGATTGCAGGAGACGACCATGGTGGTCCAGCCGGAGCCGTTGCGATATTCAAAGTCCAGCGGCCGGGGGTCATTGGCGGTGAGGCTGATGCCGCCCATCTGCGGGCTTTGCACGGGCACGCCCACCGCCACGCCGTGGATGGCCGGGAAGTTGAAGGAGGCGACATAGGTCAGCACGTTGGCCCCGAAGGGGTCGTTCCAGCTGTAAAACTGGTAGGTGGAGGCATTGCTGAAGCCCGTGCCGGCCAGGAAGTGATGCGGGCCGCCGCTGGGCCAGGTGCCCTGCAGCCAGCCGTGCAGGCGCGTGGGCTGCGGGGTGGTGTGGAAGCCGCCGGACAGGATGCGGCCGATGATGGCGGCCGGGGCGCCGCTGTACATGGCCGTCTTGTCCATGGCGTAGACGTAACCCTGGCCGGAGCCGAAGAGGTTCGCGCCCATGTAAATGGCGTTGTCGCCTACCCCGGCATGCGGGTAGTCAAAGAAGGCCCCGCCAATGTCTACGCTGGCAAAGTCATACAGCCAGTAAGCGCCGGTGGGGTCTGAGGTTTGCGAGACGCCGACGCAGTAGCTCTGCCCGTTGCCGTCCGCGGCGATGAAGAAGCGGTCGTGTTCTTCGTCGTAGAGCACGTTCGGGTCGAAGGGAAAGGACTGGCAGGGGCCGCCGAGCGGGGTAAAGAAGGTGCTCAGGGTGGTGGGGCCGACGAGGGTGTTGCCGGCCAAATCGTAAATTTCCAGGGCGGCGTTGACTACGGCGATGGCGTGGTTCGGGCCGGCGGCCATCTCCGGGTCAGGCGGGGTCAATTGGCCGCCGCCGCAACAGTCGTTGGAGTCGAGTGAGTCAAAGCCGCCCAATGGAGTGGGAGCGAAGGCGGAGGCTTCGCCGGCGGGCGCGGCGGGTAGTTGCAGGGCTTCGGCCCAAAGGGCGGGCAGCTGCGCGGGCGGGATGCCGTCGAACTCGAGGTCAATCTCGCCGTTCAGCCAGCGGCGATACTGGTCGTTGCCGTAGTTGTAGACGCCAACGGGCATGTCGCGCAGGGGAATGGAGGCCACCGGTTGGGCGACTTCGCGGCTTGACTCCGCGCCGGCGGTTGATCCGAGTTGAATTTGTGCGCCGGCCGGGGCGACTACGCCGACCAACGCGTGCTGCCGGGCGGCGGTCTCCGCCTGCAGGTTGCTCCCCCGAGCTAAGAGAAAGGCCCCCGAGAGAAAGATTGCCATCACGAAACTAAGGGCGACGAACTTGCGGGTGTTCATGATCCACCTCCATAGCAGCAATGAATCTCTTGCTGGTATGCGAACTCCTTGATTGGGTCAGGGGGTCATCGCTTTCGCTTCGGGTCAGTTCATAGGCGATCCTCTGAACGTGGTGGGCCGGTGCAGTGTGGTTGAGTCCTATAGTAGCGTTATTTTTCCTGGAAACCAATCCAACTTTTTTCTTACGTGAGGGCCGGTTGCTGTGGCCGGCATGGTCGCAGCAGCCCACTTTCCCGGAAACTTCTGAGTTTCCGGGAAAGTTGCGCTCAATTGCTCACGCG
>CAYVQP010000160.1:0-5321 GCA_964452775.1 uncultured Ardenticatenaceae bacterium | reverse complement strand
GTTTCACCCCCAAAATCGTCCCAAACCCCGCAGGTCTTTCCGCGAAAGATTGCTCTACGAAGGATGCTGGATAGACCTGCGGGGTTTTGTTCTTGGCTGGCGAGAAATGCTAGATTGGGGGAGCGGTATTTGCCGGCTCCTCGCGCCACTCCCAGTGGTGGCAGCTTACCGGCTCGCCCGGCCCCGGCGACTGCTCCCCTGTGCTGAAAGGGCCATCCGGCAATCCCTGCACCGTCGCGTCCACCACGTGGAAGTAGTAGCAGCTTTCCAGGCCGGGATACGATTGGGACTCGCCAAAAAACTGCTCCTGGCGATAGCTCTCTTGATGAATAGTAATGGAGTCCGGCGCGACGCCCATCTCCTCCATCAGACAACGACGAGCCGCCGCCAATGGATCCTCGTCCGGCATCACCTTCTCCGACGGCGGCCGGTTGCGCTCTCGCTTGCGACCATCAGTTAAGGTCTGGCTGGCTTCGACTAATACGCGCCGGTCGCGACGAATAATCACCCGCACCACCTGAACCAGCCGCAGCGGTGGGTTGGGCAACAACTGCGCTTCGCCGCGCCACACCTCGTTCCACAGGTTCAACACGCTCTTGGCCCCATTGATTCCCCACGCGCTGATATCTACTCTCTGCTCCAGCAGCCAGGCAGCGAGATCGTCCGCCGTTGGGAACTGTCTTTGCCCGGCCAGTGTATCTACTCCTTCATTGCTCGCTGTCGTGTCCATCGGCGTCGAATACCCCTGTGTCGATCAAGTTTTCTGGAATCTACAGAGCCAAGCGGGTTCGTGGCCGCATCACCAGACCAGGTTCCCGAGAACCCCGCCTAATAGCCATATCTATGTAGACAATTGTCGTACACCGCCAGATTTTGCGCAAAGTTTAGGCGTCCCAAACCCAGGCGCACATGGCGGTCATCGTGCCCAAGGTATGGGCCGGGCAACAGCAAGACCCCGGCGTCTGCAATCAACTGCTCGCAGTGGGCTGTGGCTGACGGCAGGTGCAGCTCGACCAGGGCAACCGAGCCGGCTGCCGGAGGTCGCCAGGTGAATAGATCACTCCGGCGGGAAAAGAAGCCCTCCGCCACATCCAGGTTGCGCTCGATGATCCCCCGGCTGCGGGCCACCAGCGCTGCCTGCGCACGTAGCGCGCTTGCGGCCAGGAATTCGCTGGGGGCCGGCGCGCAGATGCTGGTGTAGTGCTTCCAGTTTATCAGTCGTGCGCGCAACGCGGCGTCGCGCACCACCAGCCAGCCGGCCCGCAATCCCGGCAGCCCGTGCACCTTGGAGAGGCCGGCCAGGACGACGCTACGCTCGTATAGCTCCGCCGCGGAAGGCAACGTCTCCCGGCCGCGCAGCTCCAGGCCGCGATACATCTCATCGCAGAACAGCCAGATGCCGTGTCGGTCACACAGGGCGATGATCCGCTCGAACTCCGCCCGGCCGGGCAGATAGCCGGAGGGATTGTGCGGAAAATTGACGATCAGCAGGCGCGTCTCCGGCGACAGTTTGGCTTCCAGTTCGTCGAGCGAGAGCGTCCACGAGCCACCTACCGGCCTTACCGGCCAGTAATGTACATTCTCCGCGCCGCAAATCTGGACGGCCAGGTTGCGCAGGGAGTCATAGGCCGGTGAAATAACGACCACCTCATCGCCCGGCTCCAGCAGGGCCTGCATGGTCACGTAGATGCCCTCTTCCGGCGCTGCCAGCACTACCACATCATCCGGCGAGACGCCCTGGTAGAGGCCGGCAATGGCGGCTCGCAATTGTGGATGCCCTTGCGACTCGGTGTAGCCCAGGTGCAGCTCGCCCAAACTCGACAAATCCACTTGCGCGAGGGTCAATAGCTCGCCGGCAGTCATTGACTCGCAATCGGAGGCGCAGAGCAGGTAGGGCACGCTGAACTCGTACCGGGCGAAGAACTCTTCAATGGCGAATGGGGCGATCTGCATGATCTATCTCCGGCTAACCCTGATCTTACTGCCGTCGAGTGCGCCCGGCTGTAACCGGTTGTATACCGCTGGGGCCAAGATAGCTACAGGGCGAAAAACCCCGCGGGTCCTTCCCGAATTCATCCCAGAGAGCATACGCTGCTCGCCCTGCGGGATCTCGTTAGCGATAAATCTGTTTCACATCATCCCGCAACTCAGCGAAGATCGGCTGCAGGCAAACGATAATCTCGCTCAGGCGATCGGCCGCGCGCCCCTGATAGTCGCTGGTCAGTTGCTCTTGCGGCAACACATCGTACACCTTGGTCCAGCCGTGCGTCCACATCTCCGCCTCTATACTCTCGCCCAGCCGGTCCTTAATTTCCAGCAAATGCCGGCGGAAACCGACGAGCAGGTAGCGATTGAGATCCTTATCCACCGCCTCGAAGTGCAGACCCAGCTCCCAACCGGGGCGCTGCCAGGCGGACGAGACCTCATAATGAAGGCGGGGTTCGCCGAAGTGAAATTGAATCAGCCAGCGAAACGGCTGACGGCTTTGCACGCCTTGCAGGTGGGCCGGCAGCCGGGGAACCAGCATCGCCGGCATTGTGCGCAGGAACTCCCCGCTGGATAGGAGTTGCTGCGGTTGTCTCTCCCTGTGCTGTTGGGCAGATGTCATGGCCGAATTGTAACGCAGCCGCGCGCCCGGCACACATTCCCCCGGCACTCAGGTATAATGTAGCCACCTCAACTGGATATTCGCCGGACTCTAGAGGGAGAGATGAAGCCGAAAGATTTCTTCTACCTGATCAGGGATTCCGTCCAGGCGTGGAGCCTGGACGGGGCCACGCGCCAGGCGGCCGCGCTGGCCTATTACAGCATCTTTTCGCTGGCCCCGCTGCTGGCCATGATCACGCTCCTGGTGGGCCGGCTCCTGCGCAACTGGTTCACTACCGAAGAGGTGCTGGCCCGCTTCCTGGAGCAGATCGCTGAGAATCTGGACCCGCAAACTGCGGCGGCGATTGCCGATATTGCGGCTTACTTCCTCGAGCCATCCGGCACCCTCCTCGGCACCCTGGTGAACCTGGGCATCATCCTGTATGCCGGCTCCAACCTACTGGCCCAGCTACAGCTCTCATTGGACATTGTCTGGCACGTTGCTCCTGATCCGCAGCGCAATGTAGCCCGGGTCATCCTCAAGGATCGGGCGCTTGCCTTTGGTTTCATTGGCTTGTTGGGCCTGTTGTTGATCGCCACCTTTCTGGTGAACACCCTGCTAAATGCGGTCAGCGCTTTTCTGGCCCAACATGTGCAAGAGGCCGTGCGCATCTTCAACCTGCTTGACCCGCTGATCACCTTCGTCTCGCTGACCATCATTTTTGCCCTGGTCTTCAAGGTCTTACCCCGGGTCAAAATCAGCTGGCGCGACGTCTGGATAGGGGCGCTGGTGACTGCGGTTCTTTTCATGATTGCCATTAAGGGGCTGAGTTTCTATTTCACCACCTTTGCGCGGCTCTCCGCATATGGCGCAGCCGGCTCATTGGTCTTGATCCTGCTCTGGGTATATTTCTCGGCGCAGATCTTCCTCTTTGGCGCCGAGTTCACCAAGGTATACGCCAATCGCTTCGGCTCGCAAATCAGACCGAACCGGGGGGCCATCTACCGGCTGCCGGTCACTTCGCTGCCTCGCTCAGCCGAGATTGCCCCAACTACCACGTCGCAACCGGTCCCGGTTCCACCGGCTGTGATTATTTCGCCGGTTATGCCGGACTTGCCGGAGCTGGCCAACGACCGGCCCCGGCTTCCCTATGCCTGGCTACTGGCTACAGCCATCATGTTACTCCTGGGCATTCTGCTCGGCGGCCAGCGGCGCCACTAGGACGAGAATGGTCAGCAACAGCAAAGCGCCCACGCTGACCCACAGCATCGCCGCGGTCAACGTGATCGCTTCGGCCAGCAGGCCGAAGAGCAGCGGCAAGGGGATCGCGCCGAATAGGGAGCTGACAGCGGTGATGGCGCCGGCCCTCCCCGGCACGCTGGCCAGCGACTGTCCGCGGCCAATCGGCCATACGACCGCTGCCAGGAAGTTGAGCGGGACCCCGATCACGAAGCGGCTCCAGATACCCGGCGCAAGCAGCCAGGCCGGCGCAAGCAGCAACAACCCTGCGCAGGCAATCAGCAGCACCCGCCGGAAGCCGGCCCGCTCGAGCCAGCGGTCCAGGACGAGCAGGCTGACCACGCCCACCCCAAACTCTATCGCTTTGTAGACCCCGATCAGCGCCTGACTCATGCCGGCGTCTTCATACAGCCAGATGGTCTGAAAAATCGCCGAAGTCTCGAAAACGTCAAAGAGAAAGAGGAAGAGCAGCCAGGACAAGGCGCGCGGGCTGACCAGCACAGCGCGGACGTTTTGCCGCACGTCGCCCCAGAACCCGAATTGTTGCTGACCTTCGGCCCTCCCCGGGGCGGGGAAGGAAGTGCGCACAATGAGCGCCGCGTAGGCCAGGCCGGCTGCACCCACCAGCAGCAAGAGCATCCGCCACTCGACTCCAGCCAGGATAGCGATACTGACCAACAACGGGGCCAGCAACGCGCCCAAGGTGTCCACCAGGGTGGCCCGCGCATAAATGCGATCCGGCGCATCCGGGTATGCCTCGATCAATACCACGTCGGCCGTATGCGCCAACGGCCCGCTGGCCAGGCCATAGATGGCGTAGCCCAGCAGCAACACAATAAAAGTGGGGGCCAGGCCGATGGTGATGATCGCCAGGGCGATGCCGGCCGCGCCCCAGGCCATCAGCCAGCGCCGCTGCCAGATGTCGATCAGCAGGCCGTTGATCAGCTCGACGCCGGCAGCGACATAGTTCAGGGTCAGACCCAACAGGCTCACCTGCGTCAGGCTCAGCCCGAGCTGACTGCGAATGGTGGGCATCAGCACATCGGGTAGGCCGCTGAGCAGCTCGTCGGCAAAGCGCGCGCCGAAGCTGAGGATTGCCGCGCGGCGAGAAACGTCGCTACGCCGGGCGAGTGGAAGGGGTTTTAGAATAGTGAATAGCTTGTTGGAAAGCATGAGCATCTTTTCTCCAATGGTTGTGCGTCAGGGTGACAACAACACACCGCCGCGGCGCATCGGTTGCCGTCAGCGACGGGCGGGCAGGAAGAAAAGATGGTGGGGAGGAGGTCGGGCCTACCTGGGTACTTGCTCGGGTAACATGCGCTCATTTTAGTCGAGAGATGCCGGGTCCGTCAAGAGATTGCGCTATTGCCGGCGGCTGGTTATGATACAATTGTCGCCGGCGTGTCCAGACGCTCGCGTTGGTCAATGTACCTTGCCGGATTGCAGGAAAAGTGAGTTAGGGGATGATCCGATGTGCAGAGCCGGCGAATGTGCA
>CAYVQP010000159.1:0-5356 GCA_964452775.1 uncultured Ardenticatenaceae bacterium | reverse complement strand
CTGACCCTGATGACTATCGGCGAAAAGAACTACCAGGGAGGAGTTACCCATCCGGTAGTTTATGGCCTCTTTCTGTTGGGATCGGCGCTGGATGTGGTTGCCGGCCTGGCATTGTGGTACTGGCAGAAGTGGGGGCTAAATCTCTATCTGGCCGCGACTATCATGACAGCGTTTGTCGGCCTGATTAACACCGGCAGCCTGCTGATCGTATTCGCCGCCTTCCTACCTCTGGCGGTTGTCGGCTACGTCGTCCGCCGTGAGTGGCGCTACTTTGAGTAAACAAAAGACGGGGTCTCGGCGAATCATTCGCCGAGACCCCGCTTCCGTCAGTTCCGGTCGCTAATCGGGAGCCTCTTCAAGCCTGTTGCTTACGGCACAACCTCAAATCCATCAACGACCTCTGCGCCGTAGCCGTACAGTGAGCCAACCCAGTACATGCTGAAGGTGCATGTAGTGGTGGAGCCGGTGGAGCCGGGAGCGCAGATGAAGATGTCGGAGCCGGTACCGCTGACGCCCGGCACGGTAAAGCTGCCCGTGGTCGAGAGGTAGATGTCGCCGTTGCCCGCAAGCCAGGCGGCATTGACATCTTCCGTGTTGGCGGTCAGTTCGACATCAGAGCCGTCAAAGTACAGGCTCCACGTGCCGCTGGTTGAGCTGCCCAGCGTCGTGGGAGTGAAGATCAACAGGTCCTCATCGGCGGCGGTTGCGCCGGTAACTGAGGCCGCTCCGGTGGTGCTCAGCAACAGGTCGCCGGTCGCCGACAAGCCAATGGCATCCAGATCTTCGCCGCTTGTCGTTAGCCCAACATCCGAGCCATCGAAGTACATCGTGTACGTGCCGGCCGTCGTCGAACCCGTAGAAGTGGGGAAGAACTGAACGATGTCAGCGTCCGCTACTGAACCGACTCCAGGCACTGTCAACGCCACATCAAAGGTCAACAGCATGCTGCCATCGGACAGCAATTCGAAGCCATCCACGTCCGCGGTAATGCCGGTGTCTGAGCCGTCATAGTACATCGCCCACAAACCGCTGACGGTGTCATAGACTACGATGTCCTCGTCGGCGAAGCTGACTCCGCCGATAGTTCCGTTGGACGTGGAGCTAAGGTAGAGCAGTCCGTTGCTGGATCCTGGCGTACTGGTCGCGGTGGGTGGGGCGGGCGTGTTGGTCGCCGTCGGTGGGGCGGGCGTATTGGTCGCTGTGGGCGGGGCGGGCGTGTTGGTCGCTGTCGGTGGAGCCGGCGTGTTGGTAGATGTCGGCGGCGCAGAGGTGCTGGTAGGCGTAGCCGTGGCCCCGGCGCCTTCTACACAGATCTCCAGACTCCATCCGTTCAGGCTGCCGCCGTCCAGGTTGGCGTTGTCGTCAATGCGCAACGTCCACGTGCCGGCTGCGTTCTGACCATCAAAGGCGGACAACGGATTGCTCGGCAGATAGGTGCCGCCGCCGGTCGGCGGGCAGGGCCAGGTTCCGCTGGCTTCGTCGTCCAGGTTCAGGTCGAAGTTGTCCTGGCTGGAGCAAGAGCGCGCCATGATCTGCACTTCCGTGCTTTGCGGACTGGTAAGGTTAAAGTCCAGGTCGTTGATATACGTATGCGTGCCGTTCAGGTTCTGCACGTCGACATCCACAATTGTTCCGGTGGTTGGCACACTCAAAACTGAGCTTACACTCGGCGTGCCGCTAGTGGAAATTGTCTTGGGTACGTCGGCGCTTGGGTAGACGGTGCACGTCATTGGGCCGGGTGTATTGGTCGCCGTTGGCGTGTTACTGGCAGTTGCCGTTGGGCCGGGGGTCGGAGTTGGGCCGACGCTACAACCAGACCAGTTTAGCGCGGAGACCCAGGTAGACCAGCGCGCCGTCGCCTGGTTTCGAGAATACTCTCCGACGTACCAGAAGGTGACGCCATCGGGATCAATCGCCATGCCGGTATAATCTCCCCACCGGCGCGGCACCGCGTCATAAGCCGTATAGTAGTCTTCTCCGGCATGTACCACGGTTTCATTCTTCAGTTGGCCGGCTGCATCGCCCGCCTCCCGACCAGCGACATAGACGCTTGGGTACATGCTGCTGCTCATCCGCGTGTAACCCACCATCACATCGCCGCAGGCGTTCGGGGCAATGGCCGGGAAGCTACGATAGTTGCTGGCGCTGGAAAACGTACCCTGGTCGACCAGGGCGGGCGTGCCGCTGCTGACATCAATGATGTACCAGCGAATGCAGTTCACAGTGCCGGAGCCCGGATTGCAGCCGATATGGTGCGTGGCGTAGAGCTTGCCGCCCCAATACTTGACGTCCAATAGCCGGTCATCGTTGCCGGTAATGTTGCTGCCGCCCTGCTGCACTTGCGCGACCGGCAGACTGTAAGTGTTGACGGTGACAGTGCCCGCCTGGACCAACGAAGGCGACCCAAATGGGTCGGAGAACTTCCAGATGGTTAGTTTGTTCTGGTTGTTGCCATATGCCGCGTCGACCAGATAATGCGGTTCACTTGAATTGGTAGGCCAACCGCCGGTGGTGTAGCCGTGCATCTTCGCCGGCTGGATGGTGAAGTTGGCGGATCCGACATCAAACTTGACGCTGCTGGCAGTAGCGCCGGCGTACATCGCGTCCTTGTCATAGGCAAAGACATGATTGCGCACGAAACTTGCCCCGAACATGTTTGCGGACAGGAACAGGGCGCGCTGCCCGACACCCATGTGTGGATAATCAAAGAAGTAGTCTGTGCCGCCGCCAGGATTCCCGTCAAAGGAATAAAGCCACCAGGAACCGGTAGCGCTATCCGTCTTGGAAACGGCGATACATGCATAGCCGTTGTCTCCACCGTTGACGCTGGGATCGTAGGCCGTAATGCCCAGTACATACCGGTTTTCTTCCTCGTCGTAGTCGAGATAGGGGTCGAACATGGTCACGTTGCTGCCGGTGCCGCAATTGCTGCCCCAGAACGATTCGAAAAGCACCGGCCCATACAGACTGGTTCCGTTCTTATCAAATACCTGGAAGCTGGTGTTCACCGCCACTACGATGTGACTGGTGCCGACCATGATATCCGGGTCGGGCGGCACGCCCTGCTGCGACTGGGTGTAGTCAATTGACTTCCAGTTAGCCCCCAGGGTCAAGGCTTCTATTCCGGCGCCCTCTTCATAGACTTGCACGGTGGGGTCCACACCCTGGGCAGCTGATTCCTCCAGCAAGTTTTGGAAAACGGCTTCGCTGACTGGTCCTTCGTTAATGCCGAGGTCCAGGTTGCCGGACAGATAGAGCTGCTCCATCTCATCTACATCGCTGGCGCCCTCCGGCACATCCAGCAAGTAAACCTCCGCCGGCTTGACGGATTCCTGTCCCGCCAGCCGCACCCCTTCCGGCTGAGGTTCGGAGGCAGCATTGCCGCTGCCTTCTCGCGCCGGCGCAAGGGCCTGCTGCACCGCGACCCCTCGTTCTACGGTCTCCGGCGCCGGCCCAACGTTGCGGCCAACCAGCCATATACCACCAATCAAGATGACAACCAGCAAACCGACTCGAATGAGACTCGAACGTGAACGCATATTCCTTCCTCAGTTACGAAATAGAGTTGTTGACCAGACCTTCAAAAGCATGACACCGAGAGAGCGCGCAAACGGCTTCGGACTTGCGCATGTCTACTCCCTACCGGCCCCTGTTCCCATGATAGACAAGTATACACGATTCCACAAAGTACAATGGTAATGTGCATGAAGAGCTATCCGCGCCATTGCTCCGCCCCCACCAGGGATTTTCTACGGCAGGCGGGTGAGCCCGGCACCGGCCAGCAGGGCGCCAACACACAATAGCGCGGCCACAAGGGCAATCACCACCAGTACAAGAATGAAGTTGCCGTCTGCATCGTCGCGACGGGTGAACACAAAGGCGATGTAACCGACCAGAATGGCCAACGCACCTAATATGCAGCAGGCGATCAGGACTGCCGGTTCGGGGAGTGGTAGCGTAATCTCCATTCTGGTTCAGTCCGCCGGTGACTGGATGCCGGCGACGAAGCACGACTGTGTGATCTTCTCGCGAATTGAAGACATAACCCCGCAACTCTTGGCCGGGGTCAGCGCAGAACGAGCAATCTCGGCCAGACCTGCGGGATATTCGCAAAGACCCGGCACGAGTTTCATTATAGCAGCCGCGAGATCTTTCGACAGCGAGCGCGTGGATTTGCCCTTTGCCGCCTTGTTCCTCGCTGACTATAATCTTTCGCATGGGTGCATTTCCGACAGCGACTGCAGACACCGATAAGGCGCGAAAGGCCGAGGAAGAGCAGGCGCTTCATGTTGAGCCGGAGGAGGAGCCGCCGTACCGGGTGCTAATACACAATGATGACGTGACGCCATTCGACTTTGTGATTGCCATCCTCATACGCGTCTTCGAGATTACGCCCGTCTTTGCTGAGCACATCACCTATCTGGCGCACAACAATGGCATGGCATTGGTAGCGGTGCTGCCCAAAAGTGAGGCAGAACGCAGAGTGGGAAAGGCGCACTTTGCCGCCCGGCTAGAGGGATTTCCATTGACATTTACGATTGAACCGGAAGATTAGAGCAGTGCGGCGCTCGTCGAGTAAGGCGCCTGAGTTGCGCAAGGCGAGCGATGCGGGAGGAAGGGAAGCATGAGTGAGCCAAGATTTATTCCGCTGGACTTTCAGGAAGTTAATCCTGCTGAGATGGAGCGACGCGCAACGGAATTCTGCGCGAACCTAACCCGCCGGCGCACGGTGCGTGACTTCTCTGAACGCCCCGTCCCGCCCAATGTCATTCGGCAATGCTTGCTCGCCGCCGGCAGCGCCCCGAGCGGCGCAAACCTACAGCCCTGGCACTTTGTGGTCGTTTCAAACTCGGCCATCAGGCACGAGATCCGTCTCGCTGCCGAAGAGGAAGAGCGAGAGTTTTATGAGCGCCGGGCGCCGAGAGAATGGCTGGAGGCCCTGCAACCGCTCGGAACCGGCCCCGAAAAACCCTTTCTGGAAACGGCGCCGTACCTGATTGCGGTCTTTGGTCGCAGTTATGACTTGCTGCCGGATGGACGAAAAATCAAGCAATATTATGCCCAGGAATCGGTCGGTATTGCCACCGGCTTTCTGATCGCCGCCTTACATTATGCCGGACTGGCTACCTTAACACATACACCCAGCCCGATGAATTTCCTGAACAGCATACTTGGCCGGCCCGCTCATGAGCGCCCGTTCCTCCTGTTGGTTGTCGGCTATCCGGCCGAAGACGCCCAGGTGCCGGATATCAAGAAGAAGTCGTTGGACGAGATCGCCACGTTCATGTAACCGGCGGGACTGATTTCCTATGCTGAATTGGATATCGCAACTTGACCGGAACCTGGCCCTGGCGCT
>CAYVQP010000158.1:0-5379 GCA_964452775.1 uncultured Ardenticatenaceae bacterium | reverse complement strand
CATTTCGGATGTGGTGGTCGAGGTAGGCACGCTCAAAGGGGAAGAACAGGTTGTGCTGGTGCACATTGAGGTCGAGGCCTCGCACAAGGAATCCTTACCGGCGCGGATGTTCGAGTACTATTCGCTGCTGCGCACGCTGCGCCAAAAGCCGGTATTGCCGCTGGCCCTGGTCCTGATTCGTCGCGCCGGCGGACTGCAATGGCAAAGCTACACCGAGACGCTGTTCGAGCGCACGCTGGTGGAATTTCACTATGGCCAGGTCGGGTTGCTGGACCTGGAGGGGACAACTTACCTGGAACGCGGCGAGCCGGTGGCCGCCGTATTGGCGGCGCTGATGCAGCCGGGCGAGAAACTGCCGGCAGAAATGAAGCTTGAAGCGCTCTACAGCGTGATGGACAGCGGCTTGACAGAAGGGGACAAACAGTTTCTAATCAACGTAGTCGAGACCTATCTGCCGGCAGCTGTTCTGACGGATGCAGGAGAGAAAGTGATGGAAGCATTAGCCGATGTCGAGATGACCTGGTTAGAAAGAGCGCGCGAAGAGGGCGTTCTTGAGGGCCGGCGCAGGGCATTGTTGCATTTGCTAGAGGTCAAGTTCGGGCCGTTGCCGGAGCCGCTCGTCAACCGCATTGCGGCCATCACCGACGTTGGGCAACTCGATGACCTCAGCGAGCAGGTGCTGTTCGCCGATTCGTTGGCGGAGATCCACCTGCCGGACGAGGGCGATAAGCCTTAGCCGCGGTTGTCTTAACTCGTTCTGTTGGCCTGAATCCAGGAAGGGTCGCCTCCGCTTCGGCAGGAGCGACTCGAGCGCCTCACCACGCAACGCGCTTGCCGGTTACTCCTGCGTGGAATCAATCTTCTCACCCAACCAATTAGCCGCATAAGCTGAGTCGCAACCGCTCAGCGCACGTTATCTCCGGGCTGCTGCCTTTCCGGCAGCGGCCCTTTTTGTTGCCCTGTCAATGCCGGCGGCAAGGGGACCACGGCAAACATCCCCGCCTGTTCGGCCGCCATCAAGGCGCCCTCCCGGGAACGGAGTCCTCATGCTCATCACTGCCAATCTTCAACTGTCGGAAACTCTCTTCCGGCCGTCACCTTCTCTCTTGTCACCGCCGGGGCCGGCCCGAGAAATTGAGCAGGCAGTGCGCAACGCGCGCGCTCGTTGGCCGGCTCTGGTAGATATGGTCCAGGACGCGGTGGTACTGGTAGAGGGCAATTGCCTGTACGATGTGGCAGAAAACCCAACCAACAGAATACCCCTATAAGAAGGAGCCTCTCCGCTCCTGAAACCATTACCGTTATAGACCCCCGTCATCCGCTCTATAACCAATCCTTCCCTCTCTTACACCTCAAGAACCAGCGAGCTCTCATTCCTTCCTGTTTGGTGCAATTACCGGAAGGGGTCGAGCGGCTCATCCCGCTGGCGGCGACCAATTTGGCTGCCTCGCCGCCGGCTGTTTATCCTGTGCCATTGGACTTATCCTCTCTGCATAACCTGACCCAGACCTTTGTGCGTATTGCGGGGCAGGTTCACATGGAGCAGAGAGATGAAGCAGCAGACCGAAAGCCAACTAATCCAGACAACGACACCACCACCGCAGGTGTGGCAGACGCTGACGGAGAGTCAGCAGCAAGCTGTTCGGCAAACGGTTATCCACATCTGCCACAGCCTGGTCAAGCCGGACGAACAGGAGGGGCAAAATGAGCCAACCAGCCGGCAGTGAACCTGGTTCGATGCTTCATCCCAAAGTGACCCATTTCCACTGTCGGCGGTTAGCCTACATCTACGTGCGACAATCCACCTTCAAACAGGTTCACCAAAACCAGGAAAGCACCCTCTACCAATACCGGCTCAAGCAGCGGGCTGTCGCTCTGGGCTGGCCGGAGGGGCGGATCCGGGTGATAGACAGTGACCTGGGCGTTTCAGGCAGCGAAGCGGCCGGGCGAGTGGGCTTCCAAGAGTTGGTAGCAGAAGTGTCGTTAGGCCACGTCGGGATCGTCTTCGGCTATGAGGTTTCGCGATTGGCCCGCAACAACCGGGACTGGTATCACCTGCTTGACCTGGCAGCCGTCTTCGGCACACTCATCGCCGATAATGACGGCATTTACGACCCCCGGCTGTACAACGACCGGCTGCTATTGGGTCTCAAAGGAACGATGAGCGAAGCGGAGCTGCACCTGCTCCGCCAACGACTGGATGCCGGACGATTGAACCAGGTGCGACGCGGGGCTTATCGCCAGCGGCTTACCACCGGCTACATCCGCCTACCGGATGGTACGGTCGTCAAAGACCCTGACGACCAGGTGCGCCATGTCCTGGAACTGGTGTGGGCCAAGTTTGAGGAACTGGGCAGCGCCGGCAAGGTGTTGCGCTATCTACGTCGGCAGAAGATCCTGCTTCCTCGGCGGCAGAACGCCGGCCCGCAGGCCAACCAGCTACTCTGGAAGGTAGCCAGTGAGGCAGCCGTCATGCAAATTCTCCACAACCCCGCTTATGCCGGCGTCTTTGCCTACGGTCAACGGCAGATTGACCCCACCCAACGCCAGCCGGGCCTGCCGGCGTCCGGTCGGCGGCGCATGCCCATAAACGAGTGGCTTCATCTCCAACATGACGCCTATCCGGCTTATATCACCTGGGAGCAATACCTGGCTAACCAGGAACGGCTGCGACAAAACGGTTTGCGCTTCGTCGAGGGCCGGCTCAAGGCTCAGGGCGTTGCCCGCGAGGGGCCGGGTCTCTTACAGGGTCTGGTGGTCTGCGGCCGTTGTGGCCATCGGTTACAGGTGGTTTACAAAAAGACGCCGCGTTACTTCTGTCGCGGCCTGGTGCGAACTACCGAAGCGCCCAGTGACTGTACCTCCGTGCGCGCCCCGGTAGTGGACGAGGTGGTTGTACGCGCCTATTTCGAGGCTATCCAGCCCGCCCAACTGGATGCTCTGGAGGCTGTCTTGGCCTCGCAGCGATTGGAACGCAACCGACTAGAACGTCAGTGGCAAGAGCAGCTCAAACGAGCCGACTACGCGGCGCAGTTGGCCCAGCGACAGTACGATGCGGTTGATCCCACCAACCGGCTGGTAGCTGCTGAATTGGAACGGCGTTGGGAAGAAAAACTCACCCAACTGCGCCAGACAGAGGAGGCATACCATCACTTCCAGCAAACACCGTTGCCGGAAGTGATACCAGCTGAGCTACGACAGTTGTTCCGCGATGTCAGCAGTCAATTACCCGAACTCTGGCCGGCGCTGTCCAACAGCCAAAGGAAAGAACTCCTGCGCGCGCTCATCAGCCGGGTCATTATTCGGCGGCTGGCTGCCGACCAGCTGGAGATACGGATTGTTTGGATCTCCGGCTGTTACACTGACTACCGGGCGATAACGCCTATCCATAGCCAGAAGGACGTTTCCGGCTACGAGGCCATGGTAGAACGTATTCATGAACTGTGGCAACAAGGCTACAATGATGAAGCAATGGCTGACCAACTTACGGCTGAAGGCTTTCACTCGGCTCGTACCACTCAAGTCAGGGTGGATACGGTGATGAAGATTCGCCTGGCGAGGAAGTGGCATGCGCCACTGGCTCAGATACGTGGGGTAAAAGAGGTGGATGGCTACTTGACAACCTGTGGTCTGGCGGCGCGGCTGGGGGTCAACAGTAACACTATCTGTCGCTTCATCGCCAACGGGGTGATTCCAGCCGACCTGGTGCGACACGACCGACGAAGCGGTATCCACCTTATTTACCCTGATCCCCAACTCCTGGACCGGCTGCAACGACGTGTCGCCCGGAACAAAGCCCGCAATGGGATGTTGAAGGTGGACGAACACCTTCACCCGCCGATAATGGCAGACAAAACACCCCTGGCAGATGACGGCCAAAAGTTACCCCACGTTTCGGACACCATCAGCGACCAAACCCCATCTCCAACGAGCAGGAAAAGCACTCCGGAAGTGCGGTTGAACAAACTGTACCCTGACGGCGCCGGTCATTCGACGGCTATTGGCGATGTGGGTTCACCAGAGTGGTTCGCCTGGTTGGAAGAGGCTGGGCAGTTCCGCTACTATGCGGTGCAGCAGAGCCATGTAGCTCATGATTATTACCGGCCGATGCGCCCGATCTCGGTACGCAAGGAAAAGCGACGCAACGGCTTTTTCTGGTGCGCCTATCTACGCACCAACGGCCAACTCTACAAACGGTATGTCGGCCGTTCCCAGGCTCTGACCACGGACAGGTTGGACGAGATAGCCGCTGTTCTCAACCACCTGTGGTAAAGCCAGCCGGCCGCCGGTTACCCAACAACTGCAAGCTTCATTCCAATGGAGGCATTTAGATGGACGAGCTAAAAGCCAACCGTGCAGACGCTGTGCCTATCGGGTACCACCAGTCAGTACCGGCTCATAGCCCGAACCAGCGCCGGCCTGAGTTGCACCTGCGACGGCTGGCCGCCGGCCGTGCGCGCCGGGCCGGGGGACGGTTTGTATTGCGCGCACATCCTGGCGCTGTTGTTGCAGGTCTACCTGCGCCGGCCGCTGCGTCCCCTGCCCTGCTCGCCGGAAACCCTCTGGCGGCAGGCGCTGGACGAGCTGCGCCGGCTGGTGACCCGAGCGACGTTTACCAGCTGGTTGGCCGGCAGCCGGGTCGCGCCGGAGGCCAGCACACCCCTGAAACTCACCGTGGAAGTTCCCACGCCTTATGCCCAGGAATGGCTGGCGCACCGCCTGCAGCCGGTGATTGCACAAACGCTGGCCGGTATTGCCGGCTATCCAGTGGACATTTGCTTCGTCTGTACATCTATGCGAATCGACTATTCCTGAACAGGAGAATCTCATGACAGATGCACTATCCATCCCCGCCACCCGCGTGCGCATCGCCACGCACATGACCGCCAAGCTGACCCCTACCGGCGCCGTCATGCCGGACGGCAAGCCACAGTGGAGGTGAACGTCGGCTTCAAGCGCTATGAAGCGCAACGGCTGGCGGCGACCGTTCTGGCCTACATTCGCGCCTGGGACGTGCACCGCATCATGGTGCACCAGCTACTGGTGGGCCGGCCGGCGCCGTACCTGCTTACCACAACCACAGCGATAGCAGCCAATACCACTACAGACGCCGGCGATATGTTTGGACGGGATGCTACTGACCCGGACTATCCGCAAGAAGCGCCGGCGTCCGGCGCCAACGGCGTTCAGGTCTCCGTCCCGGCCCAGCCGGCGACATCAGCGGCCATTGCGGCCACAGCCGAAGCCATCTACGGGCCGGGCGATCTGCGCTATGGCGACGGCTCTGCCGTGAACGAGAACAACAGCTTCGAGCTGCAGACATTATCCTGCTCTTTGCCCGCAAAATCACGCAGTTGACGTTGCCCGGGCTCGACGTCG
>CAYVQP010000157.1:0-5497 GCA_964452775.1 uncultured Ardenticatenaceae bacterium | reverse complement strand
CCTCAGCACCCAGGGGTCATCCTTACTGCCATTGCCCGTCACTGCTACGCTCATCTCAATCTCCTTTTGTGGCCCGGATACCCGCCATTGTAACGCGAATTTCCAATTCGCGACCCACAATCTTCACCTGTAACGCGAATTTCCAATTCGCGGCCCACAATCTTCACCTGTAACGCGAATTTCCAATTCGCGGCCCGCCAGGGTCCCGTTTTCAGTGAAAACCCCGTAAACGCGCGACAATCGCCCCTCCGGCATAGAACATCCGTGCTATAATGTCCCTGTGGAACGGGCCGGATGATGGTTCAAGCTCCTACGATTACCTGGTTCCGTGCACTCCTTGACCCGGCCCGTTCCCCATAATCGCCATGAATCAACAATGTGTCGCCATTACCCGCGCCGGCAAGCGTTGTCGCGGCCGCGCCGTCCTGAACAGCGACCCGCCGCTCTGCCCGTCGCATCACCCGGACAGTCACTTCGGCCAGATGCCCTTCCGCCTGGCCGTGGATGTCGAGCCGGCTGAGCGCCCGGCCATCTCCGCCCCGCCCGCCGGCGAGCGCCCGCCGCACCTCTACCACGACCACTTCAGCGACGAGGAGCTTTCCCGGCTGCTGGCCGTGCTCAGCGACCCGCCGCTGGGCGATGAGCTGGCCGTCACCCGGCTGACCCTCGCCCGGCTGTTGGGCCAGCTCAACGCCGACCCCAGCCCGGCGGCCGGCCAGGTGCTCAACGTCGCCCCGCTGGTCTTCGAAGGGGCGCGCACCGTCGGCCGGCTGCTGCGCGACCAGCGGGCCATCTCCGGCGAAACGGCGGACAAGCTGGCCGGCGTCGTCGCCCAGGTGCTGGCCGAGTTGGGCGAGGAGCTGGGCCTGCCCCTGTAACTCCCTTGCCGCCCGCCCCGCATGACCGACCTCGCCCAGGCCGTCCACGCCGTCCTCAGCCGCCCCGACCGCTTCTCACGCCACGTGCTGAACGCGCCGCTCTATGATTACCAGGTAGCCCCGCTGCTGGCCGTGACCCGCAGCGTGCTCGGCCGGCAGGGGCGCGAATTTCTGCTCGTCTTTCCCCGCCAATCGGGCAAAAACGAAGTCGCCGCCCACCTGCAGGTGTATCTGTTAAACCTCTTCCAGCGCATCGGCGGCAACATCGTCTTCGCCGCGGTGGGCGACGGGCTGGGTCGGGGCGTGCGCCGGCTGGAGCAACGGCTGGACAACCCCTGGAATCGGGAGCGCTGGCGGCGGGCGGCCGGACCGGATCGCCGCTGCCTGGGCAACGCCTGCGTCGTCTTCGTCTCCAGCCACCCGCAGGCGCACAGCCGGGGCGAGACGGCCGACTGGCTGCTCATCGTGGACGAATTGCAGGACCAGGAGCCTTCCCAATTGGAAGCGGTGCTCACCCCCATGCGCGCCGCCCACAACGCCACCGCCCTTTACCTGGGCACGGTGCGCACCCGGCACGACACGCTGTGGCGGAAGAAGGAGGCGCTGCTGGAGCAGGAGGCGCTGGACGGGGCGCAACGCGTCTTCACCGTCTCCCCGGACGAAGTGCGGGCGGCGAACCCCGACTATGGCCGCTTCCTGGACGGCCAGGTGGCCCGCCACGGCCGGCAGCACCCGGTGATAAAGGCGGAATACTTCCTGGAGCCGTTGGACGCGGACGGCGGCCTCTTCCCGCCGCGGCGCGAGGCGCTGCTCTTCGGCGAGCACCAGCGCCGCTACCGGCCGCAGCCGCACGGCGTCTATGTGGCCGCGATTGACGTGGCCGGCCAGGAAGAGGCGGGCGGAGCGGCGGAAGCGCTTGCGCCGGCGGGCCGCGATTACACCGCCGCCACCATTTTCGAGGTCGTCCCGCAGGAACAGGCCGGCCCCATCTATCAGGCGGTGGACATCTTCATTGACCAGGGCAGCCGCCACTTTGCCGCCGCTCCGGGCGCGCCCTCGCTGGCTGAGCGGTTGCTGGCCTTCCTGGAGCTGTGGCGGGTGCAATTGGCGGTCATTGACGCCGGCGGGGTGGGCGAAGGGCTGGCCGATTGGCTGCGCGACCGGCTGAGCGGCGAGCGGCTCATCCCGTTTAAGTTCACCCAGCGCAGCAAGGCGGCGTTGGGCAACCGCTTCGTCAGCCTGATTGAGACCGGCCGCTGCGCCTACTGGTCGGGGGATGAAGCGCAGCCGTTGAGCGACGGCTGGTGGTTCCGCCAACAGGTGCGCCATTGCGCGTACTCGGTGCGCCCGGGCCAACCGCTGGAGGCAGCGATGCAGTGGGGCGTGCCGGCCGGGACGGCGGTGGATACGCCCGCCGGCCGGCTGAAGGTGCACGATGACCGCCTGATTTCGGCGGCGCTGGTGGCCGAGGTGGACCGGCTGCTGCAGGCCGGGAAGGTGCGCATCGGGCCGGCGGCTTCGCGGATAGTGCCGCCGGCCGACCCCTTCGATGAGCGGGATTATTGATGGAAGAGCCGGAGCCGCTGTCGCCGGAGGAGGAGAGCGCGCCTGGGGAAGGTGCGCCTGAGGCAGGCGCGCTTGAGGAAGGTGCGCCCTGGGAAGGCGCGCCTCAGGAAGATGCGCCCTGGGAAGGCGGGCCGCAGAAACGCTGGCCGGCGCAGCAGCCGTTGCCCAAGGCGGTCAGCCGGGAGGCGATGCGCATCGCCCGGGCGCTGGACCGCCACTGTCGCAAGCCGGGGCGCTACTCGATTACGCTGACCATCCCGGCCTCCACCCGCCAATCGTGGAAGGTGGAGATTTCGTGGATGGAGCCGTTGCAGAGGTTGGAGTAGGGCCGGAAGCGAATGGCCCAGCTTTGGAGAAATGGGCCACGTCTAAAGATGAACGGTGAGATGGTGGCGACTTAGCTCAATATAGGAGTGCTCCTCAAGCGCTTCAACAATCTGCACGAGATTGCTTTCAAATAGTTGGAGCAATTCACTGTTGTTGATATTGCCGGTCGACACCAGAAGTAACTTATGAGGCTTTCCCTGTAGCAGGAGCGAAGTGACAAAATCGTAGTCTTTAGTGATAACTACACGGCTTTCGCCAAGAGATAGTTGGTTGATGGCCTCATCTGGTGTGCGACTTTCCAGCGGCAGATCTCGCGTATGCAAGACCTCGTGACCGGCGTCACGAAGCCGCCGGGCGAGTCGTTGCGGCAATTGGGCGTCAACCAGAAACTTCATGCCAGAACCATCTGCATCCGCTTGACTTGACTCAGCCGGGCCGCAAATGCCAATACAGCCAGAATATCTTCTTGCTCCAGGTCGTCATAGTCGCTCAGGATCTCCTCGTTTGTCATCCCCGCGCTGAGAAGCTCCAGGATAAATTCGACCGGATAGCGCATGTGGCGAACGCAAGGCTTTCCGTGGCAGATTTCTGGGTCAATCGTTATCCGTTCCAAGAGCATTTCTGTCTTCATAGTCACGTCCTCACACGTCCGGTCATACTGAGAATTGTAGCAGATGAGCGGCTGCCGAAAACAATGGGCCGGCCTCGCTGCGGGTCCTGCTACATGGGATCGTTGCCCGTCACCGGCGCAACCAGAGGCGGACGCTCTCCGGCTGCAACGTTTCGTCCACGACGCGCAGTAGCTCGCCGGTCAGCGCCTCCAGCTCCACTTCGTCGCGAGCGGTGCGGGCAAAGTCGGCCATCACCTGCTGGGCGTCGTAGCGCCGGCGATAAAAACGGCGGTCAATGACTCCGCGCACCTTCGCGCGCAGCGGGGCGAATACGCCGGCGATGAACAGCGTCGAAACGACCACCACCAGCGGCGATTGTCCATCTGCCGACCGGCCGGCCGTCGCGCGCCCCACCGCCGCCTGCAAGAGCACCACGCTGCCGAAGTAAAGCAGGGCCAGCAAGATGGTGAGCACGGTGTAAATCAGGGTGCGCCGGATGATTATGTCAATGTCGTACAGCCGGTAGCGCAGGATGGCGATGGCGATCGCGGCCGGCTGGGCGATCAGGTACAGGCCGATGAGGATGTCGTTGACCACCTCGCGCGGCCAGGGCCAGAGGGCAAAGGGGGCCAGCGCGGCGCCGTAGACGAACCATTTCATTTGTTGCCGCTCCACCCCACGCGAGCGCCGGAAGCGGATGATGACCGAGAGGATGCCCGCGATCACCCCCACAATCAGGGCCAGAGCCAGCCAGGTGAAGATGGCGTCGCGGACAGCCGGGGTGAGGGCGGCGATGCCGATGGGGTTGGCAATCTGATAGGGGAGCGCCTCGCCGACCATTAGCGGCCGGAAGGCGCCCAAGAGCATCATGCCGATGGTGGCTACCCCGGCGATGCGGGCCGGCCAGCGCCAACGCCGGGATAACAAGCGGCCGGTGGGAAAGAGCATGGGCAGGTAGACCAGCGACAGGGCGACGATGGGATAGGCGTACACATCGTAGAGCCAGGCCCCGAACATCGCCAGGGCGTTCAACTGGCCTTGCGTAACCAGAACAGTGGTGGTGTAGGCGTCGAGCACGGCGAACAGGCCGACGGTCAGCCCGATGGCGGTCAAGATCCAGCCGACGATGTTGGCCGGCTGCCGGGCGACCAGCAGCGCGCCCACCACCGCGGATGCGCCGAAGCTGATGGTGAGCAGCACGTCCAGCAGCGCAACCGGCAGTTCCAGGCGCCATTGCAGGTAGATGGAGAGGAGCATGCCGAGGGCGTAAAGCGGCACGGTGGCCCAGGCGGTGAGCCGGGCGAAGAGGAGAAAGAGCCGGCTGGGCGCGGGAGGTTGGGTGGTCATCTCGTTTGCCGGAAGCATTTCCATCGAGTGTACCTATTTTCCCGGAAACTGTATCTATTTTCCACCCCTTCGCATCCTTTGCTCACACAAAACCGCGTACCCCAGGAATCCCGGAAACTTCTGAGTTTCCGGGATTCTTGAGCGTCAGCGAGCGGTTCTTTCTCACGCGAAGACGCGAAGAACGCAAAGAAAAAGACCCTTCTTCTCTTCGCGTTCTTCGCGCCTTCGCGTGCCAAAACTCTTCCCTGTGCCGGCATGCGACTTTCCCGGAAACTCAGCAGTAGCGTAGCCCCGGCATCCCTGCCGGGTCTCTTCTCACCCGAAGACGCGAAGGGCGCGAAGGAAGAACCCACGCAACAGAATCCCGGAAACTCAGAAGTTTCCGGGATTTTTGAGCGTCAGCGAGCGGTTCTTTCTCACGCGAAGACGCGAAGGGCGCGAAGGAAGAACGTCACGTGGTCGGGTCCGTCGGCTCCCGGCAGGGATGCCGGGGCTACACAAATTTGCTCACACGAAGACGCGAAGAACGCCTTGCTTCTTCTTCGCGTTCTTCGCGTCTTCGCGTGCCAAATCCCTTCCCCCTGCGCCGGCATGCGACTTTCCCGGAAACTCAGCAGTAGCGTAGCCCCGGCATCCCTGCCGGGTCTCTTCTCACCCGAAGACGCGAAGGGCGCGAAGGAAGAACCCACGCAACAGAATCCCGGAAACTCAGAAGTTTCCGGGATTCTTGAGCGTCAGCGAGCGGTTCTTTCTCACGCGAAGACGCGA
>CAYVQP010000156.1:0-5534 GCA_964452775.1 uncultured Ardenticatenaceae bacterium | reverse complement strand
TCCTTGCCGCCGCATCCTTGCCGCGGCTTCCTTGCCGCCGCCACGTCAGTGACCAATGGGATACATTGATTTGCGCATGGTATAATGGACTTTGAACTGTGTGTATCAGCAGACGTACTGACTGAGATGGAGCGTCGCCATGGAAACCGGGACCCTGGATGAAGTTGTCAATGCCGTCATGCGCCTTCCGCAGGAGCAACAGGAAATGTTGCTCGAAATCGTGCGCCTAAGACAGATTGAACTGTGGCGGCAGGAAATCGCCGGCGACGCGGAGCTTTCGCGCCGGGCGTTCCTGAGTGGCGAGCTAAAGGCTCAGCCTGTTGAAGAGATCATCCGCCGGCTTGACGAGACGCTCAACGAGTGACCGAGCGTAGACTTGTTCTGACGCCAAAATTCGCGCGGGCCTTTCGTAAGTTTGTCCGGCAAGACAGGCGTTTGCGGAGCCGGATCGAGGAGACGCTGCGCGAGATGAGCGCGGATGCATTTGCGCCGTCGCTGGCAACGCATAGGCTGAGCGGCGCACTTCAGGGCCTATGGGCGAGCTCTTGCGGCTATGATTGTCGAATCCTCTTCTCCATTGAGACTGATCCAGATTCCGGGAATGAGGTAATACTTCTCCTCAACATTGGCACGCATGACGAAGTCTACTGATGCCGCTGGCCTGCCCGCTGGTCGCTTCAGGTGGGCGGATGGCCGGGTTTTATGATGGGACGGTGTGGCAGGTTGCCGGGGCGACACGCCAATGCAACTAGCCTACCGCTGCACCGGCCAATACTCCCCGTCCTGCAACTGAAAAATGGCCGTCTCTGCGTCCGCGCAATCGCCGGTGGGGGTGCAGGTCAGGACGCCGGTCGCCCCCTGGTAGCCGGAGGTGGCATAGAGCGCATCGCGCAATGCCTGCCGGCCGATGAGCAGAGAGCCATCGCCCGTCACTTGCGCCACTTGTTCGACCGCGTTCATGAGCAGCATCGTGGCGTCATAGGCGTGGGCATGGAAGAAAAACAGCGGTTCGGTCTCGTAGGTAACGATGTACTCCTCCAAGAGCCGGTAATAATCGTCGTTCTCAAAGACCATGCTCTCCGCGGCGATATAAGCGCCATCGGCCGGCTCGTCGGCATCTGCCAGCAACTCGAGTCCGAATGCCCAGGGCCACGAGGCCAGGATGACGTTCTCTAACCCGGCCACACCCCGCACCTGCCGGGCAATCATCTCGCCGGCTTCGACGCCAACAGGGAAGTAGATTAAATCCGGGGGTCCGGCCTCTGCGATTCGTTGTAAGGCCGGCGTCGCATCTCCAACCCAATCCTCTATCCCCTCATAGGCGACAATCTCGCCGCCCAACGCGACGAAGGAATCGCGGAAGGCGCTCGCCATTTTTTCGGTTTCAGCGTAGTAATCGTGCACGACCCCGGCCCGGCGCACGCCCAGCCCGTTAAAGGCAAACTCAGCCATCGCGGCGGCCTGGACCAGTTCGTTTTGCGAAGTGCGCAGGTAGCCGGTTTCATGAGTCAGCTCATCAGTCACGTCGAAGATCGCGTGCGAGGGGGAGATCATCACGTAGCCGGCCCGGCTGACAATCATGGCCGCGACCGAGGCGGAGACGTCGCAACTTGTGCCGATTATGCCCACGACCTGCGGATCGGAGACGATTGCCCGGATCGCGATTGTGCCGCGCACCACACTACACTCCTCATCCTCGACTATCAACGAAATCGGGTGGCCGAGGATGTTGTCCTTCAAATCAATGGCAATCTCCACGCCGTATTGGGAGTCCCGGCCCATGTCCCGCTCAAGGCCGGACAGCGCCAGCGCGGCGGCAATGTACACGGGTGCAAGCGGCTCCACCACCACGCAGCCCAACGGGTCGGTGCAGTCCGGATGCTGCGTCGGCCCGGCTGTGGGCGTCGGTCCGGTGGCTGTCGGCATTGGGGTAATGGTACTCAAGGGCGGCAATAGCGTGGCGGTGGCCGGCGGTTGGGTAGCTGTGGCGGTCGGCGGCCAGGTGGCGGTCGCCGCCGGCCGGCGGGTAGGCGTCGGCGTGGGCGCCACCGCGGCAACCTCTTTCAAAGCCACTGCCGCCTGCCTCAGCGACAGCGCGCCCAACAGGCCGGCTCCGACCAGGCACACCAGCAGCACCCCGCAACCAATTATCCAGGCCCAGGGTGTGACACGGCGGGCGGGATTCTGGGAGTCCGGCGCTTCCGGCGCAGGCTGCATCAGCGGCGATGTGTCCGCGCCCGTCTCCGCGACCGGCTCGGCCGGTTGGCCGGTTACCTCGTTGTGTTCGATATTGTCCGGCATCTGGCTACCCTATGGGAATCCGGCAACTTGCGCCCGCCGGATTCCGCAATGCGGTTGCAATGGACCCCGAAAGTCGCGTTTTGGCGCTCTCCCATATGCAACTCGACCTGACCCACGAAACGCCAACCAACTCCAACACCCGGCCGGCGGCTCTCACACCTACTAGTATACCATATTTCCGGCCCGATTGTGCGCAGTTGGCAGTTGAGAGTCTTGGCCGGCCAGACCTGCCAGGTTTTCTGAAACCTGGCAGGTCTCTGGAAGCTCAGCGTCATTTCGACCCTCCATCGGCGCAAATTCGCGCAGAAACCGGTCAGCTTACCGTCCCACAATTTGCAAATATCGAGTATAATAGTCACGTTGGTTTTGTGTCCCAACGCGCGTTCGGTGCGCCTGGGCAATTATTCGGGAGAATGTGAACGAATTGGCAAAGAAGATTTACGTGGGAAACCTGTCTTTTGAAGCGACCGAAGAGCAGGTAAATGAATTGTTTTCGCAGTATGGCAAGGTTGACTCTATTGCCATGATTACCGACCGGGACTCCGGCAACTTCCGCGGCTTCTGCTTCGTGGAAATGGAGGAATCGGCGGCCAACGCTGCTATTAAGGCGCTCAATGACAGTGAGCTGGATGGACGCACCCTGCGTGTGAACGAAGCTCGCCCGCGCGAAGAGCGTAGCGGCGGCGGAGGCGGAGGCAGCCGGCCATACAACACTCGCCGCGACAACCGCGGTAGCAGCAGCCGCACCGACAACAAGAAGCGCTGGTAATCGCCGGCCGGCCTATCTACCATCACCGTAAACTAACCTGCCAGGTTTCAAAAAACCTGGCAGGTTTGTTTTCCACCACCGAAGATAAACCTGCCAGGTTTCAAAAAACCTGGCAGGTTTGCTTACCACCACCAAAGATAAACCTGCCAGGTTTCAGAAAACCTGGCAGGTTTTGGTTACTGGAGAAGGAGCGTGTAAATTGCACACCCCATTGCCCGACTACGAGTACCGCGGCCTGATGGCCGAAGCCTGGGACGTACTGCGCGGCGACACCACCCACTGGACCGACCGCTACTTCTTCCTGGAGGCCCTGCAACGCTACGGCGACCCGGCCCTGGATGTGGGCTGCGGCACGGGCCGGCTGCTGCTGGACTTCATGCAATTGGGCTACGACATTGACGGGGTTGACAATTCGCCGGTGATGCTGGCTCTCTGCCGGAGTAAGGCGGCGGCGCTGGGCCTGGAACCGCGCATCTACCATCAATATATCGAGACGCTGCAGCTTCCCCGGCAATACCAGACCATCCTCATCCCCTCCAGCACCTTCCAGCTGATCATCGAGCCGGCCGCCGCGGTAGAAGCATTAGGCCGGCTGCGCGCCCACTTGCTGCCGGGCGGGACCTTGCTGTCGCCCTTCATGGCCCTCTGGCTGCCCGGCGCGCCGCTGGAGGAAGAATGGGAGCGAACGGCGACCCGGGTGAGCGATGGGGCCCAATTTCGCCGGGTTGCCTGGACGCGCTACGACCCGGACACACAACTTGAGGAGACCGCCGACCTGTATCAGAAGATTGTGGACGGCGTAGTCGTCGCCGAGGAGCAGCACCGGCGCTCGCCCGCCACCCGCGCCTACACCCGCGAGCAGGCCGTCGCCCTCTTCCAGCAGGCCGGCTTCCAGCACATTGAGCTATTCGGTGACTTCACCTTCGAGCCGGGCGCGCCGGAAGACCGGATATTTGTGGTCGCCGCGCGATCCTAGAATCCCTAATCTCAGAATCCCGGAAACTTCTGAGTTTCCGGGATTCTAAACGCCTGGCAACCCCCAGAATCCCGGAAACTTCTGAGTTTCCGGGATTCAACCTGCCTGGCAACCCCCAGAATCCCGGAAACTTCTGAGTTTCCGGGATTCTACGCCGGGATTCTACGCGCTCGCCTTCCGCTGCATCCTTGCCGTCGCGAGGGCGTGCGCTTCCCGGATGAGTTGGCGGGTCGCTTCTTCGTTCTCCCCGGCCGGGCTGAGGATGCAGACGAAGTTCTGCTTGGCATAGTCGGGGTGGGGTAGAAAGACGTTCAGCGCCGTGTAGTCAACCTCCGCCGCACCGGCCGGCCCAATCAGCGCGTCAAACGTCTCCCGGCTGACCCCGATATTCACCCGATACACGCCTTCCCGGTCGAGATTGGACACGCGGTCATATTCGTTGTCCGCATTGGCGATGGTCGTGAACGGCAGCCGGTGGTCGTCGCCGACAAAGTAGAACCGGTAGCCGTACAACTCCGATTGCTGCACGTCCGGCAAGCCGGACAGGAACGCTTCCACATCTATCTGTTTCATAGCGTCACGACCGGTTGCCGCAGAATCTTCTCCATTGATTTCCCTTTGGCCAGCTCATCAATCAGCTTGTCCATGTAGCGTATCTGGCGCATCAACGGATCCTCTATCTCCTCCACCCGCACCCCGCAAACCACGCCCTTGATGAGCCGGCTGTTCGGATTAAAGGCCGGAGCTTGCGCAAAGAAGGTTTCCAGATCGTTTCCCTGATTGATTTGCTCCTGCAGGCCCGTCCGGTCGTAGCCGGTCAACCAGCAAATGACCTCGTCCAGCTCTTCCTTCGTGCGGTTTTTTCGCTCCACCTTTTCAATATAGAGCGGGTAGACGCCGGCGAACGCTATTCCGTAAACGCGATGTTTGGGCAAAATAATCTCTCCTTTAACACCCCGCAGCTGTTTCGGTGAGACCTGCGGGGTTTCCCCAGAAATTTAGCGAGACAACCAGTTAGCGCTTGCGCGCCGCTCGCTCCAGGTTTTCCTGCACCCGAAAGCGGGTCATGCGGGCGACCAGCTCGTAGGGTATCAGCTGGTCTAGCGGCAAGCGCACCGTGCTCTTGCCGGAGCGCAGCCCGGCAATCTCCTGTTGAAACGCCTCATCCCCGGCCGGCGTGGGATACAGCCCGATGTAGTGCGCGTAGGCGGCGAAGTGCAGCAGGTTGCCTTGCAGTTTGAAGCCGGGGATGCCGTAGCTGAACACCTCCGTCGCTTCCGGCGCAGCCTGCCGGACAGTCTCCCGCACCTGCGTCAGGATCTCCTGCACCTCGGCCGGGTAGCCGGCGATGTACTCGTCGAAATTCGTGGGCTTTGTCATATTGCTCGGAATGATACTCCAGAATCCCGGAATCCCAGAATCCCGGAAACTCGGAAGTTTCCGGGATTCTGCATGCCCCATGAAAACCTGCCAGGTTTCAGAAAACCT
>CAYVQP010000155.1:0-5656 GCA_964452775.1 uncultured Ardenticatenaceae bacterium | reverse complement strand
CGCATACGGGCGGCGTGATCACCCAGACCCGCAGCGTGAACAACGCCAACGTGCCCTTCCTGCAAATCGAGGACGGCGCGGCGACGGTGATGTATCGCGGCCTGAGCCTGGACACCACCGTCACCGGCGGCAACAACCTGGGCGCGACGACGGTCGCCGTGCGGGCGGTGGACACCAGCGCCGGCGAATATTGCACCGTTGATGAGGGATCGTCCCCGGCCTACGCGGAGCGCTGCTTCCGCATCACGCCCACCACGGACGGCCCGGCGCGGGTGCGCCTGTACGCGCTGACCGGCTCCGAGCTGAACGGCATTGCCCCGGCGGACCTGTCCGTCTATCGCAACCCGTTCGGCGACGGCTATTGGGCAGAGTTGCTGACCAACCGTGCCACGGGAAGTATAGGCAGTTACAGCTACGCGGAAGGGGATACGCCCGGCTTCTCCGCCTTCCTGCTGGGTGAGACGGGCAGCGCGCCCACCGCAATTGGGCTGGTGCAGCGGCCGGCCGGCGCTACCTTGCCGGCGCTGCCCTACCTGCTCACCCTGGCCGCCATGCTGGCGCTCGCCGCCGGCTGGGGCTTACGACAAAATCAGCGCCGGCGCGCCCGCTAGTCGCGGCCGCCGGTTGCGGTCGCCGGTTGCGGCCGCCGGCGCGGCCAGGTCAGGCAAAGCCCCGGAGCCTGTTGCGGCCTCCGGGGCTTTGCTTTGCCCGCGGCCGTCCCCCTGGCGGGCAACTGTCCATCGCACACAACATCCATTGGCCTTTGCCGGGAGCGGGCGCGGCGGCGCTCATAGTTGCTGAGGCTTGTCTGTCGAACGTGGCGGTAACGGTTAAGAGCTGAGCCGGAGCGCCTATGCCGTCGCCGGGGATCGCCCGGCTACCCTTCCCGCCAACCAGCCGCCGAGAATGGCTAACGCCGCCCCGACGAGGGTCCATAGCGAGAAGCTGCCCAGAATGCCCGCGCCGAGCAGCACACCGCCGGTTGCGAAACCTACCAGCGAACCGTTCGCTTGCGCGGCCTCTTTCGCCCTGCGCGCGGCCAGGTAGCCGCCCACGAATGTGCCGGCGAAGGCAAAGATTGAGGTGATGTCCGCTGCATAAGCATCGGCGAAGGAGATTATGTTGTCAAAGTCGGGCGCGCCCTGGGCCTGGAAGCCCTGCAGCGTGGCGTAGGCCGTCACCACGCAGAGGGAGCCTGCGAAGGTGACTAACAGGGCAACGAAGACGCCAATCGCCACCCAGGGCCACTTGATGTTGGTCATTTGCATTACTACCCACTCCTTTCACGTTGTTTGAAGCCGCCCTCGCCCCGCCGCCGCCGATAATAGCGCCCGTCGCCCGTAATCGCAAAGTCCGGCCGAATTGCGGACAAATCTGCGCAGGTCGTTATACTCAGCCGGACTTGCGGGGTTTCCGCGGGGCGACGGGACGGCTTCGAGGTTGGCATGGATGCAGACGACATAAGCCGGGCAGAAAGGGGCGGGCGGGCCATTGGCTGCGCGGTCGTTGCCCTGGCCGGCCTGGCGGGGCTGGTGGCGCTGTTTGTGCGCCGGCGCGTCGGGTCGGGGGCGGACGAACGGCGCGCCGCCCGCGCGCAGGCCGCCGCCAGCGGACTGAGCGCGGGGCAGGCCGCCGCTCGCCTTATCCCCGGCCAGAGCAACCAGCTGTTGAAGAGCAGTTGGCGCACCCGCCGGCAAATGATCCGCAGCAGCACCTTCACCATCTTCAACCTGAACCTGGTCTTCCTGGCCGGCAGCCAGTTGTTGATTGGCCGGGGATGGGACGCGCTGATCACGCTTGGCGTGCTGCTGTTTAACGTGGTTGTCAACGTGCTGCAGGAGGAGTTCGCCCAGTTTCGGGTGCGGGCGCTGCTGGAAGCGGTGCAGCCGCTGGCCATCGTGCGCCGGGACGGCCGGCTGCAGCAGATTGACGCCGACCTGATCGTGCCCGGCGACATCTTGCACCTGCATGCCGGCGACCCCGCGCCCGTAGACGGCGTAATCCTGGCCGCGGACCATCTGCTGGTGGATGAGGGCGCGGTCACCGGGGCGGGCTTCCCCGTCCCCAAAGAGGTTGGCGATAAGCTGCTGGCGGGAAGTATTTGCCTGCAGGGCCGGGCGACCTGCAAGAGCGAGCACGTGGGCGACCAACGCCGCATCGCCCGCCGGTTGCAGGCAGCCGGCAACGAGGAGGCCGCCTACACCGCCATCGAGCGGTTGCTCAATCGCATCATGCGTATTCTGCTGGTGGTGATGATCGTCATGGGGGCCGTCTTGCTGGTCTTTTATTTCGGAGTGGATACCGCGCTGCCCCTGGAGGCGCTCGCGGACGCCATCAGCGTGGTTTTCAATCTGGCCCCGGCCGGCCTCTTCCTGATGGTCGCCCTCACCTACGTCGCGGCCACCGTGGACCTGGCTCAGGTTGGGGCGGTGGTGCATCGCACGCGCTCGGTGGAGAATCTGGCCCAATGCGATGTGATTTGCTTCGCGGAGGTAGGCCTGCTCACCGGCGGGGCGATTGAAGCGTATGCGGCCGGCGCGGAAAAGGCGGGAGGCGATTTGCCCGAGGCGACGGCCGGCGCGCTGGGCATGTTCGCCCAAAGCAGCGCGGCCGACACGCCGCTGCTGCCCGCCCTGCGGGAGGCTTACGCCGGCCGGCGCTACACTCCCCAGGCGGAGATGCCGCTGATGTCCGTCTACGGTTGGTGCGCGTTGGTTCTGGCCGATGAGCCGTGGCGCGGAACCTACGTGCTGGGCGACAGCCGGCTGTTCTCCGCCCCAGAGCCTGTCGAGGAGCAGCCGGCCGGGGAAGCCGCGGAGCAGCCGGAGGTCGCGCTTCCCGCCCGCATTTCCGCTCGCGCCCGGGCGATGGTCCGGCCGTTGCAGAAGCTGTTTCGTCGCCGGGCCGCGCCGGAAGAGGAGGTGGCGACCAGCGAAGAAGAGGCGACCACGGCAGGCGAGGCAATTATTGCGCCCGCCCCGCCGCCCGAAGCCGCCGTACAGCCGCCGGCGGAGCCTGCCGCCGGGGAGGACGAGCAGCCGCCCGGCTTGTTGGACCGGATGCGTCGTGGGGCGCTGAAGGTGCTCAGCCGGACGAAGGTCGCGCCGGTCATCCCCGGCACAGAGCTGGATATCGCCGGGGACGAGAGCGGGCTGAGCTTCATGTTCACCCCGGAAATCGCCCCGCTCTATGATCGCAGGGGCGAGCCGGTGTTGCCCGCCGGGCTGGTCCCCCTGGCGACCCTGAGCTATCGGGAGGAATTGCGGCCGGAAGCGGTGCAGGCGTTGGACAGCTTCACCGCCCGCAACGTGGCCATCAAGCTGTTTACCTCGCAGCCGCCGGAGAAGACGGCGCGCCTCATTGAGCGCGGCTACGCGGCGAGCGCGACGACCGGCGAGGAGGGGCCAGGCTTCATGCCGCGCGCCGTGACGGGCGGAGAGTTGGCGGCCATGTCGCCGGATGAAGCGGCGGTCGCCATTGAGGAACACAACATCTTCGGCGAGCTGAGCGGGCAACAGGCGGCGCAAATTGTCAGCCGGTTGCGGGCCGCCGGCCGCTCGGTGGGCGTGGTGGGCGAATCGCCCGGGGACATCAACGCCATGCGCCGGGGCGAGCTGGCGCTCACCCGCCGGCGGGGCAGCCCGGGCGCGTTGAGCAGCGCGGACATGGTGCTGCTGGCCGACTCGCCGCTAGTCCTGTCGCGGGTGGTGGAAAAGGGCCAGCGCATCGTCAACGGCCTGCTGGAAGTGCTCAAGCTCTATTTGACCCAGATCCTGTACTTGATTTTGCTCATCGTGGCGATTCCGCTGGTCTCATCCGGCTTCCCCTATTCGGCCGCGCAGGCGGGCTTCATCGCCCTGATTACGCTGACCATCCCCGGCTTCGGCCTGTCGTTGTGGGCGGAAGGGGGCGCCTCATCGCGCACCTCATTGAGCCGGTCGCTGCGCCGCTTTGTGCTGCCGGCCGCCTTCACCATGGCGGTGGCCGGGCTGCGGGTGTACGCCGTGACCTATGCGCGGTATCAGGATTTCGACTATGCCCAACTGGTGCTGACCTACTTGCTGGTCGCCGCCGGCCTGCTGCTGGTGGTGTTCATCGCCCCGCCGGTGCGCTTCCGCCCGCTGAAGCGAGCTGACCCCCGGCCGGCGCTGCTGGCGGTCATTGCGGCGCTGTTGTTTGTCGTCGCCACGTACATCCCCCTCGCCCAACAGTACTTTGACGTGGAGCCGCTGGCCGCGCCGGAGGATTATCTGCTGGTGGGCGTGACGGTGGGCCTGTGGGCGCTGGCGGTGCAGCTGCTCTGGTGGTTGTTTCGCTGGTTGGATTAACAGACCTGCCAGGTTTCAGAAAACCTGGCAGGTCTCGCGCATAAGCCGGCTCTGCGACTTTCCCGGAAACTCCGAAGATTCCGGGAAAGTGGGAATCCTCAAGGCACGACAATCTTGACTGCCCCCTGGTGCACCTGAATCGTCACCGGCGTCATCCCGCTCAGCTCGCCATCCAGCCACACCGTCTGCGGTGGATCCGACTCCACCGTCACCTTCCGGCCCTTGGCGTGGAAGGCGTGTGACTTCGTTTCACCCAGGCGCGCGATGTACTTGGCAACTTCCCCGATAGCGCTGTGGCTCTTGCTGACCAGCATCACGTCAACCAGGCCGTCATCCGGCTGGACCGTGCCGATGTTCACATCCACCCCGCCCGTATTGCTCAAGTTGTTCACAAAGCAGGTCAGCGCCTTCGCTTCCAGCACCTGTTCGTCAATGGTCACCCGGTAACGCGCCTGGGGCGCATTGCGCAGTATGTTCACCACCGCCATCGGGTAGGCCATCAGGTGATATTGGTCCTTCAACTCCCGGCTGGCAGCCTGCTCCTGCGAAACCCCGAAATAGGCGCGCAGCAAGAAATAGTTGTCGTTGCATTGCACCACGTCAACTGCGCGCCGGTTGGGGCTGGTGCAAAGCAATTCCACGGCCTCTTCGATTTCGCGGGAGATGCCCAGCTCGGTGGCGACGGCGTTGCCCGTTCCGCCGGGCAGGATAGCGATGGCCGCATCGCTGCCCATCACGCCGTTGACCACCTCCAGCACGGTGCCGTCGCCGCCGAAAACGGCGACCAGCTCGGCCCCATTGGCCGCCTCCTCCCGCGCGATGCGGGTGGCGTCGCCATACTGGTAGGTGAGATGTCCCCGCCAGCTAAGGCCATGTGCGCGAAAGCCCTGGCTGATGGCGTGCAACACCGGCCGCGGCTTGCCGGATGCGGGGTTGATGATGATGGGGATGGGTTTGTCGTGAGTGGTCATGAATGGCGACTCTGGTTGGCCCGGCCAGGAGGCCGGAGGATTTGAATAGCGACTCTGCCCGGTCCGGCCGGGATGCTGCGGCATCCTGCCGGGGTCCGTGACGGGGGAATTGTAGCATGGATCGTCCGGTCACGCGCCATACCTGCCAGGTTTTCTGAAACCTGGCAGGTCTTCACCGCGGCGCGCGGAGGAGCCGGCAGGGATGCTGCGGCATCCTGCCGGCGCTCCACCCGGGTGACAGCGTAGCCCCGACATCCTTGTCGGGCCGGCTTGGCGGCGTGGATCGTCCGGTCACGCGCCATACCTGCCAGGTTTTCTGAAACCTGGCAGGTCTTCACCGCGGCGCGCGGAGGAGCC
>CAYVQP010000154.1:0-5663 GCA_964452775.1 uncultured Ardenticatenaceae bacterium | reverse complement strand
ACGAAACCGGCCTGAAGGAGACCTCCGATGTGGGCCGCTTCCCGGCCGGCCGGCAACCGGTGCTGGACCTGTATGATATGAGCGGCAATGTGTGGGAATGGTGCCGGAACAAGTACGACAAGCCGGAGGACACCAGGGTGGACGAATCGGGCAATTCTCGCGCCTTGCGCGGCGGGTCGTGGTTCGACTTCCGTGGCCTCGCGCGCGCGGCGTCCCGCTGGGGTAACCCGGGCAACCGGAACGCCGACGACGGTTTTCGGGTGGCGGTGCGTCGTCCCCCATCTCAACATGGACACTGATCTCTGTTCTTGGCGGCGCAGCGGTAGCGGAGTCCGCCATCGCGCGCAGCGCGATCGCCGCAATATTGCTTTTGAGTGAACGCCGGCGGGGCGGCGTGGAGGAAAAGATGATGGCAGGAATAGGCGAGATGACGCTCGCGGAGGGGCAATGACAGCGCAGATCTACCACTTCATCTGCCCGCAATGCGACAACCTGCTCCTGGCCGCGGCGCAATGCGACCGTTGCGGCTGGCAGCGCCCGGCGGCGACGGCCGGCCTGGGCGAGGCGCTGGCCGATCCCTTGCACCTGGGCCGCTCCGTCAGCGGCCGGCCCGCCCAGTTCCAGGAGCGCGTCTGGTACACGGCCCCGCCCGTCCAGCGACAGAGCGCCGGCGCATTGCTGTCGCTGCAAGCGGATGGCCGGGTGCGCCTGCACGAGCTGCAGGAGCTGTTGCCGGGGCCGTCCTTGCCCGTCTGCCACCAGCCCGCAGGCGATGGGCAGCGCCTCTACCTGGCCCTGGCCGATTATGCCGTAGCCACCCAGCGCCCGCCGAAAGCGCTCCTGGCGCTGGAACCGCTCACCGGCCGGCTCTTACCCTGGAGCGCGCAGACGGAATCGCGTGAGTTGGGGCCGCCGCTCCTGCACAACGGCCTGCTGGTTGTTTCCGGCGACTCCCCGGCGGCCGTCTACGCCATTGATCTGGCCCAGGCGCGGGTCCGCTGGCGACAACCGTTGGCCGTGGATTACAACTTCGCGCCGGTCGCCGGGGATGAGGCATTGGCGTTGGTCTCCGGCGCCTTGCTGGACCCGGCGCAGGCGCTGCTGTGGCTGGCGCACGACGATGGGCGCATTCTGTGGCAAGAGCCTATGACGCGAGACAGGGCCGGGCGCGGCCTCGGGCAGCCGGTGGCCGGGGGCGACCTGCTTTTCGCGCCGGCGACGGACGGCTTGCGCGCCTACCCGCTGGCCGGCGGCGAGCTGCGCTGGCGCTATGACGATTGCCGCATCAGCAGCCGCGGCGTGGCCACGGCCACGCCTACCTATGCCGGCGACCTGCTCCTGCTGCCCACCGCTGAGCCGCCCCTGGACGGCAAGCCGGTCTACGCCCTGCACGCGCTGGAATGCGCCACCGGCCGGCGGCGCTGGCGTTTCCCCATCCCGCCGGACGGCGGCCACATCCTGGTCTCGCCGCTTGTCGCCGGGGAAGTGGTGGTGATCGGCGACCGCCAGGGACGGCTCTTCGCGCTCAGGCTGTCAGATGGCGAACTGCTGTGGCAGGCCGCGCTGCCCCGCCGGCTGGCTGCGGTCCCGGCCGTCGTGGGTGAGGCGCTGTGGGCCCCCGCCCGGGACGGCGAACTGTACCGGCTGCGCCTGCACCCGGCCGCCGCTGGGCCGGAACTGCCGCCGGAGGTCTACGAAGGGCGCGGGGAGTGGGCCATGGCCGCGGCGGCGCACGCCCTGGCCCAGCCGCCGGATCTCGTCGCCGCCGGCTGGGCGCTGATGAAGGCCGGAGAGCCGGCGCGGGCGCAGATCTGCTTTGAGCATGCCGGGGACAATGCCGGGCGCGCCGAAGCCCTGGCCGCCCAGGGGCAATATCTGGAGGCGGTTGCGCTGCTGCCCGGCGACCGGCGGCGCACGAAGGCGGACTGGCTGCGGGCGGCCGGCGAACATGACCAGGCCGGCGCGGAATACGAGGCCCTGGAATTGTGGGCGCTGGCCGGCGCGGAATATGAGGCGGCGCAACGTCCGTTGACGGCGATAGAGGCTTATAAGCAGGCCGGAAAGGAGCACGAAGCAGATGTCACCCGGCTGGCCGGCCAGCTCGAGATCAGCGTCGTTGACAGACTGCGCGACTCCCTGTTGGGCAAATTCGGCTGGGAGTGGGCCGTCAGACGCTATGAGCAGGAGAAGCGCTACTCGGCCGCGGCCGATATCCTGGAGCAACAGGCGCAAAAGGGTGATGAGCCGGCGCTGTGGGAGCGGGCGCTGGCGTTGCGCCGGCAGGCCGGCCTGGCGGTAGATTGGAATCGCATCCGCGAGATATGCCAGCAACTGGGCGACGGCTATTGGGAGCAGGAGGTTGAGGCCTGCGGCGAGCTTGCCCGGCTGGCCGATAAACCGGCCGATAGGAATCATTGGCTGCGGCAAGCGGGAGCGCTTTCTGCGCAGCACGGCGGCTGGCCCCGGGCGCGGGAGTATTTTCACGAGAGCGGGGACCGGATGAAAGAGGCGGAGGCGCTGGCCGGCATGGATAAATTGGAGGAGGCAGGCGCGCTGATGGCTGACGTGGAGCAGCCTTATCCGCGGCTGGCAGCGCGCTACTACCGGTTGGCAGCAGAAAAGGCAGCCGCTCTTGTCCCGCCGGCTGCCCGAGACGAAAAGGGGGCCCGGCTTTTCGAGTTGGCTGCTTATTGGTACGAAAACTCGCCCGGCATGCAGGTCCGGGCCGAAGAATGTCACGAACGGGCGGACCAGTGCATGAATCGCGCCCGGCTGGTGCTGGACGGCAGCGGGACATTCGACCGTGACTTTGTCTTTGATGAGACCACGCAAATTGTGGTCATCTTGCGCAACGCTGGAGCCGGCCCCGCCGATAATATCAAGGTTGTGGCTACCGGCCTCGCCCTGAACAAATGCGACCCGCCAATTCCGGCCAGCAGCGAAATCCCGGTGCTCCCCGCCCAAGAAATCACACCCGTGCGCCTGTCCCTCACACCGCAGGTATACAGCCGGGACGAGGATGAGCTCTGGCAATTTGACCTTTACATCAGCTACCGCGACCGATTCACCGGCGAGCTGCGCATGAGCAACAAGTTTGAGATCAGCCGCCACATATTACCAAACAAGTTCAAGGAGATGGCCAAGACCGGCGGCGAAATGCACTTTCACCAATACCTGGCCGGCAGCGCCCACTTTGAGGGAGACGTCGGCTATTTCAGCTCCCGGCCCAGCCTGAGCGAGAGGTTGGCAGTTCTAACGGCGACAGCGCTGCCGATGAAGAGCGAGAGAGATGAGAATTGAGGCGGGTATTCGGATAAGCGGGCTGGCTGTCGGGGCATTTACCCTATTGCTGTGTATTGTGCTGTTCGCGGCCGGCAACGCCCATGCCCAGCCGGCCGGCGAGCTGGACGTGACAGTGGCCGAGACGAGCGTGACCGGCTTTCCGGAGGTGTCGCTCCTGCTGGCGGTGGCTGATTCCGGCGGCGCGCCCTTGTCCGGGTTGACAGCCGACCAGTTCGCGGTGGTGGAGGCCGGCATCTCCGTAGCCCGCCCCATTCTCGCCCTGGCGACGCAGGGTGAAAGGGAAGAACTGCAGTACCGGCTCACCTACTACTCCGGCCATGATTGTGACGGCGAGGTGCATACTCTCGTGGTGACGGTGGATGCCCCGGCCGGGACCGGGTCAGCCGTGGCCGACATTGGGCCGCTGGTCAACAATCCCGGCTGCAACGTGCTCACGCCGACGCCGACCGAGACGCCCCTGCCGCCCACGCCTACTGCCACTGCTACTGCCACAGCCACAGTCACGCCTTCGCCCAGCGCCACGGCAACGGCGACCGCCAGCGCCACGCCGGTTATTGTCGCCAGCGTGACGCCGCCCGCCGGATCGCCGCCGGCTGAGGGCAATAGACCACAGGCCGGCGACATCCCGCCCTGGGGCTGGGTAGCAGGCGCCGGTGTGCTCCTGGCGGCGGGAGGGGTGGTTTACTGGTATATTGCCCATGGCAGCCGGTGCAGCGTCTGTAAAGGGCGGTTATCGCCCGGGGAGAAGGTCTGCCCATATTGCGGCGCGCCGCGACTTTAGCTTTGATTAGTGAAACAAGCCGGCGCATGCTGCCGGCGCAAGCGTGATTGTAAGGGGGTTGAAATGTTCGTTAATGCGAGACGAAGCTGGTTCCTGTTACTGGCGCTTTGCGGTTTGCTGCTCCTTGCCGGAGGGGTCCACGCACAGACAGCGAGCGAAATCAGCCTGAGCGCGGACACGGCCGATACGAACGCCTTCCCGCTGGTGACTCTGGCGGCGACGGTGCGCAATTCCAACGGCGTGCCGGTGACGGGCCTGACGGTAGCCGACTTTGAGGTGCTGGAGGCCGGCATCAGCGAGCCGCGTCCCATCGTGGAGGTGAGCACCCGGGTGAATCCGGACACAGAGTTGTCGGTGATCCTGCTGCTGGACATCTCCAATAGCATGACCGGCGCGCCGCTGACCGCAGCCAAAGAGGCGGCAATCGAGTTCCTGCGCCGGCTGGGCGCCGGAGACCGGGCGGCGGTCATCGCCTTTCGCGACGAGATTGATTTTGAGAGCCTGGACGATAGTCGTGAGAGTGGATTCACCACGGATAAGATCGGCCTGGTGCAGCTGATCGAAGGCCTGGAAGCCGGCGGCGGCACACCGCTGTACGACGCGCTGCTGAAAGCGGTCCAGCTGGCCCGAACGGAGCCGGCCGGACATCGCGCTATCCTGCTGCTGACCGACGGCGTGGATGAGAACACCACCGGCGGGCCAGGCAGCGTGGTGGCCAGCGAGGATACGCCGGTTGACGAGGCGCAGGAGGCAAACCTGCCCATCTTCACCATCGGCCTGGGTGAGCGGGCAGACACCGGCTACCTGCAGCGGCTGGAGCTGACCACCGGCGGCCTCTATCAGCAAGCGCCGGATGAGACGGCGCTGGCAGCGACCTTCCAGAACGTCAGCGACCTGTTGAAGCAGCAATATCTGATTACGTACTCATCCGGCTATGAGTGCGATGGGGCTGTTCATCGGGTGGAACTGCTGGTGGAAGCGGCCGGGGTGGCGAGCAGCGACCGCATCAACATCGGGCCGCTACCCCTGGAGTCGGGCTGTAATCCATTGGCCACGCCGGCTACACCGACTGCTACACCGACTGCCACTGCAGCCGCCATCGCGGCCGTCACGGGGACCGTCATGCCGCCAACGGCTACGGCCAGCCCAACGCCGCTGCCCACGGAAACGCCGGCCGCGCCGGCCGCCGTCGTAGAGCCGGAGGAAGGAGGCGGGACGACGTTGTGGCCCTGGCTACTAGCGATAGGAGCCGTCGCCGTGGTTGGCGGTGGGGCTATCTACTGGCTGTTCCTGCGCAAGAAGGAGCCGGTGCGCAAGTGTATCGTGTGCGGTCACCGGCTGGGCCAGTACGATGTCAACTGCCCGAACTGCGGCGCGTCGCAAAGCTTCAATCAGATTAAGTGAAGGGAACTGGTGAATGGTGGATGGTGAATGGTGAACGGTGAACGCATAATGCTCACGCGCCCCCTCATTACCCATTCACCATTCAACATTAATTGTTAATTATTGACCATGTCTTTCAATCCGGGCCAACGAATCTGCAACGGCAAGTATGAGCTCCTGGAACTCGCCGGGGAAG
>CAYVQP010000153.1:2268-5674 GCA_964452775.1 uncultured Ardenticatenaceae bacterium | reverse complement strand
CCGCCTCTCTCGCCGCCTTTGCCTGTGCGCGCAGTTCGTAAAGCCGCCGGTTCGCCGCCAACAATTCCGGCGACGCCGATCCGCTCTGCTCGTCCATGTCAATCACCGGCGAAGCCCGCCGTCAACGAGGCATACGAACGTATGATCCATTGACACGCGGATCGCCGTGTGCTACTCTCCTGTAGACAACTGAGCGCCTGGGCGAGAGATACAACTCCCCCCTCCCCATTTAAGGGGCCTTTTCTGCGAGCGTGGGCCACACGGAGCGCAGGCGAGGAGGCGCGATGGTGAATAAATACTGAAGCGGGCGAAGCCGGTGCGCCAACACCGGCTTTACTGCTTCCTGGAGCCCTTTCCGGCTACCAGCGCCTGACGACCAACCTTGCAGCTGATCAGCAGGCGACGACAGCCGGGAGCCGGGCAATCGCCGGCAATGAGGCGATCAGCCCGCGGGTGACGCCTTCCTCTTTGTCCGGTTGACGGGAGTATCCTGCCTGGGGTAAGCTATAGACGCAGCGGCAGAAGGGATATTCCCGCTCTTTCGCCCTGTCCCTTGTGATGAGCCGTCTCCCAACGAGCATCACAAGGGATTTTTTATCGGAACTGTCCTCCTATACTCATACCCCGCAGGTCTGGTCGAGACCAGACCTGCGGGGTTTCTTTGGGCAATCTTACCCGGAGCCATTCGACTCCGGATAGAGCGGCGCAGACCAGTGGATCAGGTCCGCATTGACCTGCGCCAGGTCGAGCAAATAGAAGTCCACCGGCCGCCAATTCCGGCCGCTGTCGCCCGCCTGACGGACGGCGCTGGCATACGTCTGCGCCTCCTGCGTCCAGCCCTGCGAGGCAAAGCCGAAGAAATGTACCTTCCAGGAGCTGCTCTTGGGCACGACCGTGGCCGCCTGGCTGACCAGCCGGCGCAGCGGCTCCGGCCCAACTGCTTCCTCCTGCCAGGCGCACACGCCCAGCGCCAGTACGTGCTGCGAGCGGTTCAGGCCGGCGATTTCGATGACGTGCTTGCGATTCCAGGCACCGCCAATCTCCTCCAGCGCCGGCGCCCGCTCATTAAACGCGCTCGCCCCCAGCAGCCAATCCCGGCACAACTCCGGCCAGGTGTTCACCTCGATAAAGGGGGCCAGATTGGACTGGATATATTGCACCACCTGCTGCGGCGACCAGATGGCCAACTGCATCTGGTTCGCCGACAGGAAGCGATAAAAGAAGCGCAGGTAGGGGTCGGTGATGTAGTAGTGCCCGCGCCGCGAGCCGGCCGACGATTCGGTGACCGGCACCCGCCGCTCGACAAAGCCCGTGTCGCGCAGCACGCTCAAATACTTGGAGATGTGCCCCTGCGACAGGCCGGTGTGCTGCGAAATGGCGTGCTGGGTCAACGCCCCGTGGGCGATGGCCCGAAAGATGCCGTGATAGTTCTGCGTGTCGGTGATGAAATCCTGCAGCAACAGGCGCGGCTCATCCTGCATCAGCGTGTTGGGGGTGAACAACTGGTTCTGCACGTTATCCAGCAGCGGCAAGGATTTGTCCAGCCGCTCCCAATAGGCCGGCACCCCGCCCAGGATGGCGTAGATGGTCACGTGGTCCGGGGTGTCGTAATCCGGGAAAAACTCGTGCGCCACGCTGAAAGGCAGCGGCGGCAGCTCCAATTGGGCGGTGGCCCGGCCATACAGCGGCGCCTGGTAAGAGAGCATCTCCCGCTGCATCAGCCCCGCCTGCGAGCCGGAGAGGGTCAGGAAGAGGTTGCTATCCTTTAGCGAATGGTCCCACACCTTTTGCAGGGTGCCCACGATGTCCGCGTCCGACTCGATCAGGTAGGTGAACTCATCCACAAAGAGGGCCAGCCGCTCCGTCCTGGCCAGCCGGGCGACCTCCTCGAAGGCCTGTTGCCAGTTGGCGAAGGTGAAGTTCTCCGGAGCCACACTCCCCGGATGGCCGAAATTAAAGATGGTTTGCGAAAAGGAGCGCAGCTGGTGCAAGGCGGAGGAGGGTTCGGCCACCCAATAGATGGCCCGCTCGTGGTGCTTTTGCCGCCAATGGGTCAGCAAACGCGTCTTGCCCACTCGCCGCCGGCCGTATAAAATCAGCAAGGATGCGGAGGGAGCGCCCCACAGGCGATCCAGCAGTTTTTGTTCTGTTACCCGTCCTATAAAATCTGTTCTATTCATGATATACGCCTGAGTATCATACCGGCGAGTATTATGTCTTCTCGATATCCTGTCGAGTATTATACCCCCAGGTATTATACTACCGGCGATCTTACTGATTGCACGGGTCGCTGTCAAGCGCTTGATCCTTAAAAACTGCCGGCCTCTTGCGTCGCCCCGGCTGCCCGTGGGCTGAAAAAAAAGGCCGGACAACGGACTCCTTCGAGTCGTCGCCCGGCCAGCTTCCGCAAGGTTCGGTCAATATCCGTAGATGTGTAATAAGTCGCCTTTGTACCTGACGACCTACGGGCCGCTCAATAATTACATGGGAAACTATAGCACAAATGTTCTATGATTGTCAAGAGTGAAATCGAAGTTTGACAAGTGTCACGTGACAGTTTGCACTTGATGGATGATAAAGCCGTTTGCGGACCGGCGCACCCAGGAATTGTATGTCACCGGAAAAGCAAAGAGGTTTCCGCCGGATGTCGCCAAGCGAGCCGCCCGCAAACTTGAGTATGTTGACCTGGCGACAGGCCTGAGGGTCCCGCCTGGAAACCGGCTTCATGCGCTGGAAGGAAATCGTAACGGGCAATATGCGATTTCTATCAACGACCAATGGCGAATCTGCTTTCGATTTATTGACGGCGATGCCTACGATGTCGAAGTCTGTGACTATCACTGATGTGAGGTGACGGAAATGACGATTGCTAACACAACCGGCATGCAGCGCCGGCCCACCCACCCCGGCGAGATGCTGCGCGAAGATTTCCTGCCCGACTACGGCCTCACCGCTTCCCGGCTGGCGGAGGCCATCGGGGTCTCCCGCCAATCCGTGAATCAGTTGCTGCGCGAGCGCCGGGGCGTCAGCCCGGAGATGGCCCTGCGGCTGGCGCAGCTGTTCGGCAACTCGCCGGAGTTCTGGCTGAACGCTCAGCGGGCGGTGGATTTGTGGGACGCGGCGCAGGCAATTCGAGACGAGGTGGCCGGGATTAGGCCGCTGGTTATCGCCTGAATATGCACGCGAGCGAAAGTTGCCAACTTTTCGAAAAGTTGGCAACTTTGTTTGCGCCCATATGCAATCGCGCCGCTCTCCAAACCGGCCTCGTGGTCCGCAACCTCAAACAGCGTCACGCCGTCAATGCCGCCCTGCAGCTCGTTCCCTGCCGGCCGGCAGCACAACGTAGCCGCTGTGAAGACCTGCCAGGTTTCAGAAAACCTGGCAGGTCTGCCGCGTGACCAGATAA
>CAYVQP010000153.1:0-2168 GCA_964452775.1 uncultured Ardenticatenaceae bacterium | reverse complement strand
TCCTTGTAGCTGGCGATGCCGAAGCGGCGGTACAACTCCCCATACACCCCGCCGTACTCGTTGCGCCCGCTGCGGTCGCTCAGCTTCATGGCGATCGCCTTCACCGCCTGGCTGATCTGGCTGGCCTGCTCCGGCGTCACGTGCCGGCCGGGATCGCCCAGGGTGGATTCAACCACTTCCAGCCGTCGCTCATGCTGCTCCAGCCGGGCATCATGCGAGTCCATTCGCGCTTCCAGCAACAGCTGGTTGCGCGCCAGTTCCATCATGGCCCGGATCATCTTGTACGCCTGAGCAGCCGGTGAATCGCTCTCCAGCAATTCTGAGAAGGCCGGCTCCGAGGTCAGGCTTCCTTCCTCGAAAGCGTTGGCCAGGGCCTTGTAACATTCGCGCTGGTATCTGATCACCCGGTCGCGCAGCTCGGGCCGGACCCGGTCCGCGTTGATGCCGAAGAGGAATCCGCTTAAGAAGTCCAGGGGAATACAGAGCATTTCACGCGGCATTGCTCCGTGGCGGGAGTCCGTTGTCGTAATGACAACGCGCTTCTGTTCCTCGTTCAATATCGGGTCGCGATTGATCCGCCGGGTCTGGGACGCCCAGTCAAGGTCTAACCGCTCAATAATCGGCCTGAGCGGAATCAATATCTGGCCGTCAGCCAGGCGAGCGACCAGAATAACATCCTCATAGAAGGTCACTTCCTGCTGCTTAACAGGCACCAAAGCATTCATACTCTTCCCTTTCAGCGCGCCGACTGCCACTCAGGGGTCGGCAATTCCACCACCACTCGCTTCACCAGGCTGCCCTCCAGCGCGCCGCGGTGCACGTCCTCCAGCCCCTTGGCGATGAGGAAGCGCATCAGCTCCATCTTCTTGACCTTGTAGCGCCGGCACACCCGGTTAATTTCCTCATCCATCTCCGGCGGGATCAGAATACTGCGCCGCAGCTGCTGGCCCACCATGGAGGGGTCCTTGCCCTTCTCGTGCGTCGCCCGGCGCACCTCCCCGGCGGGCACGCGGGCCAACGGATTGGAAAGCTCCTTCCGGCCGGGTGAAGGTCGCTTGCGCCGGGCCTCGGCCTGCCCTAATTCATCCAGAAAATCATCATTCATAGTAAATCCTCTGGGCCAACCGGCGATAGGCAATAGTTGCCGGCGAATCCGGCGCATACTCTGCCAACGTCATCCCCCCGCCCGAGGCCGCCGCCTCCGCTACCGGCTGGCTGCGCGGAATCGGCTCAGCCACCGTCCGCGCCCCATAGGCATCCTGCAGCGCCTCCAGCATCATATTATCCTGCACTTGCCGTTGCACGTAAAAGGTGGGCACCACCGTGTGAATGCGAATGTCAATGCCGCTCATCTGCGCCTTGCGGATATTCTCGATATTCTGGCTCGCACCGACCGTGCTCAGGTAATCCACCTTCACCGGCACAATCGCCGCCTGAGCCAGATTATAGACCGCATTCATGAAGGCGTCGTGGGAGGGCGGGCAATCAATCAGCACGTAGGCAAACAGCTCCGCCACCGGCCCAATTTGCGCCCGCATCACCTCCAGGATGGGCGTCTGCTCGCCGGCCTCCTGCGGGTCCATCATGGACATGGCGCTCTGCACCGCCTCGCGCATGATCAGCCGGGTCTTGACCGCCGCCAGCTGCTGGTCCGACGGCAGCAGCCACAGATTTGGCCGGGGCAAACCCTCGTGGCTGCGATCCGCGATCAGCAGGTTATCGCGCACCGAGCTGGCGCCCAGCAACACGTTGGCCAGATTTCGCCCGTTTGGCTGCAACCCCAGCGAGTGCGCGCAGTTGCCCTGCGAGTCGAAATCAATGAGCAGCACGTACGCGGAGGGCGCGCCGGCCAGCGGCTCTTCCCGGCACATCCGCGCCAACTCGTAGGCCAGGCTAACGGCGGTAGTGGTCTTGCCCACCCCACCCTTCTGATTAACTACCGCAAAGATACGCGTTTTCTCAGCCATCCAACCATCCTTTCAACGCTATGCCGGCCCGCAAATGGTATCATATGGTATCACTATGGTATCATTAAAATACCAACCGGTTTTTACATGCAACCAATTTATATCAGTTCAGCCCGAATCGCGCAAACATTGGCCGGGGCGGGTAGATCGCCGGCTTTGGCCGGGCGGAACTTTGCTTAGAACGGCTTACAAACGGGCTGG
>CAYVQP010000152.1:0-5688 GCA_964452775.1 uncultured Ardenticatenaceae bacterium | reverse complement strand
TTCCGGGATTCGGGGAGATTTGGTTACTGCACCGGCGCGGTCAAATAGGCGTAAATAGCAGCCAGGTCATCGTCGGTCATCGTGGCGGCGATTTGCCAGGGCATCGTCTCCGGGAAGGCGGAGCCGTCCGGCCGGACCCCGCTACGCATCATCTGGAAGAACTCTTCCTGAGTGAGCGAGCTGACCAGCGGGCGCGGGTTGGGGACGGCCGGGCCGATGGCGGAGGCCGGCGTGCCGGTCATGTCCGGCCCATGGCAGCCGCGGCACTCGCCAAAGGTAGCCACATACTTGCCGTAATCGGCGTTGGTCCCGGCGGGCGGCGAGCTGACCGTCGCTTCACCCTGTATGCCGGCGGGGAGCATGCCCGCCCCGAACATGAGCGCGCCGATGAAATTGACCCGGTCGCCGGCCTGGATGCCGGCCGGCGTCTCAACAGGCTCCAGGGTGCGCAGGTATGCAATGATGGCCTGCGTGTCTTCATCGCTCATTTCATGATAGGGCAAGAAGCCCATCACGGCCAGCGCTTGGCCGGCCTGATTTACCTTGTAGCGCAGCACGCGGAACAGGTCGCCGTCGGAGTAATCGGCCAGTTTGCCGCCCGGGGTGAGATTCTCGGCCACCAGGTCGCCGATAAAGCCGAAGCCTTCGGAAGCGGAAAGGTTAAATCCGCCTGTCAGCGGCTGCCCCTCGGTGGGAACGCCGTCCGCATCCACCGCTGAGTGGCAACCGACGCAACTCAGCCCCACCAGGTATTCGCCGCGCGCGATTTGCTCCGGCGTGCCGGCCACGGTCAGGTCGGGCGCATCCGGCGCGCCGGGGAAGTAGAAGCTGGCCATGCCCATCGCGCCGACCACGGCTATCGCGCCGAACAGCAGGGTCATCAAGCCGGCCCCCAATCCACCCACTATCTTTACCCACACCTTCTTGGCGCGGATGGCCTTCCAGGTCAGCCAACCGAACAGCACCGCGATACCAACGAAAAACAGTAGAACCAGAAAACTGCCAAACATCCACTATCCTCCCTTAACTGAGCTGCTATGGCCTCGACAGGCGGCAATCGCCTGCGCGGCGGGTTAACCGGCGCAGATGGCGCGAGCGGGCCGGAATTCTACCCGTTCGCCGCTAACTGTGCTAATCTTCGAGTAGTCTAGCAGGCTATCGTTTGGAGATCGTTTGGAGATCGTTCGCAGCGCAGACCTGCCAGGTTTTCTGAAACCTGGCAGGTCTTCTGGATAAAGGATGACAGCCGTCCTGGACCTCAGGTTGTTCGGCGGGCTGTACATCGCACAGGCGGGGCAAGCGGTGAGCGGCTTCCTTTCCGGCAAGTCGCCCGCCCTGTTGGCTTACCTGGCGGTGACCGCCCGGCCGCACCCGCGTGACGGGCTGGCCGCGCTGCTATGGGGCGAGCTGCCGGAGACTGACGCCCGCAATAACCTGCGCCAGGCGCTGGCCAACCTGCGCAAGCTGCTCGCCCCTTACCTGATTATCAACCGGGAGAGCGTTGCCTTTGACTGTGACGCCCCGCACACGCTGGACAGCGCCGACTTTGAGCGCCTGCTGCGCGAGAGCCGCATAGAAGGCGAGCGGCAATATGAGCATCTGGCCGCCGCTGCCGCGCTCTATCAGGGGGATTTCCTGGCCGGCTTCTACGTGCGCGACGCGCCGGAATTTGAAGAGTGGATGCTGGCCCAACGGGCGCGCTACCGCGAGCTGGCCCTGCACGCCCTGCACCAGCTGGCCGAACACCATCTCCAGCGCGGCGAGTATGGCCGGGCAATTGACGCCGCCACTCGCCTGCTGGCCCTGGACGCCTGGCGCGAAGAGGCCCACCGGCAATTGATGCTCGCCCTGGCGCGCAGCGGCCGGCAGCGGGCGGCCCTGGTGCAATATGACAAATGCCGGCAACTGTTGCTGGACGAGCTGGGCGTCGAGCCGGCCGCCGAGACCACCGCCCTCTTCGAGCGCATCCGCAGCGCCCGCCGTGAAGTGCGCCTGCCCCAGCCGGACACCCCTTTCGTCGGCCGGGAGGTCGAGCTGGCCGCCATTGACCGGCTGCTGGCCGATCCCACCGCCCGGCTGATTACGCTTAGCGGGCCGGGCGGCAGCGGCAAGAGCCGGCTGGCGTTGGAGGCCGCCGGGCGAGCAGCCGGCCGTTACCTGCACGGCGCATACTTTGCGTCCCTGGCCGCCGCCGGCTCGGTGGAGGCGATCCCCGGCGCCATCGCGGAAGTGCTCGGCCTGGCGCTCAGCGGGCGGACATCAGCCGCCGCCCAGTTAATGGAGTACTTGCGGGACAAGGAACTGCTCCTGCTGCTGGACAATTTGGAGCACTTGCCGCAGGCGGACGACCTGCTCGGCCGGCTGGTGCAGGCTTGCCCGGAGGTGAAGCTGCTGGTCACTTCCCGCGGCCGGCTGAACCTGCACGGCGAGCGGCTGGTGGAGTTAGAGGGGTTGGATACGCCGCCGGCCGGCAACGCGCCCAACATCAGCGACTATGCGGCGGTGCAGCTCTTCCTGAACAGCGCGCGCGGGGTCCAACCCGCCTTCACCCTCGAAGCCGGATCCGCCAACGGCGGTCAAATGACTGTGGCCCACCATGTGGCCCACGATGTAGCCCATCATGTGGCCCACGATGTGGCCCACCATGTGGCCCACGATGTGGCCCACCATGTGGGCGTAATCTGCCGGCTGGTGGGCGGCTTGCCCCTGGCCATCGAGCTGGCCGCCGCCTGGGTGCGCCACATGAGCTGCGCGGAAATCGCCGCCGAACTCGGCCATAATCTCGACCTGCTCTCCACCACCCAACGGAATGTGCCCGACCGCCATCGCAGCCTGCGCGCCGCCTTCGACCACTCCTGGGCGCTGCTGAGCGAGGACGAACAGCGCTGTTTTGCCCGGCTGGCCCTCTTTCGCGGCGGCTGCGACCGGCCGGCGGCCCTGGCAGTGACCGGCGCCCGGCCGCCCGTGCTGGCCGCCCTCTGCGACCAGTCGCTGTTGCGCCGCGATGCCGGCGGGCGCTACGCGATGCACGAGCTGCTGCGCCAATTTGCCCAGCATAAGCTGGAAGCGGACCCGCCCGCCTACGCCGCCGCCGAACGCCGCCACATTGATTATTACCTGGCCTACCTGGCCGCGCGCGAAGAAGCGTTGCTGGACGCCCGGCAACAGGACGCCCGGCGCGAGATCGCCGCGGAGATGGACAATATCCGCGCCGCCTGGCAGCGGGCCATCGAGCGGGCGCAACCCGATTGGCTGGGGCCGGGGCTGGAGAGCCTGCGCCTGCATCTGGAGCAGGCCGGCATCTTTGGCGAAGCGGCGGACATGTTTGCGGCCGCCGCGCTGGTCGAGGAGGCGGTCTCCAGCGGTGTTGGCGCGCTGCTCGCCCGCCTGCTCAGCCGGCAGGCCTGGTTCGACCAGCGCCTCAACCACCATCAGCAGGCGCAAACGATGGTGGGGCGCGCCTTGCAAATCCTCGCCGGCGCACAACCCCGGCTGCCGGCCGAGGAAGCGCTGTGCCATAGTTGCCTGGGCAATATCAGCCGGGCGGTGGGCGACTTTGCGCAGTCTGCGGCCTCATTTCAGGAGAGCGTGGTCCTGTATCGCCTGGCCGGCCGGCCGGGCGATGTCGCCGCCGCGCTGAACGGCCTGGCTGCCGCGCAAAGCGAGCTGGGTAACTTCGACGAAGCTCGCCGCCTGCATGAGGAAAGCCTGGCCATAAAGCGCGAACTGGGGGATCGCCGGGGCATGGGAGTATCCCTGCTCAACCTGGGCGTGATGGCCCTGGCCGAAGCGGACAACGAGACCGCTCGCTTGTTGGAGGAAGAAGCGCTACAGATCTTTCGCGAAATTGACTACCCGCTGGCCGTGGCGATAGCCCTGAACAACCTGGGCGCCGCCCTGGCCAACCTGGGTGAGAATGAGCCGGCGAGGGCGGCGCTTCTGGAGGGCCTGGAAGTGAACCGCGAAGTTGGAAACCTGCATCTTCAGTTGCACTTCCTGGGCAATCTGGGGAGCGTGGCCGGCGCGCTCGGCGACCTTCGCGAAAGTTGGCGACTGACCCGCCAGGCGCTACAACTTGGGCAACAAATCGGCTCGACTTCGGGCACCATTTACGGGCTATTCTGCGCCGCCCTCTTCTTGTCTCGCCAGGGCAATCGCGAGCGGGCGGTGGAGCTGGCTACCCTGGTGCTGCTACACACTTCCACAAACCGGGAGAACGTCGGCCGGGCCAAACGGCTGCTGGTGGAACTGGCCGGAATACTGCCGGCCGCGGATATGGCCGCCGCCGTCCAGCGCGGCAAACAGCTGGAGCTGGCCGAGGCCGTGGCCGCGCTGCTCGCTGCAGAAGACCCCGTAGGTGGTAAACGACAGCTACGGGGTTTCTAAAACCCCGTAGCTGTCTCTTCCCACCTACGGGGTCCAGGATCAACCGCGCAAATCTATGCTATAATCTTCCCCAGCGGCGCCGCGTTCCAAATTGTCGCGTGCCGGCTAAACACCGGCGTGGTGCCGTCCGGCGGGCCTGTCCCGCGCAGCAACAGGGGGAATAATGATGCGCCAATTAGCTGCTCTTCTGCGCAGCCGGCTCGTTCGCCTGTCTATTTTGCTCGCCATTCCACTTTGCGCCCTGGCCTACTACTTCCTCTCGCAGCCGCGAATGGCCGAAACGCACAGCTCGCCCATCATTGACGGCATGTTCACCGGCGACTGGTGCTCCCCGGCCTTCCCCGGCATGTTCGGCCCCGACACCTTCACCATGCTCACCCCGCCCGTTTGCCCGCTGGGCGACGAGTGGTTTTGGGATGATTGGGACGCGGTGACCTATGGGGCCGGCATTACCGACGGCATGGGCTGGATCCTGGGCGGCGTGCCCGGCGCGGCCGTTCCGCTGGACCTGGAAACGGACCTGAACTTCATGGCCACCACCGCGGACATGGCCGCCGTCTACTATGCGCTGGCGCTGGGCATGTTTCCCTCCACGGGCGGCACGCCGCCGCACGCCCAAATCGCCATTGACCTGGACGGGCCGGCTTCGGGCAATCCCTTCTGGTATGACCCGCCGCCGCCCGGCGGGACGGGAGCGGTCGCCCTGGCCGCCGGCTTGTTTCCCGATTACCTGATCACCACCGACGTGGTGGCCGGGGTGGCTTATGTGTGGGAGGCGACCAGCGCGCCGGGAGCGTGGACGCTGGTCGGCCCGACGCCGCTGGCCTGGTCGGGCGCGTTGGGGCCGGGGCCGGGCGTGATCGAGATTCTGGTCCCCTGGCCGATGTTTGCCGCCGGCCCGCCCTTCGGCATCGGCGTGCCCGCCTTCATGACCGTGATGACCGCCCACAGCCGCCCCTTTGCCGGGCCGTCGGACGCGCCGATGACGCCGGAGGACGATGTCTTTACGGAGACCGGGGCGGGCGTTACCACCAGCCCGGATTTCTGCCCGCCGGGAATCGGCAGCACGGACTGCGAGTTGTTTCTCGGGCCGGGCGGCGGAGCGTTTAGCGCCGACGCCTTTGTCGCGCTGGCCTATGCCCCGCCGGCGGCTACCGCCACCCCCACGGACACGCCCAGCGCGTCGCCCACCGCTACGGCCACGGACACCCCCGGCCCGTCGCCCACGCCCACCGACACCGTTACGCCCGGCCCCTCGCCGACCGCCACGGCCACCAATACGCCCAACCCGGCCACCCCAAC
>CAYVQP010000151.1:0-5811 GCA_964452775.1 uncultured Ardenticatenaceae bacterium | reverse complement strand
CGTTTTAGCAGCGGCAGGGTCATCAAGTTGGTGACCAGGGCGACCACTACCAGGATAGTGAACGTGGCTATGGTAATGATCTCCAGGTTCAGGCCGATCAGCCCGGCGACCAGCACCAGCAGCCCGCGGGTATTGAACAGGGTCCCCAGGGTCAACGCCTCCCGCCAGGTGAGCTTGAAGGCGCGCGCGGGCAGGGCGGCGAGGAATTTGCCGCCAATCGCCGCCAGCAGCACCAGCGCGACCGCGGGCAAGGTCGCCGGGGTAAGCAGCTTCAGGTCGGTGGAGTAGCCGGCGGAAGCAAAAAAGACGGGCAGGAAGAGGATCAGAGCCACATCGCGCACCCTGGCGGCCAGCGCCCGGCGAAACTGCGGCTCCACCGGCAAGACCATGCCCCACACAAAGCCGCCCACCAGGGCATCAATGCCGATGCGGTCGCCGACCAGGCCGTAGAGCAGCATGCCGGCGAAGATGATCGCCATGCCCGTGCCGCTGATTTGCTCGCCATGCACGTGCCCGGCCAGCATGCGCCCCACCAGCGGGCGCACGACGAACCAGCTGCCCAGGGCGAAGACGATGATCAGCGCAATGCTGCGCGCCAGCCCGCTCAAGCCGGCCGATGAGGCGGTAGCGCCGGCGAAGGCGATGTAGGTGAACATGAGCACGGACATGATGCCCGTGGTGGCCACGCCCAGCGAACCCATCGGCGAGTTCAGCTCGCCCCGCTCCAGCAACATGTGCGCCATGACCGGAAATGCGGTCACTGCCAGCGCCGCCCCAATCATCATGGCGAAGGGCAGCAATTCTTGTCCGGCCGGCCCGGCAAAGGTCTCGTTGTGCATCGCCATCGCCACCGGAAAGCCGAGTAGCGCTGGAATGCCCACGGACAGCAGCGCCAGGATGGTCGCCCGGCCGGCTCGCCCCTGCACCCGGCTCAGGTCAAACTCCACGCCGGCCAGAAACATGAACAAGATCAGTCCCAGGGTGGCCACCAGGCTGATCAGCGGCCTCACTTGCGGTGGGGCGATCACCTGCGACAGGCTACCCAGCAGGGTCGGCCCGAGCATGATGCCGGCCAGGATCTCTCCCACCACCCGCGGCTGGCCGATGCGCGCCATCACGTTGCCCAGGATACGGGCCAGCACGACAATCAGAAAGATGTTCAGCAGCGCATAGGCGGTGAGCGTCGGGCCGGATAGTTCGGCCGGTGGAGTCATTTGTTGTAGTAACACAAGCATCGAGACGGCCCGCCCCCAGGAAAGTGACTGTCACCACGGGGGGTGACAGTCACTTAAATTCGTGAAACCTAACTGCCGGCCGAGCGCGCGCGGAATGCCTGAATAATAAGAGCAAAGCCGACGATGAGGCCGGTGACCGCGGCGGTCCAGACCATGGCCAGACCCATGCCGGGGACGGAGTAGTTCATGATCAGGGTGATGCCCAGGATGACGCCCAACGCGCCGAGCAAGCCGGCTGCCCAACCCGCCCCGCGAAAGGCCATCAGGAGCAACACCGCTCCCTGCATCAGACCCCAGATGCCCAGCACGAGCACGAAGATGCGCGGCAGGGCGACGCCGGCGGCAATGGGATACATGAGGATATAGCCGCCGGCCATGATGCTGATAATGCCGGTGAACAGCTTCCAGCCCCAACCGCTGTGGTCAACAAAGAGCGATACCAGGTCCAGGATGCCCTCAATCAGCCAGTAAAGGCCCAGAATGGCTACCAACACCATCCAGGTATCCACCTTGGTCTTGGCCGGCGCCCAGAGCAGTACCGCGCCCACGATCACGGCCATGATGCCGGCAATCAGGGTCAGCCACCAGGGGCGTTGTTTGGTCTCCAACTTCATTGCTTCGCTTGTCATATTTCCTCTCCTATTTGTGAAAAATAAATCAGACCGTGTACAGTTGGACAGCCTGCTCGCCGGTTAGCGACCGTGGCGGCCCGGCGGCGGCATGGCCAAACCCGGTTATTGTAGCACAATCCGCTAATCTGTGTCTCATAATTTGGTACCTTTGGGTGAGCGGTTCGGTCGTGAATTGGACGAAGATACCCCGTAGGTGAAGAGCTACGGGGTGTGGTATGGTCGCCGGCTTGCCGCCATGATACGATAGGGTAAACATTTTGGCCGCGGTTTGAATGGAAAGCTCAGTCACAAGGTACGTCAAAACTGAAGCCGGCGCTATCGGCTACTGCATAGTCGGGGATGGTGCGCCGCCCGGCGCGGAGTGTTACCCGTTTCACGGCGCCGGCAGCGACCAGGTGCTGGACGAGATTGAGGAGTTCCTCACCGGCGAGCGCACTCCGCCGGAGCCAAGCTGGACGCTCGCCACCATCATGTTCACGGACATCGTCAACTCCACCCGGCACGCCGCCATTTTGGGCGACGCCCGTTGGGGACAGGTACTGCTTCAGCACAACGACCTGGTGCGCGACCGGCTGGGCCAATATCGCGGCCGGGAGGTACGCTCCACGGGCGACGGCTTCCTGGCGACCTTCGACGGGCCGGCCCGGGCGATCAATTGCGCCACCGCCCTGGTCAGTGAGGTGCGCCGCCGGGGGCTGGAGATACGGGTGTAACGACCTGCCAGGTTTTCTGAAACCTGGCAGGTCGGGTCACCCGTGTCTCCCCAAAAATCTGGCGCGGGCTTCTTTCCTTCGGGCGGGCGGCGGACACTCCCAGCAGCTATTTCAAAAGCAGCGGCAAATAAGTGTCCAGCCCGCTTCTCCCTTCGAACTCATACGACCCGCTGTCGCAGCTTTCATTTTGCGGCCGGATGACGCCCCGCTGGTCGAGTGGGACAACATCCAGACAGGTGGCGGCGTCGATGGCCGGGCTGCCGGGCAGCAGGGCGTGCGTTTCGGTCGGCCCGCCGTAGTTTTCCAGCGGCCCAATCCGGGGGTTCACGCCCACCTGGTCGTTGACATGGTTGCCGCAGGAATCGTCCTGCAGCACGTTGCCGCCGTTGGAGAGGGCGTCTCCGGCCGGATAGCAGGCCGGCGCGCCGCTATTGTCGTGGATGATGTTGCGCGCAAGCGTAATCGGGTTCCCGGCCGGCTCGACGAAAATAGCGCCGCCGGCCGCGGTCGCGGCGGTGGCTGTGTTCTCCGTCATTGTGGTGAAGCGGATAACGCCCACCGTTTCGCCCACGGTTTCCACGCTCAAGCCCCCGCCGGTGAGCGCCCCGTTGCCGCTGATGGTGCTGTTGTTCACCAGGAAAGAATGCGCTGCGCCGTCTACCTGATAATAGAGGCCGCCCCCGCTGCCCAGTGTGGCGTAGTTGCCATTGAAGGTGCTGCTCTGTACTTCTACCAACGCCTGCACGGCGTAGATGCCCCCGCCATCCCCGGCCAGGGCCGTGTTTTCGCGAATGGTGCTCTTGGTCACGCTCAGGAAGCATTTGCAATAGATGCCGCCTCCATCGCCGTGCAGGCTGCTGTTGCCGGCTACCAGGGAGCGCAGGATGCCAAACTCCTCGGTGGGATAGCTGCCGCTGATAGTCAGGTACACCGCGCCGCCGGCCAGCTCGGAAACGTTGTCCACCAGGGTGCTGTCAGACACCACGCCGGAGCAGTCGCGGCAGTAGATGGCCCCGCCCTGCAAGGCCAGGGCGCTGTTGTCTTCCATGACCGTTCTCTCTATGTTCAGGTCGCAGTTGTCGCAATAAAGCGCGCCGCCGGAGCTGGTGAGGGCCTGGTTGGCGCTGAAGGTGCTATCCTCAATGATGATTTGCTGATTGCCGGCATACATCGCCCCACCCCGGGCGGCGCTGTTTCCCTGGAAGAGGCTGTCGAATACGCGCAGCGGGCCGGCGGGCACGGCAACGGCTCCGCCATCGGTTTGGGCAACGCTATCCTGAATGACGACATCCGTCAGCTCCAGCGCGCCGCCAACGGGCGCGTCTTCCACTTGTACCGCTCCGCCGCTTTCGTTGAAGCCGTTCTGCAAGGTGAGCGAATTCAGCTCCAGGGTCACCCCGCTTACGTGAAATATCGCGCTGCCCCCAAGCGCATCAATGACGGTTTCGACCCGGCCATTGCCCATAATTTCGATGGGCGTCGTGACCACGAATTCGCCCAGGGCCAACTCGATGACCCCGTCCAGCGCAAAGGTAATGGTGTCCAGCTGGTCGCCGGCCACACAGCCGTCAACCGCCTGGTTGGCGCCGGCCGCCTGGATCGCCTCCCGCAGGGTGCAGTTGCCGTCGGTCTGCAGCTCGTCGGCCAGGGAGTCAACGATGATGGCGGCTTGCGGCGTGGCCGGGTTGCCGGCTCGCGCCGAGGAATAGCCGGCGACCGTCGTCGCCAGGGCCAACATTACAACCAGATTGCGGAGGGCATTGCGCTTCATTTTGGGAGCCCTGTTGGAAAGACTAGTCGGGACAAGGATGAGTGTAGCATGCGAAGAATGTGTGTCAATCGCCGCAGTCAGAATCCCGGAAACTCGGAAGTTTCCGGGATTCCAGGTCCTGCATCTTGGGCAGACCCGCCGGCACGTTCATGTGGTATGGTGCAGTAGACGGCCGCGTTTACTGGCTGCTTTGTTGCGAGGAGTGGCGCCGGGTTGGCCGGGGTGTAGCCGGCCAGCACAGGTGGCGGGGTAGGCGGAGGACCGGATGCAGGGGCGAGGTTTGGCTTTGTTCATGGCAGGGATTGTGGCGGCGGAGCTAACGGCTATGCTATGCTATAGTGTGGGCCAGCGAGGCCCGTTTTGCCAGGTGCGGCCGGCGATAATTGGACCATCTCTCTTGTCAGGTCCGACCTGGGATTCCAGTCCAGCAGGGTCGCTATGGGAAATTTGCTGCACGGGTACCGATTTCTCGTTTTCGCCGCCCTCGCGCCGGCCATCGCCGCCTGTGCCCCGGCCGGCGCGAGTGCGGTTGGTGCGACGGTGGTACACCTGCCGATCATGACCAAGCCGGCCGGCGACTGGTGGCAGCCGGCGGTTGGGACGACCTGGCAGTGGCAACTGGACGGGCCAATTGACACCTCCTTTGACGTGCAGATGTACGACGTGGACCTCTTTGAGGCGGGCGCGGACACCCTCGCCGAATTGCAAGGCGATGGGCGGATGGTCGTCTGCTACATTAGCGCCGGCAGCTGGGAGGAGTGGCGGCCGGACGCGGACGACTTCCCCGATGAGGTGCTGGGCAATGACTATGACGGTTGGCCGGGCGAGAGGTGGCTGGACATCCGGCGCATTGACTTGCTGGCCCCCATCATGCGCGCCCGGTTGGACCTGTGCCGAGAGAAGGGCTTCGTGGGCGTTGAGCCGGACAACGTAGATGGCTACACGAATGATACGGGCTTCCCACTCACCTATGACGACCAGTTGGCCTACAATCGCTGGTTCGCGGACGAAGCCCACGCCCGCGGCCTGTCCATCGGCTTGAAGAACGACGACGAGCAGGTGGCCGATTTGCTCGACTACTTCGACTGGGCGCTGACCGAAGATTGTTTCGACCAGGGCTGGTGCGCGGCGATGTCCCCCTTCATTGCCGCGGGCAAGCCGGTGTTCGCCGCCGAGTACACGGACACCGGCGCTACCCTGGACGAATTCTGCCCGCAGGCCGGCGCCCTGCAATTCAGCGCCATCTTGAAGCGCCGATCGCTGGGTGCTTGGCGGATGGGTTGTCCTTGAGTCACATGTCCGCACACTGCCGGCCTGATCGGGCTCGAAGCCGCAACGGGCGCTGATGTACTTGAGCCTACGCTCAACTGGGGCGAGGCGTTGGAACCCGCGCTCAACCCGCGTAGCAACCATTTTCTGCCGTGACTATCGCCCGCAATAGCTGCTACAATTCCCTCATG
>CAYVQP010000150.1:0-5876 GCA_964452775.1 uncultured Ardenticatenaceae bacterium | reverse complement strand
GTCGGTCCCCGGCTCTAGTCTGGCCGCTGGGGAAAATGTCGGGGCCGGCGCGTTTTCACAGGCAACCAAAAAAGCGCTGGCAAGCGCCAAAATGACTAGCAGTTGTTTTATCACTCTGATGATACCCTCCCCGCCTAAACTGCGGCGAAATGGATATACGCTCCCACCACGACAACGGCTACCATACCAACAGTATCGTCCGCACGACGCTAATGCCATATCCGGCGATTGATTGGATTTACCGTACCCTCGCGCTGCCCAGGCCGAGACTGACGGCAATCTGGGAATTGGCCGATCACCGCTTTCAAGTCCGCACCGCATTCAACAGTACCAGGCAAGAGCCGCCATGGTCCGAAGCATCACGAACACCAAGCCCCAGAAATCGTACTGCTTCCACATGCGACGCCGGCAGTGCATCGCTCCGCCTGATTAGCGTCCCCAGGTAGCAGCCGCCAATAAGCAAGCCCGCCATGTATACCGCAATCACCGCACAATCACGTCTCCTCACCTGCCGCCAGAGGCACGCCTTTAGCGCCCATAGATTCGCCACTACACCCGCAACCGCTGACCATCCAAATAAGGCCGGACATGCAGCCATCGCTCGTTGGCGATGGCTTGCTGGCAGGAGAGCCAGAAGTCGGGGTGGAGGAGATCGCCGTGGTGGGCGAGGAAGAGGGGTTCGAGGGTTGGCGGTAGGCCCATGAAGCGCAGGAACTCCTCGGGGAAGATGTCGCGCTCGTCTATGTGAAACCAGGGCTGGTCGGATAGCTCGTCGTCGTAATGCCGGGAGGCCGGCATCCGGCGAAAACGACAATGGGTCAGCGGGCGCAATTCATCGTAGTCGTAAAAGACGATGCGCCCATGCCGGGTCACGCCGAAGTTTTTCAGCAGCATGTCGCCGGGGAAGATGTTGGCGGCGGCCAGGTCCTTGATCGCCCGCCCGTAGTCAATGATCGCCGCATCAGCGTCAGCCGGCGACGCCTGCTGCAAGTAGACGTCGAGGGGAGTGACCCGGCGCTCAACATAGGCGTGGCGGATGATCACCCGCCCATCCTCGACCTGCACCGTGCGGCCGGCAACCTCCAGCAATTCCTCCAGCAGGGCGGGGTCGAAGCGATCCCGGCTGAATTGCAGATATTCAAAGGTCTGCGCATCCACCAGCCGGCCGGCGCGGTCATGGCGAAAGACGAGCTCGTACTGCTGGATGACGTCCCGGCGGGTAGTGGTCTTGGGCTGGGAGAAGCGGTCCTTGATGATCTTGAAGACGAGATCGTAAGCCGGCATGGTGAAGACGGTCATGACCATGCCCTTCTTACCGGGAGAGAATTGGAACTGCTCCTGCGTCTGCGTTATTTGCAGCAACAGGTCACGGTACAACTCGGTCTTGCCGTGCTTGTTATAGCCGAGGGAGATGTACAGCTCGGCGATGCGTTTGCGGGGGATAATGGTGGACAGAAAGCGCACCAGGTCATAGGGCACGTCGGCTTCGACATGGAAGTAGGAGCGGGCGAAGCTAAAGAGGATGCTGGTGCTGCTTTCGTCGAGGAGGACGGCGTCAATGTAGATGCCGGCGTCTTCGTGCAGCAAGGCCAGCACGATGGGCCGGTAGCCGTCCGCCGTTGCTGCCCGGCCCACCAGGTAGGCAGCCATGCCGCGATAAAAGGGGGCGCAGGCCATGTCAATGCGCCGGACGCCCGGCAGCACCGCCCGCATGCGCCCGGCTACCAGCGCCAGATCGCCGGGCAGGTCGGCAAACGGGGCGCGGAAGCCATAATCGGCCACAATCGAGGCCAGTACAGGCTCCAGCTCCAGGCCCGCGGTAGGGTAGGAGCGATAGACCGGCGTCTGCGAGGCCACCGGCGGCACCTCGAAATCGGTGTCCACGAACTCGATTTGCGGGTCCACGCCGACGGTGGTGAAGATGCGGCGGGTGATGGAGTTGAAAAAGGTCTCGGCCAGCTCCCAGTCGTCTTGCTGTTCGATGAGGCCGGAGTAGACAGCCTTGATGCCCGCCCAAAGCAGCCGGTTGTGGATGCGCTGGCCCAGGAAGCGGCGCATCTCCGACTCCACCCAGTCCACGGTGCGGCGGTAGATGGCCAGCCGGTCCTGGGCGTCGGCGCGCTGGCCGGCCCAGTCGCGGTTCTCAAAGCGGGCGCCGGCGCGACGGGTGATGGCCCGGAAGGCCTCGCAATAGGCGAGGTAACTGCGCTGCAGGGCGACGGCCCCCAGGTTGGCCAGGCGACTGTCCGTCAGGCGACTTCCGGGGAGTTGTTCAGGAAACAGGGTGGCAGATTCCCCCACGTTTGCTCTCCGCGACTATTCGCCGGCCCAGCTACCGGCGGGAGCGAGCAGCTGCCGGCGCGCCTCGGCGACCCAATCGGCCAGTTCGGAAGCGAGCAGGCCGGCGTCGCCCAGAGAGGCGCGGGCCAGTTGGCCGGCCGCGCCGTGCAGGTAGCTGCCCAGCACCGCCGCGTCGTATGGCTCCAATCCCTGGCCCAGCAGACCGAGGATGACCCCGCCGAGCACATCCCCGCTGCCGGCGATGGCCAGGATCGGGTTGGCAAAGGGGATGAGGGTGCAGCGACCATCCGGGGCGGCGACAACGGTAAAGGCCCCCTTCAAGACGATGACCTTGCGCCATTCGGCCGCCTTTTCGCCGGCCAGGCTGACCCGGTCCATCGTCTTCAGGCTGCTCAGGGGCTGGTCCATCAGGCGGGCCATCTCGGCCGGGTGCGGGGTGAGGATGGCGTCGGCGGGGAGTTGCTTCTGCCAGTTCTGGATGCCGGCCAGGGCGTTCAAGCCGTCAGCGTCAATTACCAATGGCGGGAAGTGCGAGGGCCTCTCGCTTCGAGAGGCGGTTAGCAGGGTCTCCATGAAGGCGGGGTCCTCGCCCAACCCCGGCCCGACCAGCATCGCCTTGTAGTTGCGCATGTAGGCCAGCACCTGCCGGGCTGACGACTGGCCCAGGTCGCCGGCCTCGGGCACGATGGGGTAAGTCGCCTCCGGCAACTGCCCGGCGACGACCGGCCGCACCGTCTTGGGCACGGTCAGGGCGACCAGGCCGGCCCCGGCTCGATACGCGCCCCGGCCACAAAGCAGCGGCGCGCCCCAATAACGCTCGGACCCGCCGACAATCAACACACTGCCGAATGTGCCCTTATGCCCGTAGATTGGTCGCCGGGGCAAGAGCGAGCGAGCCAGAGTCGAGTCTGCCAGCGAGAGGTCAATGGAACGCACTTCCGGCAGGTCATCCCGGATGCCGATGTCAGCCACGACCAGCTCGCCGAGCATCGTTGCGCCGGGAAAGCGGAAGTGGCCACGCTTGGGGCCGGCAAAGGTGACCGTTAAATCGGCCGGCAGCAGCAGTTGATCCGCTTCGCCCGTGTCGCAATTCAGGCCGCTGGGGCAGTCCACCGCCACGATGGTGGGCCGGGTTGCCGCCGGAGCTCCTTCGAGGCGGGCGACGGTTGCCAGCTTCGAGGCTGATTCGCTGCCTGAAGCCGGCGAGCGCTCCTTCAGCCCGGCGTGCACTTGCTCCAGCAACTGGGCCAAATCACCTTCAATCGGGCGGGCGACGCCGGTACCCAGCAGCGCGTCAATAACAATGTCCGCCTCGCGCAGGTGCAGGCGCAGCGCACGGTAGCGCTGGTCCATCTCGGCGGTAGTTACCGCCAAGCCCATCTGTTGGACGAGGGCGAGGTTCTTGTCCTGTCCCGGGTCGCGCGGGCGGAAGAGGTAAAAGGTCACGTCCGCGCCAGCTTCGGCCAGATACCGGCCGGCGACCAGACCGTCGCCGCCGTTGTTGCCCGGCCCGATCAGCGCCAGCACGCGCCGGCCGGCGATCTCAAAGCGGTCCACAACGGCCTGAGCTACGGCGCGCCCGGCGGCATCCATCATCTGGTCGAAGCTAATGCCGGAGGCGTCGGCAGCTTTCTCTGCCGCTGTCATCTCGGCAATGCTGAAGACTTTGATCGTCATTACGCCTCTCTGCGCGCTCCAGCCTTTTTCGCCGGCCGGGAGGTCTCGTAGGCGACGCCGGCTTCATCGAGGCGGCGCATCCGTTCCCAGGCCGGGGCGTCGGCGTCCAGGCCGGCATCCTTCAGGGCCAGCAACTGGCGCATCTCGATGATCTGGTCGCGCAGGGCGGCGGCCTTCTCGAACTCCAGGGCCTGGGCGGCGGTCTTCATCTGCCGCTCCAGCTCGTTGATCAGCCGGTTCAGCTCCGTCTTGGGCAGCTCCGCCGCGGTCATGTAAGCTCCACCCCGCTCGGCGAGCACTGCTTCTTGCTGGCGTTGCTGGACAATGCTGTCGGTAAGGTCGCGCACCGCCTTGTGCACGCTGCGCGGTTCGATACCGTGTTCCTCGTTGTAAGCCTGCTGCCTGGCCCGGCGGGCGTTGGTGGTGGCAATGGCCCGGGCCATGGAGTCGGTCACATGGTCGGCGTACATGATCACCTTGCCGTCTACATGCCGGGCGGCGCGGCCGATGGTCTGGGTGAGGGAGGTCTCCGAGCGCAGGAAGCCCTCTTTGTCCGCGTCCAGGACGGCGACCAACGAGACTTCCGGCAGGTCCAGCCCTTCGCGCAGCAGGTTGATGCCCACCACCACATCAAACACGCCCATGCGCAGGTCGCGCAGGATCTCGGTGCGCTCGATGGTGTGGATCTCCGAGTGCAGATAGTGCACCTTGGTGCCCATCTCCAACAGGTAGTCGCTGAGGTCTTCCGCCATGCGCTTGGTCAGCGTGGTGACCAGCACCCGCTGCCCAACGTCCGTGCGGCGACGGATCTCGCCCAGGAGATCGTCAACCTGCCCGCGCACCGGCCTGACTTCCACCTCCGGGTCGAGCACGCCGGTGGGCCGGATGACCTGCTCGACGATTTGCTGGGAGTGCTCGAATTCATATGGGCCGGGGGTGGCGCTGGTGCAAATGACCTGGTTGACGCGCTCGCTGAACTCATCGAAATTGAGCGGGCGGTTGTCCAGGGCGCTGGGCAGGCGAAAGCCGTAATCCACCAGCGTTTGCTTCCGGCTGCGGTCGCCGGCCCACATGCCGCGAATCTGAGGGATGGTCATGTGGCTCTCGTCAATCACCAGCAGGAAGTCGCGCGGGAAGTAGTCCAGCAACGTCCAGGGCGGCTCGCCCTCCTGGCGCTGATCCATGTGCCGGCTGTAGTTCTCGATGCCGGCGGTGTGGCCAATCTCGCGCAGCATCTCCAGATCGTAGAGGGTGCGCTGCTCGATGCGCTGCGCCTCCAGGAACATCTTGCGCTCTTTGAAGTAAGCAATTCTGTTGGTCAGCTCGGCTTCGATGTCGTTGATCGCCTGACTGAGCTTGGCTTCGTCGGTGATGTATTGGGCGGCGGGGAAAATCTCTATGCTCATATGCTCAGCCAGTAGCTCGCCGGTCAGGGGGTCAATCTCGCTGATGCGCTCGATCTCGTCGCCCCAGAACTCGACCATGTAGGCGGTCTCGGCGTAGGCGGGGACGATTTGCAGCGTGTCGCCGCGCACCCGAAAGACGCCCCGGCGCAGCTCCAGGTCGTTGCGTTCGTACTGGATGTCCACCAGCTGGCGCAAGATGGTGTCCCGGCGGTAGCTGGCGCCGCGCTCGATCTTGACCGACACCTTGCCCCAGTCGGATGGGTTGCCGATGCCGTAGATGCAGGAGACGGAAGCGACGATGATCACGTCGCGCCGGCTCATCAGATTGGTAGTCGCTTGCAGGCGCAGACGATCGATCTCCTCGTTGATCTTGGTCTCTTTCTCGATGTACAGGTCATGCCGGGGGACGTAGGCCTCGGGCTGGTAGTAGTCATAATAGCTGACGAAGAAGGAGACGGCGTTGTTGGGGAAGAACTCGCGGAACTCGCTGTA
>CAYVQP010000149.1:1168-5994 GCA_964452775.1 uncultured Ardenticatenaceae bacterium | reverse complement strand
GCCCCGGCATCCCTGCCGGGTCTTCCGCGCCGCTGTGAAGACCTGCCAGGTTTTCTGAAACCTGGCAGGTCTGGCGCAGGAGCCACACTGCTGCACTCGCCCGACAACGATGTCGGGGCAACGCGGTTCGAACATATCGTGGCCCCGGCATCCTTGCTGGGCGGTGTGCGCAACCGGGCAGAGACCCGACAAGGATGTCGGGGCTACGCGGTTCGAACATGTCGCGGCCCCGGCATCCCTGCCGGGTCTTCCGCGCCGCTGTGAAGACCTGCCAGGTTTTCTGAAACCTGGCAGGTCTGGCGCGGGAACCACACTGCTGCACTCGCCCGACAAGGATGTCGGGGCTACGCGGTGTAAACATGGGCGAATGGGAAGAGGCCCGACAAGGATGTCGGGGCTACGCGGTTAGAGCATGCCGGGGGAAAAAAAGGACTCCCGGAGGGGGTGTACGTCTCCGGGAGTCCTGATAATCGAACTGCTGAAAGTGTTACTGGGCGGCGACGAAGGTCAGCAGGGTCTGCCCATTCGCGTCCAGCAGGGTGAGCGTGTCGCCGGTTATTGAGTAGGTGGCGACCGAGTCCAGCATCGCCAGGTAGTCCGTCTCCTGCGCCATCACCCCTTCCGGCTCGCCGCAGGCCATCATGGTCGCGCCCAACGGGCCGATGGTCAGGTTCTCGCCGTCAACGGTGTAGCCGCCGAAGTAGCCATTGCAGCCGGCCGAACCCGTCACCTGCCCATCCTCGCCGAACATGAGCGTAATCTCCGTGTCGGCCAGCAGGCTGGAGATGGCTTCGGTGGTGTGGAAGCTGCTCAGCAGCCAGTTCGTGCCGGTCAGGGGCAGATTCTCTACCTGGTCGTAGATGACCAGCATCGCCCCGGCGGCGTCGAACAGGATCAGCTGTCCGCCTTCAATTGAGAAGGTCGCCGCCATGGGCAGCGCGGCCAGGTAAGCTGCTTCCTGGTCCATCACCCCTTCCGGAGCTTCACAGAACATTTGCGTGCTGATGCCCGCCGGGTTCATGGTGATGTTCTGGCCGTCCACGGTGAAGGAGAAGTTGTAGTTGTTGCAGCCGGCCGTGCCGCTGACAAAACCTTCCTCGCTAAACAGGGCCGTAATCTCGGTGTCGGGGACCAGCGTGGTCAACCCATCGGCCACCAGCACGTTGACCGCCGTCCAGTTCACGCCGGTCAGCGATGGAGCGGCGGCCTGGTCATAGACGGCCACGATGCCGCCCTCCGCGTCGAGCAGGGTCAGCTGCCCGTTCGCGATGGAGAAGGTTGCCGCGGTGGGCAGCGCAGCCAGGTAGGCCGCTTCCTGGTCCATTACGCCTTCCGGCGTCTCGCAGAACATCCCGGTGCTGATGCCGGCGGGATTGATGGTGATATTCTGCCCATCAACCGTGTAGGAGAAGCCGTAGTTGTTGCAGCCGGCGTTGCCGCTCAGCGTGCCATCCTCGCCGAACACGGCCGTAATCGTCGAATCAGGAACCAGCGTGGTGACCGAGTCGGTCGTGCGGATATTCACCGCCGTCCAGTTCACGCCGGTCAGCGAAGCGCCGGTGACCGGGTCATAGACGGCCACAATGCCGCCCTCCGCGTCGAGCAGGGTCAGCTGCCCGTTCGCGATGGAGAAGGTTGCCGCGGTGGGCAGCGCAGCCAGGTAGGCCGCTTCCTGGTCCATTACGCCTTCCGGCGTCTCGCAGAACATCCCGGTGCTGATGCCGGCGGGATTGATGGTGATATTCTGCCCATCAACCGTGTAGGAGAAGCCGTAGTTGTTGCAGCCGGCGTTGCCGCTCAGCGTGCCATCCTCGCCGAACACGGCCGTAATCGTCGAATCAGGAACCAGCGTGGTGACCGAGTCCGTCGTGCGGATATTCACCGCCGACCAGTTCACGCCGGTCAGCGAAGCGCCGGTGACCGGGTCGAAGACGGCCAGGATTGCCCCGGCGGCGTCAAAGAGGGTCAGCTGTCCGCCGTCCGTGGAGAAGGTGGCGGCCATCGGCAGCGCGGCCATGTACGCCGCTTCCTGCTCCATCACCCCTGCCGGCTCGCCGCAGAACATCTGCGTGCTGATGCCGGCCGGGCTGATGGTGATGCTCTGCCCATCCACGGTGTAGGCGAAGCTGTAGTTATTGCAGCCGGCCGTGCCGCTGAGCATGCCGTCATCGCCGAACTGGGCGGTAATCTCCGTCCCGGCGGCCAGCGTGCTGACGCCGGCCGCGGTGGCGATGTTCACCGCCGTCCAGCTTGAGCCGGCCAGCGAGGGAGCTTCCTCGGCCGGCGGGGCGGCGATAAAGGTCGCCTGCCGGGCGCCGTTGGCGTCAAAGATTTCCAGCGCGTCCATCTGAATCTGATAGGTGGCCGCGTTCTGCATGGCGGTCATGAAGGCTGCTTCCTGGTCCATCGTTCCTTCCGGCGTCTCGCAGAACATGCGCGTGCTGGCCAGCGGGCCGATGGTGAGGTTCGCGCCGTCCAGGGTGTACTGGCCGAAGTAGGTGTTGCAGCCGGCGCTGCCGTTCACTTCGCCGTTGGCGAACTGGGCCGTCACCTGGCTACCTTCCAGGGCGCTGACCACCGCTTCCTGCCCATTGTTGTAGCTGGTCATGATCCACAGCGTCCCTTCCAGCGGCGTCGGCTCGACCGCCTGATAAATCAGGACCGGATTGCCGTCCGCCAGGGAGAGGGTCAGGACGTCGCCTTCGATGGCATAGGTGGCGACAGATTGCAGCAGGGATAGATAGGTGGTCTCCTGCGCGCCGACCGCTTCTGAAGAGCACATCATCAGCGTCGAGGCCAGCTCGCCGATGGTCAGATTGTTGCCGTCAATGGTCGCCGGCCCGTTGTAGCTGTTGCAACCGGCGTTCCCGGCCACTCGCCCTTCCGCGAACTGCGCGGTGACAATCGTTTCGGTCGAGGCCGGGGTCATCGCATCCGGCGTGCCCAGCAGGTCAGTCAACACCCACAGCGGCCCTTCCAGGGTCAACGGCTCGGCCGAGGTTTCCACGGGCGTCCGGCTTAGCTCCTGCACCAGCGTGTACTTCAGCGAGGAGCCGTCGGCCGGCGGGTTGTCCACCTTGTCCACCTGCACCAGCAACTCGTACTCAAAGCCGGGCTCAAAGGTGAAGCCCTCAATCGGGTCATAGAAGAGGCCGAAATCCGCATCCTCGGGGCGCTTCACCAGCATACACTGCTGCGGGGCGACTCCCACGCAGTCCACCAGCTCCGGCCCGACCAGGAAGACCATCTGGTTCTCAGCGCCGGGGGCAGGAACTTCCTCGCCGCTCGCGCCACCTTCTTCGGTCCCGGCGGCGACTACCGGCGTCTTGCTCACTTCATTCACCAGCACCCAGCGGGTGGCGGATGCGCCCGCCGGCGGATTCTCCACCGCTTCTTCGCGCACAACCAGCTGGTAGTCGTACCCCGGCTCATAGGTGAAACCCTCAATCTGGTCGTAATACAACGTCCACTCGGCGTCAGGGCTTTCCTTCACCTGCATGCACTGTTGGGCGGTTTCGCCGGTGCAATCAACCAGCTCCGGCCCGACGTAAATCGTCTTCTCGTTCTCGGCGGCCGGCGGGGTGACACAGCCGGCCAACACGACCGTAACCAGCAACAGCAAGGGTAATAGATATCTCATTCTCATTGTTGTTTTCATCCTCATTTAGCAATCAGACACTTTTCCGGCCGGGCGCACGCCCGGCATGCGGACCACTTTGCAAAGAGACGCAGCCGGGCGGGCGGCGGTTCCCATTTTAAGCCCCTCCTCATCAATTGCCACGCCCATGAGTAGGAAGATAGTCAGCAGCCGGCCGCTAACCGGCGCAGTCAGCAATGCCGGCCGGCCCAACTTGTAATTATGTTAATATAACTTGGGGACGGTGTCAATTATCGAAAGCGCCCGGTTCAACCGGGTCCGTGGCCCCATGACAATGGGTCACGCCAGCGTATATACTGCACCTGGAACGGGAAATCGGGAAGCCGCTTCCGATTCTCCTCTATTAGTCGCCCTTTCAGCGACCCATCTGCAGGCCGGGACGCCGGTGTTTTGTAACCACATTGGGAGGTAAGATGAACGAGAATCAGATGCATCTCGATTGGGGCTTTGGCGGAATATGGTTTGCGAGCGTCGCCGCCGGTGCAACGATTTCCTGGTGGGCAGCCTATCAATTCATGTGGCGGATAGGGGAAGCGGTGGGGCGGGCCGGCTCTGAGCTGTTCGGGGCGGATAGTGCGCCGCTGACGGTATGGTTCGCCGGCTTGGTATTCGGCGGGTTGGTGGCCCTGGGCGGTACCTTGGGGCCGGGGCTGCTGCTGCGCCGTCTGGGCGTTTCGGCCGGGCGATGGATTGGTTATAGCGTGGTGATTACGGCGATTGTGATGAGCGCCTGCGTATTGCTTATTTCCTCGCTGAGGGCGCCGATGGAACCGGCGGCTGTGTCCGCGACCTTCATGGGGTTGGCGTTCGGATTGCCTATGGGCCTGGTGCAATGGCGGCTATTGCAGCAGCGGGGCGTACCCGCCGCCCTATGGCCGCTGTTCAACAGCGTTGCTTATCTTCTCGCAGCGGGAGCGCTCATCGTATTCAGCGGTGAGGGCCGGGAGCTGCTGGTCCTGGGCGGGGTGGGGCTGACTCTGGGGGCGATCACGGCGCTGGGCATAGTATGGCTGACCCGACAAGAAGCTGCGACAGCAATTTGAGTCCGGGCCTGGAGGCGGTTCCTTCGCGGAGCAACCGCCTCCTAAACTCTTCACCCAACAACGCGATCCAGATAATCACTTCATCGCAACATTTCACAACTATGCTATATTGGGGGCCGCCAAAG
>CAYVQP010000149.1:0-1068 GCA_964452775.1 uncultured Ardenticatenaceae bacterium | reverse complement strand
CTCAATCCCAAAATACAGGAGTCGCCTTGTAACTCGATTTTCCAAATCGAGCCAACGCTCTCAGTTCCAAATCATAGGAGACAAACGATGAGCAACGCCCTCGACGACATTCTCCCCTACCTGGACAGCCTGGTCCCCGTCCGCCCCACCCCCCTGCTGGAGATGGAAGCCGACGCCGCCGCCACGGATTTCCCCATCATCGGCCCGGCTGCGGGCAACTTCTGCTATATGCTGGCCCGGCTGATGGGCGCTCGCCGGGTCTTTGAGCTTGGCTCCGGCTACGGCTACTCCACCGCCTGGTTTGCAGCCGCGGTGCGCGAGAACGGCGGCGGCGAAGTGCATCACACCGTCTGGGATGAGGAGTTATCCCGCCGCGCCCGCCATTACCTGGGCGAGTTGGGCTACAGCGACCTGGTCACCTTTCGCGTCGGCGAGGCGGTGCAGGCATTACGCGAGACTCCCGGCCCCTTCGACCTGATCTTCAACGACATTGACAAGCAAGGCTACCCGGCCTCCCTGCCGGTCATCGCCGGCAAACTGCGCCCCGGCGGCCTGCTGATCATAGACAACATGCTCTGGTCAAATCGCATCTTTGACAAGAATGACCAGTCGCCGGCCACCACGGGCATCCGCCGGATGACCGACCTGCTGGCCGGCAGCGACGAGTGGATCACCTCACTGGCGCCCATTCGCGATGGGTTGATGCTGGCGGTGAAGAAGTGAGGGCACCCGGCTGCCTTGGCACGTTGGCGACAAGGGTTACTCTTTGGCCGCTTGTTCTTCCAGCACCAGTTCTATGACTTCATCTACCGTTAGCCGGCCCAGCCATTGGTGACGTTCCTTGGTATAGTTTCCTGCACCCAATTCAAATTGCTGAAGAAATCGAATCAGACCCACCGGCCCAAGCTCTCGCAACAACACCGCCAGGCCGGCCTGATGGATCTGCATTGGCGTCATCATTCGTGTGTCTATCATTCAGTCCACTCCTGAATCCATGCGAGCGGATTCCTTACTTGCACCCGTATCTTACCTGCCAACCGCCCAGCCCGGCGCAACAGGCTATCATCA
>CAYVQP010000148.1:0-6338 GCA_964452775.1 uncultured Ardenticatenaceae bacterium | reverse complement strand
GCCGCTCTGAAAAAGTACACCGGCCGTTTGGACGTTTTGTCAATTGCCAATACTATAGACATCGTTCCAAGTAACAAGGCCGAGGGATGTTATGGAGAGCAAAGTCTTTATCGCAACGACAGGAACCGGCCTGGCTCGCGCCGAGCAGGACGCCGGCGGCCATTGGCAGGTAACCCGGGCGCTGCCGGACCAGGATGTCCGCTGTCTGTCCGCCGACCCGCTGAACCCCTCACGCGTCTACGCCGGCTTGCAGGGCCAGGGCGTGCGCCGCTCGGATGACGGCGGGCGCAGTTGGCGGCCCGCCGGATTGGACGGGCTGGTGGTGAAGGCGCTGGCAGCCAGCCCGGTCACGCCGGGGACGGTGTACGCCGGCACGCGTAGCCCGGCGACCATGTACGTGTCCGCAGACGGCGGTGATAGCTGGCGCGAGCTGGACGGCTTCCGGCGGATACCCAACCGCTGGTTCTGGTTCTCGCCGGCCGAGAAGCCCTTTGCCGCTTATGTGCAGGCGATCGCCCTCTCCCCCAGCGATCCCAACGTCCTTTTGGCCGGCATCGAGTTCGGGGCGGTGGTGCGCAGCGCGGACGGCGGACGCAGCTGGAGCGGCCATCGCGCCGGGGCGCTGCGCGATTGCCACAGCATGTGCTTTCATGCGCAGCGGGAGTGGGTGTATGAGGCCGGCGGCAGCGGGGCCGGCGCGGCGCTCAGCCATGACAGCGGCCAGAGCTGGAAGCAGGCGCGCGAAGGGCTGGACCGGCACTACGGCTGGGCCTGCGCCGCGGACCCGGGTCACCCGGACATCTGGTACGCGTCGCTATCCGGGATGGCCGGCATGACCCCCGCAGCGCACGTAGACGGAAAGGCCAACGCGCACATCTTCCGCTCGATGGCCGGCGAACCGTGGCAGAAGTTGGCCGGAGGATTGCCGGACCCGTTGGACTACATGGCCTACGCGTTACTGACCGATCCGGCCGCGCCGGGGCGCCTGTACGCCGGCCTGAGCAACGGCGACGTATGGTGCACGACCGATTATGGCGATAGCTGGGAGCTGTTGCCCTTCAACCTGGGCGGCATTCACCGCACCCTGATTATGCTCGGATAGTGCATGCTCCAACCTGACACATTCCAGATACCCATTGCCTTTGACTATCTGGCCACCTTCCTGTGGGCGGTCAGCGGGGCGATTGTGGGTATGCACAAGCGCTATGATTTCGCCGGGGTCTTCATCATCGCGTTGTTGGCCTCGACCGGCGGCAGCCTGCTGCGCGATGGCCTCTTCCTGAACACCACGCCGCCGGTATTGACCGACCCTTACTACATCCCGTTGATACTGCTGGCGACCGTTCTGGTCGGATTCTTTCGCGGCCGAATTGCGGAGATGGTCTTCGTAGACCGGCTGATCAGCGTGATTGACGCGGTGGGCATGCCGGCGTTTGCCATGATCGGCATGCAACTGTCGTTGGCCGCTGGGATTCCCCTACCGGGGGTGGTGTTGGTAGGCGTGGTGAACGGCACCGGCGGCGGCCTGCTGCGCGACCTGACCGTGGGCGATACGCCGGCGATATTGAAGCCGGGCCAGTTCCTGATTTCAGCGCTGATTTTCGTATGCATCATGTTTCTGGTGTTGTACGAGGGGCTGCAAGTAGCGCGCAGCATAGCCGCCTGGGCGATGGTGGGGTTGTATTTCGGGATCCGCATGCTGAGCATCAAGTACAACTGGCGGACGCGGCCCTTGTTGCCGGAATAACCTTAAGCCGGCCCGCAGCCATTGCGCAGGGTCGCCGGCCATGACTGGCGGACTCCGCGCGTGTTCGGGCCGTATTTCGCAGTAATTGCGTTGACCCGGCCGGTCTTTCGCCCGGCGCGCTTTTGTGCTACACTGTTTGCGCTCGATGGGAACAAGACCCTGCAGGTCATGATGTCCGGCTCTCCGCCAAACTTGCTCGTCAGAGCCACGGGGTGCTCCAGACAGGTCGCGAGAGAGCCATTCGTAGCCGTATAACGGGAGGTCTTAGATGAGAAAGTTCCTGGTACTGGCGACTATCCTCTTTATTCCCGCCCTGCTGCTGCTGGGGGCGACGCGAGCAATGGCCGCCCAATCGGCCGCTCATGACGCCTTGTCCCTGCACGTCGGGCAGCGCCTCGGAGCGCAACTCTCTATCCCCAAGGCGCCCGCCGCCTCCGACCTGAGCGCCTCAAGCAAGACCGTAACGCCTACCGCGGTCTACGCCGGCGGCTCGCTCGCCTACACCATCCGCCTGAGCAACACGGGGGACGTCACCGCTACAGCGTCGCTGATTGACGTCATGCCGGCGGGCACAGATTATGTGAACGGCTCCCTCTCCGCCACCGGCGGATCGGGCATTTACTTTCCACCCCAGCGCACCATTTATTGGGTAGGCGATGTCGGCCCGGATGCGACCGTGGACATCAGCTTCGCGGTCGTGGTCAGCAACGTTGTGCCGGCCGGGTCCACCATTACCAATACAGCCGAATTCAGCGACAGCAACGCCATCTACTATCGCAGCGCCGCCGCGACAGTGCTGGCCACCCCGGCGGACCTCTCCGCCTCCACCAAGGCCGTCACCCCAACCGCCCTGCTGGCCGGGGACACAATGAGCTACACCGTGGTGCTTTCCAATAGCGGGCAGACTACGGCCACGACGACCCTGATGGACGACATCCCGGCTTACACCACTTATGTGAGCGGCTCGCTAACAGCATCGGCAGGCGCGGCCGTTTACAGCGCCACTCTGGACGCAGTCTTGTGGGATGGGGATGTGCCGCCCGGCTCGCCGGTGAGCATCGGCTTCGCGGTGGAGGTCACTTCCACAGCCCCCGGCGGGACACTGATAACCAATACGGCCGTCTTCAGCCACGACACTTCGCTTTACGAGCGTAGCGCCGTGGCCACCGTGCTGCCCTTCAACGCCGACCTGACCCCTTCCACCAAGAGCGTCACTCCCACGGCGTTGTATGCCGGCGAGAACATGAGCTACACAATCGTGCTGGAGAATAGCGGCAACGTCAACGCCGCCGCCATCCTGGAGGACCTCATACCGGACGGCACAACTTACGTGAACGGCTCGTTGGCCGCCAGCTCCGGCACGGCGGTCTACAACTCCTTCCAGGAATCCATCGTCTGGAATGGGACGGTCGCGCCGGGCGTGCCGGTGAGCATCAGCTTCTCCGTCGAGACCAGCCCCACCCTGCCCGGCGGGACGGTGATCACCAACACGGCGCGCTTCGAGCATAACAGCATCGAGTACGCGCGCAGCGCCGCTTCGACGATCATTCTCACCCCGGCCGACCTCTCCGGCTCGCAGAAGACGGTCACCCCGACCACGGTGCTGCGCGGCGACAACCTGGATTACAGCATCGTCTTCTTCAACAGCGGGGAGACGCCGGCGCAGGTGGCCATGACGGACACCATCCCCATGTCCACCACCTACGTGACCGGCTCGCTGACCGCCAGCGCCGGCACCGCCTTCTACTTCCCGCCGCAGGACACCATCTTCTGGGTGGGCGACGCGCTGTACAACACGCCGGTGAGCATTAGCTTCTCCGTACAGACGGACTCGACCATCATCTCCGGTACGTTGATCACCAACACCGCGGACTATGTGTGGGACGGCAACGCCGATGCCCTGACCGCGGCGGCGCTGGTCATCGAGCCTTTGCCCACCGACCTCTCGTTCTCCACCAAGAGCGTCACCTCGACGATTCCCATGCCGGGCGACCCGGTGAGCTACACCATCATCCTGCAAAACAGCGGTGCGGAGACGGCGACCGTGTACCTGACGGACACGCTGCCCATATCGGTGACATACATCTCCGGCACGCTGGCCGCCAGCAGCGGCACGGCCGTCTTTAGCGATACCAGCGGGACGGTCTATTGGGAGGGGGATATTGCAGCCGGCGGGCTGGTGACGCTCACCTTCGCCGCCACGGTCAGCCCGACCTTGCCCACCGGCGCGTTGGTCACCAACACCGCCTACTTCAGCGACCAGACAATGAGCTACCAGAAGAGCGCCACCTTCACGGTAGCGTACATACTGCGCTGGCCGATTATGCTGAAGTCCAATCCGTAGATGCACAGTTTAGACCTGCCAGGTTTTCTGAAACCTGGCAGGTCTTATTGCCACACCGGCCCAGACCTGCCAGGTTTTCTGAAACCTGGCAGGTCTTATTGTCACACCGGCCCAGACCTGCCAGGTTTTCTGAAACCTGGCAGGTCTTTCTGGCGTTCCCGCAATGCGGCCTACTCCGGGGGCTGGATTCAAGTAACAGTCGCCTGAGAGAATCATCCCTGAAAGCCGGCCGCTGGCGGAGCCGGCATTTCAATGCGGTAGAATCAAGCTTTGAGGAGCCGCTTGTCGCTATCCACAAGTTCCATTGGAGGAAAGTTGATGAAACGTAATCGCATACTCTTACTTTCAGCCTTCGCTCTCTTGGCGCTTCTGATTGCCGGCACGGGCGTCGTCGCCCTCGGGAAGCAGCCGGCGGCAAGCGGGGCGCTGGCCGCTATCCGCGAGGCCGCCGCGCCGCTGGCCCCGGCCGCCGCGCCGCCCGTCCAGGCAGTCGAGCCGCCCGCCAACCTGCCCGTTGACAATACCCATGCGGCGGTTGATTTGGAAGCCGGCTTCCTGCTGGACCCGTACCTGCTGCGCGTGGCCGGAGGCGGCCCGCTGGTCGCCAGCGGGATCCAGGAGGAATGCGCTGGCTTCGTGGGCGAGGAGGCGGATGTAACCCTCAATTGGACGGGCGACAGTCCGGCGCTTTATCTCTACTTCTACAGCGACGCCGACCCGGTACTGCTCATCGAAACCCCTTCCGGCGAATTCCTCTGCAGCGATGACGCCGGCCTGGATACCACCGACCCGCTGATCGCCATTGAGAACCCGGAGGAAGGGGCGTACGGCATCCGCGTCGGCAGCTACCAGCCGGGCGAGCTGGCCCTGGGTTACCTGGTCGTTACGGAAGTAGAGCCGGCCAATGGGCTGGCCAACTTTAGCCTGGCCCCCCTGCTCATGCGCCGGGACCGCCACACGGGCGGCGCAACCGGGCCGGGAGCGGCGATATTGCCTGAGGTGGATGTCTTTGACCTGGCCCTGGGTTCGACCGGCATCTTTGGCGACCGCCGCCTGGAAGCTGATTTCGAGACCATCGAGCAGCCGGCGGCGGGCGGGGGCGACCTGCCCATAGCCGGGCTGGACGGGCTGGGCGGCGAGTGTCGCGGCTTCGTCAGCCTGTTGCCCGCCTACAGCTTCACCCTGGACGAGGCCGGCGACCTGCTGGTCTACTTCGAGGCGCTGCGAGACAGCTCGCTGCTGGTCGTCGGGCCGCAGGGTGAAGTGCTCTGCAACGACGATTCCGGCAGCGCCAATTTGAACCCGCTGGTCAGCATCACCGGCGGCGCGGCCGGGCGCTACGTCGTCTTTGTCGGCAATCCCGTGCCGGATGACATCGTAATCGGCCGGCTGACCATCACCGCCGACACAACCGCCGCCCCGGCGCAGTTATTGCCGGGTCAGGAGTGAGGACGCCATGAAACGCAGATACATCTTGCTGCTACTATTTGTTCTCACGCTGCTCTTCAGCGTGCTGGCCGGCAGCGCCTCCGCGCAAACGGTACAGGTTGTGCCCTATGTGGTGCAGGAGGGCGACACCCTCTCCAAGATTGCGCGCCAGTTCTGCACCACCTGGCAAGAAATCTATGAGATGAACCAGGGCATCATCGGCCAGGACCCGAACGCTGTGGAGCCGGGCACGCTGATTTACGTCATCCCCCGCTGCGGAACCAGCGCCCCACCCCCGAGCGGCGTTTATGATCGCGGCCCGATGTTGCACGCCAACGGCACGGTGCAGGGGAATGTTTACACCGTCGCGCCGGGAGATACCCTCTACTCTATCGGACAGCGCTTCGGCGTGGACTACACGCTCATCGCCGAAGCCAACGGGTTGCCCGATACAACCAAGCTCTATCCCGGCCAAAAGCTGATCATCCCCGGCCTGAGCCAGAGCGCGGCGCCGGTCAAGCCGATGGTGGCCATCACCAGCCCGCTGCCGGGCGCGTACATCAGCTCGCCTTACACCGTCTCCGGCACGGGACAGGGTCTGCCGGAGGGCAACGTGGTGGTCACCCTGAAGGACGGCAGCGGCAACATCATGGCCCAGCAGGCGACCATCCTGCAAGGAGAGAGCGTGGGCGCCGGCGGGCCGGGCGTGTGGACCGTGACCTTCTACAACGTCATCGGCCAGCCGTATTCCAACGGGGCCATTGAAGCCTCGTCGCCGGGAACGGGCGCGCTGGCCGGCATCTCCATCTGGTTCACCGG
>CAYVQP010000147.1:0-6593 GCA_964452775.1 uncultured Ardenticatenaceae bacterium | reverse complement strand
GGGTGGCGTGCAACGCGTCGAAGCTGCCGGGCTTGCTGCTCCAGCGATGGGAGGTACGGGTTGTCAGAACATACCCCCCACTTCAGGTTCATCCGGCTCTTCTGTCGAAGCAGCGTCTGCTATACCTTCACCGGCCCCGCGCTCCTTCTTCCCATCATCGCCACGCGCCGGTTCCGCTTCGCCGCCGGCCGTGCGCTCGCCGGTTGCGTCCACGGAAGCCGCTCCTTCCTCTGCAGCAGCCGGGCCGGCGGGCGTCTCCGCCTGCTGTTCCGGACCCGCAGCCGTCCAGTCGGTATAGACGCGCTCCCCGGAACGGGGTTCGGGCAGGTGCAGCGGCTCCGGACCGGGCAACTGGTCGAACAGGTGAATCGAGTTCAGCCGCTCGCCGATGAAGATGTAGGGGACGCCGGCATCTTCGGCCCCGCCGGGAGATGCGCCTCCCGGTCGCCTGCTCGCGCCGCTCCCCGCCATCAGCCTGACCAGCACCTGGTCCCGCGGCAGGGCCATGAACTGCGTCGCCGTCAGATGTGGGACCTCACGCCAGACAGTGGACGCCCCCTGTTGCGCGCTGGTCTGCGTCGTTGCCCGGCCCTCCCGGTCGCGGTGGCTGCGCATCTCCTCGCTCGCTGAGTGGGTTGGCATCGGCCGGAAAGTCCTGCCGTACAGCTCGGACAGCCGCTCTCCAGTGCGCGGTGTATTTGGCGCGTACCAGAGCTGGTGGTCGCAGTTGCCCACTATCTTCTCCGTCCCATTCCGGCCATAGACGTCATCCAGCTGCTCCAGGCTCTGCACGTAGAGCAGGAACATGATGCCCGCGCTGCGCACGGTGGACAGATAGGTGTCCAGATTGCCCAACCCCACATGCGCCAGCTCGTCCACCGCGATCAGCATCCGGTCCTGCGCTCCCGGCTTGCTGCCCGGACCGCGCCGGGCGTGCTGCCGCAGATGTTGGCGCACGATGCCGGCGATGATGGCCGCAATGATCCCGCCGGCGCCTTTCATGCTCGGCAGGTCATAGGTCAGGTAGATGGTGCCCCGCTGTTGTATCCAATCCGGGTCCAGCCGTCGCCAGTCGTATCCGCTGCCTCCCTGTGGCGGAGCGATGGTGTTCACGTGCTTCTGGTAGGGCGCCAGCCGGGTGGTGAAGGTGCCGAAGGCCGAGGTGGCAAAGCGGTCGTCCTGGAATCTGTCCGGCGGCGCGCCGTTGGTGAAGACGCGCACGTGTCGGCGGGCCGCCCGCACGCGTTCCAGCGCCGCCAGCGCCTGCACCGGGTCGCTTTCGGCCAGGTCCAGCAGCACGCGCACCGGGTCCAATCCCATCGCTTCGGCGAAGAGGGCCAGCGCCGTGAACAGACTCAGCGACTTCTCCGCGAACACCCTTTCCCGGTCCTGCCAGGGACGTAACAGATGGTAATGCAGCTCAGCGGCGCTGTCCCGGTCCAGCAGCCGGTCGTAGTAGTCGGCCAGGCAGAGCTCGTGACCGGGAAAGCGGTAGATAGGTCCCCAGGCGCTGCGCATGCCGGCGGTTCGCTCCAGCATCTCGCCCTTGGGGTCGACGACCAGTGCCGCGCCCCGATAGGAGAGCAGTACGTCGGTCAGGTGCAGGCTCTTACCTCGACCGGTAGGGGCGATGGAGAAGATGTGGCTTTCCGCATCCATTTGCAGCCCGACCCGCACCTTTTTGCCTTTCTTAACCCTGACGTAGGCCAGCGGTATCCCGCGCTCAACAACGCACGTCTCGGCCAGATGCTCGGCGGAAACGTGTCCCTGCGACCGGTCCAGCGCCTTCATCCGCCGTTTCATCTGAGTCGCCGGGTCCACCTTGCGGCTCAACCGCAAGATGAAGAACCCGATAATCGCCGGCAGGACGCCGGCCAGGGGGATCCAGAGAGCGTTCGACCGCTGAACGCTCTCCACGATGTCCCCATTTCGCTCCAACAGCATCCAGAGCCAGGTAAAGCCGCCAAAGCAGAGGGCGGCCGCCGCGCGCAAGCCCGGCGACAGGCGCTCGATGCCGGCGACGGTAGCCGGAGCGAGCATCGCGCCGGACAACCAGACGCCGCCGAAGAGGGCGAGGGCGACGAGCAGCACGCGCTTACGGCGCCGGTCCAGGCCGGCCAGCCATTCGCGGAAGATGTTCATGTTGGTGGCGTCGTTCTCTATCTCGTTCATAGCGCCGCCTCCCATCCACGCCCGCGTCCCGCCGGTCGTTCCTCCTGCAGCCCCTGCCGCTCCCATTGTTCTGACACGCCGGTCGGCGCGCCCTCGGGTGTACGCTCAAACTCCTCTTCCAGCCCCTGTTCCCGTTCCGGTTCGGAGAAGCCCGCTTCTACGAAGCGCGCTTTCGTGGAAAGCGCCTGTTCCAGCCCCTCCTGCATTGTCGCCTGCCATTGCCGGTACTGGTCGCCGGACAGCTTCTCTTTGCGGAAGAGAATGGCGTGGGCGTGCTGATGGTCACTGTCCTCATGGACGACGTAGACCCACTCCCGCACGCCGCTCAGGACACTGCCTTCTGTCAGCACGCGGTTGTAGTCAGCACTCTGCAAGCCGCCGGCGCGCGTCGAGAGGAGCATTTGGTAGGTGAAACCGTAGCCGTAACGGTGCACCTTCTCCTTGGCCCAGCCCAGCACTTCCCCGTGGCTTTGTTCCCGGCCGTTGTGGTCCAGCCAGGAGCTACGTTGCGCCGGCAGGTGGTCCGCACGGCGGCCGAAAGCCAGGTAGTTCAGCAGCCCCTTGACGCCGGCATAGGAACGGCCGCCTCCCGGACCGCGGTTGGCGATGCGCCCTCCGCGCACTATGGCGTTACGCGCCGTCGTCATCTGCCTCCTCCTTTTCGCCCAGGACCGCTTCCACCCGGCCCACCGCCTTCCTCAGCCGGCGCACGGCCTCTTCCTCCACGCCGGCCCTGACATTGTCGTGGAAGGCGCGGACCCGCCCGTCAACTGAGTTCCGCGCCGCGCCGCGTTGCACAACCATGCGCTCGATGAAATCGTCGGGATAGGCGTCTGCCGTCTCACGGATAAGCTGGAGCATGACCGCATCTGACATGGTACGCGCCGCCGCCGCTTCGACAGCAATGTCCGACAGCAGGCCGGCCAGCCTGTTAAGCGCCAACCGCACCCCTTGCAGGGTGACCGCCCGCAACGCCGGCACCAGAAAGTACATCCCCTCGTCTTCCAGCCCGCGCAACGCCAGCGTCTCAATCGCCGCGCTGAAGTTCAGCCCCTGTTCCTCGGCATAAGCCTGAATCCGCTCCCGCCCCGGTTCGGTGAGCGTGATGCACTTGGGCCGGGTAACACTCAGGCGCCGGTTTCGGCCGGCCTCGTTCACACTTCCGTCACTCATGCGGCGCCTCCATATCGTCCGGCGGGATATCCCAGAACCCGTCCGGATCTTCGTACGGGTCGGAAACACGGGGCCAGGATTCCTCCGCCTGCGAGAAGGTCGTCCACAACGCCGGTTCGCTTTGCTCCCCCGTCACCTGGAACGCCGGCTGTTGCAGTTCTCTGCCGACAAGCCAGATGCTGAGGAGGCTAAAGCCGAGCGCGATCAGTCCTTCCAGCGTCAAATAGGCAGCGAGCCACACCACCAGGTAAGTAGGCGGATCCCACGGTTCATAACCGCTGGTCGTGACGACAACGCCGGCCATCACGGCGAGGAAGGTGATAAACCAGAGCTGGAAGACCAGGTTAACTTTTCTGCTGTCGATGCAGGATAAAAAGAGGTCAATCGTCTCTCGTATCACAGTAAACTCCTTTCGTTTTCGTACTGATTAACAACAGGCGAGACCGGCCGCGACGCGTCCGCGCCACACGGCCGGCGACAGAAAGGCAGACCAGGCCGGCCGCGAAGGGCGGGGCAGGTCGCGCTTTCCGGAGCGTTATTCAGTTACGAAGGGAGCCAGGGGAGGCGAAGGGGAGCGAATGGGAACAGCCGGAAGGGGGCCGCTGTCTTAAGCGTGGGAATGGCGGCGCGGACCAGCCGGGCTCGGAGCGCCGGCAGCAGGCTGCGCAGCCACAGGTTGAGCACATCGGCGATGGTGAGGCTGGCCGGCAGCAGTGGCCGGATACGTACCGGTCGGGTGACAGGCGTCGTCGCCGCCCGCCAAAGGAATGCCAGATCTGTGCTGACATGCATCGCCCGGCCGCCCGCTTCCACGGTGTTGCTGCCAAAGAAAGGGGCCACGAGGCTGAGGACGTAGACGCCGCCGTAGACGGCGACACAGGCCACAGCGCAGAAGGTCAGCCAACGGGCGAGCATCGGCAGGGACCAGAAGTCCGCGTCAGTCACAAAGAGCAGTGTCAGGGGTATCAGGAAGTACCAGGCGCAGTAACCAGCCGTGCGCTGAGCTACCTGATGGTGAAAGCTATCGCGAGCAGGTGCTCTGCTGCCGGCCGGGTCGTTTCTGAAAGGTAGGGCGAGAATACGGTGCATCACTGCCCAACATTGTATTGATTGCGCGCTCCATGTCAAGGTGCGTGGGAATCGTTATGTCAACATTTATATATCTCCCTTGTTCTTTCAAAACACCAGTTTTTCAGGGGGGCGCATATATACAAATTTACGCTTAAACCAATCCATTATTCCCGGCAACTCCTTGCCGGATGCAGCGCGGTTTCGGCCGCGCGCGACAGGGAGGAGGGTGGGCTTTGGTCCGGCGGCTCTGCCGCTGTTGCCGCTTGCGGCAACTCAGGGCGGACAAGCTTTGTCAAGCATCGTCAAGCACCAAATTGCTTACAGCAGGCAGGGGGTATTACAGCTGCCAGACGGCAACTGAAGTGATCTGCGTTCACCAGGGGTTGGGAGGGCGGGTACCACCGAAGGCTTGGCCTTCGGTGGCGGGCGCAGCCCGCCATGGGGAGGGTCGGGTGGGAAGTGCGTGCAGCAAGCAACACGTTGGTCTTCGGTGAGCCGCTGCCATGACAGCTGACCACGCCAACCAGGGGCCTGGCAAACGGAGATAATAGGCTAAAGGAACGATTGGCTCTCAGCAGATTTGAAACGCTTCTTCAAACAAGGATTACTGGACCGGTCGGCGCTGCTTATGGATCTGTTTCAGGTGGTAGGCTTCATCGTAGCGTTCCTGCGTTTGCCACAGCTTCCAGATAATGCCCAACCAGCGGTTCGCCAGCCGGCGCAAGGCACTATTCTTGGAGTGACCGCGTCGCCGCGCCGCCTCATAGTAGGCGAAAGCCCAATCAGCGTACTGGATGGAGGCAACGGCGAACTGTTGCATCGTGTTGCGGTGGGCATGATTGCAGGCATTGCGAAACACCACCTGCCTCTTCTTACCGCTCTGTTTGGTTACAGGGCAGGTGCCTGCCAGCTGACGGATCGACTGGGGCTCTGGAAAACGGTCGCGGTCTTCACCGAACATGACCAATAGCTTCGGTTGTAGCAGCTTGCCAGCGCCGGGAAGGGAAGCAAACACAGCGTAGTCCGGATGTTGCATCGACAACAACTGCACTGCTTTTATGGCTCTCTGCTTCTCGCGAAGCAGCATGAGCATGACACGCGCCAGGAAGACAATTTCTGCTTTGTAGGCTTTGGTGACGGCAGGATCCGCCTGTGGGAGTGGTTTCTTGAGAGCCTCGTACCACTTCCGAATCCATTGCGGCCGATTGCAGTTGTGTTCGCCACAAAATGCAGCAAATTCCCTGCGCGTCAGGCATTCCAGTTCAGCTGGTGCGGGATAAGCTATCAGAAAGTGCAAGGTCAGAAGACTGGACAGCTTTCTAAACGTTTGGAGTGGTTGTGGATAGGCGCGGAGCAAGATAGCTTTGAGCCGGTTGTTATGCTGGATGATCGTCTTCGTCAGGTTGTCTATCTGGCCGAGCCTAACCTTGATTTGCATCAGTAACGGGCTATCCGGGCGCCATGGCGTAAACCGTGGTCGGTCGGTACGCAGCAGGTCAGCGATGAGTCGCGCGTCCGTGCGGTCGGTGTGGGCACCGCTGCTGCCAAATCGGCCGCGGCTGCCGTTGACAACAGAAGGGGCAATTACGTAGACTTGATAGTGGCAGGACCAGAGGAAATCTACCAGGATGTCATGCGCTGTTTCGATGCCTACCAAGCAGTTGGCAGCCGGCACATCGAACGCCGCGATCTTCTTTTGGAGCCGTTGAAGGGCTGCTGCGGTTCGCTTGATGCGAAATTCAGTTAGCGTGGCCCCATTGGGCGCCAGAATAAAGGCATCGTAATGTTTCTGGCTCCAATCGATGCCGACGAGGAGTTGGTTCATGCGACACCTCCATTTCGTGGCCCCATCGCAGGACGCGGGTTGCTGTGTCCCTATTAAGGCACTCGTGGTGCGGCAAGCTTTTAACAGTTAGCCCGGTGAGCTTGGGGGACAGTCCACCCTGGGCACTCGCAGTGCAGGCGGGTGGGAGGTCCTCGATATCCAAGCCGCTGCTGATGGGGCTGGGCTGAGAGTTTGTTCGTTCCTCACTCCAGTCTACCCCATCATCAGACCTCTACTATGTGAAGTGTAAATAATAGGGTGGGTGGGAGCACCTTTGCCATCCAGGGCATTCCGGCATTCAAAAGAAGCTTCGCCGACGAGCCGACGCCGACCTGTCATAGTGGCTTAACGA
>CAYVQP010000146.1:0-6635 GCA_964452775.1 uncultured Ardenticatenaceae bacterium | reverse complement strand
TTCCTGACATGACCGCCAATTATCGTTGATTTGCCCAAATGTCAACAGGGCCTAGGCGAAATCCTGTGACATTTCAAGCTGAAAGCCATCACAAACTCCCTGCTAACTGCTTGCAACTCCGTAGCCGAGAATAATATCCGACAAGTTTTAGGCTGAAACTTGCTGGATTCATCCTGCTTGGTACGGAGACGTACAGCAGCGATTGTTTACTCAAACGATCAACTACTTCTGTTATCCTGATATATCGGAAGTAATCTATACGACAAGATTACACGAGTAGAAATTGTTGTAGTATTCCTTAACGCCCTAAACCCCGGAAATATTGTCATGAGGCCTTTACCGGCAGTGCGCAGCAGAGCATCGATCGCTTCACCGCTGATTCCTTGTGGCGCCAGGTCCGGCGCGGGGATCTCCGGAACCCCTTTCAGCGGGTTGTCGGCTATCACCCCTTCCGTTGCTGCCCACTTGCAGAAGCCTCGCAGCGAGGACAACGCTCGATTAATGGTGCTGGGTCTGACGCCATCCACCTGCTGACGATCTTGTTGCCAGCGACGGATATCGCGTGCCGTCAGTTCCGCCGCCGTAAATGGCCGTCGATGGGTTTGCTGCCACCAGGATTGGAGGCCGAGCAGGTCGGAGCGCGTTGCTCGTAGGGTGGCCGGCGCCCGGCCGCGCGATTGCAAGTATGCGACATATTCATCGATGGTGTCCGGCATGTGCGAACTCCTTCGGCCGCTGTCTGATGAGAAACTGCAGATTATCAGTAACGCAGAATAGTTGGAGAAGGCCGGATTGTCAACGCCTTATCGCTACCATCAGTTCAATTGACCGCTGGAGCCAGGATCGGGCACGGTAATGATAAGGGTAGGTATCAGTAATGTTGGATCGTTTGGAATCTGGGGCTTTTCAATGCGGGGGCAGCAACGGTCAGTTCTTCGCTTGCAGACGGTATCTTACCAGGAATTCTCTCTCAGCGAAACCCGGGCCGAGTCTGCCCCCGGTTTTTGGTGGTCTCCATCATGTACCGATCACACTGGATCATGCAGCATGGTAGCCCGATCGAGTCATTCTCGTGAGGCAGCCAAACCTCCTGGATCGAACGAGTGGATGAGTCAAGTAGCCAGTACACCGCTACAAAAACCAGGCAGGCACTTGACATAACGGTTAACATTATGTTAAATTATTGATACTGATAAGTTAACTTTATTGGTATTTATATTTGTAGACATTATTGCCCGAGTTTGTTAGAATATTTGTGCTAATTGTCAGGCGTAGATGGAGAATGGAGCTTGGAGAACGAACAGAATTCGCAGTTGATACTTTATCAGACCGAAGATGGGCAGACGCAAGTACAGGTTGTGATGCAGGGAGAGACGGTCTGGCTGACGCAGAAGGAAATGGCGGATTTGTTCCAGCGAGATAAGTCTGTCATATCACGCCACATTCAGAATGTCTTCAGCGAAGGTGAATTAGAACCAGAAGCAACTGTTGCAAAAATTGCAATAGTTCAGCAGGAAGGTAACCGCACCATCACTCGGGAAGTCGAGTATTACAACCTGGATGTAATTATCTCCGTCGGGTACCGGGTGAAGTCGCATCGCGGTACGCAGTTCCGCATCTGGGCGACGGGGACGCTACGCGAGTTCCTGGTGAAAGGATTTGTGATGAACGATGAGCGCCTGGAAGGTAGCGAGCGCAACTACTTTGACGAACTGGTGGAGCGGGTACGCCGGATACGCACCTCCGAACAACAATTTTACCGCAAGGTGCTGGACATTTTCGCTACCAGCATTGATTATGATACCAGGACCGCTCAGGCGCAGGAGTTCTTTGCTTCCGTCCAGAACAAGTTTCACTATGCCATCCATGGCCGGACGGCGGCGGAGCTGATTGCGGAGCGCGCCAACAGCCAGTCGCCGGCCATGGGCTTGACCAACTGGTCCGGCAAAGTGGTGACCGCCAAGGATGCCCGCATCGCCAAGAACTATCTGCAGGAAATGGAACTGAAACGGCTTGACTTGCTGGTGGAGCAATTTCTGGCCTATGCCGAGTTGCAGGCGGTGGAGCAACGGCCGATGTACATGCAGCAATGGGTGAACAAGCTGGATGACTTCTTGCGTTTCAATGAGAAGGCGGTGTTGCAGCACAAGGGCAAGGTGTCTCGGCAAGATATGGAAGCAAAGGTGCGCGAAGAGTTGCACCGCTATCTTGAACAGCAAGCAAGGCTTCAGGCCGGCAATGGCTGACGATTTGCCGGCGGATCGGGCGCTGGTCGCAGCCGGGGGCGCGGGTTCGGCCATTGCCCAGGCGGGCGAAGCGGCGAACCGGGCGGCGGCGGAGTATTTGTTCGCCGATTACCGGCAGCGGCGGGCGCGGCGGACGGTGACCACACAGCGGGCGGGCTTGTGCCTGTGGGTGCAGTATCTGGTGGCCATCGGGGCGGCAGGAGAGCTGCAGGCGGAGGGGACGGCGTGGGCGCGGGCAAGTTTTGACGAGCGAATGTGGGCTGGGCTGGATGAGTATGCGCAGGCGCAACGAATGGAACTTCCTATTATAGTGGGCGCGCACTATTGCCAGTCGGCGCCGGCAGCGTGGCGCGGGGTCAGCTGGGGATTGGTGGAGGGTTTTGTGAAGTGGATGCTGAATCTGGGTTATAGCGTAAGCAGCGTAAACAACCGGCTGTCGGCGGTGAAGGTGTACGCGCGGCTGGCGGCGAAGGCGGGGGTCATCCCCCCTACTGAGCTGGCGCTAATTCGCGAGGTGCGCGGCTACGGCAACACGGAGGGCAAGCGGGTGGACGCCGGCCGGGGGCAGTCGCGATTGGGCTTTAAGAAGGAAGAGGCCATTGTGCTGACGGCGGCGCAGGCCGGGCAATTGAAATCGCAGCACCCCCCCCACCCCACAGGGCGCACGCGACCGGCTGTTGTTCTGCCTGTTGCTGGATTTGGGGCTGCGGGCCGGGGAAGCGGCGGCGCTGATGGTGGAGGATTTTGCGGAGCCGGGCTTTGTGGTGGTGTACCGGCAGAAGACGGACAGCACCGACCGGATGGAGCTTTCAGTTGGCATAAGGAGCGCGTTGGAGGGGTACCGGCGATATATGCGGGCGCAGGGGCGATTGTTGCGCGGCAGCCGGAAGAGCGGCAAGCTGACTGAACAGGTGATGTCGGAGCGGGCGATTGGGGCACGGGTAAAGTTGTTGGGCCGAGATATTTTGGGCATCTGGGAGCTGAGTCCGCACGATTTGCGGCATACGTGGGCGACGCGGGCGGCGCAGGGCAGCAACCCGTTTGCGTTGCGGGATGCGGGGGGCTGGACGAATATGCAGACGCCGGGGCGGTATGTGGAGCGGGCGAAGGTGGTGAATCGGGGGATTCAGTTGGATTATTGAGGGAGTGTCAAAGGCCCTTCGATCAGTCAGAGGGAATGGTTGTTGGCCAGAGGCGTTGTTCATCTGTCAGAACCCGGGGGCGTGAGTCGGTCATCCTATCCTTCCACAGCTTCAACTGTCGCCTGAGTTGTTTGCGGCTGGGCAACGTGTAACGGGCGATGGTGGGGGAAATTCTGGATACGGCAGAAAATTAGGTATTAGCAATATTCGGGGAATTTATAGATCCTGCGAAAAAACCAACGCCAAGCACTTAGTTTTTCTCCCTGCCAGACTCTTCTGTTCTCTTTTTAGTCCCTTTCCCCTTCTGGTAGACCGCCAATCCAGCCGGAGCTGAGTTACATAAAACCACCGTTATTCGTTACCGTTTCCCAAGGGCAACAGTCAAGCAGTTTCGGTAATGAAAATCCGTTAGAAAAATCAAAGTTAAGCAAACTCGACGTTAGATGAGTTTATCTAACTCTGGCTCACCGTTGCCAGAGTAATCTAGCCCGACTGAGTTCGTCTCAGCCGGCTCGAAACACGCTCCGGAATATTCTTAACGTTGCTTTTTGGGCAGGATCTATAAGAACCCCGGATCGGACGGGGCCACGTTCTTGTGGCAAACGACGTGAGATTGTCCGTTGCTGGCTCCAGGAAAAAGCGCGACTAGCGCGTAAGTAGGTTCCAGCCGCTTAGTAACAGCACAAATCCGAGAGCGGCCAGGGCGACCAGAGAGTAGTGCACGCGGCCGGCCGGCGACCAGTATCCCCGCACCCAGGCGATTACGGCAAACACCAACAAGCCAACTGTCAGCACGGCCGCCAGCAGCGGCAGGACAAACAGGATGGCGCCACCAGGCGGCAAGCCAAACAGCAGGGCGTACGGTTCAACTGAACTCAGTCGGACGATCCAGGTCACCAGGGCGATGAAGAAGAACAGGTTGAGCGCGGCGACCACCCAACCCAGCCAGCGTGCCACCCGGCTGGAATTTCTGCCTTTAGCCGTTTTGCCACGACGACGGCCGATCGCGTAAGCCAGCGGCCAGCCGATGACGGCCGAAAGAAACAGGAGCAGGCAGAATCCCAATAGGGCCAGTTGCCCCGGCTTCGGTCCCAGGAGAAAACCGGCCGCGAAGTTGTAGACGCCCCGGTTGAGGGCCAGGTCGGTGACAAATGCCGGGCCGGTCATGGTGGCAGTACAGCTCGTGTCCGGGGCGACGGCCGGGTTATCGACGAAGCTATCGCGGATGCGGCCCTGGCATGGGCCAAAACTGGCACCGTGCCCGACGCCGGGAAACTCGACCAGGAAACCGCGACTCAACGTCGCGGCCGCCGCCTGGCCCCAATGGCGCGGATGGATGGGATCGTATTGGCCGACCATCACCAGACTCGGGATATCGCTGGCTACGGGAGAGGTCTCGATGGGACCGGCCTCTCCGGAGCCCCAAATTCCACATATCGCGGCCAAGGAATCGGCCGCCAGATAGCCCTCCAATAGTGGGTATGCTTCCCGGCTTTCGCGGATCGCCTCCAGGTCGTTGAAGGGCATCTCTTCGTAGCAGAGCACCGAGTAGAACATCCCCTGGCTGAAGGTGCTTGATGGGCCGAGCGCCGCCGACAGGCCTTCCAGCACATCGTAGTTTCCGGCGTAAATCTGGTAACCGGCCAGCGGCAGGTAGGGGATCATGGCCGTGTCATACAGGGCGTTGAACAAGCCGCCGACCAGGTCATCGCCGGTAAACGTTGCCTCCCGCAGCACCCCGGTCTCGGGGTCTGGCACCATGATCTCGGCCGGCTCCTCATTCAACCGGCGCACGAGTTCCTCAAATACGCCTTCCAGGTCCGGGTAAGCCGCCGTGCAAGCCGGATCGGCCGCGCAGCCTGCAAACAACGTCTGAAATGCCCGGTTCATGTCGGCCGCGCTGACCTCGAAGTCGTTGATGACAGGCGTGCGCGGCGAATCGAGGACGGCACTGCGAATGCCCTCGGGGTAATCGCGCATGGTGGTCAGGGCCAGGCGGCCGCCGTAGGATAGGCCGTACAGGTTCCACTGTTCGAGCCCCAGGGCCAGGCGCAGATCGTTGAGATCGGCCGCGCTGGCGGCGCTGTTGTACGCGCCCAGTTCAATGCCCTCGTCAATCAGGCGGTCGCGGCAAACAGCGGCTGCTTCCACTTCGCGGGCGATGCGCTCGTCGACAGTCAACGATTGGCGTTCTATTTCAGCGCTGGCGGCGAACATCTCGGGGCATCGCAGGTCGGGCTGCGAGTAGCCGCTTCCGCGCTGGTCGAACAAGATCAGATCGCGATGCTCGCGGAGTGATGAGTTGCGCCAGTTGGCCACGCCGTACAGAGCCCCGGACCCGGGGCCGCCGCTGAGGAAGATGACCGGGTCCGGTTCCGGGTTGGCGCTGCGGCTCTTCAGGATGGCGACTGCCAGGCGAATCTCCCGGCCGCCGGTTTCCGCGCGGTTCTCCGGCACGACGAGATATCCGCACTCGATGCGTTCGTCTTCCGGGACAGTGAAGTTCTCGAAGGGGCAGGCGGCCGGTTCGAAAGGCGGCCGGTCACCCTGGGATTGAATAAGTTGGCGAGGCGTGTAAGCGCCCGCTGTCTGGTCCGGCCGCGACCAGGCGTAGCTTGCGGTCAGAAAGAAGACGAGCAGGGCAGACGCCAGCCGGCCGGGGCGAATCGATCCCCGGGCGCCGCCAGTCTGAAACGCCGTATTGTTGGCCACGCTGACCTCCGCGTTCGTGGAATAGTCCCCGCCCCCGGCGATTCAGGTTCTGCTGCAAAGAATCTTGGAGTTGGGCAACCTGCGCTGCTTCCTCATAGTACCAGAAAGGGTTCTGATGCAAAGAATTCTGGGGTCGGGTAACCTGGGCTGCTTCATCTTGCTACTTGAAAGGCAGCTGCATGGACAACCCATTCAAATGGCGGCATTATGAGTCTGAGATCATCCTGTTGTGCGTTCGGTGGTACCTGCGATACGCACTCAGTTATCGGGATTTAGAGGAGATGATGACCGAGCGCGGCCTGTCGGTTGTCCACACAACCATTTACCGCTGGGTTCAGCACTATGCACCCGAAATCGATAAACGCAGCCGCCCTTTCTTGAAGCAGACCAATGATTCCTGGCGCGTCGATGAGACCTATGTCAAAGTCAGGGGCAAATGGATGTATCTAGTACATCAAGGCGTAAGTAGGACGTGGGATAGGGTATAATAGGCGTCCTCAGATAAGGAGGAAGCAATGCCCGGACCCCAACCAGA
>CAYVQP010000145.1:4385-6639 GCA_964452775.1 uncultured Ardenticatenaceae bacterium | reverse complement strand
CGGGGTCAGCGCGTACTGGCTCATCCGCCCCTGTTTCTGCGAAACCAGCCAGCCCTTGCGGGTCATGCGCGAGAGGGCGGAGCGCAGCGCGCGCTCGCTGACCCCCAGCACCTGCATTAACTGCAGCAGCGCGGAGGTCCAGATAACGTTTCCCCGGTCCAGCACATAGTCGTTAAAAAAGGTGAAGATGAGGAACTGCGTCTGAACGGGGCGGGCTTCGGTGATGCTGATGTCAGTCATAATCCTTCCAGGCCGCCGGACAGACGCCCATGCAGCGGCTGCATCTCATTGGCTGCCCGTCGCCGCGCGCCGGCGCGTGTACACCGTCTGGTACACGGCGCAGGTCATCAGGCGACAATCGCCGCAGGCCGGGTCAAGCTCCTCCGGCTGTATTGTGTGCAGGTGCACGTCGAAGCCCAGCTCGTTGTAAAGCTGGATCGCCTCTCTGGCGCGCGCCGGATCGGCGGTGAAGCGACGTTGCCAGCCGGCGGCGGTTAATTGCGGGTCCGCCGCCGGTTCACTGACCAGGTGCAGCGGGTGGGTAATGTGACAACCGTTACTGTTCATGGGCGAGCTGCATCTTCCGCTCCAGGCGGCGATGCCCCAGGATGGCCGCGCCCAGGGCGGTGGTATATTGCACAAGGTCGCCCGGCGGGATATTGACCTCGGCCTTCAACTGGTTACGCACCACCTGGCCCATCGTCTCAAAGCGCAAAATGCCGCCGATCAGCGTGAACTCCGGCTCCATGCGCACCCGTTTCATCAGCTGGACGGAGCGGTCAACCAGGGAATTGATGGCCCCGTGCATGATGTCCGCCGGCGAAGAACCCAGGGAAAGCTGGTTGATCACCTCCGACTCGGCGAAGACGGCGCAGACGCCGGAGATGGGCACCGCGCTCTTCGAGGTGGCGGCCAGCGGGCCGATTTCCACCGTCTGGTAGCCCATGTAGCGGGCGGTCTTCTCCAGGAACGCGCCCGTGCCCGCGGCGCACTTGTCGTTCAGGCGAAAGGACTTCACCTTCACCGAGTCGTCCAGGCGCATGGCCTTCATCGTCTGGCCGCCCACGTCCAGGATGGTGCGGGTGCCGGGGAAGAGGTAGGTCGCGCCGCGCGCGCTGGCGGTGAGGTCGGTGACGTTGACATCGCGGAAGCCAACCTGGTGCCGGCCGAAGCCCGTGGCGACGATATAGTTGACATCATCTTCTGTGAGCGACGTTTCGTCGAGGGCGGCAATCATCGCTCGCCGGGCGGCTTCCTCCAGCCGGAAGCCGGTGGGCGTCATGCCGCGGGCCACGATCTGGTAGTCGGGGTCAATGATCACCGCCTTGGTATAGGTGGAACCGACGTCAATTCCGGCCGTATAAATCACAGCTGCGCCTCCAATTCGCCCGCCGGTTGGCGGCTGGCGAGTATGTGGTCCATGGCAAAGAGGGCGGCCCCTAATGCGCCCATGTAATGCGAATCCGGGCTGACGTTTAACTTCACCCCCAGCTTCTCCTCCAGGGCGTAGATCATGCCCACGTTGCGGGTGACGCCGCCGGTGAAGGTGACCTGCTCGGCGATGCCCACCCGGCGCAACAGACCGATGGAGCGGCTGGCGATGGATTGGTGCACGCCCATCAGGATGTCGTCAATCTTCTTCCCCTTGCCCAGCCAGGAGAGCACTTCCGATTCGGCGAAGACGGTGCAGGTGGTGCTGATGCGCACCGGCCGCTCCGAGCGCAAGGCGGTGTCGCCGAGCTGGTTGAGGGGGATGTCCAGGGCGGCGGCGGCCGCTCCCAGGAAGCGCCCCGTGCCGGCCGCGCACTTGTCGTTCATGCAGAAGTCAACGATTTCACCCTCCGGGCTGACCTGGATGGCTTTCGTGTCCTGCCCGCCCATGTCCAGCACCGTGCGCGTGCCGGGGAACATGTGCACCGCGCCCCGGCCATGGCAGCTGATCTCCGTGACCTGCGTGTTGCCGAAGGTGACCCGATAGCGCCCATAGCCGGTGCCGATCACGTACTCGACTTCCTCTTCGTTGATGTGCCCATCCTGGAGGGCGGCGGTGTACGCGTTCTCCGCGGCCTGGATGACATTCGCGCCGGTGTCAATCAAAGCCCGGCCCACAATGTCGCCTGCTTCATTGATGATAATCGCTTTGGTTTGGGTAGAGCCTACGTCTACCCCGGCTGCAAAGGCCATTCCTGTTCCTCCCTAATCTTTTATTTTCCCGGAAACTTCTTCCGTCTCTTATTTTCCCGGAAACTTCTTC
>CAYVQP010000145.1:0-4285 GCA_964452775.1 uncultured Ardenticatenaceae bacterium | reverse complement strand
CGCACGGCCAGCCCTTCAAAGAAAGCATCAATCCGGTTCTTCAACTGCGCCTCGGACACTACCCGGCGGTCCATCATGTCCGACTCGATAAACAGAGTGCTGACGTCGGTAGAGGCCATCACCGCCCGGCGATTATCGGCCAGGCCGGTGGAGACGGTGCGGCAACTCTTGATCGGGTGGTAAACAACGCCGTCAATGTCGAAATCTTCGATCATGCGCACCAGAATCTGGTCCTGATAGAACATGCTGTCCATGGCGTCGCGGACGCTGATCAGCAACCCTTCGGCCAGGCTTTCCAGCGGATTGGCGAGGTCATATTCAAAGCCGCAGCTGGCGCCGCCGGAGGCGAACCAGAGATAAGTCGAGTTCAAAAAGGTGCCGCCCCACTCGGTGAACATCTCGTTGAAGCGGCGGAAGATGGGATAGCAGGGCACGCCGACGAAGATCAGGCGATATTTTTCGTCCGTCAGGGTGCCGATGTTGTGCGCCACTTTGTATTCCATCTCTTCCACCAACTGGTCAAAGTAGGCGCTGCCTTCGGCGGAGCCCTTGAAGCCGTTGGCTACCCCCAGGTAGATGGTGCCGTCGGTCAGGGCGTTGAAGACGGAAGGATGGCTGCGGTTCATCTCCAGCACCTTCTTCCAGGCGACGTTCATCCGCCCGGCGTGGTACAGCACCTCCCGCAGGCGATCAATGTCGAAGCGCCGGCCCGTCACCTCCTCGCAGAGGGCGATCAATTCCTTCAGCTGGGCGGCCACATAGCGCTTATCGTTGGCAAAGGAGGTCTGGCCCGGCCATGTCTGCCCGCCGGCGGCGCGCGTGCCGGGCACGTCCAGGGTGAAGATGGGGATGTTGTACATGCGCTCCCAGATCTCGGCCCACTTGATGTAGGTGTTGCAGGCGTTGGTGAAGACGGAGAGCGCCGGCCGGGGGATGTGGCCCATCGGGTGCTCGCCCCCACGTCGCTGGACGGCGACGTCGGCCTTCACGTAGCCGCAAATGTCCGGCGAGTAGCCGTAATCCTCCGCCTCGTTGAGATATTCGTGCGCGACCCGGCGCACCGCGGTCTGCAAGGAATTAATCTCCGGGAAGACCAGCGGCAGGTCAAAGGCGCGCAACACCTCAGCCAGGCTACCCATAACAAAGACATAGGCAGACTGGCCGCCGTCAATGGCGACCTGATCCAGTTCGGTAAACCATTGGCGAAACAGGTCAGCGCCATCGCGGTTGCCGCGTCCTACCAGTTCGTGTGTCGTGCCGGCGCTCATTACATCCACTCCTTTTCCACTCTTCTAAACCCCGCAGGTCTCATCAGACTTCTCCTCGCGGCGAACGAACAACCGTAGTAGACCTGCGGGGTTTCTGGGCCGTCAAAAACCCCGCAGGTCTTTCCAGACCCCTCCGCGGAGCGAACGACCGTAATAGACCTGCGGGGTTTCGACATAGAAAGATCCACTCACGTAAACAGAATATTCTCCACAAACGTCTCCAGCTGGATCTCAAGATGATCAAAGCTGGTCATGTTCTCTTCAAACTCGCTGATGAAGTAGGGCGTGCCGGCGGCATCCAGGGTGTGCACATAGGCGACCTGCTCTTCCAGCCCCGGCTCGCACATCTTGGCGGCGGTGACGATGGCCGCATCCGCGCCGGCCTGACGGATGCGCTGCATCAGCATCTTCTCTTTCGGCTTGCGCAGGTCATGTTGTACCGGGCTATAGGAAGAATCCTCCAGGTAGGCGTAGGCCAGGTTGTAAATGGGGTCGCCGCTGGTGGGCACGGGGTTTTGCAGCCAGCGCAAGCCGATCAGCAGGTCGTCGTCCACGATGTAGCAGGATTGGGAGACCATGCGGATCAGGTCGAGCGGCGGCTGTTCGCAGAAGCCGCCCTCAAAGACGACGCGGATCTTGTCCTGCTGCTTGGCGTTTCGCCGGCGAATGAGCGGCAGAGCGTACTCCAGCAGGGCGTTGTGTTCCTGGCGGGGGATGAAGCCGCCCACGGCAAGTAGCAGGTACGCTTCGTAAGCGGAGAGCAGCCAGGGGCTTTCGCGCTTGATGGCGTACATCTCATGCAGCAGCCGGCGGTTCTCGTTGTAAACGTCCAGAGAGCGCCGCAGGTCGTCATCGCTGACCGGCCGGCCGGCGACCGCTTCGATATCCGCTTTCAGCCGGTTGTATTCGTCCGCCAGATATTGGGCAGAGTGGGTCGAGTTGGCGTTTTGGGGCAGGTAAAGGATCTGGCAGGGATAGTCAAAGTTGCGCCCCCACACGGCAGCCAGGTTGCGCGCCGCGTCGCAAATGGGGTGGGTGACGAACATGTCAAACACAATGCGCCGGCTCAGGGCCAGCTCCAGCGAGGTCTTCAGGATAGAGCAGAGGTAAGAACCGAACCTCGATTCCGCCTGCGTCGCCTCCAGGGCCGCGCCGCGCACCTTCACGGGCAACAAGCCGGCGGCGTGGGCGATCTCTTCCGGGAAATAGACCTGAAAGTGGCCCAGCACCTTGCCGCCGGCCTCCCGCCAGCGCTTAACGCTGGGGAAGTTCGTGTCTTCCAGCAACTCGCGACACTGGTATAGCACCTCGTCAAGTGATTGATCTTGCCAGCCGGGAAAGGTGATCACGTCCATTAAATATGCTCCGTTTCTGCATAGAGCGTCATAGAAGTGCGACATATTGAAGTATAATGTCAATGCGGCGTAACTGTCAACAGTATTCGCAGATTGCGCAGATTGGACCAATCTTGGAGATTGGTCCAATCTAGTGACGAAAAGCAAAACCCCGCAGGCCTTTCAACAGCTCAACCCATCTCCTGAAACCGGGCAGCTATCTCCGCCAAAACCTCCTCATCCAGCATATTGCGGGCCATTGGAAAGAGGATGCCCTCTTCCTTCGAAAAGTGCGCCTGCAGCAACTCGATGATCTCCTGCCCGGTCGCCTGCAGCTCGGCCGCGCTGCCCCCGTTGGCGGCCAGAGCGCGTATTTGTTCGCCCCCGGCTTCGATGGCCGGATGCTGCACCTCATTCAGCTCGTGCAGCGTTTCGCGCAACAGCTCTCCCTGGTCGTGCAACAGCTGGTGCTCATAGCGCATGACCGCCGTCGGTCCTTGCCGGCCAATCAGCTCTTCCAGGGCGGGGAACAGGACATCATCCTCCCGCAGCCGGTGCTCTTCCAGCTCGGTCGCCATCATCCGGCCGATATGGCTGAAGACGCTCAGGTTGTCCGGCAGGGCGCTTTCGCCGTGCGCGGCCAGGGCGGCGACGGCTGTCTCCAGGTCGGCTACCTGGGCCATAATCGAGCGATGTTCCTGTAACAGTTGGTCAATCGGGTTGGTGTACACGGTAAACTCCTGTCTCTTTAGTGCTTCTTTCGCTAACTACCAACAAAACCCCGCAGGTCTCTCACAGGTCGCTCGCGGGGCAAAACCCTTCAATTAGACCTGCGGGGTTTCTATTCGGTGCGACCTGCGGGGTTTAAGTATTGCTCGCGCGCGCCGGCCGGGGAGATAAGCCCCTCGCGCAGGTCCGCTTCCACCGCGGCCGGGTCGCGCTCGGCGGGCGGGCCGTAACCTCCGCCGCCGGCCGCATCCATAGTGACCACATCGCCGGCGCGCAGCAGGGTCAGGCCGTAGGGGTCGGCGGGCTGCCCGTTCAACAGAAATTGCGCCCGCGCGCCCGGCCGGCCGCCATGCAGCCCTTCCGGCGACAATTGAAAGCGCCCCGCCTGCATGGCCAGGGTGACGGGCGTGCTCTGGCCGGCGGGCACGCGAATGACCAGCCGCCGTCCCAGCCCGCCGCGCTGCCGGCCCGGCCCGCCGGAATCGGGGATCAGCTCGCGCCGCTCGACGATCAGCGGGCTGTCGCTCTCCAGGATTTCCACCGGCGTGTTAGCCCCGTTCGCCGGGAAGATGAACGACCCCAGGCCGTCGCTGGTGGCGCTCGCCCCCATGCCGCCGCCGCGAATGAGCACCGCATGCCAGGGCCGGTCATCGGCGTGGCGGCCATAAAAGATGTTCATCGTGGCCGGCGTGCCGCCGCCGGCGGCGATCACCTTGCCGGGCAGGGCGTCGGCCAGCGCGCGGTAGATGATCTCGGTCATGAAGTGGCCGATTTGCATGCGGGCGGCGACCGCGGCCGGAAAGCGGCAATTGACCACGCTGCCGGCCGGGGCCTCCAGCCGGATGGGGGCGGCGCTGCCCTCATTGTTGGGCAGCTCGGGGTCAAAGATGCTCTTCACGGCCATGTGCACGTAGGCGTAGGTGAAGTTGTAGACCACGTTGCCGCCCCATTCCA
>CAYVQP010000144.1:0-6647 GCA_964452775.1 uncultured Ardenticatenaceae bacterium | reverse complement strand
GGGTTTCCGTAAAGATTTAGCGAGAGAACCACTAAGCCAGCGCTCCGGCAACCACCTCGGCGACATCCTTGATCGCCATCGCCTGCCCGGCTTCCTTGTTGGCGTCGTCCAGCATGCGGGCGCAGAAGGGACAGCCGACCGCCAGCGTCTTCGCGCCGGTGGCCCGCGCTTCCGCGTAGCGGTTCATGTTGACCGCCCCGCTGCCATGCTCTTCCTCCTTCCACATCTGCGCCCCGCCGGCCCCACAGCAGAAGGAGTTACTCTTGCTGCGATCCATTTCCAGCAGGATCGTGCCCGCCTTCGCCAGCGCATCCCGCGGCGCATCATAAACGCCGTTGTGCCGTCCCAAATAGCACGGGTCGTGGTAGGTGACCTGCTCCAATGCCTTTCCGTTCAACCGCAGCTTACCCCGGCCCACCAGGTCGCCGATCATCTGCGTGTGATGCATCACCCGGTAGTTCCCGCCCAGGTCAGGATACTCGTTGCCAATGGTGTGGAAGCAGTGTGGACAGCCGGTGACGATGGTCTTTTGCTCCGCGCCCACCTCATTCAGCAACTCAATATTGCCCCGGGCCATCTCATAGAAGAGATATTCGTTGCCCGCCCGCCGCGCCGTGTCGCCGGTGCAGCTTTCGCTCCGGCCCAGGATGGCAAAGTTGACGCCGGCGGCGTGCAGCACCGTGGCGATCGCCCGTGAAGTCTCCTGCGCCTTGGGATCAAACGCGCCTGCGCAGCCTACCCAATAGAGTACGTCAAATTCCGGGTTCTCATCTACGGTCGGCACGTCGAAGGGCAGCGGCTTTGTCCAGGCCAGGCGATCTTCCGTCGTGCCCCAGGGATTGCCGCTGCGCTCCATCCCGCGAAATGCGCCCTGTAGTTCCTGCGGGAAGTCGCTTTCCATCAGCACCCGCTCCCGGCGGATGTCCAGAATGTCGCGCATTGGCTCGTTGCCCACCGGGCAGACCTCCACACACGCGCCGCAGCTGGTGCATGCCCATAGCGCGCTCTCGCTGATGGCGTATTCCATCAGCAGCGGCGTGTCCGCCCCGCCGCTGCCCAGCGCGCCGAGGTTGTTGCGCAGGTAATAGCGCTTGTTGATCTCCAGCGCCGCCGGCGACAATTCCTTGCCCGTCGTATAGGCCGGACAGGCGTCCTGGCATCGGTTGCACATGATGCAGGCGAAGGCATCCAGAATCTGGGTCTGGGTCAGGTCGGTCAGCCGGGCGACGCCGAACTTCTCGATGGATTCATCCTCGAAGTTGATCGGGGACAGCGCGCCCATGCTGCGCCGGTCGGGCCGGGTCATGAAGTTGAACGGCCCCATGAACAGGTGGGCGTGTTTCGTGTAGGGGAAGTAGGGCAGGAACATCAGGATCAGGCCCAGCGCAATCCACCAGCTGGCGTGCGCCCCGGCCACAATCGCCTGCTCCGGCAGCCCGCTCCACAGGCCGGCTACTGTGTTGGCAAACGGCTGCCAGGGGTCGGCCCCATTCTCAGCGATCAGGAAACTCTGCCCCAGGAAGCGAAAGCCGACATGGAAGAGGATGAACAGGGCCACCACCAGCGAATCTCGCGGAATGCCGGCCCGGGCGCGCTCGTCCACCAGCACGTTGTCCCGAATCTTCAGGTGTGGGTCCTGCAAACCAAAGCGGCGCACAATGAAGTAAAGCACCCCGGCAAGCACAATCACGCTGAAGATGTCGGCCGCCAGCCGGAAGATGTCGCCGGCGATGCCGGGAAGCGCAAAGCCGGTAATCAACCCTTCCGCAATATCGTAGGCGTTCACCAGGAAGAAGAAGATGAAGCCCCAGGCCACACCCAGATGAATCACTGAGGTCAGCCGGCGATGGCGCGTGATCCGGCCCTGATTGAACAGGGCGAGCAGGCCTGTCCACATCCGGCGGGGCAGCTTCTCGAAGTAGAGCCTATCCGCGCCGCGGATGATAATGGCATACATATCCCCAAAGGTGGAGATAGTGGCAACAATGGAGATCAGTACCAGGAGGGTAAAGAGGAGTTTCTCGGTGATGCTCAGCATGATGGGTCTCTCCGCCAACAGCAAGCTATGTCTATAAAACTCTCCCGGAAAACTCACCATGAGCCGTCGACCTGGAGCGATGTCGGGTTTCCGGGAAAATCCCGTGATCTGACATGGTGCGTCATAAAGTTTAACAGAAGGCTAAGGTTGAGACAATTCCGGCCAGATTAGACTAGACTTGAGACTGGTCCAATCTACCCGGGTATAATGCCCCCATGTGGAAACGGGTAATCATGCTTGCGGCGGCTCTGGCGCTGACCATCGCCCTGCTGCCGCCCACTGCCTCGCTCTATGAACTCACCGGCGAGGAGGCGTTCAGCGGCCAACTACGCGGCATTTTGCACTGGTTCAACACCGCCATCCGGCCCCAACCCGACCTGGCCCCCGGCGCGCCGATAACCGAACAGCCAGCTTCTATCTTCGGCGCGAACACCTTCCTCCAGCAGGAGGTGTTGCCGGAGGTGCGCGAGGAAAGTCTGCGCCTGCTGCACGATGCCGGCTTCAGCTACATCCGCCAGGAGTTTCCCTGGGAAGATATCGAGATTCACAGCAAAGGAGACTTCACCGACCGGCGCAACGACCTGGACGGCGACGGACAGCCGGACGCAATAGACGCCTGGGCCAAATATGACGACATTGTCGCACGGGCCGATGAATACGACATCGAGATCATCGCCCGGCTGAGTAACCCGCCGTCCTGGACCCGCACCCTGACGGACACCATCGGCACGCACGCGCCGCCGGACAACGTGCAGGACTACGGCGACTTCGTGGCCGCGGTCGTGGAGCGTTATCGCGGGCAGATCCGCTATTTCCAGCTGTGGAATGAGCCGAACATCTACCCTGAATGGGGCGAACAGCCGGTTGATCCCGAAGCGTTCACGGAACTGCTCTGCACCGGCTATCAGCGGGCGAAGGCGGCCAACCCGGATGCCGTCATTTTGGCCGGAGCGCTCTCGCCCACGGTGTCGCTTTCCGGCCGCGATCTCAACGACCTCATCTTTCTGCAAAGGATGTACGCCGCCGGAGCCGGCGACTGTTTCGACATCTTCTCCGCCCAGGGTTACGGCCTGTGGTCCGGTCCAACGGACATGCGCCTGCGCCCGACGGTGATCAACTACCCGCACATCCTCTTCTTGCGCGACATCATGACCCGGAATGGCGACGCGGACCGGCCGATCTGGATCAGCGAGATGGGCTGGAATGTCGCCCCGGAAGAGATTTATCCGGCGTACGGCCGGGTGACGGAGGCGCAGCAGGCGGCCTACGGGGTGGAAGCCTACGCGCGGGCGCAGACGGAATGGCCCTGGGCCGGGGTGGTCAACTACTGGTTCTTCAAGCGCGCCACCGACCAGGAGAGAGACCAGGCATGGTATTACTTCCGCATGCTGGAACCGGATTTCACCCCGTTGCCCGTTTGGGAGAGCGTGAAGGCATATGCGACCAGCGATCCCCAGCCGGAGCTGCAAGCCGGCTGGCTCTACACCTGGCAACGCTTGCGCCCGGCGCTGGCTCTCATCGGCGGCTCGCTGCTCTTCTTCGGCGTCTTGCTTTATCTGGCCCCGGACGAGTAATTGCCGATGAAGCGGGCGCGCCTTTGGATCGGCGCTATCCTCATGTTGTGGCTGGCGACGGCGCTGAACTTTCACTCCTTGGGCCGGCAATCCTTCTGGAATGACGAGGGGAACAGCGCCCGACTCAGTGAACGCTCCCTGCCGCTGATCATTTCCGGGACCGCCAGCGACATCCACCCACCGCTCTACTACCTGCTTCTGCGCGGCTGGCGGGAAATGCTGGGAGAGAGTGAATTCGCTTTGCGCGCGCTCTCGGCGTTCGCCGGCGTAGCCGTTGTCGCTGCCACCGCTGCGGTTGCCCTTACGCTTGGTCGCGGACGAGAGGCAGGCGACAGGCGCTTACCCGTTCTCGTTGCCGGCCTGTTCGCCGCTCTAAACCCGGCGCTGGTCTACTACGCCCAGGAAGCGCGCATGTACGCGCTGCTGGCCCTATGGGCGGCCCTGAGCACCTTGCTATTGGTGCGTCTCCTCCGGCAGCCAGCTTCCCTCAGTATCGCCGTCGTCTACGTGATCGTTACCGCCGCCGGCCTATACACCCATTACTTTTACCCGGCGGTCCTGCTCTGGCAGAACGTGCTGGTGCTGTTGTGGCTGCTGGTCAACCGCCGCTATCGCTTCATCCTCCGCTGGACCGCCATGATGCTGGCGGCGTTCTTGTTGTATCTCCCCTGGCTGCCCATCTTCATCCGCCAGGCGGGCGGGCGGGCGGGCGCGGATACGTCGCCTCTCCTATTTCTGCGCGAGGCCGCGCAGTTCATCGTCCTCGGGCCGGCGGCGGATCACCGGGCGGCTCCGGCCGCAATGGCGCTGGCTGCCGTGCTGCTGCTCCTCTTCGCTATCGGCGCCTTCCGGCAGTTGAGAGTTGGCGGTCCGCTCCACACGCCCGCTATTGCCGTTCCCACTCTGGGCCTGATAATCCCGCCGCTGTTCATGCTTGTCGCCGGCAGCACCGCGCCCGCCTTTTACAAGTTCCTGCTGGTCTCCATTCCGTTTTTCGCGCTGGCGGCGGGGGCCGGCTTTGCGTTCGCCTGGGCCGCGACTCGCAAGCTGGGCGGCAGGCAGGTTCCGGCCCGAACTTTAACGCGGGGCGCTCTGCTTGTCGTGTTGGCCGGGCTGGCGCTCAGTAGCGCGCTGGCCGTCATCGCCCTGCAGACGGACCCGGCCTATGCCCGCGCCGACTACCGCGGGATAGCCGCCCGCATCGCCGCCGAGGGGTCGGATGCCGCCATCGTGCTTAACGCCGCCAACCAATGGGAGGTATTTACCTATTACTACCAGGGAGACGCGCCGGTTGTTCCTTTGCCGGCCGGGCAACCCGATGAGGCGCGCATCGCCGGACAATTGGCCGAGATTGCCGCCGCGCACGACCGTATCTACGCCGTCTTCTGGGGTGAGGCGGAGCGGGACCCGCAGCGCCTGGTCGAGCGTTGGCTGGACGCCCATACTTACAAGGCCGGCGACGAGTGGGTGGGCGACGTGCGCCTGGCGACCTATGCCGTGCCGGATGCGCCGGCGGCCACAATGGAAACAGCAGCAAATATCCGCTTTGGCGACCAGATCACGCTGCCGGGTTTCACCCTGTCCTCAGCACAGGCAGCGCCCGGCGATATCCTGCAGTTGGCCCTCTTCTGGCAAACAGCCAGCGCCCTGGACACGCGCTACAAGGTCTTTCTGCACCTGGTGGACGGGCAAGGGAACATCGTCGCCCAGCGGGACAGCGAGCCGGGCGGCGGGTTGGCGCTGACCACGACCTGGGAACCCGGCGCGCTGATTAGCGACAACCATGGCTTGTTGCTGCCGGCTGACCTGCCTCCCGGCGACTACCCGCTGCTGCTGGGCCTCTACGATGTGAGCGACCCCAACCGGCGGCTGCCGGTGTTTGACGCCGGCGGCGCGCCTCTGGGCGACACGCTGCTGCTGGCGACGATCAGCGTCCGTTGAGCAGCCGCTCCGCAAAGGCCGGCAGCGCCGCCGTTCCGCCCGTGTGCCAGAAGAGGATGGTCTCGCCCCGGCTGAACGCCCCCCAACGAATCAGGTCAATCAGGCCGCCCATCGCCCGCCCGGTATAGACCGGATCGAGCAGGATGCCCTCCATGCCGGCCAGGAGCTGGATCGCCTCCCGCTCCGTCTCGCCGACCACGGCATACCCTTCGCCCAAATAATCATCGTTCACTTCTACCCGGTCAGCGATGGAGGTCGTCTCCAGCCCCAGGTGGGTAGCGGTCGCCGTGGCCAGGGCGGAAACTGTCACGCTCAGCGCGTCGGCCGGGTGATCGATGCTGATGCCCAGGACGCGCCCGCGAAAGCCGAAGATATGCGCGCCCAAAGCCAGCCCGGCCTGCGTTCCCCCGCTGCTACTGGCTACCACGATAAAATCAACATTCAGCCGGCTCTCGTCCAGCTGGCGCAGCAATTCCTCCATGGCCAGCACATAGCCGGTAGCGCCCACGACGTTAGATCCGCCCAGGGGGACCACATAGGCTTTGCGTCCCATGGCGCTCAGCTCGGCCACCACTTCGGGGATCACCTCTTTGGGTTGCCGCGCGCCGGCCCAATAGAGATGCGCGCCCAGCAGCTGATCGAGCAGCAGATTGCCGGTCCACCGCTCCGGCGGCGATCCGCGCAGTACCAGGCTGCACCCAAGCCCATACTTCGCTGCCGCCGCTGCAGTCTGGCGACAATGGTTGCTCTGGGCCGCGCCGGTGGTGACCAGGTGATCGCATCCCTGGGCCAGCGCCTCCGCCACCAGAAACTCAAGTTTGCGGGTCTTGTTACCGCCGGTGGCCAGGCCGGTCAGATCGTCGCGTTTGATCAGCAGCTCCGGCCCGCGTAAATGCTGGCTGAGTCGCTTGAGCGGTTCCAGAGGGGTCGGCAGGTAGGCCAGTTGGGCGCGCGCCGGGTATTTAGGCTTCATAGTTGTCCTCTATATACATTGCGGCCCATTATAAACCAAGTGGGCATTACCACCATCCCGGTAGTAATGCCCACTTTTGCTAACTTTTTCCGGAGACCTTTCCACAGACAAAACCCCGCAG
>CAYVQP010000143.1:2591-6655 GCA_964452775.1 uncultured Ardenticatenaceae bacterium | reverse complement strand
ATCTGGTGGGCGATGCGCCGGCAGGAACAGCTCCTGGCTCGCCTCGGTGACAGCCGGCTCGTGCGCATCCTGACTGCCAGCGTGCACCGGCGCGGCCGGCGCTGGCGGGCCGTCTTCTGGTTGCTCGCCCTGGCCCTGCTGCTCATCGCCCTGGCCCGGCCCCAATGGGGAACGGAGACGCAAGAAATTGAGCAGGAAGGGCTGCAGGTCATCGTGGCGCTGGACGTTTCGCAGAGCATGCTGGCTGAAGACATCAAGCCCACCAGGCTGGATCGCGCCAAGCTGGAAATCGAGGAGCTGCTTGGCCGCCTGAACGGCGATGAAATCGGCCTGGTGCTTTTCTCCGGGGCCAGCTTCGTGCAGGTCCCGCTGACCACGGACTACTTCACCGCCCTGAACTATCTGGAAAGCGCCGGTCCGGGCGTGATCAGCCGGCCCGGCACGGTGATTGGCGACGCCATCCGCACCGCCGCGCAGGCCTATGATGAAAACCTGTCCAGCCAAAAGGTGTTGATCGTGATGACCGACGGCGAGGACATCGAGACTGATCCGTTGTCCGCCGCCCAGGAGGTAGCCGCCGACGGAGTGATTATTTACACGATCGGCTTCGGCACGTCGGAGGGGGCGCCTGTGCCCCAGACGGACGCCGCGGGCAACGTGATCGGCTACATGACCGGCCCGGACGGTGCGACGGCCATTTCCCGCCTCGACCCGACCTCGCTGCAAGAAATTGCCGCCGCCGGGAATGGCCGCTACTACCAGTCCACACCGGCCGGCGATGAGTTGGACAGCCTGCTGGCTGAGATTGACAACCTGCAGCGTGCAGAGCTGCAAAGCCGCACCGAAGTGCGGCACATCGAACGCTTCCAGATTTTCGTCGCCCTGGCAATAGGCGCGCTGCTGCTGGTCGAAATAATGCCCGACCGCATCGACGCCGGCAGCCGGCGCGCCGGCAACCGGCGCGCGGACAGCCGCTTGGAGTCCCCGACTCCGGCCGGCGAGCCGCTACAGGTAACCCAAACGAGGTCACAATGAAGAACTTCAGACTCAGCCGGCGCGTAGTGATGATCCTGCTGGCCGTCGCCGCCATGCTGCTGATGGGCAGCGCGCTTTTGGCGGCCTGCTCGCCATCGGCCGCGCGCATCAACAACCGCGGCAATGACGAGTTCGCGCAGCAAGCATACGAAGAAGCCCTGGCCGAATACCAGAAGGCGCAAATTGAGAATCCTGAGCTGGCCGAACCTTACTACAACGCCGCCAACTCCCTTTATCGCCGGGGCGCGTACCCCGAAGCGCTGGAGCAGCTGCAAATGGCGCTCTCCTTTGCACAGGATGATGCCTTGAGCGAAAGCAGCTTCTTTAACCTGGGCAATACCCTGTTCAACAGCCAGTCGCTGTCCGAAGCGGTCGAAGCTTTTAAGCAGGCGCTGTTGCGCGACCCGGCCGACCCGGACGCCAAGTACAACCTGGAGTTGGCCCTGCGCGCTCAGGAGCAGCAGCAACAGCAACAACAAGAGCAGCAACAGCAGCAGGAACAGCAGAACCAAGAGCAACAGGACCAACAAGGACAGCAAGGTCAGCAGGACCAGCAACAACAGGACCAGCAATCCGGCGAACAAGAAGGCCAGGATCCGCAGGACGGCCAGCAGCAGGGCGACGAACAGCAGCCGCAAGAGGGCCAGCAGCCCGGCGAGCAGCCGCAGGACGGCCAGCAGGAACAAGCAGGCTCCGGCGCGGACGGCGAACAGACGGACCAGGAACAGCCGGCCAGCCAGACCCCGGCCGCCGGCCAGCGCATGACTGAGGAACAGGCCCGCCAACTGCTGGAAGCCATCGCCCGCGAAGGTGAAACCCTGCAAGAACGACTTGGCCGCATTCTCACCGGCGGAAACAACAACCCGCCCGCCCAGGAATGGTAAAGGAGCTGATGACCATGAAATTCAACAAGCGTCTGATTCTCGTGATTCTGGCGGTGCTGGCCCTGGCCGGGCTGGCGCTGCCGGTCGCGGCCCAGGCCGGCGATACGGTGCAGGCAACGGTGGACCGGCAGAGCCTGAGCACCGATGAGGTTCTCACCCTGACGGTCGCCGTTGACCAGACCGCCGGGGCCGGGGGACAGCCGCAGTTGCCGCCCCTGGACGGCTTTGAGTTACTGAGCAGCCAGACCAGCCAGCAGATCTCGATCATCAACGGCGACATGGCTATTCAAACCATCTATAGCTATGTGCTGCACCCCACTCAGGCCGGCGAGCTGGAGATTGGGCCGGTGACGGTGGATGTGAATGGTCAGCCGGTGCAGACCGCGCCGATTACGATCTCGGTTACGCAGGGTACCGGTCAGCCGGTACAGCCCGCTCAGCCCGGCCTTGGTAATCTACCCGGCTTTGGCAATTTACCCGGCTTCGGCAACCTGCCCGGCTTCGGTAATTTGCCCGGCTTCGGGAACCTGCCCGGCGGCTCGCAACTCCAGCCGGCGACGCCGGACCCGGGCGTGACTGACGGCGGCGAGTTGGACCCGGCTGAGCTGCCCGCAGCGCTCAACGGACAGGACTTCTTCGTGGAAGCGACCGTAGACAACCCCGCCCCCTATCAGAATGAGCAGGTGCTATACCGCTTCCGCTTCTACCAGGCCGGCGAGCTGTACGAGCAGCCGGAGTTCGGCCCACCTAGCTTTAGCGGCCTGTGGCATGAACAGCTGGAGGGGCAGACGGAGTACACCACGACGGCCGGCGGGCGCAACTATCGGGTCACGGAATTATTGGTCGCCCTCTTTCCCAGCGTCGTTGGGCCGGTGACCATCGAACCGGCCGAGCTGTACATCCCCGGCGGCTTCTTTAGCCGCGAGCAGTCCCTGACGACTGAAGCCGTCAGCCTTGACGTGCGCCCGCTGCCCGACCCGGCCCCGGCCGGCTTCGACGGCGCAGTCGGCCAATATGCCATCGAAAGTTCCATTGACAACAGCGCCATCACGCTTAACGACACGGTCACCTGGCGGGTCACATTGCAGGGCCAGGGCAACATTGACAGCCTGCCCGACCCGCGCTGGCCGGAAGGGGACGAATGGCGCGCCTTCGAGAATGACCCGCTGGTCGCCACTGAGTTTCGCGACGGCTTCCAGCAGGGCAGCCGCACCTACGAGCGCGTGATGGTACCGGCGCAGGCGGGTACCCTGACTCTGCCGGCCATCGAGTACGTATACTTTAACCCGGCAACCGGCGCATATGAGACGGCAATCAGCGATCCGATTCAGGTGACCGTCGCTCCCACCGCGGTTGGCTCCGCGCCGGTGCAACAGCTGGCCGCGCCGGACGTCGCGGGCGCGGGAGTGACTGCTCCGCAAAACCCCGCCCTGGCCGGCGCGCAACTCCGGCCACTCAAGGCGGCCTCATCATTCGCCGGCGCGCAGCCACTGGCCGGCCGGCCGCTGTTCTGGCTGCTCTGGCTCGTTCCCCTGGCCCTCGTTGGCGGCTACGCGATTATTGGCGGCTACCAGCGACGGCGCGAGGCGCACAGCGACGAACGGCGCATGAAGAGCGCGGCCGGCGTTGCCCGGCGCGCCCTGCATCAGGCCAAGTGTGACCCGGCGCAGGCGGGCGCGATCTTGTTGACCTACTTGGAGAGCCGGCTGAACCGCTCCCTGGCCGGGATGACCCATGAAGCGGTCGGGGAAGCCGTCCGCCAGGCGGGCGCGTCCTCCGAACAGGTCGAGCGCGTGCAAGACATTCTTGGCCGCGCGGGTACCCTACGCTATTCACCCTCTGCCGGCGATGACGGCCCGCAACTGCTGGCCGACGCCAACGACTTGATTGCCGCCCTGGACAAGGCGCTGGCCTGAATCACTAATCTGGAGAACCGACAATGAAGCGAACGCTAAACCTCATTGCCTGCGCCCTGGCGCTGACCCTGACCATGATGGTCGCCCTCGGACTTGCGTTGCCCGGCCGGTCGGAATACCGCGATGCGATGACGGCGGCCAACAACCTCTATCAGTCCGGCGAATATGCCGCCGCTGCCGGCATCTATGAGCAGATCCTGGCCCAGGGGAACGACGCCGACAGCGCGGT
>CAYVQP010000143.1:0-2491 GCA_964452775.1 uncultured Ardenticatenaceae bacterium | reverse complement strand
GGTTGGCCCTGGAAATGCACAATGAGCAAAACTGAGAACTGACCGTTAGCATTCCTAGCGCGAATTCTCTATACTCTACTTGAGTCAGGACAACAAATGAGGTGCTGGCATGCCTACGGCCTTGCGCGCCGGTCCCTATCGCTTCTACTTCTACTCATATGACTGTGATGAGCCCCGGCACATGCATGTTGACCGGGACTCCAACAGCGCGAAGTTTTGGCTCGACCCGCAGGTCTCGCTGCATGCCAACCACGGTTTCAGCCGAAGCGAGCTTCGCCAGTTGGAGCAACTTGCTCGAGAAAATGCGAGGGCGCTGAGGAGTAAATGGGATGAATTTTGCGGCGGATACGATAGCGATTCCTAGAGCGATTGCGGTATCGGTAACCGACGACACCCTCTCCGTGGACCTTGAGGACGGCCGTACAATTGCGGTTCCGATCGGATGGTACCCCCGGCTGGCGCACGGCACACTGGGCGAGCGAGCAAACTTCCAATTTAGCGGGGCGGGCTACGGTATCTACTGGCCCGATCTGGATGAAGACATTGGGGTGGCCGGCCTACTTCTGGGCAAACAGTCTTCCGAAAGTCCGGCATCGTTCGCTCAGTGGCTGGCGTTACGTAGTGATGTGTAAGGGAAGTACACCGTAGTAGCCCGCCCAACGTGCAGCCGCTTGCCGACCGGCGCAATCCCCGCTAACCTTCCGGCATGTTGCAACTCCTGCAAGAGGCGGCGGCGTATGCCGCTGACCACTCCGTTGAGTTCATGTTGGCGCTGCGCGAGCACTTGCTGCTTGTCGGCGTCGCCCTGGCCATAGGCATCATCATTTGCCTGCCGCTGGGCATCGCCACCTCTCGCTCCCGGCTCGCCGCCAACACCACAATCAACGCGGTCAATGCCCTGCGGGTCATCCCCAGCCTGGCAATCCTCTTCCTGGCCATCCCCTACTTCGGCTTATCGTTTACTTCCGCCGCTATTGCCCTGACCATTCTGGCCCTGCCGCCGATCCTGCTGAACACGGACGCCGGCTTCCGCACCGTTGACCCGGCCATCAAGGAGTCCGCCCTCGGCATGGGCATGACCTCCCGGCAGGTGCTCTGGCGTGTGGAGACGCCGCTGGCCCTGCCGGTGATTGTCGCCGGCGTGCGCACCGCCACGACGGAGGTCATCGCCAGCGCCACACTGGCCGCCTTCATTGGCAGCGGCGGCCTGGGCCTGTACGTGGTACGCGGCTTTGCCATGTTTGATATGGCCATCTTGCTGGTCGGGGCAATTCCCGTGGCCGGCCTGGCTCTGCTGGCGGAAATCGGCTTTGGCCGTGTAGAGCGCCGGTTGCAGCCGCCTGGAGCGTAGCGGCGGAGCTTTAATCGCGCTCGTCCGGCGCATTTGCGCGCCGGCTGCAAAATGCGCTACGATTAGACGGTATTGCGCCCGCGCGACCGGCGTCGGCGCTTGGAATGGAAAGGAGAAGAAGCCCAATGAGAAACTACCTGACGAGGAAGCTCTTTTTTGCGGTCCTCATCGGCGCGATGGCGCTGTTGGCGGCAGGATGCAATAGCGGCAGCAATGTCGTCCGTGTCGGCTCAAAGGATTTCACTGAGCAATTCATCCTGGGCGAAATGTATGCCCTGCTGCTGGAGGAAAACGGCTTTGAAGTGGAACGCAAGCTTAACCTCGGCGGCACGCCGGTGGCCCAGGAAGCGCTGTTGAACGACGAAATTGACCTATATCCCGAATACACCGGCACGGGCCTGCTCACCGTCCTGAAGCAAGGGGTGATGAGCGATCCGCAAGCGGTTTATGACGCGGTCAAGAAGGGGTATCAGGAGCAATTTGACCTCGTCTGGCTGGCCCCGGCCCCGATGAACAACACCCAGGCGCTGGCCATGACCCGTGAGCGCGCGGCGGAACTGGGCATTTCCACCTTTTCCGATATGGTCGCCAACGCGGACCAACTCGTGCTCATCGGCCCGCCGGAGTTTGCCGAACGCGAGGACGGCGTCCCTGGCCTGCAGCGCGTATATGGCGACTTTCAATTCAAGGAGTTCCTGGCAATAGACCCCGGCCTGCGATACCAGGCGTTGCTTAACGGCGAGGCGGACGTAGTCGTCGCCTTCGGCACGGACGGCGAGCTGGCCGCCTATGACCTGCTCAGCCTGACCGATGACAAGGGGCTTTATCCGCCCTACCAGGTTGCTCCGGTGGTGCGCGGCGAATTCCTCGACGCTAACCAGAATGTCGCCGCTATCCTTGACGCCCTGGCCCCCTTGCTGACCGACGCCGCCATGCAACGGCTGAACAACGAGGTCAGCGGCAACGGGCGCGAACCGGCTGACGTCGCCCGCGAGTTCCTCATTGAAGCCGGCCTGATCAGTCAGTAGCCCCCATTAAACCTGGCAGGTTTTCTGAAACCTGCCAGGTTTTCTCACCAGCACCCTGCCACATGGGCGCCATTGCCTTCGACAACGTCTCCAAGCAATTCGCCAGCGCCCC
>CAYVQP010000142.1:5105-6773 GCA_964452775.1 uncultured Ardenticatenaceae bacterium | reverse complement strand
TAGTTGACGAAACGTCCAAATCGCCGGTATTCTTTGCTCGGCCGGCTTTGTGCGGCGCGGGCAGATTCTCAACGGAGTGAGGACGCAAGATGGCGACAACCGAGGATTTTCGTGTAGCGCTCGGCGCGATGCTGGGTGTGGAGCATGTTTCATCCTCCATCGCTGAGCGCGAGCACCACAGCCGCGACCAATCGTCGCACCCCGGCCGGCTACCCGACCTCGTCGCCTGGCCGGGCAACGCTCAGGAGGTCAGCGCGCTCATGCAATTGGCCGCCCAGCATCGGACGCCGGTGACGGCCTGGGGGGCGGGCAGCAGCCTGGAGGGCAATCCCATCCCCCAACGCGGCGGGTTGGTGGTTGACTTTGGGCGCATGAACCGCTTGCTAGCCGTGCACACCGCTGATTTCCAGGCCGTGGTGCAGCCGGGCCTGCTTTACAAGGACATGAACCGGCAGCTCGCCCGGCAGGGCCTCTTCTTCGCGCCCGACCCCGGGGCAAACGCCAGTCTGGGCGGGATGATCGCCAACAACGCTGCCGGCACCCGCACCCCCAAATACGGCGCGACGCGGGACAATGTGCTGGCCCTGGAGGTCGTGCTGGCCGATGGGCGGGTGATTCGCACGGGCAGCCGCTCGGTGAAACAGTCGGCCGGCTATGACTTGACCCACCTCTTCACCGGGTCGGAAGGTACCCTGGGGCTGGTGACCGAAGCGACCATCCGGCTGGCCCCGCTGCCGGCCTACTTCAGCGCGGCCACCGTGGCCTTCCCCAGCCTGGAAGCCGCGGCAGAGGCGGTTTCGGAGATGATCGGGGCCGGATTGGGGCCGGCTGCGCTGGAGATCCTGGACGCGGCTACCGTGGAAGCGATGAACGGGCTGGAGGAGTTTGACTTTCCGCTGATGCCGGCGCTCTTCGTGGAGTTCCATGGGGCGTCGGAAGAGGCGCTGTCGGCCGAGCTAAACATGGCTCAGGCGATTTGCGCGGAGCACGGGGCGGGCGACTTTCAGAGCGGCATGGGCCGGGAGGCGCGCGCCCACCTCTGGGCGGCCCGCCATCAACTGGGCGAGGCGCTGCCGCGGCTGCATGCCGGACTACGCTACGTGGGCGTGGATGTGGCCGTACCCATCTCAGCGTTTCCGGCGCTGGCCGCGGAAGCTGCCGCCGCGCTGGAGGATTTGCCCGAGACGTATCCGTATCTGTTCGGGCACGCCGGGGACGGCAACTTGCACTCGATGATCTTCGTGCCTGGCAACGAGGAGCAATACGAGCAGGTGCGGGCCGCCTTCAGCGACCGGGTGGTGGCCGCCGCCCTCAGGCTGGGCGGGACGTGCACCGGCGAGCACGGGGTAGGCGTCGGCAAGCGGCGGTACATGGTCGCCGAGCACGGGGCCGTGGCGGTGCAGGTCATGTGGGCCATCAAGCGGGCGCTGGACCCGCTGAACTTGCTGAATCCGGGGAAGGTGTTGCCGGAAGGAGTGGACGAATTGTGACCCAAATAGTTGCGATCAACCTGTTTGTCGACCGCGTGAATGAGCGGGTCAGGGATGTTGGCGTCTCCTTGGGAGGCGTGCGCCCGGAGATTGAGAGCGACAGGCCGGCAATACGGCAGGTAAACGAGGCGGCATTCGGCCGGCCGGAAGAGGGTCTCCTGGTAGACGCCCTGCGCGA
>CAYVQP010000142.1:0-5005 GCA_964452775.1 uncultured Ardenticatenaceae bacterium | reverse complement strand
TGGGCCGGCGGGGGGTGGTGCGTTACCGGCCGGAGTTTCACGAGGTGAGTTATTGACCATCGCCGCCCTGCCTTACATCGTAGCCCTCGGCGTCATTTTCGGCACTACCCTGGTTGTTTCCCGCTTCAGCGTCGGCCAGTTTGACGCGCTGCTGTACGCGGCGCTGCAGATGTTGATCGCCGGGATTTGCTACCTGGCCTTCTTCATACCGCGCTGGTTCCGGCCAACCGCCGGCCGGCCCTGGCCCCGCGGCCGTGCGCTGTGGCTGCATAGCACCCTGCTCGGCTCGTTAGGCACGGCGCTGCCCCTTTCGCTGGTCGTCGCCGCGCTGCCGTACCAATCCAGCGGCCTCGCCTCGGTGCTGCTCACCGCCGGCCCGGCCATTACGGTGGTATTCGCCCACTTCTTCCTGCCGGATGAGCCGCTGACCCGCCGGAAGGTGGCCGGCGTGCTGATCGCCCTGTCCGGGACGCTGTTGCTGGCTCTGCGGGGCGAATCCGGGCTGCCGGATGTGGAACGGGCCAGCCCCATCGGCTACGGATTGGCCCTGACCTCCATGACGATTAGCAGCTTCATGGCCGTCTACGTGCGCAAGTACATGCGCGACTTCGACAGCGTGGAAGTAGCCAGCATCCGCATGTGGGTCGCCGCGGCAATCGCCATACCGGCTTCTCTGCTGCTGGTCGGCGTTGATCTGAGCGGAGTTGACAACCGGGGCTACCTGGCGCTGCTCTACGCGGCCATTATAGGCACCTTTATCGGCCTCATGCTGGCCATCCTCAACGTGCAACGATTTGGGGCCACCGCGGCCGCCATGGCCGCCTACATCGTACCCATCGTGGCCACAATCGGCGGGGCGCTCTTCCTGAACGAGCAGATAACCGGCGGCATGTTGGCCGGGATGGCGTTGATAATCACCGGCGTGGCCCTGCTCAACCGCCGCGCCAGCCCACAACCGCGGCTGGTGTAACCCCAACCTTGGTCCATCGGTCCCGCCGGATATTCAGACATTAGTCCATTGCGCTGCCCTGAACGCCATGCTACGGTTCCAGCGACCCCATACAGCGGGGTAATCGTGAAGCTTGAGAACCGTGAATGCAAACCGTGCCAAGTCACACTGAAATAGTTTCCAGCCGCATTCCGGAGCGTCTGGCCCTGCTTGTTGAACGGGTGGATTGGATGGCCCTGGCGGCCTTCAGCGTGCCCCTTGCGATCTACCTGCTGACCCTGGCTCCAACCATTTACAACCTGGACAGCGCCGAGCTGACCACGGCGGCAGCGACGGGCGGCATTGTGCGGGCCACCGGCTATCCCTTCTACCTCATCCTGGGCCGCCTCTGGACGATGCTGCCCGTTGGGGACGCCGGCTACCGGCTCAATCTGGCCTCGGCCGCCTATGGCGCCCTGGCTCTGCTCTTCGCCGAGTTCACCATGCGCCGGTTGCGGGTCGGGAGTTGGGCGCGCTTCTGCGCCTGGGGCTTCCTGGCAATTGCGCCGTACTTTTGGGCGATGTCGCTTATTGCCGAGGTCTACACCCTGCATGTGGCCCTGATGGCGGCGGTGCTGTTGGCGCTGCTGCGCTGGCGGGAACGGCCCACCCCGGCGCGACTCTTCCTGCCGGTGTTGCTGATGACGCTGAGCATGGGCAACCACGCCGCCACCGTCCTGCTGGCGCCCGGCTGCGTCTTCTTCGTGCTGGCCAGCCACCCGCGCACCCTCCTGCAGAGGCGCTCCATCCTGGCGGTTGCAGCCGGGCTGCTGCTGGGCGCGACGGTATTCCTCTACCTGCCGCTGGCCTATGCCGGGAACCCGGCCTTCAACTACGCGGGACAATACAACGCCGCCGGCGAATTTGTGCCCGTGAATCTGCAGAGCCTCCCCGGCGTAATCTGGCTGGTCACCGGGCGCACCTTTGCCGGGCAGATGTTCGGCTATGGGCCGGCCGAGATTCCCGGCCAATTTTCCGGCTATTTCGAACAGCTGATTACCGCCTTTGCCGCCATCGGGATTGGGCCCGGCATCGTGGGCGCCGTTGTGCTGTTGCGCCGGGACTGGCGCGCCGGCATGCTGCTGGCCCTCTTCTTTCTCGCCAACCTGATCTTCTTCGTCAACTATCGGGTAGTGGACAAGAACACCATGTTCCTGCCCACCTACTTTGTCTGGGCGCTGTGGGTGGGCATCGGCTTGCAGGTTATTGTGGACCTGGTTGATGGCGCGGCTGAACGGCAACCGGGAGAGGCAACGCAATGGCGGCAGCGGGTCACCGCCGGAACGCTAATCCGGCTGCTGGTGCTGGCAGTCTTGTTGGCGGTGTTGGGCTGGAACTTGCAGCGGGTGAACCTGTCGCAGGACCGTTCGACCCGCGAACAAAGCGAAGAGATATTGTCAGAGGTGGGCGAGGGCGCGCTGATACTCGGCTGGTGGGAGACTATACCCGCCATCCAGTACTTGCAGTTTGTGGAAGGGCGCCGGCCGGATGTACTGGCGATCAACCGCTTCTTGATAAGCGGCGACGACATGGACACGCTGATTCGCAATTCAGTCGGCGAGCGGCCGGTTTACATTAACAGCCCTTCGTTACCTTTGATTCAGACAATGGAAGTTGAAAAGGTGGGTCATCTGTACCAGGTGCTGCCCCGTGATTAGCCCGGACTCTTGCCCGGCCCGCCGTCTTGTAGATGTCAGGAGGTAGATATGATTTATGACAGGTTCCGCGCATACATACGGTCAGGTTCGGCGCTGATCTTCATGCTGGCGGCGATCGCGATGGTCCCTCTGGCGGGACTGTCGGCCGAGCGGCTAAATTGGCAGGTGTTTGCCGGCATCTACGAGCCAGACCTGGAAGTTGTCGAAGATCGCGGCCAGCCGGGCAGCGCCTTTCACTTCATCGCCGCCGGCTATCCCCCCAATATGCTGGTCACAGTCTACCGCGACGGCAGCCCAATCGGATACATGAACTCCGGGCCGGCGGGCAGCTTTGAGTTCCTGGTGCAGACGCAGCCCAGCGACCCGCTGGAACGCTACGACATCACCGCGGCGACGGATATCAACAATTCGGACACAGAAGAAATCCGGCTGGAGGACGACGAGCCGTTGCTCCCGCCGCCGCCGGGTTGGGATGGGCCGATCTTTGAGTTGTTTGGCGATCCCCCGACGCCAACCGCCACGATCGCGCCGCCGACGCCAACCAGCACGGCCACGCCGCTGCCGGGCACGGCGACTCCCACTCCTACGGCGACGACCCCGGCTGGAACCAGCACCCCGACCGCCACGCCGGTGATCACCAACACGCCCACCGCCACGGCCACCAGCACGGCGACGCCCACCTTGCCGCCGCCGGCCGGCGTCAATTGGACGTATCTGCCGATTACGATTAAGTAAGCCAGCCAGGCCAAGAATCCCGGAAACTCGGAGTTTCCGGGATTCTTCAGGTGCGTTCAGGAGGCCGAAGTGCGCGAAGTAGGTATCCCGGAAGCTCAGCCACAAGAGTCCCGCCGGCCGGGAGGTCTGCGGACGGCAATCACGGTCATACCCGGCCAATTGCGGCTGGCGCGCTGGCTGTGGATGCCGGTGATGCTCTTCGGCATTTCCCGGCTGGTCATCGTGCTGGTCGCCTACGCGGCGGTAATCATGCTGCCCGAAAACCCGGCCACGCCGCCCTATCACCTGCGCCCGGCAGAGAACAACGTGGTGCTGGATGTGCTGGGCAGCCGCTGGGACGCCGGCTTCTACGTCTCCATCGTGGAGGAGGGGTACATCGCCAGCGGCGTGCCCCTGCCGAACATCCCCTTCTTCCCCTTGCTGCCGCTGGCTATGTACGCGCTGTTGCCGGTGACGGGCGACGCGGTGTTGAGCGGCATCCTGGCGGCCAACCTTGCCCTGCTGCTCGCCGCCATCGTCTTCTACCGGCTGGTAGCGATGAGCTGGGGCGAACGCGTGGCGGACAGGGCGGTGTGGTACCTGCTCATCTTTCCGGCGGCGCTCTTCGGCTCGGCCATCTACAGCGAATCCTTGTTCTTGCTGGCTTCGATAGCGGCCCTCTACTTTGCCCGGCGAGGCAAGTGGTGGCTCAGCGGCCTGTTTGCCATTGCTGCCACCTTGACCCGCTTCGTGGGCCTCATCGTCGCTCCCATGTTGCTCCTGGAATGGCTACTGCAACAGCGCTCAGAGAAGCCGCCGGGCAAAACGGCCCTGCTCGCCCCATTGCTGGCGCCCCTGGGCACGCTCGCCTTCGTCGTCTATCAATACTTCCGTTTTGGCGACGCGCTGGCTTTCATGCACGCCTCGGCTAACTGGGGGCGCGTCCCGCGGGCGGCGGCGGACACGATTGCCGCGCTTTTGGCCCGGCCGGAGCAGGGCTGGCCGGCGGCGATACTGGCCGGCCAAATCAACCTGAACGACTGGTTTGACCTGCTGGTGGTCGCCTTCTTTATGGCTCTGGCTCTGGTGCTCATGTACCAGCATCGCTGGAGCGAGGGCATGTTCATCTGGTTGGGCGCGCTGATCCCGCTCAGCTCCGGCCTGTTGATGAGCCAACGCCGGTACATGTGGGTGCTCTTCCCGGCCTACATCTTGCTCGCGCAATGGGGTCATCGCCCCTGGCTGGACCGGCTGATTACGGCGCTGTTTCTCACCGGCCTGGCCCTGTTCACCGCCCTGTTTGCCCGCGGCTACTGGGTGGCCTGAGGCCGGGCCAGGTTGGGCGAACCCGGTTGCTTTTTCGATTTGAAATCGGCCGTCATTAGCGCTATTATTGGCCGGCCCGGCTGGAATGTAGCCGGGCGCTTCGTCTCTCTGTAAAGCGACAACACAAGATTTCAGGTGGTTCCTTCGCTCAGGTCACAACTGATCTCGCGCTCCCGGAGGTCGTGGTCTCCGGTGAAAGCGCGCCTCGAGACCTACGGGGTCTTTCGGGGAACCCTGGCGAGCGAACCATCATGGGAGGATTTAGTTTGACCAAGAAGAGTCCCCGCGCACGTCTCATTGTTCGCGCCGGCCTGGCCCT
>CAYVQP010000141.1:5207-6926 GCA_964452775.1 uncultured Ardenticatenaceae bacterium | reverse complement strand
GCTATTCGCGAGCAATTCAACTTGAAGCCCGGCCAGTCAATCATGTTCATCCCCTATGAGAACTCGCTGCGCGTGGTGCTTGTGCCGCCAATTGAGGATGCGCACGGGATATTTCCGGGCATAGATACGGACCCGTTGCGCGAGAAAGAGGATCGCGAACCTTGAATGTGGTGGACTCTTCCGGCTGGCTTGAGTACTTCGCCGAAGGCGCCAATTGGACCTTTTTCGCACCGGCAATACGTGAGACCAACTCCCTGGTCGTGCCTACGATTTGCGTTTACGAGGTATACAAACGCCTCTTGACCCAGCGCGGGGAGGCCGATGCCTTGCAAGCGGTGGGCATCATGTCGCTGGGAGTCATCGCCGACCTGACCAACCGAATCGCGATCAACGCCGCGAAGTACTCCTTAGAACTCAAGCTGGCAATGGCCGACAGCATCATCCTGGCCACCGCCGATGCCTACGGCGCGGTCACGTGGACGCAGGATGCTGATTTCGCCGGAGTTCCCGGCGTGAAGTACATCCACGCCCGGAAGTGAGTTGGCGGCGGCCGCTACTCGCTGCGCAGGAAGCCGAGCATCAGCCAGATTTCCTGGTCGGAAAAGCCCAATTGTCCCCAACCGGGCATGATTGTTCCGGGCCGGCCGTTCTTGATGGTGTCGAAGTAGAAGTCGTCGTTCTCCACGAGGACGTCGGGGGTGAGTGGAGGGCCGACGCCGCCCCCGCGATCGATGCCGTGACAGCCGGCGCAGCTGGTGACGTAAGCCTGCGCCGCGGTGTTGCCATCAAACCAGTCGGCCGCCCCGTTGGGAGAGGCGATAATGACGCCCTCCATGGCCGGATTGTCCAGGGTGGTGTAGCGATAGATGCCGTCCGCCGGGGCGTTCCAATAGTAGGTAGCGCCGGGATTGAGCGGAGGGGACTGGAAGGCGGCGTCAAGGGCGACCAGGGTGTGCACCTGCGGGTCATAATTGGTCCAGATGACGACATCGCCCGTGGGCAGGGCGAGGACGTGGGGATCGAACTTCAGGCCGGCGATGCTGATTTGGGCGGGCGGGCCGAAGGTGAGGGGCAAGAAGGCGGCGTGCTCTTGCAGGGCCGGAGCGGCCGGCTGTGCAAGGGCATTGGAATGGGCGGTCAGCGCTGCCGCGCCGAGTAATAGCAAGGCGCAAGTCAGCAGCAACATCAGGTTCCGTTTCGTCGCGTTCATTATATCCTCCGCTGGTACGCGGCGCTTTCGCATAGGTCCCCGGGATAGCCACGCAAGTCCAGCAGATTAGCAAGCTTTGTGAATGGTATCACAAAGTTGGCCGGGTGGGCGAACCAAGACCTGCCAGGTTTCCGAAAACCTGGCAGCTCTTGGCGTCGCCAGGCCGGCCTCATTGGCGGCGCTGAGCTCCATCACCGTCCGGGCTGGCCGTCCTGTTGTTTGAGGAAATCGAGTAGGGCCGCATTGAATTCTTCCGGCCGCTCCACCGGCGTGGCATGGTGGGCATTCGGGATGACCAGCAGCTCGGCGCGGGGCATCAGGGCCACGTAGGCTTCCTTGGCCGCTACCGGCGTGTAGTCCTGGTCGGCGGCCATGACCAGGGTAGGGATGTTGATTTCCGGCAGCCGGACGGTGACGCTCCAGCCGACGGCGGCGCGCATGGCGTCGAGGTAAGCGCGGCGGTCGTTCTCCGCCCAACGCTCGACAAATTGCCGGCGAATGTCCTCCTG
>CAYVQP010000141.1:0-5107 GCA_964452775.1 uncultured Ardenticatenaceae bacterium | reverse complement strand
GGGGTCTGCAATTCCCAATCGCGGGTGCTGGAGCCGAGGCCGTGAATGAAGAGCAGCGGCGGGCCGTCGCCGGTGGATTCGTAGTAGAGGTTGATGTCAGCGAGTTGGATTTTTGGCATGTGATTGGCTCATCGAAAGAATTCTTTACAAAACCCCGCAGGTCTCATCGAATGAATCTGCCCCGCGAGTGATCTGTGAAAGAACTGCGGGGTTTTATAAAGACACGCCGCAGGTCTCATCGAAAGAATCTGCCCTGCGAGTGACCTGTAAAAGACCTGCGGGTTTAGTCCTTGGGCGGACCCAAGGAGAGCGGTCGTCGCCACGGTCATTATACCAGCCCGGAAGCTCCCGTGTACAGTAATCGTGAGGTAGGGCAACTTGGACCAATGCGGCCTTTTTCACTGTATAATGTGTGCAGGTCAGGTTTGCGCCGGACTGACTTCTTGAGCATTGGAGAAAAGCACGTGGTTACTTCAACGTATGACCAGATCTTGCGAATGAGTGAGGGCCTCGATGTGCCCCAGCGACTTCAGCTCATCGAGACGCTAACTCGGATGGTCCGTGCGCAGGTTGTTGGGTCGACCGCTCGCAACATCATGGAGTTGGAGGGGTTAGGAGAAGACATCTGGACGGGGATTGATGCGCAGGAGTACGTAAACCAGGAGCGGAATAGTTGGGATTCGTAGAGGAACTTTACGGCGGTGTAGGTGGTCGTGCTGGTTGAAGAACTAAGCTAAAACGCTCCCCGGAACTGCTTTGCGGCAGCCCGGCCGTCCTACGCGCAAACAGGCATACAGTCAGCAAGCGCAAGCCCGCTAGCCGGCAGCTCACGCGGTTGGCTGCAGTTCACGGTACCGGAAGCAGTCAACGGTGTGGTCGTTGACCATGCCAACGGCCTGCATGAAGGCGTAGACAATCGTGGGGCCGACGAAGTTGAAGCCGCGCTTGCGCAGGTCGTTGCTGATCAGCTGCGAGAGGCCGGTCTGGGCCGGCAGCTCGCCCATCTCTCGCCACTGGTTGACCACCGGCTTGCCGTCCACAAAGCCCCAGATATAGGCGTCAAAGCTGCCGAACTCCTGCTGGACGCGCAGACAGGCCTGCGCGTTCTGGATGGCGGAGCGAATCTTTTGCCGGTTGCGGATGATGCCGGGGTCCTGGAGCAGGGCCTCTATGCGGGCCTCATCGTAGGCGGCAACGATCGCCGGCTCGAAGTTATCGAAGGCGCGGCGGTAGTTCTCCCGCTTGCGCAGAATCGTCTGCCAGCTGAGGCCGGCCTGCGCGCCATCGAGCACGAGGTCTTCGAAGAGCCGGCGGTCGTCGTGTTTGGGCACGCCCCATTCCTGGTCGTGGTATTGTTGCATCAGCGGGTCGTCGCCGGCCCAGGCGCAGCGGGTGAGTTCGTTCATCGTTTGGACCGGAATATTGCTGTGCTGACCACCTGAGCTAAGTCCCTTGCCATCGCCAATGAGCATGCTATTCTAGTGAAATCGCCCGCCGGCGCAACGAGCCGGTCGCAAAACAGGAGGTCGCAGGCGCAATCCATATGAGTGCAAACCGCCAATCCAAAGGGAAGTCAGCCATCGGCATCGTGCTGGCCTTTAACGAGGCCTTCAACCGGGGCGATGTCGCCGGCATGATGGCCCTGATGAGCGACGACTGCCGCTTTGAGAACACCGCCCCGGCCCCTGACGGCACGGTATACGAGGGTAAGGCGGCCGTCACCCAGTTCTGGCAGGAGTTTTTCCGCGCGTCGCCGCGAGCGCACATCGAAATTGAGGAGATATTTGGCCGGCGCAAACGCTGTGTCATGCGCTGGCGGTACTCGTGGGTGGGGGAGGATGGGCAGCCGGGGCACGTGCGCGGGGTGGATGTGTTCCGGCTGCGGGACGAGCTGATTTGTGAAAAACTGTCGTACGTGAAGGGGTAGAGACCTGCCAGGTTTTCTGAAACCTGGCAGGTCTGACTATAGAAGCTCCTGCGCCAGCGCCGCATATCCATCCGCCAGGGCAATATCGGCCGGCGACTGTCCGCCATCGTTCCGCGCCAGGCGATTGGCGCCGAAGGAGAGCAACAGTTCCGCCATCGGCTGGTCGCCGCGATGGGCGGCTTCATGCAACGCGGTGTAGCCGCCCTCCTGCACAGCGTTCACCTTGGCCCCTCGCTCCAGGAGCGCCTGCAGGACGCGCAGGTTTCCGTTGGCGGCAGTGGCGTGGATGGGCCGGATCAACATGCGGTTCTTCGCCTGGGCATTAACGTCTGCTCCCTGCTCAATCAGCCAGAGGGCCACATCCTCCCGGCCGAAGAAGCAGGCCAATTGCAGGGCGGTGAAGCCGTCGTGAGCGAAGAGGTCGAGCGCCGGCGGCCAACTCTGCACAATCTCTTGCACGCGCTCCAGCCGGCCCAGCGCCGCCGCTTCGAAGGTAAACAAAAATGCGCCGGCATCGAGCAGCGCCTCGACGACTGCCGGCTGATTTGCGTAAACGGCTGCCAACAGGGCCGAAACCTTATCCGAATTGTAGGCGTCAATCAGGGCGGGATTGGCAGCAATAAGCGCGCGCACCCGCTCGACATCGCCGGCCTGGACGGCGGCAATCAACTCCCGAGCCTGTTGCACGACCGTGGTCACGCCCGTGGTGCGCCCGGCGATAGTTTGGGCCAGTTCCAGTCGCTCTGCAGCGCCAAGCTCCGGGTCGCCAATCAACGCGGCCTCCACTTCGGCCAGCGCGCCGAATAGCCGGCGAATCAATCGGCCCGCTTCAGAAGGCGGCCGGCCGATGCCCTCCAGGGTCTTTTGCAGTTGGGCAATATGCTGGATGGCGTGGGCCGCGAACCGGTGCAGCCGGTGGCTGACGGGGAAGGGAGTTCCTTCCCACCAAATAGAGGGACCTTCCAGCTCCACATCGGTGATGTCCGCGAACTCGGCCAGCGCCCGGCCATGCACCCGGCGATAGAAGGACAACAAGTTAGCCAGGTCGCCGTGCTCGACCAGTTGCGCGAAATCCGCATACGGCCCCCACAGGCGCTCAATCTCCTCCTCGGGTAGCTCGGCCGGCAACTCCTCCTCGACGCGCTGCCGGCGCACCCCATAATGCACCAACGAGAAGAAGGCCAGCTCCGTCTCCATCATGTGGCCCAGCACCCGGCGCAGTGGCCATTCGCCGGCCTTCGGCTCAATATCAATGCAGCCGTCATCGGCCGCCAGCATGATCGCAAGCATGTCGCGATAGGCGCTGTTCTTCTGCGCCAACATCTGCTGCGCCGACGTGATGGGGCGACCGCTAGTCTCACGCCGGGCGCGAAGGGCAATCGCCAGTTGCTGTAGCTCCTGGAAGCTGCCCAGGATGGCAAAACGGACGCCCTCATCGTGCGGCCCCCAGGCGTAGGGTTGGCTGAGGTCAACATCGGTCATCGAAATCATCGCCGCGGCCATCTGCTGGACGGCGCTTTCCAGGGTCAAAGCATTCATTGTTGCTCCTTCATCCTAATAAGACCTGCCAGGTTTCAGAAAACCTGGCAGGTCTAGTTGGCGGAAAACCTGGCAGGTCTCTCGGGCCGTGGCCGCCGCCGCTATACCCGGCGCTCAGGAACGAAATTTAGCACATCTGTTCGCAGGGCGCAAGGCGCGAATGCCCGCCTGCATGGAGGGCTGGACGGCGAAGTGGTTGCCGGCAGCGGCGTGGCCGGCGCGCAAGCTGTCCGCCGGCAACCGCAGCGTCGTGAGAGTGTCCTTGCTGCGGCCGGGTTCTGCACCCCACGCCCGCCGGCCACCAGGAGAGCGCGCCGCGAGAAACGGGGCGGGAGGGAGCGACTTTTGCCCCAAAATTGAAAAACCTTGAAATTGCTCTTGACACGCGTTTTGAGCCTGTTATAATTCCCGATTACTGGCACATGGAAGTGCGCCAACAACAGCGTCAAGAAGTAAGACGTATACAACACGAATAGCGTTACACAGCCGTCTATGTCCAATAGACAGCCGGAATCCGAAAAAGATTCATCGGCCAAAGGGCTTGACAGGCTATAAAACGCTGTTATAATCTGAAGTCGCTCGGCTGAACAGGCAGGGCGACGGCGAAACGACGCTGAGAAAGCTCCTTAACAACTGAAAAGTGACAGAACACAAGCAAAGTGCTTGTGCCCAACAAATTCAACCGTAACCTTCGTGAAAACGAAGTGTACTCTACGGAGAGTTTGATCCTGGCTCAGGATGAACGCTAGCGGCGTGCCTAATGCATGCAAGTCGAACGGGATCCCTTGATTCGTCGAGGGTGAGAGTGGCGAACGGGTGAGTAACACGTTGGTGACCTACCCCAGAGAGGGGGACAACCGGTGGAAACGCTGGCTAATACCCCGGATGTCGAGGTTTTTAGAAAGCCTTGACTGAAGCTCCGGCGCTCTGGGAGGGGCCTGCGGCCCATCAGCTTGTTGGTAGGGTAATGGCCTACCAAGGCTCAGACGGGTAGGGGGCGTGAGAGCGCGACCCCCCACACTGGTACTGATACACGGACCAGATACCTGCGGGTAGCAGCAGCAAGGAATATTGCGCAATGGACGAAAGTCTGACGCAGCAACGCCGCGTGGAGGACGAAGGCCTTCGGGTCGTAAACTCCTTTTTTGGGGGAAGAGAAAGGACGGTACCCCAAGAATAAGATCCGGCTAACTACGTGCCAGCAGCCGCGGTAATACGTAGGGATCGAGCGTTATCCGGATTTACTGGGCGTAAAGCGCGTGCAGGCGGTCTGTTAAGTCGGACGTGAAAGCTCCCGGCCCAACTGGGAGAGGCCGTTCGAAACTGACAGACTTGAGGGTGGTAGAGGCGAGTGGAATTCCCGGTGTAGTGGTGAAATGCGTAGATATCGGGAGGAACACCTGTGGCGAAAGCGGCTCGCTGGGCCATTCCTGACGCTGAGACGCGAAAGCTAGGGGAGAGAACGGGATTAGAAACCCCGGTATTCCTAGCCGTAAACGATGTCAACTAGGTGTAGGGGGTATCCAACCCCTCTGCGCTGTAGCTAACGCGTTAAGTTGACCGCCTGGGGACTACGGCCGCAAGGCTAAAACTCAAAGGAATTGACGGGGACCCGCACAAGCAGCGGAGCGTGTGGTTTAA
>CAYVQP010000140.1:0-6952 GCA_964452775.1 uncultured Ardenticatenaceae bacterium | reverse complement strand
TGCGCCTCGCCCTGATTGTCGTCGCCGATGGGCAGAGCCGGGCCGTAGACGTGCACTTCGCGGATCATGGCGCAACCGGCCAATTCGTGTAGTGGGTGCGGGCTATCGGAAATGGGCAGGGAAAGGCGCAGAAAGCCGGCGATGCGCTCGTCCGCCCGCTCAAAGCTGATGAAATGCTCCCTGGTAGCGTCGGTCTCATAGGTGGTCACGCGCAGGTGCAATTCTTCTTCCGTGACCGGCTCCCGGCGGATCTCGCGGCAGCGGATGCAGCGGCACGCCCGCCCCTGCTCTCGCAGCCGCTGTTGGGCAAGCTGGCGCAGGTTGGCTTTCTTCATGCCGGCGACCACGTTGGTGGTGGGAATGTCGCGCACGATGCGGTTGATGCGCACGAAGGGCGGCGTGTTTGCTTTACAGTCCGCCAGCAGGTCAATCAGGGCTTCTTCGCTGTACGGCTGGTACTCCCCACGTTGCCAATATTCGTATAGCTCGGCGTTTTTCACCAGCATGCAGGGGTAGATTTTGATCTCATCCGGCTGCAGCGCCGGGTCCGCCCAGAACCGGCCATAATCCAGCCGGTCGCTTTCCACGGTCGCGCCGAGCAAGTTGGGCATCCAGTGGGCGTGAATCTTGAAGCCGGCCAGCCGCAGCAGGCGCATCGCCCGGCGGGTATCGGCGACCAGCTCGCCGCGATTGTTCAGGGCCAGGATGCGGTCGTCGAGGCTTTGCACGCCGATCTGCACCTTGGTCACTCCCAGGTAGCGCAGCCAGCGCAGCTCCGCGGGGTTGATGTGGTCGGGCCGGGTTTCGATGACCAGGCCGACGTTACGCCGCGGCCCCTGCGCGTTGGCCGTCTGCGCCTCGAGCAGGCTGCCGGCGTCGTAGCCGTTCATCGCGTCCAGGCAGCGGCGGACGAACCATTCCTGGTAGTCGCGCCGGTAGCTGGACCAGGTGCCGCCCAGGATGAGCAACTCGATCTTGTCCGCCGGGTGGCCGATGTTTTCCAGGGCTTCGATGCGCGAGCGGGTCTGGGCGTAGGGGTCAAAGGCGTGGCGCTCGGCGCGCATGGCTCCCGGCTCGTCGTGCAGGTAGCTCTTGGGCATGCGCGCGTCGGTGGGGCAGAAGATACATTGGCCGGGACAGGGGTATGGCTTGGTCAAGACGGTGACGACGGAGACGCCGGCCTGGCTGCGGGTGGGCTTCATTTGCAACAGGGTGACGATGTGGGGGTCGAAGGTCATCCGGCCCTGTTCGCACAGCTCCCGGTAGACGCTGAGCAATTGCTCTTTGGAGAGCCAGGGAAGGCCGTACTGCACTACATAGCGGCGCATGGTCCGCAGAAAGCGTTTGCCGCGCAGTTCTTGTTGCCCGGCGGTCAGCTCGGTGATCAGTTGGGCGAAAACTGCCTCGTTGCCGGCGAGGGGGATCTGTTGGCGGCGCAGCTCCAGCCAACGGGCTTCACGACTGTCAATTTGGGCCTGGGCTTCCGGTGGGATTTGCACCGGGCGCATGTGCAGCGGATGGGTACTCATGCCGGGATTCTAGCAGAGAACGTGCATGTGGACATGCAGGCATGTAGACATGCAAGGAGGTGGGTATGCCGCGCGAATGCCCGATTTACAAAATCGGGTTACAGCGTCCTTCGGGCCAGCATTCGACTGCCCGATTTACAAAATCGGGTTACAGGGTCTGCAGGGCGCGGATGAACGCCCGGTGCTCGGCCGTCCCTGGGGCCGGCCCCTGCAGGACGGCGGCGATGAATTCATCCGGCGGGCGATAGTGGTGGTCTGCGACGTAATGGTAGATGAGAGCCGGAGAGGCGTAAATCTCCGTCTCGCCGATGACGCGGATCTCGGTCAATTTTCCCGCCCCGTCTTGTTCGCCCGGCAGTACAATTCGCGCGCGACAGATCGGGCATTGCGGCGGCGAAGGCCAGGGGCAGACGGTCGCCGGCGGTAAGCAAAAGGGGAGTAAGGCGGGCAGGAAGCCGGGGGGCGTCTCTCCTACGTCAAACGATCGGCCGGATTGCAGCCAGCCCACGGCCAGCGGCGTCAGACCGATCTCGAAGTCGGCCCGGCATCCTTCGTATGGTTCGAGGTCGGCCGGCGCGCCGCGCGTCCTCCGCGCCCTGTCAGCCAACCAGCTCCACCATGGTGCGCAGCGCTTCTACGTTCTGCACGGTCAGGTTGAGGGTGGTCGCCGGGCTGTTCTTCCAGAGGGAGAGCCGCTCCCTGATGCGTTCTTTGGGCCCGACCAGGGCCACTTCGTCAATCAGCGCCGCCGGCACCTTGCTCATCGCCTCGAACTGCCGGCCGGCCAGGTAAAGCTCCTGGATCTCGTCCGCCGCCGCCTCGAAGCCGTAGCGCACAGCCAGGTCGTAATAGAAGTTCTTTCCGCGGGCGCCCATGCCGCCAATGTAGAGGGCCAGCACGGGGCGCAGGGCGTTGTAACAAACATCCAGGCTGTCATCAATGACTACGGAGACGGTGGGGGCGATGTCAAACTGCTTGTCGGGCTGCCCGGAGCGAGCCAGGCCGGCGGCGATATGCTCGCCGTAGATGGCGTCGTGCTTCTCCGGCGAGAAGAAGATCGGCAGCCAGCCGTCGGCGATCTCGGCCGCCAGAGCGACGTTGGTCGGGCCGATGGCCGCCAGGTAGATGGGGATGTCCGGCTCCGGGCGCAGGGTGCTGCGCAGCGGTTTACCCAGGCCGGTTGCGTCCGGGCCGGTGTAGGGGATCTGGTAGACCCTGCCGTCATATTGCAATTTGTCGCGTCGGCGGAAAATGGCGCGCACAATGTCCACGTATTCGCGCGTGCGGGTGAGCGGGCGGGCGTAGCTGACTCCATGCCAGCCTTCGACGACCTGCGGGCCGGAGAGTCCCAGGCCCATGAGGAAGCGCCCGCCGGAGATCTGGTTAAGCGTCATGGCGGTCATGGCGGCGTTGGCCGGGGTGCGGCCCGGCATCTGCATAATTGCCGTGCCCAGCCGGATCCGTTCGGTCAACGCGCCCAGCCAGGCCAGCGGCGTCACCGCATCAGAGCCGTAAGCCTCAGCCGTCCAGACAGCGTGCAGGCCCAGCCGGTCAGCCTCCTGCACAAGTTCCACCGGCAAGTCAATCTTGCCGCTGAAGTATCCAAGCATAATTCCTAGACGCATTTGTTTACCTTTCAAGAGCCTCCAGGTATTGCCTCAGACAGATAGCGAGAGACGCTCAGTTGGGCGGTCTGCGCCTCCTGCGGGATTCTGTCGGCCAGCTCTTGTGGGACGTAGAAGTAGAATCTCTGCATTTGACTGCTACCCGAGCATGATTATACAGAATACCCCTGCTAATCGCCGGTGCGCGACCTTTGCCGAGGTCATGGCCCTCAATCACGAGGTCGCCGGGGTCAGTCAGTGTCGCCTCCAGCCGGCGGGTTCCCAGTCTGTCCCGAACATCACGCAGCGTTACGCTATTGTTGCTGATTACGCATGGCTTGTTTGTCTGGCACATGTCAACCTGGCCGGCAGTCTATGTCTCTGCCTGACAATCAATCAGGTTTTGTAGGGCAAAGACTCTTGAGAAACAAGCTGCGCCAACGTCTCGAATTCAGGGTCCTTGTGCACCAGGATCGCATCGTGTTCTATGGCAAATGCGGCGTTGATTGCATCAGCAAGGGAGATGCGAAAACGGGCTTTGAGCCGACCGGCGGTGAACAAAGTAGGTTCATCCATATTCCAGAGGAAGGTAACCGGGAGTTGTTTCAGTAAGGCATACCGCCACTCGGCCACATCTTCTGGGTGTTCTTGCAGCGTAATATAATAGGTCTCGAGAAGAACCGTGAACGGCAACAGCGTCTCCTCCCGGCGGAGCAGCCTCTCCACTCGCTCGGCCCCATTCTCATCTTCCAAAAAGGTCAGGATGGCCGAAGTATCAAGCAGGAACGCCGAGTTGCTCACTTTCCACTTCCTGCCGGCGCGCCTCCAGTAATCTTTCTACCAGCCTTTCTCCCCGAGCGGATCCCCGAAGCGCCTTAATCGGGTCGGATGGAATAGGGATCACTTTGATCACTGCCCCATCGTCGATCCACTCCAGGTAATCTCCATCTTTGATCCCATAACGCTCTCGCAAGGCCGCCGGAACCACCGTTTGTGCACGTTTGGTGACAGTCGTTCTCATTTCTTACACCTCAGTTCCATGACTATACAAGACGAGACGCTCGTTTACAAGTCACAACCCGTTTCTCGCTTGTAAATGCTAAGAATGACGTGCGCGGCGTGCGGGTCATTGGTCACATTGGCCTCGGCGGCGCTCTTCCTCTTCACCCAATCGCTATAAGGGTTCAGACTACGGCTGAATTAGCAGACTTTCCGCTATTCTGATTAACGCCGCCGCGTCGAGATACTCAATGGGCTGCGTATCGCCAAACTTCGTCATCTCAAACCAGACACCGTCATTCACCCAGCGCAGGCGCAAGATCGGCACGTCAGGGTTCCAGGTAGCTACTGTATCCTCAGGATAGACCACGAACGTGCCCTGGGTAAACTCGCCGTCCAGCTCGCCAATTCTCACCGGGATAACGGCCTCCGCCGGCACACTTTCCCAATCCGACTCATAGAAGCCGTCCTGCGATTGCATAATGTTCAGGTGACCGCCGCCGCCCTGCGCCTGATACTCAATACTTACATGATTACCATATAGCCGGACGCCAAGATAGTTGAATCCTGCCGGCGCCTCAGGAAGCTCGGCGATGTTGAAACCGACTTGCTTCTCGGCCTCGGCCACACTGATCAGCGGCGCCGGGGGCGCTGCTGTCGCGGAGATCTGATCCGGCGCCACCGGTACTGTCTGGGATTGCTCCAACGGAAATGTCGAGCTCTCCGCCCGGCTGAACAGCTCCAGGACACCCTGGGCAAAGGAGCGCCCCTGTGGCGTGACCAAAAACAGCGCCAATAGAGCCAGCAACAGCAATGTCACGAACGACAATTGCGGCATCAGACCAAAACGTTTTGTATTCATGTCTACTCCTTGTTGTTTGTAATGCTCTTGTCCTGCGACAAGGTCTGCTTTCACCGCCGGCCACAACTTCACTTCCGTGGAGGGGATTTCCTCCTCCAGGATTTTGTGCAGTATGGACTGGATTCTCTTGCTGTTGCTCATGATTACGTCCTATATCTTCCTGGCAGGTTCCAACAACGCCCTTAAGCGTTCGCGTGCATCTCTCAGCCACCACTTGATCGTGCTGAGCGGGCGACCCGTTTTCGTAGCCATCTCCGACATGGGCATGTCGAAGTAATATTTCATCACGATCACCGCCCGCTGCTCGGGCGGCAGGCTCTGAATGGCTTTCAGGACCGCCTGCCGGCTTTCATTTTGCACCACCAACTGCTCCGGGCTCGGGCCGGTCAACCACTCTGTCCACTGAACAGTGTCGTCATCCAGCTGCTCATCCAGCGAGACACTTCTTCTCTGTCTGTTGGCCAGCTTGAGCGCGTCGTTCACCACGATCCGGTAGAACCACGGCCCAAATGGGCGTACGGCATCAAACTGATCGATGTGCTGCGCAGCCTTCACAAAAGCCGCCTGCACAATATCCTCTGCCAGCGAGCGATCAAACAAGACGAGGTACGCAGCACGTACAGCCTCCACCTGATAGCGTTTTACCAGGCTTTCCAGAGCGTTCAGGTCACCTTGTTTTAAGCGGGAAATTGCGATCTGCTCTCTCATCCATGGATCCTTGAAGAGAATTCTCTACTTATACTATGCTTTGCGCGCACAAAAGGATAGCTGACAGTTGCAGATGTGGAACTCTACCAGGGATCATACAGACTCTGCCGGTATAATGAGAAGTCATGCAAAACACATCACCCCCTGACCGGCAGGCCTTTTACGAACAGGTGTGGAACCTGGTCCGCCAGGTCCCGCGTGGGAAAGTGGTCACCTATGGACAGATCGCCCAAATGCTCCCCCTGCCCGCGGGAGTTGCAGTCCAAGAATACAAAGAGTTCAGTTCACGCTGGGTGGGCGCGGCAATGGCGGCCAGTCCTGATGACGTTCCCTGGCAGCGGGTGGTCAATTCGCAGGGGAAGATAAGCGAAAGACCCGGCGCGAAAAGACAACGACAACTGCTGGAGGAAGAAGGGATAGTGTTTGTGAAAGACAAGATCGACTTGAAGGTGTATGCGTGGCCGGGCCCAGGCCGGGAAGAGGAGCCGAGGCAAGCCAGACTGTTCTAGCGCCTTCTTAGGGGCGCCATTCTCTAACCGCTCAGGTTCATTCGGGGGATTGGCCTTGGGGAGCCAGGGCCTTGCTTGCTGAATCTGATGCAACATGGAATTTCAACGCAATATGTGGTATTGTGTGCATAAACTTAGGAAAAAACGAAGATTATACACACATGAATTCTGGACCGGATTATCAAAGGCTCTATGAGACGGCCGAGGGCCAGGCCGGCTACTTCAGCGCGAGCCAGGCTCGCCGGAGCGGTTTTAGTTGGGAAAGACTTTCCAGCAACGCCGATAAGGGTCGCTTCGCGCGCGTCAGGCGAGGCATCTACCGGCTGACCCAATTTCCCGGCTCAGACAATGAGGACCTCTTTGTCATCTGGTTGCTGACCGGTCCTGACTCGGTCATCTCCCACGAGAGCGCTCTGGCGCTGTATGATCTGTCTGATGTCATGCCTTCTGAAATTCATGTGATCGTGCCGCGAAGCTCGTCCCGTCGCCGAGCAGGTGTTCGCCAACATACCCACCGCCTAGCCGCCGACGAGGTAACCATGCGGGAAGGCCTGCCGGTGACAACTGTGTCGCGTACGCTTGCCGATGTTGCCGGCGCAGGCCTCGCGGAGGAACAGGTGCGACAGGCCATTCAAGAAGCCATCGAGCGCGGCCTGACCTCTGTCGAGGCGCTACGGCGATATGCTAACAAACGGGGCGGCCGGTTTCAGAAGATTATCCAGACTATGCAACTGTCGGGAG
>CAYVQP010000139.1:0-7029 GCA_964452775.1 uncultured Ardenticatenaceae bacterium | reverse complement strand
AATTATGGCCCTTGACAATTGCCTCAAATCCTTAACTTGTTACCGATGCGCTAAGGGCATCTCCTAGCTCTCCGGGCTAGTTGTGCATTCCCGCCCACGGATTGACGACCAGGTGGCGGGAAGAGGGTGCAAGCCCCAAAAAGATGGGCCATCCGCGAGGGTGGTCCTTCTTCTTGGACCACCCTCACACCGTCACGTCATACCTTTACTTCCTCGAACCTTCTGATTACCGCCTCCGCATCCTCGATGGGGATGATATACGGGCTCTTCCCGGACATGCCGCCCCGGATTGCCCGCAGCTCCCCTTCCTTAATCCAGTAAATCACGGTATTGCGGTGAACCTGAAGGCGCTCAGCTAGCTCAGTGACGGTCATGAAGGTGGCCCCATTCCGCACCGTGGGCATGGGGGCCTCCTCGCAAATCACTACAACATCTGTCTCGCTAGTCATGACTAAAGTATAGAAAACGCACAACGATATGTCAATGCCGTTGCCTGAAAACAGAAACTGGGACGTGCGCTACGCAAGCCCCGGCCGGTAAATCAGTTAGTGTTCGATTACTTAGCCAAATTGCCGGTTAGTTGCGGATACCATACGGTGAAGGACTATCACTGCGCGACTCTCCTCTTTGACCTGATATAGGACCCGAAATACTGGCATTGAGCCTATCGGGTATGTCAACAGGATATAAAACCCAGCCCTTCCCTCCACCGGGGTCCCGGCGCCCCAGTAGTTAAAAAGCTCCCACATAACAGCTCTTCTGACTTCGTAAATGCGCGGGTAGTCCTTTTCCAGCGCCCTAACATCGTCCTCGAACCGATCCGTTGGTCGAATGTAATCAAGCATCCCTACCCGGCCAGCAACTCGTCAACTGCTTCCATCGCCCACCCCATATCCGCGCGACTAACGGTCATGTGTTTCAGCACAAACACCGTCTCGTAAGGTAGCTCTTCCCCATCGCCCGCGCTCAACCAGGGCGTTAAAGTATGAGACCACTCGCTCAACTCCGCAGCGCTCATCCCCTCGCACTGGCCAATCACTTCGGTTGCCAGGTTGATCTGCTCTGGCGTAAACAACGATAAATTGGCGTTTTCCTTCGGGAGGGGTCGCTTCTGGGTGTAGCCGTAATGAGGCAGCTCCACGACCTGCACCCGGCCGGCAACCTCCATCTCACTGAGCACCGAGGCCATATCTCTTGGCGCCGGGCCAAACTGACGCCGGACGTAAGTGGTCCCGGTGATGGATTCACCAAAGTAACCGTATGCCATGAAATCGGCCAAGAACAGAATCTTATTCAGTTTCGTGACGCCAAAACTCGGATCGTCGTGGCTCTTGTGTGCAATGTAGAGAATCAACTCCTGCAATTTGTCGCTCATTTAATCCTCCGCAAAAGAGTGTCTCTATATCTATTTCCTCTCTACTAACTCTGCACCCACCAAAACCCATATAGCCACAGAATAGCCCAACTACCCCCACATATCAAGCACTTGACAGCACCGCCTCACCCAGCCCCGCCCAGGGGCTTTTCTTATTTCGCCATCTTGAAATCAATTGCCCTTTTTCAGTTGACACTATTTTGTATCTATTGTATACTTAGATACGTTGTGAAGCTTGTATAAACGCCCCCGGCCAGACCGCGAATCCGACCGAGGGCAACCTAAAAAAGAGGCAAGGAGATGATAACCAAAATGCAGCGCAGCGCCATATTCACCCGCTACAACCACCAGCGAGCCGCCGGCTCCGACTCCGGCCGGCTCCCCCGCCGCAAACGGCGCAAGCCCACCGGCGGAACCTCCCAACCACCCTTGCCGGACATCAGGCCATGATACAATCAAAGCGCACCCTCAAATGCGCCGGCATCGCCCTCTGGCTGGCCGGCATCGCCCTCATCAGCGCCGGCCTACTCATTCCCGGCCTCATCGCCCTCGCCGCCGGCGCACTCGCCTGGGCGGAGGCGGACTGACAGGAGAAGAAAAATGAAACAGCTACTCGTGCTATTCCTGCTCTTGCTGCTGGCCTACCTCGCCCGCCGGCCGCTGCTCCGCGTCTACCTCTCCCTCCGCGACCAGCTCACCGACGCCCCACCCGCCTCCTGGGAAAGCTGGCTCTTTTGGCGCATCTTAGATACGTTGTGAAGCTTGTATAAACGCCCCCGGCCAGACCGCGAATCCGACCGAGGGCAACCTAAAAAAGAGGCAAGGAGATGATAACCAAAATGCAGCGCAGCGCCATATTCACCCGCTACAACCACCAGCGAGCCGCCGGCTCCGACTCCGGCCGGCTCCCCCGCCGCAAACGGCGCAAGCCCACCGGCGGAACCTCCCAACCACCCTTGCCGGACATCAGGCCATGATACAATCAAAGCGCACCCTCAAATGCGCCGGCATCGCCCTCTGGCTGGCCGGCATCGCCCTCATCAGCGCCGGCCTACTCATTCCCGGCCTCATCGCCCTCGCCGCCGGCGCACTCGCCTGGGCGGAGGCGGACTGACAGGAGAAGAAAAATGAAACAGCTACTCGTGCTATTCCTGCTCTTGCTGCTGGCCTACCTCGCCCGCCGGCCGCTGCTCCGCGTCTACCTCTCCCTCCGCGACCAGCTCACCGACGCCCCACCCGCCTCCTGGGAAAGCTGGCTCTTTTGGCGCATCGAGGAAGGCGCGCCATGACCACCGTCGCCGCGTACCATCCACAGCCCGGCCGCTCGCCCCTGCCCCTGCTTTTGGCCGCTCTTATCGCAATTGCCCTCCTGGCCGCCATCGCGCTGGGCGTCCACGCCGTCGCCAAACACGGCACAGAGGCCGTCGCCATCCGCCAGGCGTGCGACGAGAAAGGGCCGCACCAAATCTGGCAGGAGCGCTCGCACCCCAACAAATTCTTCCGCGTCTGCAAACTCGACGACGGCCGGCACGGCATCCAAATCGTCGAATGCACCGCCCGCGGTGCGCGCGAGCGCACCGCGTTTGTGCCCCGCGCCAGCCATCACCCGGCCGGCTCCCTCCTGCGCATCATCGAATATCTATCCGCCCGGGCCGTGCCCGCGGCCCGGATGAGTTGCTAAGCGAAAGCAAAAAGCCCGCCGGCCTCCAGGCCGGCGGGCTTGCAGGAGATCGCCGAGGACATCGACGCTCCCGATAGCGTAAGGGCTGATTCATTCGCTTCGTCACAACCCCATCAACACCGGCCACGGGTCCACCCGCTCGCCATCCACCCGCAGCTCAAAGTGCAGGTGCGGCCCGCTCGTGTTGCCCGTCATCCCCACCGTCCCCAGCTGCTGCCCGCCCGCCACCGCCTCCCCCGCTCTCACCAACACCGGTTGGCTGGTCAGGTGCGCGTACAGCGTCTCCATATCCCCCGCGTGCGCCCCATCGCCGCGATGGGCCATCACCACAAAGCGCCCGTAGCCGCCGCTCTCATAGCCCACCTGCTTCACCATCCCAGGCGCCGCCGCATACACCGGGTCGCCGCGCAACGCCCCCAGGTCCACCGCCTCGTGGCCGGCCGGGTTGCCCCAGGTATTGCCGCCGATAGACAGCGCCCGGCTGGGAATCGGCCAATGGCTGAGCAGCGCGCCCGTCACCGTCCCAATCTCCCGAAACCAATCCAGGTCCAGCCGTTCCGACTGCACCCCATAGCGCTGGGCGTCATCCGTCACCCGATATTGCCAGCCCCACCACTGGCTCCATCCTGGCACTGGTTCAGGTGCAGGCACGTCCCAGTGCGCTACCCATAGCCGGTAGTTGGATGCCCAGGGAACCGTTCCCACGCGATGCGTCCACCAGCCGGGCGACGTGTACACGGTCCCCGCGCCACTCGCCTGCATGAACCGTAGAATCCGATCCGCCATGTCGTCAGCATCTGCCGGTGTCTCGAAGTCCCCTGCCGCTGGGTAGTCCCAGCTTACCGCCTGGTATAGCGACCGGAATATACGCGCCTGGCCCTCCGGCTCCTCGACGCTATGGAAGTAATGGTAGGGAAAGACGCGCAGCCCGTATGCTCGCGCCCACTGATGATTGTGCCGCCACCAGTCATCCTCCTGCAATCCGACCGATACCCGGATGCCGGCTACCCGGACCCCTTTCTCCGCCATTAGCCGCCAGTCTATCTGGCGCTGCCAGGCCGACACGTCCACTCCCGGCAGCAGTCGCCCGACCGGCCGGGCAGGCTCGTCTCCGCTGATAACTCGAACATGTTCCGCCGCTGCAGAAACGCTGCCTGCCAGTTGGTAGCGACCTGCATTTAGCCTGCCGCCGAACCTCGTGTTGACCGGCAGTGCACCCAAGATGTTTCCCGCGCCATCCCGGATATATAAGCCGTTTGGCTCTATCACTTTCAAGAGTGTGACGCTAGCCGGCGCAGGACTCGGTAGCGGCGTTGGATCAGGGGTCGGTAGCGGCGCTGGTATGGTGCTTGGCGGCGTGCTTTCTGCGTATCTGCCGGACAATGCCGCCATCATGTCCATCTCCGGCTGTACTGTCTGGAACCAGCGCCATGACTGGTGCTCCAGCCCGCCACCTTGTTTTGTCGTGAACAGGGTCAGCGAGTATGCCCGCCGCCCGTTCTCCTGATTCCACTGTTTTACCCTGGTCGCCCAGTAAGCCATGACGTTGTTGTACTTTACTGAGTCGCTGTTGCATACGTCCCTGTGTCTCCAGCCGGCCATCGCATCGGCCCCGCCTGCCGGCGTCCGTCCTATCGGCCCACCCTCGCCGAACATCCAGCGCACCCGGTAGCCGTTGCTGACATACTTCCTGTCCATCAACGTCCAGCGCCCGCTGTAGTGTTCCCACTCGCCAGCCACCGGCGCGCCGGAGACTGTCAAGATGTAAGCATGATAATCCAGCCAATAGCCGTGTTTCGCCGCTATCGCCGCCACTGCTAACGGTATGTCGTTGCCAACGCCCGGACATGACATGACCAGCGTCGCGCCCGGTAGCCCGCCTGCATATTCCGCCTGCCATACGTCGGAGAATGCTTGCTCCTGCTCGACCCTGTCCTGCGTTTCCTCCGGCGTGTGACTGACCGCGTACACCTCGTTCCACAGCCCGATCTTTAGACCTGCTAACCCACGCAGGGCCGGGTCGTGGATGAACGTCTCGAAGTACTCCCGCGCCCGCGCCCGTTTGGTCACCATGTCCGCGCCATCGTATGTCTGGCCGGGACTGAAATCCACCCACTTCCTGAAAACCGGAATGACGCCGCTGTTTACACGCACCGCCTCCACGAGGATACCGATGTCGTCTACGGACTTGACCAACGTCCCTGCCGGCAACGAGGCCACTGCCCGCGTCCAGTCCGGCACAGCCGCCTGCATGTGGAATGAGATTAATCCCTGGTACGTCATTGTCTCGCCCTATGGTTCCGTGATGGTGAACCGTTCCGTCTCCGCTTCCACTATGCGGGCAAAGGAAAGCGGCGACACGTTGTACACGAAACGGTATCGTAAGATGTAGCTCCCCGGCGGTAGCTCCGCCGGTATGTTTATCAGCACGTCTGTGGTCGCGCAACCCAGCGGCAGCCCGGCGAATGACGCCGGCGGCTGCTGGAAGATTAGCTCGTTTGTCCATGTCGCGTACACTGCCACCGGCGCTTCCGTGTACTTGCACGCCTCGACTGCGACGCTGATCTGGCCGCCTGCCGGCGCTACCTTCGGCTCCACTGGAAATGGTGTGTTGAAGAACCTCGCCGGCGGATTCTGGTAGAACGCGGCGAAGTAGAGCATCAAAACTAACATCGCGCCGCAGAAGAATACCAGCCCCATCGCCGCCCGACTCGGCCACATCCTCCGCTTGTCGCTCACGGCGTGATTACGACCTGGGCCAGCATCGCCCCGATCACTGTTACCACGATCAGGCCGAGCAGCCCGTAGACGATCTTCGCAATCGGATCGAATTGCGCGGTCGTGATGTATCGCCGCTCCAGGGTCTCCTGCAACGACTCAACTGTGCGTTCCATCCGTTGTAGTTCCCGTTGCTGCCGTTGCTCCATGTCAATGATCGTCTGCTGTAATTGCGCGATCCCCACCGTGAGCCGGGCCACGACTACCTGTAAGTTGTCATCTGTCGCGTCAGCCATGCGGGATCACCTAACTTTCGCACCGGATGTACCATGATCCCCACATCGCCGGCAGCCCGTAGGCCACTAGCCGGCACTCCCGCAATCGCCTCCCTTGTCGCCACATTCCCAGTGGCGACACTTCCGGCGTAGCTGTCTCTCCCTCCTCATTCGCCGGCGTAGGATATTCAGCCACTCTCGTTGGTTGATCGGTCGCTGCGGCGGTCGCTGTGGGCGTCTTAGTAGGGGTAGGGACATCTGTGCCGGTCGCCGTTGCTGTGGGCGTCCCAGTAGGGACATCTGTGCCGGTCGCCGTCAGAGACGGAGCCGGGGTGGGCGACGGAGACGGTGGAGGGGGAGACGCCGTCTCCGTCGCCACCACGACCGCCGTCTGTGTGGCGGTCGTGGTGGCTGTGGCCGGCGGGCTGTTGTTGCAACCCACCAGCAGCAAGTACAACGCCAACGCCGCCAGCAGCAGTATGGTCATGACCAGCCACACTAGCGGCGGACGTAGCAGTTTCATCCGCCTGCCTTGCCTTTGCCGATCTCGTTCGTGCCTGCGTGCCACGCCTGATTACCTATGATGGCAAATAGCAGTAGGCCCGCCAGATGCCTCAGACCCGCCTCCGTGCACGCTATTGTCTCCCATATGCCTGTGCACGATAGGACATATAACGCCAGCGATACCAGCAGCATCGCCAGCAGCATTAGGCCTTGCTTGTAGCCCGGCGGCTTTGCCGCAAACCAGCCAGCCACTCCAGGGAACCACTCGAAGAACGCCGACACTACCGCGCCGGCAAAGCTGGCTATCATCGCGCTCGTCACATCCATCTATACCTCCGCAAAGACACGGCCATTTTCTGTCAATTGCCCGCTCTGGTTAATAAGAGCATAGTGTGGTTTATCGGCGTCTACGCCGATAAAACCCAGCCATTTTTCAACGTTTGGGTGCGCCTCGTATTCCGCGCACCACTTTCGCC
>CAYVQP010000138.1:0-7129 GCA_964452775.1 uncultured Ardenticatenaceae bacterium | reverse complement strand
GACGGTGTCGGCGGAGGGCCGGGTGCAATTGCGGTATCGGGTGGTGCGGTAGGGGGTGGATTGGCAGCACGGTTCTGAGAATCCTGGTGTGATACAATTACCGGGATTTCTCTGAGCCAGGCGACAATAGGGGCTGAAATGCCGACAATATTCGACAACATTGAGCGGAATCTGCTGGATGATCTGAAAGAGACAATAGGCGGATCGTATCGAGCGGACTTCTGCGTGGGGTACTTCAATCTCCGCGGCTGGCGGCTGATTGAAGAAAAGGTGGAGGAGCTGACCGGCGGCGAGGGGGCCAATTGCCGGCTGTTGGTGGGTATGGTGCGCCATCCCAGCGAGGAGGTGAAACTGGCCTTCGGTATCGGCGCCGGCAGCCAGGGAACCACGCAGGCGCAGGCCAATGAGAGCCGGAAGGAGATTCTCCTGAAGTTTCGGCAGCAGCTTGTGATTGGCGCGCCGACCAACGAGGACGAGGCGGGCTTGCGCCGGCTTAGGCAGCAATTAGCTGGCGGCAAGGTTACCGTGAAACTCTTTCTCAGACACCCGCTGCACGCCAAGTTGTACCTGCTGCACTTCAAGGGTGTACAGCCGCGCATCGGCTACCTGGGCAGCAGCAACCTCACTTTCTCTGGCCTGTCGGGGCAGGGAGAGCTGAACATTGACGTGCGTGACATTGACGCTTCGCGAAAACTCGCTGACTGGTTCGAGGAGCGTTGGGAAGACCGCCTGTGCATTGACATCACCGCCGACCTTATTGAAATTCTAGACGAGAGCTGGGCGCGAGAAGTGCCGGTGCCGCCATACCATATTTATCTCAAAATGGCCTACCATCTTTCGAGAGAGGCGCAACGCGGCATCAATGAGTTTACCATCCCGAACCCATTTGATACGTTGCTCTTCGACTTCCAAAAGAAGGCGGTGCAGATAGCGGCCCGTTACCTGAATCAGCGCAACGGCGTGTTAATCGGCGATGTAGTGGGCCTGGGCAAGACGTTGATGGCCTCCGCGCTGGCAAAGATCTTTCAGGAAGATCTTTTCCTCGAGACGTTGATTATTTGCCCGAAGAATCTGGAGGAGATGTGGAAGCTGCAAGTCGAGGAATTTGGCCTGCGGGCAAAGGTACTGCCCATTTCGCAGACGTTGAATGGACTTGAAGCGACGCGTCGTTACCGGCTGGTGATCATTGACGAGAGTCACAACTTGCGCAACCGGGAAGGCAAGCGCTATGGGGCTATCCGCCAATACATCGAAAGAAACGAATGCCGCTGTATCTTGCTCACAGCCACTCCATACAACAAGACCTATCTTGACTTGGCCAATCAGCTCCGGCTTTTCGTGGACCAAGACGCAGACCTGGGCATCCGGCCGGAGCAATTGATTCGCGAAATCAGTATCGTGGAGTTCAGCAAACGTTATGACGGCGTGCCGCCCCGCTCGCTGAGGGCGTTTGAGGCCAGCAACCACGCCGATGACTGGCGTGAGTTGATGCGGCTGTATCTGGTGCGGCGCACGAGAAGCTTCATTCGCGATAACTATGCCCGTCAGGATGCGCAAGGCCATTTCCTGGAGTATCCCGACGGCAGTAAGTTTTACTTTCCGGCGCGCAATCCGCTCCGGCTGGACTTCAACGAGAACGTCCAGTATACCCGCCTATACAGTGAGGAAGTGGTCGACACTATCAACGAGCTAAAGCTGCCGCGTTATGGGCTGGGTCTGTACGCCCGGCCGCATCCGCAACCAAAGCCGGACGCCGCCGAGCAGCGCATTCTGAGTGATCTTTCGCGCGGCGGGCGGCGACTGATGGGTTTCTGCCGCACCAACTTGTTCAAGCGACTTGAGAGCAGTGGATACGCCTTTCTGCTGTCGGTGGAGAGACACATCCTTCGCAACTATGTCTATTTGCACGCCCTGGAGCATGGTCTGGATGTTCCAATTGGGACTCAAGACGTGGCGGTGCTGGACACCCGTTTTGAAGACGCCGATGTGTTGACGGAGGACAGCGAAGCTGAGGAGCCGCCTCTCCCGGCAGATTCGGTCGATGTGCTGACCCCGGAACATTTCCGGCAGCGCGCGGCGCAGATCTATCAGCAATACGCCGGTCCCTTCAAGAGTCGTTTTCGCTGGCTGCGCCCTGACCTATTTGGCCCGGCGCTGCGACGAGATCTGCAACAGGATGCGGAGGACCTTTTGACCGTGTTGATGGTGATCGGGCAGTGGCGACCTGATGAGGACGCCAAGCTTGATGCCTTGCATGCCCTGCTGACCGAAAGACATGCCCGAGAAAAAGTGCTGGTGTTCAGCCAGTTCGCGGACAGCGTGGATTACCTGGCGAGGCAGCTACACGCTCGCGGCCTGACCCAGCTGGAAGGGGTGACCGGCGACCACCCCAATCCTACTGAACCGGCGTTGCGCTTCAGCCCGGCGAGCAACAAGATGGAGGAGCGGATCTCACCTGAGCAGGAGCTTCGCGTGCTCATTGCCACAGATGTGCTCAGCGAGGGGCAGAACCTGCAAGATGGTTACATAGTGGTCAACTACGACTTACCCTGGGCGATCATCCGCCTGATTCAGCGCGCCGGCCGGGTAGACCGCATCGGTCAAAAGGCGTCGCATATTTATTGTTACTCGATCTGGCCCTCGGAGGGCGTGGAGCGGATTATTGGTCTGCGTGATCGGTTGCGACGGAGGTTGAACGAGAACGCAGAAGTGGTTGGTGCGGATGAGACCTTCTTTGAGGATGAAGACTCTCCGGCCACGTTACGCGACCTGTACAACGAGCGCGCTGGAATTCTTGACGATGAGCAGGACCGGGACGTTGACCTTGTCTCGCAAGCATATGAGATTTGGAAGCAGGCGGTGGAGGCCAACCCTGACCTGCAGAGGCAGGTCGAGCGGCTGCCGGACGTGGTGTTTAGCGCCAAGGCTCATCACCCGCAACCGGGCGCGCCGGCCGGAGCGCTCGTCTATGTGCAGACGAATCTGGGTAACAGCGCCCTGCTATGGATGAGCGAGCAGGGCGAGAGCGTGTCGCAGTCGCAGTATGAGATCCTGCGGGCGGCCGAGTGCGCCCTGAATGAGCCGGCGATGGCCCGCAGCGACAATCATCATCAGCTGGTCAGGCAGGCAGTAGATATTGTAATGGCCGAGCAGCGGGCAGTCGGCGTTCAGCTTGGTCGCCCATCCGGAGCCCGTTTCAAGACTTATGAACGGATTAAGAGTTACCTGTTACTCTACCAGCATACATTGTTCGCGGACACGCCGAAAATGCGTGCACTGGCCGAGGCATTCGAGCAACTGGGCAATCACCGGCTGCGTGAGAGCGCCAAAGACCAGCTGAACCGGCAGTTGCGCAGCGGCGTGAATGATGATCAGCTGGCGGACATCGTGCGGGGATTGTACGAGGAGAACAAGCTCTGCGTGATGGAGGACGACGATACCCCGGAGGAGCCGCAGATTAAGTGCTCGTTGGGATTGGTCTAGGAGAGAATCCCGGAAACCTCTCAGAGGAGAGTCTGGCGGGACGTGAGGTTTCCGGGATTCAGGATGAAGGGACGATGACGTTTACATCACAGCAGAAAGCACGCGCGGCGAAGCGAATGCGGAACTTCGACTTAGAGGGATTGTTTGTGGAGGAGCTGGGTTGGGATCGGCCGCCGGCCGGCGCCCAGCCGCTCAAGTTCCAATTGGACGGGCTGGAAATCCCCTTTGAGCCCGTCGTCCATAAGCGGGAGTTTTACCTCTTTCACGCGCAGGCGGCGGATGGAGAGATGCCGGCAGCTGCGGCGCGCAATAAGGCGGAGAGCTGGCTGAGCAGACGCAACCACGAGCATATCATTGTCTATACGGACGTCGGCAAGACGGAGCAGGTGTGGCAGTGGGTGCGGCGCGAACCGGGCCGGCCGCTGCGCCGGTTCACTCATCGCTACACCCCCGACCAGCCCGGCGACAGCCTGTTACAGAAGCTGGAACTGCTGGAAGTGTCCTTTGAGGAGGAGGACGACATCCACCTGACGGAGGTGGTCGGCCGGGCGCGGGCGGCTTTCAACGTGGAGGGGGCGACGCGCAGGTTCTTTGAGCGCTTCAAGAAGGAGCGGGAGGCGTTCGAGCGCTTTGTGCAGGGGATCAGCGACGAGGCCGACCAGGACTGGTATGTGTCCGTCATGTTGAACCGGCTGATGTTCGTCTACTTCATTCAAAAGAAGGGCTTCCTGGACGGCGACAACGATTACCTGCACAACCGGCTGCGGCGGGTGCAGGCCGAGCGAGGGGCGAACCAGTTTCACACCTTCTATCGCTACTTCCTGCTGCGCCTCTTCCACGAGGGGTTGGGATTGCCCGTCGGGCAACGGGACCCGGCCCTGGAAGCGCTGATTGGTCGGGTGCCTTACCTGAACGGCGGCATCTTCCAGGTGCACGAAATCGAGCAGCGCTACCCGGCCATCGAGATTGAGGACGAGGCCTTTGAGCGCGTGCTGGAGTTCTTCGGCCAATACCAGTGGCATCTGGACGACCGGCCCTTACGGCGAGACAACGAGATTAACCCGGATGTGCTGGGCTATATCTTCGAGAAGTTCGTCAACCAGAAGCAGATGGGCGCTTACTATACCAAGGAGGATATCACCCAGTATATCAGCCAGAACACCATCATTCCGTACCTGTTCGACGCGGCGCAGAAGAAGGTAGCGACGGCGTTCCAGGCGGGCGGGCCGGTGTGGTCGTTGCTTCCGGCGGACCCGGACCGCTACATCTACGCGGCGGTGCGCCACGGCTACCGGGACGCGGCGGGGAATGCGCAGCCGCTGCCGGCGGCGATCGCGGCGGGCATCGAGCAGGTGAGCGCGCGCGGGAGTTGGAACACGCCCACCCCGGCCGAGTTCGGGTTGCCGACGGAGATATGGCGCGAAACGGTGGCGCGGCGGCAGCGCTATGAGGAGGTCAAGGCGAAGCTGGCCGGCGGCGAGGTGACCGCCATTAACGACCTGATCACCCTGAACCTGGATATCCGCCAGTTCGCGCAGGATGTGGTGGAGCAGTGCGAGGGGACCGACCTGCTGAGCGCCTTTTGGGAGGCGTGCAACGAGGTGACGGTGCTGGACCCGACCTGCGGGTCAGGGGCGTTCCTCTTCGCGGCGCTGAACATCCTGGAGCCGCTATACGAGGCGTGCATCAGCCGGATGGAGGCGTTTGTAAGCGAGCCGGGCTTTGTGCGATTGCACCCGAATTACACGGCCCGCTTCGGGCAGGTGCTGGAGCAAATCGAGCGGCATCCCAACCGGGAGTATTACGTGTTGAAGCGGATCATGGTGAACAACCTGTATGGGGTGGACATCATGCCGGAGGCGGTGGAGATCTGCAAGCTGCGGCTGTTCTTGAAGCTGGCGGCGCAGGTGGAGACGGCCGAGCAGATTGAGCCGCTGCCGGATATTGACTTCAACATCCGGGCCGGGAACACGCTGGTGGGCTTCGCGACGAAGGAGGAGGTGCTGCGGGCCATCCAGGGCAAGCAGGTGAGCGGCGGGGCGCAGCAGTTCAAGTTGCTGTCCAGCGACGACCAGGCGGCGCTGGCGGAGATTGAGGAGCGGGCGCAGGCGATTGACCGGCTGGCGGGCAAGTTCCGGGAGCAACAGACGGCGCTGGGCGGGGAGGTGACACCGGGGGACAAGCAGGCGTTGCGCGACAGATTGCGCGGGCTGGAGGAAACGCTGAATCGGTATCTGGCGCGGGAGTATGGGGTGAAGGCGGGGGATGAAGCCGGGTATCGGACGTGGTTGGCATCGCACCAGCCGTTTCATTGGTTTGTGGAGTTCTATGGCATAAGTCAGCTGCGAGGGGGATTCGACACTGCCATTGGAAACCCTCCGTACGTTGTATATAGTAGCATCCGGAGTAGGTATCGGGTGTTCGGCTATGAAACCGAGAGTTGCGACAATTTGTATGCATTCGTGCTTGAGCGTACTGCCCTGATTCTGAGCCCTACTGGCCGGTCGGGCTTTATCATCCCGGTTGCTTCAGTCAGCGCTGACGGTTTAGCTCCACTCCGGTCACTTCTGGCACGATCAGGTAGTCTGATAACGAGCAATTACGGTGACCGTCCCAGCAAGCTCTTTGAGGGTCTAGAACACATTCGATTATCAATTATCCTGCTCGAGAAGCGCAAGCCCGACAGGCGAGTCTATACGACAACTTATCACAAGTGGTCCGCCCTTGAGCGTAAGAATCTCTTTGCTAACCTACGATACGGGTTTGGCCGAGTGCGCTATGACCAAGAGGTATTTCCCAAAATCTCCACTGAAACGGAGCTGAGTATCCTGAGCAAGCTCCAAAGACAATCAACGCCGCTTGAGTTCTACGTACATCCAAATGGGTCCCACAGAATCTATTACACTCGAAAGTTGAGCCACTTTGTTCAAGTTCTCGATTTTGTGCCACTATTGCTCGATAAGGATGGGAATGCGCGCGATCCCTCTGAATTGAAGGTAATCCGTTTTGATTCGAAACAGACAAGAGATGTGCTTCTTGGTTTGCTGAACTCAGGGCTTTTCTATTGGTATTTGACGACACACTCTGACTGCCGGAATCTTAATCGGCGAGACGTCGTTGCAGTGAGATTTGACCTGACCGCAGCCAGCGAAGATGCTCGCAACCGTTTGTCCTTACTTACTACTGCATTAATGGAGGATTTCAGGGCAAACTCTGAGATGCTCTCAATGAGCTACACGAACCTGGGTCAGCTGAAGATTCAGGCTATTTACCCAAAGCGCTCGAAGTCGATACTCGATGATATTGACGTGGCACTAGCTGAACACTATGGTTTTTCGGCAGAAGAGTTAGATTTCCTTTTGAACTACGGCATCAAGCACCGGATGGGCGATGAGCTGTGACGGCCAGAATCCCGGAAACCTCCCTGACGAAGTTCGGGCAGTAGACGAGCCGGGTGGGGAGGTTTCCGGGATTCTAGGCTTAGGAACGGCCTGGCAAGGGCGGTTGGCGGCGCGGCTCGGGGAGAAGGGGCCGGCGCTGACGGTAACGGGGGACGTGGCGGGGGCGCTGGCCCGGCCGAGCGTGGCGGTCTTTTCGTCCGTGCGCGCGCCGGGGGCGGCCATCCTGCGGGCGCATGACCTGGCGC
>CAYVQP010000137.1:5488-7160 GCA_964452775.1 uncultured Ardenticatenaceae bacterium | reverse complement strand
AGACGCCGGCGCTCCCCAACAACGCGCATAGTGTGGCCAATAGCAGTACAAGTCCGATCCGTTTCATCTGTACCCCTGTTGCTTGCATGAGCCAAGTATATCCTCAAGTTTGCGGCGTGATTGCCGGTTATCTAATTGAGTTGAGCGCCGGTGGTCGCCGGGCCTTCGTCCCGAGTGATAAGCTCGATGGCGCCGGATAACGTATGGTATAATCTTGCCTGCGGTTGCCGATCCTGCTCGGTCAAGGTGGATAGGAGTAGACGGACATGATTCTGGAATACATTCGCGAAGCACTGGAACTGGCCCGATACGCGATAATCGAGGACGAGGAGCCCTTCTACGGCGAGATTGCCGAGCTTCCCGGCGTGTGGGCAACTGGACCAACCCTGGAGGCGTGCCGGCGTAATCTGGCGGCTGCGGTTGAGGACTGGTTGCTCTTCAGTATCGCCAAGGGGTTACCTATTCCTGCGCTTGGAGAGACGACGATAGAAATCCCGGCCATCCTGGTCACCTGAGTTGCCCACGCTTTCGCCGGTTTCGCGTCGAGAGTTCATCCAGCGCCTGCAGAAGTTAGGTTTTGAAGGGCCATTTGCCGGCGGGCGACACCAATTCATGCTACGCGATACGCACAGACTCATTCTGCCAAACCCTCATCGCGGTGATATAAGTGTCGCCTTGCTATCCCAACTGCTTAAGCAGGCGGATGTGACCAGGGACGAGTGGGAGTCGGCGGGCCAATAACTTAAGCCACGCAGAGGTCGCTTAGACCTCAAACGCCGCCAGGGTCTGTCCTTCGCATACGATAATGCCCCGGCCCGCGCCGGACTCCAGGCTACCCAGCGCCTCGTCCCAGGCGTGAACAACTTCTGCGTCAACGATTAATCGGGTCATGTTTCATCTCCCTGCGATTTCCGTGGTGGAGCCAATCCGGAAACCCCGCAGGTCTCTCATAGGTCTACCACCGAGCGAACCTGCTCAGCCAGACCTGCGGGGTTTACGCAAACCCCGCAGGTCTCTCACGGGTCTACCGCCGAGCGAACCTGCTTAGCCAGACCTGCGGGGTTTTGTGCGCGGGGTTTTGGCACTTGGAGGTGACAGTCACCTGCCGGCCCGGCTACTACTCAGCGAACTCGATGGTGACATGGTCGGTCACCTCCGGATCGCCGTCGCTGACGCTCACCGTGAAGGCGCTGCCGTCTTCCAGGGTCCCCTCCGCCATGAACTGAATCAGCGGCTGGGCGTTGGTCTGGCTGGGGTGCAGCAGCTCGGTGTAGGTGGAGGCCGTTCCCACCCGGCGTGAGGCCATCCCGCTCAGGTCGCCGATGGTCACCGTCCCGTCGGCCATGGCCGCGAACAGCTCCTCGCGGTCAAAGAACCACACCGGCACCGCCCCGCGCCCGGTCATCTCCGCCGCCAGTGGGGCCGGGTCCGTCTCCGGCCCGTTCTGCCACGTTTCGATGCTGGTGGTGGTCGGCGGCGAGCAGGCAAACGCGCCGGGGCTGCTGTCGTCGGGCATGTGGAAGAACTGCATCAGGTTAAAGTCGGCCGGGATGCACTCCGGCGGCCGGTAGAAGACGACCGCCACCACTTCCTCGTCGCCGAAGGTCTCGTTGTCGCCAAAGCGGGCGTAAAAGGGTACTTCACCGTTGGACTCGATAGTCACCGGTTCGCC
>CAYVQP010000137.1:0-5388 GCA_964452775.1 uncultured Ardenticatenaceae bacterium | reverse complement strand
CCGGAGCGGCGGTCGGCTCCGGCGTCGCTTCGTTGGCCCCGCACGCCGCCAGCAGCAAAGTGAGCAGCATAATGGCGACGAATAGGCCGGTCAATTGGGGGGTAATTCTCTTGTTCACTGTTGTTCAACTCCTTTTTGGTTGATACGCTGATAACGTTTAGTGGTTCTCTCGCTTAATCATTACGGAAACCCCGCAGGTCTGGTCGAGCATGTTCACACCGGCATGTCCCTCACAAAGAGCTGCGGGGTCTGTGGGTGCGCCGGCTACATCGCTCACATTAACGGCGATGGGCCGGGAGGGGAAGGGGGGAAAAAGGAGGGGAATGGCTTGTGAGCGGCGGTTGTGGTTTATAATGTGGGCGTTGTTGCCGGAAAGACCTGCCAGGTTTCCTAAAACAGACCTGCCAGGTTTTCTGAAACCTGGCAGGTCTCTGCAGCGGAGTAAACATGACTTTTGAGATAGGCGAAACGCTGAAGGGGTATCGGATTCTGGAGCGCATCGGCAGCGGCGGCTTCGGGGCGGTCTATCGCGCTTACCAGACGACGCTGGGGCGGGAGGTGGCGATTAAGGTGATCCTGCCCGGCCTGGCTAACCGGCCGGAGTTCATCCGCCGCTTTGAGCAGGAGGCGCAGCTGGTCGCCCGGCTGGAGCATCTGCACATCACGCCCCTCTACGACTACTGGCGCGACCCGGAGGGGGCGTACCTGGTGATGCGCTGGCTGCGCGGCGGCAGCGTGCGCGATGCGCTGGCGGAAGGGCCGTTCGGGCTGGCGCAGGCGGCGCGGTTGCTGGACCAGGTGGCCGCCGGGCTGGCCGTCGCTCATGCCGCCGGCGTCGTTCACCGGGACATCAAGCCCTCTAACATCCTGCTCGACGAGGAGGGCAACGCCTACCTGGCGGACTTCGGCATTGCCCGGGAGCTGGGAGAGGCCGGCAGCCGGCTGACGGACAGCGGCGAAGTGGTCGGGTCGCCGGATTATCTATCGCCGGAGCAGGCTCGCGGGCAGCCGGTCACCCCTCAGACGGACATCTACTGCCTGGGCGTGACCCTGTACGAGATCCTGGCCGGGCAGCACCCATTTCCCGGCCTCACCGGCGTCGAAAGGCTCTTCAAGCACATCAATGAGCCGCTGCCGCAAATTGATTCGCTGGACCGGCCGGTGCAGGTGGAGGTCAACGCGCTGATCCAGCGGGCCACCGCCAAGAATCCCCGCCTGCGCTTCAACGACGCGCTGGAGATGGCCGCCGCCTTTCGCCAGGCGGCCCGCCTCGAAGACCGCGGCGCCGAAGCCCTGGTGGAGTCGCTCACCCTGCGCGAACAGGAGATCCTGCAGCTAATCATGCAGGGCAAGTCAAACCGCGAGATAGCCGGCGCGCTGTTCATCGAGCTATCCACCGTTAAATGGTACATTCGCCAGATTTACCCCAAGCTGGGAGTCAGCACGCGCCGGCAGGCGATGATGCGCGCCCGCGAATTGCGCCTGTTGGTGGCCGACGAGGAGGAGGTCGTGCTGGATCCGGCGACCGCGGTCAGCCTGGTCATGCCCGCCCCGGCCAACCCGTACAAAGGACTGCGCCCCTTTGAGAGCGCCGACGCGCGCGACTTCTTCGGGCGGGGAGCGCTCATCCAGCGCCTGCTCACCCGCTTCAACAACGGCGTCCCGCCGGGCGGCAACGGGCACGCGCACGCCGGCGGCGATGCTCGCCTCAGCGTCTCCGCCGCCCACCAGCGCTTCCTGGCGGTGGTCGGGCCGAGCGGCAGCGGCAAGTCCAGCCTGCTGCGGGCGGGCATCATCCCGGCCATCGGGCGCGGCGAGATCCCCGGCTCCGAGCGCTGGTTTACGGCGCAGATGACGCCCGGCAGCCGGCCGCTTGACGAGCTGGAGGTCAGCCTGCTGCGCGTCGCCGCTAACCAGCCGGGCAATCTGCGCGCCCAGATTGAGCGCGACAAGAACGGCCTGGTGCGGGCGGCGGAGCTTATTTTGCCCCGAGACGGCAGCGAGCTGTTGCTGGTCATTGACCAGTTTGAGGAGCTGTTCACCCTGACCGCGGACGAGGGCGACCGCCGCCGCTTTCTGGACCTGCTGGCCGGGGCGGTGACGGATGGGCGCAGCCGGGTGCGGGTCATCGTCGCTCTGCGGGCGGACTATTACGACCGGCCGCTGCATTACCCCTTCTTCGGCGACCTGGTGCGCAGCTACATGGAGACCATCTTGCCCCTTTCCGCCGAGGAGCTGGAGCAGGCGATTGTGCGCCCCGCGGAGCAGGTCGGGGTGCTCTGCGAAGCCGGCCTGGCGCAGGCGATCATTGATGACGTGCTCTACCAGCCGGGCGGGCTGCCCCTGTTGCAGTATGCCCTGACCGAACTGTTCGAGCGCCGCGAGGGCCGGCTCCTGACCCGCCAGGGCTACGAAGCCATTGGCCGGGCCACGGGCGCGCTCGCCCGCCGCGCCGAGGAGCTGTTCAACGAACAGGATGAGAGCGGGCAGGAGGCCGTCCGGCAGCTCTTCCTGCGCCTGGTGGCGGTTGATGAAGCTCAAGAGGGGCTGCCCGATACCCGCCGGCGCGCCCTGCGGTCAGAGCTGGACGCCGTCGCCGCGGAAGACCTGGTGGAGGAAATCATCAACAGCTATGCCGCCCACCGCCTGCTCACCCTGGACCACGACCCGGCCAACCGCCGCCCGACCGTCGAGGTGGCCCATGAGGCGCTGCTGCGCGAGTGGGAGCGGTTGCGCGGCTGGCTGGAGGAGAGCCGCGACGACCTCTACCAGCGCCGCCGGCTGCAAACGCTGACCCAGGAGTGGTTGGACGGGGATCGCGAACCCGGCCTGCTCCTCTCCCGCACCCGGCTGGAGCAGTTCGCCGCCTGGAGCGCGCAGACGGACCTGGCCCTCGCGCAGGATGAGCGCGCCTTCCTCGATGCCAGCCTGGCCGCCCGCCGCGACCAGCAGGCCGAGGAGGAAGCGCGCCGGCAGCGGGAAGTGGAGACCGCCCGGCAGCTGGCCGAGACGGAGCGCCGGCGGGCGGAGTTTCAGACGCAGGCGGCGCAACGGATGCGCCGGCGCGCCATCTATCTGGGGGCGGCGCTGGTGGTCGCCGCCGTGCTGGCCCTGGCCGCGCTGGCCGCCGGCCGGCAGGCGCAGCGCAACGCGGACAGCGCCGAAGCAGCGGCGACCATCGCCGCGCAGGCCGGGGCCGCCGCGGAGGCGGAAGCCGCTATCCGGGCGACCGCCGAATCCGCGGCAATCGTGGAGCGCGAGGCGGCCGAAGCGCAGGCGCGGCTGGCCTCCGCCCGCGAGCTCTCCCTGGCGGCGGTGAACAACCTGGAGATTGACCCGCAATTGAGCCTGCTGCTGGCCATGCAGGCGGTGAGCCGGACGCAGACCGTGGACGGCTTCGCCCTGCCCGAGGCGGAGTCCGCCCTGCGCCGGGCGCTGATGAGTTTGCGCCTTGAACGGGCGTTGCCCGGCTCCAATGGTGAAAGCTGCCGGCTGGAGGTGTGGTGCAGCGATGTCGCTTTCAGCCCGGACGGCTCATTGTTGGCTGCCGCCGGCCCGGAGAACAGCGCCGTTGTGCATGACGCGGCCGGCGGCGAGCAGCTTTTGGTGCTGGATGGGCATAGCGAGCCGGTGGTCGCCGTGGCCTTCTCGCCGGATGGGCAGCGGCTGGCTACGGCGAGCGCGGACGGCAGCGCCATGATTTGGGAGATCACGGCGGGCGAGGCCGGGGACACGGTGACTCAGGCCGCGCTCACCCTCGCCGGACACGAGGCGGAATTGACGGACGTCGCCTTCAGCCCGGACGGCGCGCGCATCGCCACCGCCGGCCGGGACAACCTCATCCGGCTGTGGGACGCGGCCAGCGGGGAGGAAGTGGCCACGCTGGCCGGCCACGAGGATTCGGTGCGCGACGTGCTGTTCAGCCCGGATGGGACGGAATTGTACTCGGGCAGCAGCGACGGCACGGCCCGTATCTGGGACCTCGCCGAGGGGAGGGAGCGGCTGGTATTGGCGGGGCATACGGACCGGATCGCGGACATTGCCCTGAGTCCGGACGGCGCGCGGCTGGCGACGGCCGGTTGGGACCAGCGCATCCGCGTGTGGGACACGGCCGGCGGGGCGGAACTGCTCAACTTTCCCGGCGACCAGGGGCGGGTCTACGCGGTGGCCTTCAGCCCGGACGGGACGCAGCTGGCCGGGGGCGGCACGGATGCGGTGATTAACGTGTGGGACGCGGCGAGCGGCGAGGAGCTGCTGGCCCTGCCGGGACACAAGGGGATCGTGCACAACCTGGCCTTCTCGCCGGACGGCGCCCGCCTGGCTTCCGGCGCGGACGACGGCGCGCTGCAACTGTGGGACCTCTCGCGGGCGGCCAACCGGGAGTATATGACCCTGGACGGCCACAACTGGGTCATGTTTGGGGTGGACTTCAGCCCGGACGGCGCGCAGCTGGCGACGGCAAGTTGGGACGGCAGCGTGAAGTTGTGGGACGTGGCTACGGGCGAGGAAACGGCGACCCTGCTGGCGGACGAGTGGCGGCAGTTCTCCGTGCTCTTCAGTCCGGATGGCCGGCGCGCGGCCTCGTCGGCAATGAACGATTCGGCGGTGCTGTGGGATGTGCAAACGGGCGAGGCGCTGCAGCGCTTTGGCGGCCATCTGGGGCCGATATTGGACGTGGCCTTTTCGCCGGACGGCCGGCTGCTGGCCACGGTGGGCGAAGGCGGCGAAGCGCCGGGGTTGATTAACCTGTGGGACACGGAGAGCGGCGAGCTGGCGCGCTCCTGGACCGGGCATGAGGCCTCCATCGAACGGGTAGCCATCAGCCCGGACGGCCGGCTGCTGGCCACGGCCAGCACTGACGGCAGCGCAAAGCTCTGGCTGCTGGAATCGGGGGAACTGCTGGCCGCCATGACCGCCCACGAAGCGCCGGTGAACGCGGTCAACTTCAGCCATGACGGGCGCTATCTGGGCACGGCCGGGGCGGATAACGTGGCCCGCATCTGGGAAATCGGGGATGGCGAGGTGCGCGAGGCGGCGACGCTGCGCGGGCACGGCAGCGTGGTGTGGGACGTGGTCTTCAGCCCGGATGATAGCCTGATCGCCACCATCGGCTTCGACGACGCGGTGAAGCTGTGGGACCCGCAGACGGGGATTGAGCGGCTGACCCTGCCGGGGGCGGGAAACAATGGCCGGGAGGTGGCCTTTAGCCCGGATGGGCGCTTGCTGGCGGCGACTACGGGCAGCGGATTGGTGCGCCTGTACGTCGTGCCGATTGAGGAGCTGATGGCCCTGGCCGGCTCCCGCACCATCCGCCCGATGACCGACGACGAATGCCGGCAGTTCTTGCACCTGGAGCGTTGTGACGGCTAGGCAGAAACCCCGCAGCTC
>CAYVQP010000136.1:3259-7225 GCA_964452775.1 uncultured Ardenticatenaceae bacterium | reverse complement strand
CCTGGTGGAGCTGGGTGTGGACGGCGGCGGGTGGCAGCCAATGCAACACCAGGGCGGCGGCCTATACGCCGCTAAGTGGAACTCAGGGCAGTTCAGCAACGGCAAGCATACGCTCACCGCTCGCTTCACGCTTGAGCTTGGAGCGCCGCCCATTGACGCCGCTTCAATCCGCATCTATGTGCGCAACCTTGATGAGTAGCTGATTTCCAGAGTTGCCGGCCGCTGGGCAGTGGAATCGTGGAAAGCGCCAACAGACTCGTCGTCGAGGTGCGGCTGAAAGGCGCGGGTATGCACTGCCGCCGCTCTCAGGTCAATCCCATGTTGGCTCTGCGCAATGTCGTCTGCAATCAGCGCTGGGACGAATGCCGGCCGACCATCGTCCGGGGATTGCGCCGGCAAGATTGGCAGGAGTCGCCCACTGAGGAAAAGCTGCTGCCAACCCCCAACTGCTTCCGGCAGTACTGCTTAGAAGTGCGGGATACGTCTACAACTTTGGGAACTACTCGGAGATCACCGCGGCCTTGATCATGAAGCTCATGCATGGCGAGCCTTGCGAGTCACTCCAATGAAACGCCGAGCCGGTGTCCCTGACCGCCATCATAGACACCGGCTTCACCGGTTAGCGCTACCCGACAACGCCAACAACAGATATCAGCACGATGCCCATCCCGTGCAGCCGGCGAATCAGGCCGACCAGCCCTGCCTGGTCCATTACCACACCGGAGATGGTGGTCACCTGACTGCGGTCGGCCAGCGTCTCCGTGTGGACCCGCGCCTCCTCAAACCAGCCGGACCAGGAGCCGTCCAGTTGGCCGTAGACCTTTATCTCATATTGATTCTGCGAGTTAAGCGTGATCACGGACATGGTCATCAATCCTTATCAACGAAAGCAGTGAAGCTGCGCCGGCGGAGTGGACCAGTGGCAAGAACTGGTCCACTCCGCGCGCTCATCTTAAAACTGCCAGCCCAGGAAGTTCCAGAAGTTCAGGAACCAGACAAAGGCGACCGCCGCGACCGTCGTCACCGTGTAGTAGATGCGGAAGGGGAGGCCCCAATAATGGTCCTTCCAGGCCAGTACGGTGTAGACCAGCGCGCCGGCAGTCAGCAGGGCCGCTGCGACCCCTAGGCCCATCACAATCTGGACGCTGGCGGCAAGGCCGTGCAGTTCCGTCGGCGGCCGGAAGAACATCGCGAAGCCGGCCAGGAAGAGCAGGTTCAGGACGCAGACGCCGGCGATTACCCAGCCGGCCACGCGAGCGGACTGCGGCGCGGCGTCCCGGCCCGCACTCCGCCGGCGAAGCCAGACGGCGCGGATCAGGGCGACGGGCAGCATGGAGAGGAATAGCAGGATGCAGATCAGGGCCAGGGTCATGCTGAAGCTGAGCGTCTCGTACCAGGCCAACTTCACCGCCCCATATTGAGGCATGAGGTCGGTGTAGAAGCGGGTGATGCGCCCGCGGTCGTCCTCACCAAAGACAACGGAGTAGGGCCCGTCCACCTGCCGGAAGTAGAGCGGCTCCACTTCCACCACTCGCATTTGACGCCCATTCACCGTGACCAGTAGCTGGCCGTTGCCGGCATCACTGACCTGGACAGGCCCGAAAAGGCTCGCGACTTTGTCCGGGGTGGAGGCCGGGAGGCTGGCCATTCGATACAGGCCCACGAAGCGACCTGCCCGCTCGGCGAAGCCGGCCGGCGGTTGCGGCGGCTCGGCTGCGGGAGTCGCGGCCGGGAAGTAGTGGTCGAAGAACGCCTTCTGGAAGCCGTTATGCTGCATGGTCATGTCGCCGATGCCGCCGGTGTTGGAGACCCAGTAAATGCCCATATTCTGCTCCGGCAGAAGCAACAACTGGCTTTCCATCGGCGCGGAGTAGCCCTGGTGGCCGAGCGCGCGTTGGCCGTTTTCGCTGACCTCGGCGAAGCCGTATGCCATACCCAGCAGGCGCGGGTCGGGGGTGAAAAGAGTGGTCTGCATCTGCCGGGCGGTGCTTTCCTCCAGAATGCGCGCCTCGGCGATTTGTTCGTCGCTGTAGACGCCTCCGCCCAGGTGGGCGATCATGTAGCGGGCCATGTCCGCCACGCTGGCCTGTTGCGCGCCGGAGGGCCAGAGCGCCGGCTGCGGGGCATAATCAATGAACGGCCGGGTCGCGCCGTCTACCACCACGTATCCCTCGGACAGGTCGTCGCGCAGGGCCGCCGGCGCCGGCCAGCCGGCCGTAGAGTGAGCCATCCCCAGCGGGTCGAAGATGTGCTCCTGGATGTACTGGTCGTAGGGTTGGCCCGAGACGCGAGAGACGATGTAGCCGGCCAACATGGCGTTGTAATTGGAGTAGCCGGCGATCTCGCCCGGCGGATAAACCCTGGCAGCCATGTTGTCCACCAGCCAATCGCGGGCGGGTATCAGCTCGCTTTCGTCCGCGGCCAGGCTCTCCAGCCAGCGCTCCTCAAAGCCGGAGGTGTGCGTCATCAGGTGCTTCAAGGTGATTGGTTGTGGAAAGGTGTCCGGGATGCGAAAGTCGAGATAGCTGTTCACATCCGCATCCAGGTCCAGCTTGCCCTGCTCCACGAGCTGCATCACCGCCGTCCAGGTGAACGTCTTGCCGACGGAGCCGATGCGGAAGATGGTCTCCGCGGGGTCCACCGGCACGCCGTTCTCAACGTCGGCGAATCCATAGCCCTTGGTCAGGAAAACCTGGCCGTCCTTAACGACGGCGATGGCTGCGCCGGCCACGTGGCGCTCGGCCATCAACTGCGCGAAGAAGTCATCCAGAAAGGATTCCAGTTCGGCCGGGTCCGTGGGACCCTGTCCCGGGGCCGGCGCGGTGGCAGTTCCTTGCGCTGCAACAGGGCCGCCGGTTGCAAACAGCATCACTACGGTCAGCACGAAGGCTACCAGAAAGGTCAGGGATTTCGTTGCACTGCTTTGCCGGTTCATCTTCAATCTCCTTGTCAGTTGAGTTTCCAACTCAATAGGGCCGGGAACCTCCGCCGCTCTCAGAGGAGCGGCGGAGGGTTTTCATTCCTCTAGTCATCCACTTCCAGCGAAATCTGGCCGGCCCCGGCATCCACCTCGATGTCCAGGGTTACGCTCGACTCGCCATAGGCGTCATTGGTGTAAACGTTGCCATCCCTGGTGAAGTCGCCGGCGTCTATGGTGGTCGGGCCGGCGTCTATGGCGACGCGAGCGCCGATGTCTTCGGGCAAGCGCAGGCGGATGTTGGCCGCGCCGCTGTCAATGGCGACCCGCAGGTCATCCGCCCAGTCGCCGGTGAGGTCTATGGTGTAGTCGCCTGCTCCGATGCTGATATCGAGGTCGGACAGGCTCAGGCCGGAGAGTTGGAGGTCGCCGGCGCCGGCCCCCAGGCTAACGCTGAGGTTCATGGGGGCGTCGTTGTTCAGGCGCAGGTCCCACTCGTTGCGGAAGCCGGCCATGCCGAGCCAGTTGGGGGCGCCGGTGTCGGGCTGCCGGACGGCGACGGCACCATCGCCGAACTCCACTTCCGGCTTCAGGTCGGCGACGTTGTAGGTGAAGTCAGCTTCCAGCAGATCAGCCGCGCCGCCGGAAACGTCAAGGCTGCCGGCCCCCATGTTCACCTCGACATCAACGGGTTCGCCGGCGGCCGGGGCGGCGTCGGCCAGCTCGACGGATTGAGACTCGTTCTGCAACTCGCCCACCCTGGGCCCGAAGACGCAGCCGGTGAGCAACAACGCGAAAATTAGGACGAACGGGTAGAACAGACGGTTGGTTTTCATGGCGCATAGTCTCCTGTAGTTTGAAATCTCATTGCGAGTGATGCTTCTAAACCCCGCAGCTCTCACCAACAGCGCTGGTTCGGAGCAAGAGCCTGAAAACGGCCTACGGGGTTTTGCCAACGTTGATTGCAGTCTAAGGCAGGGGAGTAAAAGGCGGACCACATAAATATGTGGTTCGCCGGGGAGGAAATATGTGGTTGCGGCCGCAATTGC
>CAYVQP010000136.1:0-3159 GCA_964452775.1 uncultured Ardenticatenaceae bacterium | reverse complement strand
GCCAGGTAGCGATGGCGTAAGGTCGTCGCAAGCAGGACGGTTTCCGGCCGGACGGCTTCCAGCCCTTGCAAGCTCTCCAGCATGGCCGGCGTGTCGCCCTGCATGGCCCGCAATCGCGCCAGGGCGCAATAGCCCTTCACGTGGGTGCGCACCTCGCCGGTCCAGCGCACCAGGCTCAAGCCCTGCGTCAATTCCTGTTCCGCCTCCGCCGGCCGATTCTGTTCCAGCGACAGGCAACCCTTCAGGACGTAGAGCGCGCCGATTGGCGGGAAGTTCTGCCCGGCGGTCAATTGATTAAAGCGATTGATGTTGGCCTCGCACAGGTGCAGCGCTTCCGCCAATTGCCCCCTGATCATGGCGATCAGGATCAAGTTAATCGGCCCGTAGATCGCGGCGTACAGATTGCCCCCGGCCACGCCATCGTCGTATGTTTGCCGGAACGCCGCCTCAGCCGCCGGCAGATCGCCCAGCTCGGCATATGCGCTGCCGATGATCATGGCGTTCACGCTGCGAATGGCCCGCTCGCCGGCCGGCAGCAGCTGTTGCGATCTTTCGGCCAGTTCGATAAAGCGCTCCGGCCGGCGGTGTTTCGAGCCGGGCGCGTTCATGACAAAAGCCTGAATCGTGGCGGCGTGGCCGCCGACCAGATTCCGCAGGGCGTCATCCGCCTTCACGCGCTCCAGGGCGTCGCCGGCGGCCGCCAGCGCCTGGGTCACCTCGCCCGTGCGCATCCCCTGCCGCTGCATCAGGGCCAGCGACCAGGCCCTGGCTATGAGCAGCATGGGCGAAGATTGGGTGAGCGGATCCGGCATTCTGTCGAACCAGCCCATGACGGTCGAGACTTCGCCCTGATAAATCATGGGCAGGGCGTGGCGCTCGATGAGTTGGGCCACTTTGCGGCCGGTGGACATTTGAAAGGCGTGCTCGATTGCCTTCTGAATGAAGCCGCTGCGCTCGTACCACTCCGCGGCCCGCTCGTGCAGGTCGTCAATCAGCGCCGGCTCAACCTGCGCCAGTTGATTCTTCAGCAACTCGCGAAACAGCCCATGATAACGGTACCAGGTGCGTTCCTCGTCCAGGGAGACTAGGAAGAGGTTGTTGTGTTCCAGGTAGTGAAGATATCTGCGGCCGGCGCTGTGGCCGGTGACTGCATCGCACAGCGCCGGGGAGAGTTGGTCCAGGATGGCGGTCCGGCGCAGGAAATCCTGCATCTCTTCCGGCTGGCTGTTCAGCGTCTCTTCGATGAGGTAATCAAGAATATGCCGGTGCGTGCCGCCGAATGACTCCACGAAGCCGGCCGCATCCCGGCTATCCCTTAGCGAGAGGGCGGCGAGTTGCAGGCCGGCTGCCCAGCCTTCGGTGCGGTTCTTGAGTATCTCCGTCTCCCGTTTGAGAAGATGGACGCCCATCACCTTTGAGAAGAACGCGCCGGCTTCTTCCAGAGAGAAACTCAGGTCCGCCGCCCGGATCTCGATGAGCTGGTTGCGCGCCCGCAGGCGGGTGAGAGGCAGGTCAGGGTCCTCCCGGGTAGCGATGACCAGGCGCAGGTTGGCGACGGCCTGGTTGAGCAGGAACTCAAGCGCCCGGTCAATGTCCTCGTTTTCGATGAGGTGGTATTCCTCCAGGACGAGGATAACCGGCTGGTCCAGGGCGTGCAGCTCGTTAATTAACAGGCTGAGCGCGGCCGGAAGATTGACCTCCCGCGCGCTCACCACTGCCTCCAACGCGCTCTCGCCGAGATGCTCCACCGCCCGGCCCAGAGCCGCCAGGAGATAGGTCATGAACTGCTTGAGGTCGTTGTCGGATTTTTCGAGGGTGAGCCAGGCGACGGAGCAGCCGGCTTGCTCAACCCACATGCGGATGGTGGTCGTCTTGCCGTAGCCGGCCGGGGCGGAGACGAGGACGAGCAGATAGTTATCCTGGATTGCCCCGGCCAGCCGCCGGAGGACGTGGTCGCGGGGGACCAGGGCCTGCCGCAGGAGAGGCAGGCTGATTTTGGTGACCAGCAGAGAATCGGCCACGTCAACAGCCCCCGGCAGCCGGGAAAAGAGCGGCGCCGCCCTGCCCTCTCCGGCTGCCCAATTCGTTGATCGCAGAGCATTCCTCAAACATCTGCAAATCCCGGGTGGTCTACGATGGATGGATTGTCCCTTGAGGGGCGAGGAATGACCAGCGCAAATTATGGTCGCACTACGAAATCATGCAACAAACTTTTGGCCGTAACTGCTCACGGCAGCAACCGGGTCCGTTGCCAAGCATCCCGGAGATGGGTGATCTGCGCTGCTTCATATTTGCCAACCCCTTGCTCTGCAATGCCTTCGCGTAGTCATTATAGTAACAACCAATGATCTTTATCCCTGTTAACGGGTCCAACTTTCTTCCGCACCGTTTTCTAGACCGTATCCCAAACCCCGCAGGTCTTGTTAATTAAGCCGGCTCCGCCAAGGTCATTAGATTGACCTGCGGGGTTTCTGCCGCCGGCGCCATCCACCACCTGCCACATACCACCCTGGCCGCCCCGCAACCACGCTCCGCGCCAATACTGCGGCCCGGCAACGTTCCGGCCGGCCGCCGCCCGCGCCGCCAGCTTGCCGTTGGGGTAAAAACGCTTCCTTGGCTGCGGCGATTCACCCGCGCGCTCACCGTTCCCCGGCGTCCCTTTATTCACCAGGTCTCTAAGCTTGCGATTGATCCGCTTCTGCCGCCCCTTCGGTTGCTGCGCGTGGTTGCCGGTGTAGCTATTCGGTAGCTGCCAGGCCAGGTAGCTTTGTCCCGCCCTGCCCTGCCGGCCGCGATGATCCTTTAGTTGAAACAAGGCCCGGCCATGTCGCCAGGCGCGGTTCTCCGCGGCCTCCTTGCTGACGATTTCGCCGGCGGCGTAATTGCGCTGTACCTGCACGCCGGCGCGAGCCTCATAGGTTCGTTGGCTGGACCCGCCTACTCCACTCAATTTGGCCAGGGTAGCCCGCGAGATGGGCATGGCGTGAGAGCTGTGCGCCGTCTCTTTTGTCCGGCTGCTGTGGAAGGCGGCATAGAGCTGGGCGCGGAAGTGGCCGATGCCGCCCAACAGCGCCGATAACGGCAACGCCACCGGCCGCCCGCTGAGCCGCTCCACCCCCAGCGCGTGCGCCACCCGCGCCGCCGAGCGCAGCCAGATGT
>CAYVQP010000135.1:3041-7312 GCA_964452775.1 uncultured Ardenticatenaceae bacterium | reverse complement strand
GGGCCGCCGTTGTTTTGCTGCCCGCGTGTTCTTGCCGCCGGCCGGCCGCCGCAAAATACGTCCCGCGATACTCCCTAAGTATACCCCGCTCATACCCTCCATCCTGTTATCCTTTGCTTATCGGCAGCCGCTTCCGCCTACTTACGTCAGGCTGCCGGAATCAATCCAACGCCGGGAGGAACAATATGAGCGCGGTCGTTTCATTCTTCAAACGCTATCCGTTACCAATCTTTTTCGCCATCGCGTATGCCACCTCTTTCATCGGCGGCTATCTGGCGGAAGCCTACCCGTCGGACTGGTGGGCCTTGTTTGTATACGGGCCGCTGATTGGCGCGTTTGTGGTTACGGCGATTGCCGGCGGCCGGAGCGGGCTGAAGGCGTGGTTCAGCCGCATCGTCCGCTGGCGAGTCAACTTCAAGTGGTATCTTGTCGCCTTCGGTCTGCCCATCGCCATTCAGGCTGTCGCCCTGGGGTTGAATATTCTGATGGGCGCGCCCGTTCCAACCGCCGCCCAGCTGGGAAGTTGGCCCGACTACCTGATGGAGTTTGTGTTCATCTTCCTGTTCATCGGTCTGGCCGAGGAACCCGGCTTTCGCGGCTTTGCCCTCCACCGCCTACTGAAATCACACTCGGCCCTTGTCGCCACCCTGATGATCTGGGTCCTGCACACCATCTGGCACCTGCCGCTTTTCCTCAATGGCTCCGAAGGGCCTATCCTGGTTCCGATCATCCTGGCCGGATCATTTGTCTTCACCTGGATCTATCAGGGCAGCGGCGCCAGCGTGCTCATGGTGATGATCTTTCATTCGATGGTCAACACCTGCCAGGCCTACTTCGGCAGCTTGTTGGACCCCGCCGCGCAGGAGCGCCAGCTTGTGCTGATGGCAGCCGTCTATGCCCTCGTCGTGCTGATTATCGTCATCGCAAGGTGGGCCGCCTGGACGCGCAAGCCGGGAGTTGCGGGCGGGGCAATGATGGCCGATCCGCGGCTGGCGACCGATTAGCGAAATGTACCTGCGGCTGAGTGTTGCCGGGCATCTGGACGCCGGCTGGGCAGAGTGGTTCGAAGGTCTGGAGTTGCACCATCTGGCCGACGGCAGCACGCAGTTGTCCGGCTTCGTGAGGGACCAGGCCGCGCTCTACGGCTTCTTGAACCGGGCGCGCGACCTGGGTCTGACCATGCTGTCAGTATCCGTGGAGCCGGCGACCGGCGACAGGCAGCTTGATGACCCATGACCTTGCCTGGGCCGGCAACGAGGAAACTGGCCTGGGTAAGCGTCACGTTTGTTGGCGGAACGCTGCCATCCCTGGCTGCTCACAGGCAAGATGCCTGCGCTCCTTGGGGAAATCAACAGAAATGACGCCCACCCAATTGGCTTCCCCCGGTATCTTTTCGCGCCCAACTTCCCTATAATAGGTCATGTGCCCGACCTGTTGCGGACCAAGCTGTTCAAGCCTGTTCTTCGACCGTCACTCATTGCCCGGAACCAACTCATTGACAGGCTGAATACCGAACTGCGCAGAAGCAGCTCCGGCTTCGCTGCGCGCCTGACCCTTGTCTCCGCTCCGGCCGGCTTCGGCAAGACCACGCTGGTGGCGGCCTGGCTGGACCAGTTGGCCGGCGAACCGGCAGCCTGGTTGTCGCTGGACGAAGGAGACAACGACCCGGCGCGCTTCCTGACCTACCTGATCGCCGCCCTGCGCACAGCCATTCCGGAGGTGGGACAGGCAGCAGACGCCCTGCTTCACGCCCCGCAATCCCCGGCTATAGAAGCCACGTTGACCGCCCTCATCAATGATCTCAGCCGGCGCACCCGGCCGGTCATCCTGGCGCTGGACGATTACCACGTTATCAACACCCCGGCGATCCACCAGGCGCTGGACTATCTGCTGAAACATCTCCCGCCCAATCTGCACCTGCTCATTGCGACCCGCAGCGACCCGCCGTTGCCCTTATCCCGGCTGCGCTCGCACGGCCAACTCATCGAGGTGCGCGCCGCTGACCTGCGCTTCAATCTGGATGAAGCAGGCCGTTTCTTTAGCCAGGCAATGGGGCTGACCTTATCGCCGGCGGAAACGGCCATGCTCGAACAGCGCACCGAAGGCTGGGTGGTCGGGTTGCAGTTGGCGGCCCTCTCCATGCAAGGGCGCGACGACTACCCTGCTTTCATCGCCGCCTTCACCGGCAGCCATCGCTACATATTAGATTACCTGACCGACGAGGTTCTGGAGCGACGGCCCCGGGGAAGCAGAAACTTCCTGCTGCAGACCTCAATCCTCAATCGCCTCTGCGGCCCATTGTGCGACGCGCTCACCGGCCGAAACGATAGCCAGGCCGTCTTGCAGCAATTGGAACAGGCCAATCTCTTCCTCGCCCGGCTGGACGACGAACGGCGCTGGTACCGCTATCACCACCTGTTCGCAGAAGTGCTGCGCGAGCGCTTGCTTGATGAACAAGCAGAACAGCTTCCCGAACTACATCGCCGGGCGGGGGCCTGGCTGGAGCAGCATGGCCTGAGTGAAGAGGCCATTAACCACGCTATCGCCGGCGGCGACTATGAGCAGGCGGCCCGGCTGGTCGAGCAACTGTCGGGGAATCTGCTGCGCAAGGGGGCCAGCGCGTCGGTCGCGCGATGGCTGGAAGCCATGCCGGTGGAAGTGGTGCACGCCCGCCCGCGTCTATGTCTGATCTACGGCTGGTACTATGTGATGGGGCCGGCAATCAACCCCGACCGGGCGGAGGAATGGGTGCAATTTGCCCTGCGCGCCGCGCCGGCCGGCCCAACGCCGGACAGCGACTTCATCGGCGAGGTGGCCTCGTTGCGGGCGATGATCACATCCATCTGGGGCGACACCACAGAAAGCATAGCGGTCGCGCGCCAGGCGTTGGTCGCCTTGCCGGCCGGCAGCCCCTGGCGGGGGATGATGACCTTCTGCCTCGGCTCGACGCTGTTGCTGGCCGGCGATGTGATTGCCGCCGCCCCTGCCCTGGAGGAGGCGCTCCGGCTGAGTCGTGAAGACGGCGCCTACTACATTCAGCTCAACGCGGCCAGTTTCCTGGGCGACATTCAGGTCTTTCAGGGCCGGCTGGACCGCGCCGAGGAAACTTACCAGCAGGTTCTCAGCTGGACAGATCACGGCGTTCCCCAGAAAGGAGCGTTGATGGCGCGCGCCGGCCTGGCAAATGTTTTGTGTGAGCGAAATCAACTCGACGCCGCCCTCGCCCACATTCAGCCGGCCATTGAGCAGCTTGAGCGGGTGGGCGGCGCGTGGTCAACGTTGGTGCTGAATCGCGCGCTGGCGCGGGTGCAGCAGGCGCAGGGGAAATGGCCGGATGCCCTGGCTGCATTGGAGCACGCGCAGCGCGTTGGACAAAGGACGGGGGTGAACATTGTGGCTACCCAGGCCGCCGCCCTGCGCGCCCGGCTGCTGCTGGCTCGGGGTGAGGTGCACGCAGCGCAACAATGGGCGGCCAATAGCGGCATCTCGCCGGATGATGAGATAGCCGGTCATGCCGGCCTGCACGAGGAAGAGTATCTGACGCTCGCCCGAGTGCTCAGCGCCCGGCATGAACATGACGCGGCGTTGGCGCTGCTGAATCAGTTATTGCTCAGCGCAGAAAGCGAGGGGAAAACCGGCAGCGTCCTGACCATTTCGGTGCTGCAGGCGCTGGTCGCGCAGGCGCAGGGAGATTGGGATCGGGCGCCGGCGTTCTTGGAGCGCGCCCTGCTCCTGGCTGAACCGGAAGGGTATATTCGCCTCTTCGTGGACGAAGGCGAGCCGATGCACGCTCTGTTAGTTGAATATCGTTCACTGATCCTGTCGCGCCGGAGCGTCGAGTCCGACAATCGCCGGCGCCGGCTGCCTGCTTATATTGACCGCTTATTGGCGGCATTCGTTGTTCCCGGCCCGCAGACAGGCCCGGCGCTGCCCGGCTACCTGGAGCCGCTGAGCGAACGGGAGCTGGAAGTGTTGCTCCTGATTGCCGGGGGAGCTTCCAACCAGGAGATCGCGGACAGGCTGTACCTGGCGGTGCCGACCGTTAAGAAGCACGTCAGCAATATCTTTGGCAAGCTGAACGTCTCCAGCCGGACTCAGGCGGTGGCTGAGGCGCGCGCCCTGTCGCTGCTCTAAACTCCTGATTACGTCCCCCAAATACTCCTTTAGTATACCCGCGGTACAACCGCGCCTCTGGTACTCTACCAGCAGCGCAAGCCCCAACCCTACGACGCAACGGCGCGCCTTCCAGGAAAACCCCGCAGGTCCCACCG
>CAYVQP010000135.1:0-2941 GCA_964452775.1 uncultured Ardenticatenaceae bacterium | reverse complement strand
AGGTCTCACCGGACGGACTTGTCCGGCGAAGGCGTTGTGAAAGACCTGCGGGGTTTTGCAAGGAGGTTACCATGCTCAGCCGCAATCCAACGTTCATAAAGGTCATCCAACTCATTTCCTGGGCTTTCACATTCGTCTTCCTGGTCTTCCTGGCAACGGCCATCTTCCAGGCAATCGTCAACGGCGATCCGATGCCGCTGTGGGCCTGGCTGGGGTTGCTGGTGGTCCTGGCCGTAGTCGCCGGCCTGGCGATCCTGTACGTCGTCTACCGGAGCATGGGCAAGGCGGGCGGAGGGTTGGCCTACGCCCCTTCCACCCGGGTCACCGGCGAGCTGCGCAATGCGAGCAAACAGGTTGAAGCCGGCGGCGCAAGCTCCCTGCGCGCGGAAATCCGCATGGCGGAGGGGATCCTGCATCTGCAGGCCGGCGCAACGAGCGCGCTGGACGCTGCCTTCGCTTACGATGACGCGGACTGGAAGCCGCCGGCGGTGGAATATGCCGTCAGCGACGCCGGTGAAGGCAACCTGCGGGTCAGGCAACAGCGCACGAACCGGCCGGCCATGCGCCAGGGAAGAAACGAATGGACCGTCAGGCTGAATCAGGAGTTGCCCACCGACCTGGACATTCATTTTGGAGCCGGCAAGGCGCTCCTCGACCTGTCCGCGTTGAACCTGACCGGATTGCGGGTTGATAGTGGACTTGGGGAGCTAACCGTGGACCTGAGTGGCTACCGGCAGCGGAACCTGAAGGCCGCCATAAAGCTGGGCATCGGAGATACGCTGCTGCGCGTCCCGCGGAATGCCGGCGTGCGCGTTCAGAGCGCGGTCTCGCTGGGCAGCACCGACCCGGAGGGGTTGACCTGGGATGGAGAGGCGTACACCAACGCCCTATACGCTCAAGGCGGGCCGGCGCTCGACATCAACGTATCAGGCGGCATGGGCAAGCTGACCATTGAGGAAGCCGGGTAGCGAGAGAAACAGATGTCCATGCAGCGGGTCAGGACGCTCGCCTCAGCTTCTCCAATAGCGTTTGCCTTCGCCGTTACGCTGGCCTTCATCTTGCTGGTGGTCGTTTCGGCCATCTTTGCGGGGCGTTGGCCGGCCGAGTCGGCGGCCTGGTACCTGGCTGCTATGGTGGGAAGGGTAGTCTCCATCGCTTTGCTGTTGGCTCTGACGGCTCGATTGGGCTGGCTGCGGCCGGCCGGCTTCACCCGAGCGGGAACGCGGTCGAGCTGGCTGCTCTTGCTGGCCCCGCTTGTTTATGCGGTCGCCGCGTCGGCCTATGTCGCGACCGGCAACTTCGATTTCCGGGCCGATGATGGCGTCCTGACCGTGGCCGCGCTGTTGTTCATCAGCGCGGCGGCATTCATGGAGGAGATCGCCTTCCGGGGATTGATTCAGCACGGTTTTGTGCGCAGCCGGGGCAATGCCGGGGCGGGCCTCTTGGCGAGTGTGCTGCTCTCTTCCTCATTCTTTGCTTTGATGCATATCGTGAATGTGTTGGGCGGCGAGCCTCTGCCGGAAGTGCTGTTGCAATGCGTGGTGGCCTTTTTCCTGGGCGTCTTTCTTGGCGCGCTGGTGGTCAGCGGCATGAGTATCTACCCGGCGGTCTTCTTTCATGCCGTCCTGAACATCGGCGGTTACCTGAATCTGACCAGCAACGCCGCCGAAGGCACAGTTCAGTCGTGGTTCATGCTGGCGGTCGTGATGGGGCCGGTGGCGATTGTGGGGCTGGCTCTCCTGCGCGCGGTCCCGCGTGCGGCCGCGGCGCGCGATCCGGCCCGGGAGGCTGAGCGATGAAGTTCGACTGCCGGCAAGCCGGTCCAAAACCCCGAAGCTCTTTCACGGGTCTGCCGCCGAGCGAGAATACTCAGCAAGACCTTGTAGGTCGAGATTGCATCTCGACGACGCCCGATTTGGAAAATCGGGTTACGGCATCTGCGGGGTTTCCGTAAGGATTTAGCGAGAGAACCACTTAGCGAGAAACGGAGGAAACACATGCAAAGCGCAACGACCGTCACTGAGGAAAGCAAGGTAACCGCCCACCGGTCGCAGGTGGCGATCGCGGCCTGGCTGGGGATGCTGCTGATGAGCCGGCTGCCGCAGATTATCGCCCAGATAGTCCTGGGAGTGGAGCCGGGCGATGCGTACTTATGGTACTGGCTGGCGACGGGACTGGTCTTGATTGGCCTGAGCTACATCTGGTCCACCATCCGGCCGTTGCGCGGCTACTTCGGGGTATTGACCACCATTTACGCCCTCACGATAGCGCTTGATTGGCTGGTAGGGTCGGCCGTCTGGCGGAGCGGCTTTGGCGCTGAGGGCATACCCTGGGTGTGGATTTTCTTTGGCGAGCGGCTGGCGGCGGTGTTGCTGGCTCTGGGCGTAATAGCCGTCTTGTTGCTCGCCGGGCGCAAACGGCGCGATCTATACCTGGCGCACGGCAATTGGCGCGCGCCGACCAGGTTGCGGTTGCCGGGCCGGGAGCAGCCGATCACCTGGCTCACTCTGGGCCCGGCGTTCGCGCTGATCCTGATGCTGCTCACCGCCGGCGCAATAGTGGCCATGATGTCGCCGGACTCGTTGAACTGGCAACAGCTAATCAACCTCTCCCCGCTCATCTTGCTTTTCGCGCTGATGAACGGCTTTGCGGAGGAGGCCGCCTTTCGCGCAGCGCCGCTGTCGCAACTGGTGACCGCGGTAAGCGAGCGGCAGGCGATCTGGCTGACCGCCGTCTGGTTTGCGCTTGGTCACTATTACGGCGGCATCCCTTCCGGGCCGGTCGGGGTGATCTTCCTCACCTTCATCGCGCTCGTCTTTGGGCGGGCGATGTTGGCCACGAAGGGTATCACCCTGCCGGTGTTCATGCACCTGCTCGGCGACATCGTGGTCTATAGCGTGCTGGTCATGAGCATGTAATGGGTTTTGCGCCCATTTGCTGA
>CAYVQP010000134.1:0-7375 GCA_964452775.1 uncultured Ardenticatenaceae bacterium | reverse complement strand
AGCTGCCGGTTGCGGATGAGGACGGCTTTCCCATCCAGCAGCGCGGCGTCACCCAATACCCCGGCCTGTACTTCGCCGGCACCAGCTGGCTCTCCCGGCGCAGCTCCGCCACGCTGCCGGGGGTGAATGAAGATGTGGAGTATATTGTCGCGCGGATGACGCAATGAGCTCCCGCGGAAGATTGGACCAAGCTTTGAGATTGGTCCAATCCAGGTTGGCAATCTAGGTTGACAACTCCTCCGCCAGCAGCTCCGCCTGCTTCAGAACCGTATCCGTGGCCAGCATCTGCATATCGGGGGGATAGCCATATTGGCGCAAAGTGTGCTTCACGATCACCCGCAGCTTCGAGCGCACGCTTTCTTTGATGGTCCAGTCAATGGAGGTGTTGGCGCGCACCCGCTCGGTGAGAACCACGGCCAGTTCGCGCAGCGTTTCTTGCTGCATAAGCTCACGGGCGCTGTCATTGCTGGCGACGGCGGTATAGAAGGCGTACTCAAACTCGCTCAGCCCCATCTCCTGGGCCTCGCTGTCTGATTCGCGGATCTCCTTACCCAGGTGGATCAGCTCCTCAATAACCTGCGCGGAGGTGATTGCCTTATTATGGTAGCGGCGCAGCGCCGCCTCCAGCATTTCCTCCAGCTTCTTGCTGAGCACCAGGTTCTTTTGCACGCGGGCCTTGATTTCGTCGCCAAGCAGCTTCTTCAGCACTTCCAGGGCCACGTTCTTGTGCTCCATGCCCCGGATCTCCAGCAGAAAATCGTCGGAGAGGATGGAGATATCCGGCTTCTTCAGCCCGGCGGCATCGAAGATGTCCACCACCTGGTCGGAGACCAGCGCCCGGTCAATGACCTGGCGCACCGCGGTTTCAATCTCCTCGTCAGAGCGGCGGCTGCCGGCGTCAAACTTGACCAGTCGCGCCTTCACCGCCTGGAAGAAGGCGACCTCATCCTTCACCGCCATCGCCTCGCCGTACGGCACGGCCAGAGCGAACGCCTGCGACAGGGCGGTGACCTGGTTGACGAAGCGGCGCTTGCCGTCGTCCAGCCCCAGGATGAAATCTTCCGCCGCCAGGATGAGGGCCAGCTTTTTCGCCGTGCCGGCTTCGAAGTACTCCTCGTAGACGAGCCCGGATTTGACAATCCTCGAAGAATTGTCAAATTCGGCTGCGAACATTTGCCTCACCACTTCCAGCTTCTCCAGCAAGAGGGAGACCGCCTGCTCCTGCACCAGCGCCGGGTCGCCCTTGCCGCCGCTGTCCGAGTAGAAGGAGAGCGCCTGTTTCAGGTCGGCGGCGATGCCCAGGTAATCCACGATCAGGCCGCCCGGCTTATCCCTATAGACGCGGTTGACGCGGGCGATGGCCTGCATCAGATTGTGGCCCTGCATCGGCTTGTCAATGTACATGGTGTGCAGGGCGGGCACATCAAAGCCGGTCAGCCACATGTCGCGCACGATGACCAGCTTCAACTCGTCGTCGGGGTTCTTCATGCGCTCGGCCAACATGCGGCGCTGCTCCTTGTTGGTGTGGTGCAGGGCGATCTCCGGCCCGTCTGAGGAGGCGGCGGTCATGACGACCTTTATCACTCCTCGGGTCAAATCGTCGCTATGCCATGCCGGCCGGATAGCCGTAATCTCGCGGTACAGTTCAACGGTGATGCGGCGAGACATGGCCACAATCATGCCCTTGCCGGCGAACACCTCCTGCCGCGCTTCGAAGTGGGTCACGATGTCGCGGGCCACGTTCTGTAGCCGGCGCTTGCTGCCCACCAACGCTTCCAATTGCGTCCAGCGGGCCTTCGTCTGCTGCGAGTCGTCCAGGTTGTCCTCGTCCAGGGCCGCGTCCAGCTCCCGGATCATCTCTCGTCCGGCGTCGCTGAGTTCAATCCTGGCCAGCCGGCTTTCGTAGTAGATGCGTACCGTGGCCCCGTCTTCTACCGCCTGGGCGATGTCGTACACGTCTACGTAGTTGCCGAAGACCGCCGGGGTGTTGATATCGTCCCGCTCGATGGGCGTGCCGGTGAAGCCCAGGTATGTGGCGTTGGGCAGCGCGTCGCGCAGATATTTGGCGAAGCCGTAGACGATGCGCTGGCCGATGACGTTCCCGGCCGCGTCCCTGTCGTCAATGAATTTAGCCCCGAAGCCATATTGGGTGCGGTGGGCCTCGTCGGCGATGACCACGATGTTCCGGCGCTCGGACAGGGTCTCGTAGACGTTGCCCACCTCCGGCTGGAACTTCTGGATGGTGGTGAACACGACCCCGCCGGAGGCCACTTTGAGCAAGCGCTTCAGGTGGTCGCGGCTTTCGGCCTGCACCGGCTCCTGGCGCAATAGCTGCTTGCAGCCGGCGAAGGTGTCGAATAGCTGGTCGTCCAGGTCGTTTCGATCCGTAATCACCACCAGGGTGGGGTTGTTCAGGGCGAGCACGATTTTGCCGGCGTAAAAGACCATCGAGAGCGATTTGCCGCTGCCCTGGGTGTGCCAGACCACGCCCGCTTTGCGGTCGCCTTCCGGTTGGTCAGCGGCGGAGGGCAGGCCGGTGTGGTAGAGGGCGGGGTCTTCTCTGACGCTCTCAGATTTGACAAATCTGCAAGATTTGTCAAATCTCCCGTCGCGGGCCGCCCGCAGCGTGGACTCGACAGCGCGGTTGACGGCGTAATATTGGTGGTAGTAGGCGATCTTCTTCGCGGTCTGGATGGCGAGGATGCCGCTGTGCGGGTCGGTCTGCCGGGTCTGCTCAAAGACGGTGAAGTGGCGGATCAGGTCGAGCAAGGTGGCCGGCTTGAGCATGCCGCGGATGAGCACTTCCAGTTGGGGCATGAGGTCGGAGGCGACGGTGCGACCGTCAATACTCTTCCAGGCGTTGAAGCGGTTGAAGCCGGCCGAAAGCGACCCGGCCCGCGCTTCCAGGCCGTCGGAGATTACCAGCAGGCCGTTGTAGGTAAACAGGCCGGGGATGGTCGCCTTGTAGGTCTGCACTTGCTTGAAGGCGGCGAGGACCGTGGCGTTTTCATCGGCGGCGTTTTTCAGCTCGATGACCACCAGGGGCAAGCCGTTGACGAAGAGCACCACATCCGGCCGCTTGTTCACGCCGTTCTCGATGACCGTGAACTGGTTGACCGCCAGGAAGTCGTTGTTGGCGGGGTTGGCGAAGTCTACCAGCCGGACCAGGTCGCCGCGCTCCTCGCCGTCCTGGTGCAGGCTGACGGGGATGCCTTCGGTGAGCAGCCGGTGGAAGGCCTCGTTGTTGGCGATCAGGTCGGGGGCGTTGAGGCGCTGGATTTGCCGGACGGCATCCGCGCGGGCAGATTGGGGGAGGGCGGGATTGAGCCGGGAGACGGCGGCCTCGACGCGGCCAAGCAACAGCACGTCCTCGTAGCTGCCGCGCTCCGGCGACTTGCCGTCCGGGGCGATGTCCGGCCCGTATAGATAATGGTAGCCCCGGTCGGCGAGTAGTTGGACGGCGAACTGTTCGATATTGCTTTCGTTCAGCTGGTGCATCAGTCGCTCCTTAGATTTGACAAATCTTCAAGATTTGTCAAATCCTCCCCGTGCGCCTCCATAAAATCAGCCGGGCTTCCAAACCAGGCGATCACCTGTTCGCGCTGAATATTCGAAGGGTTGCCGGAGCCAAACGCGCTGTATGAAGACCATTTCCATTCACGGAAGTCTTCGACCAGACCATGCCTTTGTGGGTTCTGGTGAATGTAGGTGATTAAGGTGAGGAAGTACGCCTGATCGTCTACTAGCTTGCGGTGAAAGGGTCGCTCGAATAGGGCGCCGGTCCGGCCGGTGGCCCGATTGTAGGCGCGGCTGTAGGCGATGAACAGGTTCTTAAAGGCTAGGCTCGGTTCCGCCAGCTTAAACAAGGATTTGTTTTCGGAAAACGGCAGGATTTCCTGTCGCCAATACGCTTCCTGTTCGGCTGCGGTGCGCGTGCGTATGGCAAGGTGAAAATGATTGGGCAACAGACAATAAGCGAATGTCAACGCGACCGGCAGGATGTGTTTGCTGTATAGTTTGAGGAAGTAGGGGTAATTGCGCTGTTCGATGAACAGGTTTTCGCGATTGTTACCCCGGTTAAAGATGTGGTAGTACCGTCCGTACTGCAGTGGTTGGATGGGCATGGATTTAGCGCTCAAGAATTCAAGAATTGACAAATCTTGAAGATTTGTCAATTCTGGCGGACGGATTCTGGCGGACGCGCACCTCGCCGGACATCAGCCGGGGCAGCAGCGTATCGCGCAGTCTTTCTAGACTTCAAGAATTGACAAATCTTGAAGATTTGTCAATTCTGGCGGACGGATTCTGGCGGACGCGCACCTCGCCGGACATCAGCCGGGGCAGCAGCGTATCGCGCAGTCTTTCTAGACTTCAAGAATTGACAAATCTTGAAGATTTGTCAATTCTGGCGGACGAATTCTGGCGGACGCGCACCTCGCCGGACATCAGCCGGGGCAGCAGCGTATCGCGTAACTTCTCCAGCGTGCGGATTTGACGGACATTCGTTCTAATCCCATCGAACATGGGGGCTACCACGTTTTCCAATTCGCGCAGCAGTTCGGACGGGGGTATTGTGATTTCAAGAGATCGAAATGCAGCTTTGCTGATCTCCAGAAATATTGAACCGTTGGCATAGCTTTTCACATAATCCATGTTCTCCCGAAGCCAAAGATAAATGAAATGCTTCGACAGACCCATGTCGTCAAGGATAGCGATGTAACCCTGATTTATGGCGGTAGGAATTTCCGTGAACGCCAGATAACCGATGGGCGCTCTTGAGGACAGTAACAATGTCCCAACAGGCATTAAGCCGGAACTAATCTTGGCAAGACCCTGTTCGGTAATTCTTCTTGCCGTATCAAATAAGTATATACTATCGTTGTTCGACAAGTCCCTCGGTGTCGTCCAGTGAATTTCTCCATCCCAGAAATCGGGATTCGATGTGCTAGGGGTTGATCCACCCCTTACGGTCAAAACGTCTCCTAAAGTCCCCTCCTCCCAATCCCCGGCTGCTTCATCCACAAACCACCGGCGAAACAGCGCCTGCGCGATGCCCTCCAGCGTCTTGTTCTGCCGGTGGAGGAGGTCTATCTTGTCGTCCAGCGAGCCGAGGACAGCCGCGATTGCCACTTGCTGGGCGAGCGATGGAACCACAACCTCAAGGGCACGGATATCCTTCAAATTTAGGTGTGCTACTACACTGCCTGTTGATCGCGCCTGAAGATCATATTTGATTTCTGGATTGGTCAGGTAGTAAAGAAGGTACCTCTTGCTTACCAATTTGCTTCTTACCTGAACCAGCACGGTTCTTTGTCCGAGACAGACTCTATACCCGCTCTTTATATAGCCAACCTCTCCTACAGGAGCTTCCCTCGCTAATATCAGATCCCCCGGCTTAGGCACCGCGCGCCTTGTCCACTCTTGATACGTTTCGTAGGTCACTCTGTTGGCCCCCTGGAAATCTATCCGCCCATTTGAAATATCTGTGGTTCTAATGGAGTAGTACTCGCTATCGTCGACTGTCGGAGCAGTCTTGTGCTCACAATCAACTACATTTGCAATTTCTGAAAGGGTGTATGTGTCACGCGCCGTCATTCACGATGCTCGCTAAATTCTCTTTAATCAGCGAATTCAACCGGCTTTCCTCCGCCAACTGCTCCTCCAACTCGGCCCGCAACTGCGCGAAGCGCTCGGCGAAGTCGAAGTCGTCCTCCTCCTCCGGCAGCCCCACGTAGCGCCCCGGCGTAAGCACGTAATCCAGTTCGCGCACCCGCTCCAGCGGCGCGGCCTTGCAGAAGCCGGGCACGTCTTCATAGCCGTCGTCCCGGTTGCGCCACTTATGGTACGCGCCGGCGATGCGGGCGATGTCCGCGTCGCCAAACTCCCGCGTGCGCCGGTTAATCAGGTAGCCCAGGTCGCGGGCGTCAATGAACAGGATCTCGTCGCGCCGGCGGCCTGAAAGAATGGACAAATCTGCAAGATTGGTCCATTCTGGCCGGCTGAGGAACCAGAGCGAGGCGGGTATCTGGGTGTTCAGGAACAGCTTGGTGGGCAGGTTGACGATGCAGTCCACCAGCCGGGCCTCCACCAGCGCCTTGCGGATGTCGCCCTCGCCGGAAGTCTTGGAAGTGAGCGCGCCCTTGGCCAGCACGAAGCCGGCCTGCCCGCCGGGGCTGAGGTGGTAGAGGAAGTGCTGGATCCAGGCGTAGTTGGCGTTGCCGGCGGGCGGCTCCCCATACTGCCAGCGACCGTCTCCGCGCAACAGCTCGCCGCTCCAGTCGCTGTCGTTAAAGGGCGGGTTGGCCAGCACGTAGCCGGCCTTCAAGTCCCGGTGAGCGTCATTCAGAAAGGAGCCTTCGTTGTTCCACAGCAGCTGCGAGCTGTCAATGCCGCGAATGGCCAGGTTCATCTTGCACAGCCGCCAGGTCGTCTGGTTGCTCTCCTGCCCGTAAATGGAGATGTCGTTGATCCGCCCCTGGTGCTGCGCGACGAACTCCTCGGACTGCACGAACATGCCGCCGGAGCCGCAGCAGGGGTCAAAGACCCGGCCCTTGTACGGCTGCAACATCTCGACCAGCAGCCGGACCACGCTCTTGGGAGTGTAGAACTGGCCGCCCTTCTTCCCCTCGGCCAGGGCAAACTCGCCCAGGAAATACTCGAAGACGTGGCCGAGGAAGTCCGCGCTGCGTTCCTGCGCCTCGCCCAGGGCCACGTTGCTGATCAGGTCAATCAGGCCGCCCAGGTTGGTGGGGTCCAGGTTGCCGCGGGCGTAGACCTTGGGCAGCACGCCGCGCAGGCCGGGGTTGTCTCGCTCGATGGCGTCCATTGCCGCGTCAATATCCCTGCCGATTTCCGGCGTCCTGGCCCGGGTCTGCAGGTAGCTCCAGCGGGCGGAGGGCGGCACGAAGAAGACGTTCTCCGCCCGGTATTCTTCGCGGTCCTCGGGGTCCGCCCACTGCTCAGTCGAAAGCCGGGTGTGCAGCGCCTCAAATGAGTTGGAGATATAACGCAGGAAGATGAGGCCCAGGACGACGTGTTTGTATTCGGCGGCGTCAATGTTCTTGCGTAGCTTGTCGGCTGCTTTCCAGAGCTGCTTTTCGAGGGGTTCCTGGTTTTCGTTGTTGGCCATATGGCGGCGCTCCTGGCTTAGTGATTCTCTCGCTAAATCTCTATATAGAAACCCCGCAGGTCTTGCTGAGTATGCTCAATCGGCGGCAAAACCCGTGAAAGACCTGCGGGGTTTTGTCCTCAGTTAGCGAGAGTACCACTTAGTGGTTCTCTCGCTAAATCTTTACGGAAACCCCGCAGGTCTTGCTGAGCATGCTCGCTCGGCGGCAAAACCCGTGAAAGACCTGCGGGGTTTTGTCCTCAGTTA
>CAYVQP010000133.1:0-7494 GCA_964452775.1 uncultured Ardenticatenaceae bacterium | reverse complement strand
ATCAGCAACAGCAGTTGAAGGACCACGAGGTCCGGCTGGAAGAGTTGGAAATGACCCTGGGCGACCCAGGCCGGGTCATCACGCCGGCACAGGCTGCGCGGATCAGCCAGGCGGTAAAGGCCATTGCTCTGGAACTGGGCAAGAAGTCCGGCCGAAATGAATTTGGTGGTGTATACGGCGAGTTCTACCGGCGCTTTGAAATTCCGGGTTACCGTGAACTGCCAGCTCGTCGTTTTGAAGGGGCAATGAAGTTCCTGGGTGAGTGGTGGAGGGAGCTTACCGGGAGCAATCAGGTACCCTTCTGAATCATGTCCTTCAGTACCCCACCGGACAGCAAACCATGGAGAACAATGCGATGAGCGACGAGCACGCTTTGGCGCCGATTGAGCAGAAAACCATTATCTTCTACGAAGACGAAATTACAATCGTTCTGGTGGAGGAGGATAGGGCCTTTCAGGCGGCCGGGTAGCAACTTGCGGTGCACGGAGGCCGGGAGATACACAGAGAAGGCACTGATCTTTCTCAGTGAATCTCCGGCTCTGTGTTCCAGACCATGTAGCCTCGGCATCCGTGCCGGGTTCGACCACCACGACCAGGCTAAAGACCTTCTCCGTCCCAGCAGGTGACATTCGTCACTTCCCAACCGCTCCGGGCCGGTGCATACTAAAAAGAATCCGGAGACCCTGGCGTTTCCAAGTTTCCGGTTGGGAGACAGAGGGCAATGGACAGTTCACGCGCGACCGGCCTGTCCGCCATCCGGCTGCTGATCGTCGATGATCACGCCGTGGTCCGGCAGGGGCTGCGCACCTTCCTCGAATTGCAGGATGACCCCGCTCTGCTGCCCATAGTGGTCGTGGGCGAGGCGGCCGACGGAGCCGAGGCGATGGAATTGGCCGGCCGCCTGCAGCCGGATGTGGTCTTGCTCGACCTGGTCATGCCGGTAATGGATGGCATCGCCGTCACCCCCCACATCATTCAGCGCTCGCCCCATTCGCGCATCATCATCCTGACCAGCTTCGGCGAGGAAGACAAGGTGTTCCCGGCCATTCGCGCCGGCGCGCACGGCTATCTGCTGAAAGACATCCGGCCGGAGGAGCTGGTACAAGCCATTCGCGCTGCCCATCGCGGCCGAGCGCAACTGCATCCGGACGTGGCCCAGAAGCTGATGGCCGCCGTCGCCCAGGGGAGTACCGCTGCCGCCCCGGCCGGCCGCCCGCATGAGCCGGCCATCGACGGCCTGACCGAACGCGAACGGGAAGTACTCGGCAGGTTGGCGGCCGGGCTGAGCAATCGCGAGATCGCCGCCGAGCTATTCATCAGCGAGACCACCGTCAAGAGCCACGTCAGCAGCATCCTCAACAAGCTGGGCCTGGAGGACCGCACGCAGGCCGCCATTTACGCTCTGCGCCACGGCCTGGCCGACAGCGAGCCGTGATCCGCACCCTCGCCGTCGCCCTGGTCTACGCCGGCGTCACTTTACGCGCCCTGGTCTACTTCGCCGACGACCCGCAGCGGGCCCCGGCCATTATCATACTAGCCCTCTACGGGCTGCTGCTCTTCGCCGGGCCGTACGTTATCCGGCGCGCCGGCGTAGTGGAACAGGAGCCGGCATCACGCATGGGCGTCATTCTGCCGTTCGCCTATCTGCTGGTCCAGACGGCGCTCGTCTCGGCCCTGCTGCGCGTGCCGGTCACCCGGGACTTCATCGCCGCCCTCTATATGCCGCTCAGCATGGACGCCGTGCTCTACTTCGGACCGCGGGCCGGCTTCCTGTGGATTGCCGCCTTCTCCCTCGCGATGGTCGGCCCGCTGGCCTCCTCGACCGCTGGCCTGCTGTTCGGCATGGTCATGACCGCCCTTTTCAGCGGCTTCAATCTGATGTGCGGCCTTTACGCCCACCAATTGCAGAAGGCCGACGCCTCCCGCCGGCGGACTCAGCGGTTGATCGCCGACCTGCAGGAAGCCCATCAACAGCTTCAAGGCTACGTCAGCCAGGCGGAGGAGATCTCCGCCGAGCAGGAACGCGGTCGGCTGGCCCGCGAGCTGCATGACTCGGTGACCCAGACCCTGTTCAGCATGAACCTGACCGCGCAGGGCGCTGCCCTGCTATTTGCTCGTGAGCCGGGCCGGGTGGCCGCGCAACTTGAGCGGTTGGAGGAGCTGGCCGCCGGGGCGATGAGCGAGATTCAGGCCCTCGTCTCCCACCTGCGCCCGCATCCGGCAAGCGGCGAAGGGTTGTCCGCCGCCTTGCGCCGCCTGACGTCCGAGCGCTCGGCGCAAAGCGGGCTGCCAATCGCTTTCGAAGAAAGCGGTGAAGGAGCCTTGGCCCCTCCGGCGGCAATCGGCCTGTACGCGATTACGCAGGAGGCGCTGAACAACGTCGCCCGGCACGCCGTCCCCGGCCGGGCCGTCGTCCGCCTGAAACTGGCCGCGGGCGGCTCCTGGCTGGAAATCGAGGATGACGGCCCCGGCTTTGACCCGCCATCCGCGCTGGCGACGCCGGGCCATCTCGGCCTGACCGGCATGGCAGACCGGGCGCGGGAGATTGGCTGGACGCTGGTCATCGATTCCGCCCGCGGCCGGGGCACGCGCATCCTGGTCCATGAGGGGCCGGCGCAATGACCGCGCGCAATACGGCTTACCGTCGCGGCCCCGGCTGGCTGGCGATGATCACTATCGGCGTCGCCGCCGCCCTTTCTTACCGCTTTCATGAAGACCGGCAGGCGCTGCTGACCGGCCTGCTATGGTTGGCCGCTTTCGGACTGTTTTTCCTGCTGGAAGCGCCTTTGTCGGCTCGCTTCCGCCGCTTTCACCTGATTTACTTTCCGGCGCAAACCGGCCTGTTGCTGGCCCTGGGCAGCCTGAACCCGCTGACGGACACCGGCCAACTGCTCTACATACCGCTCGGGTTGCAGGCCCTGCGCGCCGGCCCGCCGCGTCTGGCCGGCACCTGGTTGGCACTCTTTGCTGTCTGCCTCACTGTCACCTTCCTGCTGGAATATGGCTGGGTGGAGGGGCTGGCGCTCAGCCTGCTGATCATGGCCGTTGCCGCTTTCCTGCTCTCCTTCGACCGGCTTGGCGCGCAAATGGCGAGCGACCAGGAGGAAGGCCGCCGTCTGCTGACCGAGTTGCAGCAGGCCCATGACAAGCTGAAAGAACACGCCGGCCGGGCCGAAGAATTGGCCGCCGCCCGCGAGCGCAACCGCCTGGCTCGTGAGCTACACGACTCGGTCAGCCAGTCTATCTTTGCGATTACCCTGACCAGTCAGGCCGCGCGCCTGCTGTTGGAGCGCGAGCCGGGGCGCGTCCCGCCGCTTCTCGACCGGCTGCAGGAATTGACCGCCGGCGCCCTCAGCCGGCTACGCTCCCTCATCGCCCAGCTGCGCCCTCCTCCCACCGGCTGATTCCACAATCCTCCTTGCGAACAATCTCCGACTCTCCCGCCGGCCGATGTGCGCTGCCCGGCAATCCGCCATACTGACCTCAGAAGTGAGGAAAAGGCCCCGCAGGTCTTTCCCGAATCTACGACGGAGCGAACATTCTCGGCCTAACCTGCGGGGTTTCCACTGAGACTTTGAGGCCGGGCCGGAGCGGACAGAGGTGCAGGAGTGAGCAAGTGGCGGGTTCTCATCGCCGACGACCGGCAACAGGTGCGCCAGGAATTGCGCGCCATCCTGCCGTTGGCGGGAGATGTCGAGGTGGTGGGCGAAGCGGCCGACGGTCTAGAGGCTGTGCGCCTGGCGACGGCTCTACAGCCGCAAGCCGTGCTGCTGGACCTGCAGATGCCGGTGATGGATGGCTATGAGGCCGCCCGGCAGATCAAAGCCGCCTGTCCTTCCTGCCGGATCATCGCCGTCACCATCCACAGCGATGAGAGCGCACGCCGGGCCGCCGCCGAAGCCGGCATCGATGCCTTCGTTGTCAAAGGCGCGCCGATTGCGGCGCTGATTGACGCAGTGATAGTTACCACAAGGGAGGAATTCCATGGAACACACGATCAGTTTGAAGCGCGTTGACTTCCGGCTCGTCGCCGGCGTCCTGGCCGTACTCATCGTCCTGGCGTTGCTGGCCTTCTTCATCGTCCCCCGGCTGCTGGAGCCGGCGCGATCGACCGCGCCGGACTATTGGCCCACGGAGGGCTGGCAGACCACGCTGCCGGAAGCGCAAGGGATTGACTCAAGCAAGTTTGCCGACCTGTTGCTGGATATCCGCCAGCGGGGAGTGAAGATACATAGCCTGCTGGTGGTGCGCGATGGCTACCTCGCCGCCGACGCCACCTTCTACCCCTATGATGGACAAACGATTCACGACGCGGCCTCGGTCACCAAAAGCGTGATGACCACCCTGATCGGTATCGCCGTGGACCAGGGCAAACTGGACCTGGACGATAAGATGGTCTCCTTCTTCCCCGACCGGGAGATCGCCAATCTGGACTCGCGCAAAGAGGCGATCACCATCCGGCACCTGGTCAGCATGACTTCCGGCCTGCAATGCGCCCGTGACGGCACGGAGGGCGATTCCAGCATTGCCATGCAGCGCAGCCCGGACTTCATGCAATACGTTCTCGACCTGCCGATGGCCTATGAGCCGGGCAGTCAGTTTGTCTATTGCAGCCCGGCGATGGCCTTGCTGTCGCCCATCCTGCAGCAAGCGACCGGCATGACCACCCTGGAGTTCGCCCAACAATACCTGTTTGAGCCGCTCGGTATTCGCGAAGTGCTGTGGGAGACTGACCCGCAGGGCTACTACCACGGCTGGGGCGATCTCTCGCTGCACCCGCACGACATGGCCAAGATTGGCCTGCTCTTTCTCCAGCAGGGCCGGTGGGAGGACGAGCAGATTGTCTCCCGCAATTGGGTGAAGCAGGCTCGCGTGGCGCAGTCGGAGACCCCCGAGGATGAGGACCCATATGGCTATGGCTGGTGGATTTCGCCGGACCTGGAAGGCGTCTACCGGGCTGACGGCCGCAACGGACAGTATATTTTCATCCTGCCGGGATGGAACATGGTGGTGGTAGCGACCGGCGGCGGCTTCGACATGGGCGAGATTGGCGAGCAGCTGCTGGCCGCCCTCCCGGGCATGGAGGGAAGGCTGCCGGCCAACCCGGCAGGCGTCGCCCGGCTGCAGGAGGCCATCGCTGCTGTCGCCGAGCCGCCTGCTGCGGGCGCCGTTTCGCCCCTGCCGGAGATCGCCCAGGCCATCTCCGGCCGGACATTCGTCTTTGAGCCGAATCCGGTCGGGTTGGAAGCGATTACCTTCGAATTCGACGGCTCCGCCGAGGCCGCCGGCCGCGTGAAGGCCGCCGGCAAGCCTATGGCCGAGGCGCCCATCGGGCTGGACGGCGTCTATCGCTTTTACTTCGACGATGTCGGGCGGCAGGTGGCCGTCCGGGGGAGCTGGACAGACCCGCAGACCTTTGTCCTGGAGCACAACGGCGTCACCTCCAACGACCAGCTTGTGCTGCAATTCCGCTTTCAGGACGATCGGGTGGAGGTCGCCATGGACGATGCCTACTTTGGGAGCAGCCCGACATTTGAGGGTCGGCCGGAGCAGTAGTGTGGCAGTTAGAAGTCCGACTTCTGTGAAAGGTCGGACTTCTGCGCTTAATGATCCTCGCCCGACTACCCATAATCAACACTGGTGTCATTGACCGAGCCGCCCGCTTGTACGTAAACGGTGGGCCGTGATCGATTGCCCAGTCTCCGCGATCCTCACTATACAAGCCGCGAAGTCCATTTCGCGCTCTTGTGTTTGCCGGAGGGCGCGGTAAGGATACCGCGGCTTCAAAGTGGATCACTGAAAAGCCCTGTGGAGGAGGATGGGTACCAGGAAGTATATGTGCCAATCCGGCCTATTTGCGACTTCCTGGGTGTATCCTGGTCCGGTCAGCGGCGACGCATTAATCGTGACCCGGTGCTGTCTGAGGAACTGACCCCCGTGAACGTTACGTTCACGGGTCATGAGCACGGCCAATCACAGGTAGTGGCCATGTCGTGTCTTCCTCTGGACTTCCTGAATGGTTTTCTCTTTGGTATCAACCCCAGCCGCGCCAGATCCGAGATGCAGGAGCAGTTAATTCGCTACCAACGCGAGTGCTATCGCGTGCTGGCGGATGCCTTTGGACGCGTTGAACCATCCATGGACGCTCTGACACCCAACCAGTCAGCGTTGGTACAGATTCGCGAGATGGGGCTGGCCATTGCTCGCATGGCTGAACAGCAGGTGACGACTCTGCCCTAAAGCGGGGAGCTTCTCGGACTACGCATGATGCGACCATCTACGTTAACGTCCGACCGCCGCGTCCCGGCGGAGAGAATGCTACGAGCGGCATTGACATCTCTGTCGAGTATCAGACCGCAATCATGACAGGAATGAACACGGACACTCAGACTCTATGGAACGACAAAACCGCAGCCGCAATCAAGTTTTTGGATGATTGGCTGATCACCCTGCAATCAAGTGAAGAGGAGTAGGGTCGCCTTATTTCCTCTGTTGTGAACTCAGAGCAGCAGGGTAGGGAAACCTGCTGCTACCCGCACTATGCAGCGCTATAAGTGAACATGCTGCCACCGGCTTTCTGCCGCAAGTACGACCGGGCATACTATGTGATTACGCGGAAGAGCGAATCAATTGCGACAACCAGTGGGCGTCCGATAACGTCTCTGGTGAGACAATCGTTAGTGGATTCGGGAACGGAACGGGGTATGGTATAATGTGTGTGGCTCCCCCCCCCAGAGGAGGCCGTCCGGCGCCAGTCGGATCGGCCTCCTCATTCATTTCAGAATCGCTGAGCCACGATGACTGCGGCGATTTTGGTCTCGGCCGAAAGTGAAGGGCCAATCCTACGCACAGTGAACAATTGTGCATCCTCATATGACTCTCGATTCAGCGGCTACCGCTGGTCGGCTACATTTCATCCACCGGCTCGAAGTGCGCAGCCTCCGCATTCGGGTATATGACAAGCCCATCCGCGCTCTCCCAGATCTCCCCCAGCAGCCCTATACTTCGCAACGCTGCTATGGTCTGGCCGGCGACGCTGGGCCGGCCGGCGCTCGACCCGGTCTCTTTCCCTGACAACCAGGCCGCCGCGTCAGATTTCCCGGCCGCGCCGCTGTAAGCGCTCACCAACGCTCCGCGCAAGATCGCCTGCCGGCGCGGCGGGGGGAAGTGTGCCAGATAATCCTCCACGGCCAGCCGGGCTCGTTCCAGTACATTGCCCTCTCCCCGCTTGCGTCCCATGCTCAGCGCGCCGGCATACACCTGATTCAGCCCGGCGCCCAGTTCCAAAGCTGCCGGATCACCTGCCACACTGGCAAACAGCGCCGGAGGCGGCACGACGCGCTGCGCCAACTCGTCTCGTTTGTGAATCATTTCTTGAATGTGGATTCGAATCCCGGCCTCCAATCTATCCAGCCAGTGGTCAGTGCTCATGCGCGGCAGGGGAGGGCGGTTCTCCTCATCCCGGTAGTCAATGCTCAGCCGTGGATGCAGCAG
>CAYVQP010000132.1:2671-7566 GCA_964452775.1 uncultured Ardenticatenaceae bacterium | reverse complement strand
TAGTTCTTGCGCTATAATCAGCCGTTGGCGCGCCGTCCGGCCGGCTTTACGAGCGCCGAGTTACCCTTTTGACAGCACATTCTTTCGGGAGCAGTTCGCCCTGCAGGTCTGTTCCCGGCTCGCGACTTCGAGGATGTACTGGTTCGCACCTGCAGGGGCCCTGTCATAATCAACTCAGTTTAACGTGAATAAGTAGACTGTCGCTTACATGAGCGATAGTTGCCCCTGGATGGGGTGACTCTGATGTCTATTGACAGCCGATTATCCCGGAAACTCAGAAGTTTCCGGGATAATATGAGTAGGTGACTTCAATGTCATTGGCCACAGAATATGATTTGAGAAACGTCGTCAGCGACAACCGGCTGGTCGGTATCTGGCGCATGCTCACCGGCTACCAGATTCGCTACATCTTTGCCATCCTGGCCGTCGGCTTCTCCGCGGTGGCGCGCACGGCGGTCTACTTCTTGCTCGCTTACTTTGTGGACACGGTGCTGCCCAATGAGGAGCTGCTGTGGCAGTTGCCCTGGGTGGCGCTGGGCTTCGTGCTGCTGGCGGTGGTGCAGGGCGGGTTCAGCTTCCTCAGCGGCAAGCTGGCGGCGGAAACTTCGGAAGGGGTGGCCCGCCGGCTGCGCAACTATCTATATGACCAGCTGCAGCGCTTCACCTTCACCTATCACGACAAGACCACTACGGGCGAGATGATCCAGCGCAGCACCTCCGACGTGGATGCCCTGCGCCGCTTCTACAGCGAGCAGGCCATCGGCGTGGGCCGGATTGTCATGCTCTTCCTGATCAACTTCGTGGCCATCGCCATGATTAACGTCCAGCTGGCCCTCATCTCCGTTGTGCTGGTGCCGCTGATCATTATCATGTCCATCTACTTCTTTAAGAAGGTATCGGTCGCCTACGAGAAGTTCCAGGAGCAGGACGCCAAGCTATCCACCACGCTGCAGGAGAACCTCAGCGGAGTGCGGGTGGTGAAGGCCTTCGCCCGGCAGCCATACGAGGAGGGCAAGTTCGAGGGCGACAACATCGAGAAGTACCGCCTGGGCAAGCGGCTGGTGTTCATGCATACCGCCTTCTGGCCGGTGTCGGACATCATCTGCGGCTTTCAGATGCTGCTCGGCTTCGTGGTTGGCGCGGTCATGGCCATCAACGGCGTAATTACGCTGGGCGAATATCTGGCGGTGGCCGGCTTCATCATCTGGATAATCTGGCCGGTGCGCAACATGGGCCGGCTGGTGGTGCAGATGTCTACCGGCCTGGTCTCCTTCGAGCGCGTGCTGAAGATTGTCGCCCACGAGCGCGAACCGCTGTACGAGCATACCTTTGAGCCGGACGGGCCGGTGGCCGGCGAAATCGTCTTCGATGACGTCAGCTTTGCCTACGACGGCGAGGAGCAGGCGGTGTTGCACAACATCTCCTTTGAATGCCGGCCGGGTGAAATCGTGGCCCTGCTCGGTTCCACCGGCTCGGGCAAGACCTCGCTGGTCAGCCTATTGCCCCGCTTTTACGAATATACCGGCGGCAGCATCAGGCTGGACGGCGTGGAATTGAAGGATTACTCCCGCGCCTACCTGCGCAGCCAGATCGGCATCGTGGAGCAGGAACCCTTCCTCTTCTCGCGCACTATCCGGGAAAACATCACCTACGGGGTGGACCGGGATGTGAGCGATGCGGAAGTGGAGCAGGTGGCCCGCGCCGCCGCCATTCACGACTCCATACTCAGCTTCCCGGAGGGGTACAGCACCCTGGTCGGCGAGCGCGGGGTGACCCTATCCGGCGGGCAGAAGCAGCGGATCACCATCGCCCGCACCCTGCTGAAAGACGCCAACATCCTCATCCTGGATGACGCGGTGTCGGCGGTGGACATGGAGACGGAAGCGACGATTCGCGGGGCGATGGACACTTTGATGGCCAATCGCACCACCTTTATCATCGCCCACCGCATCCAGAGCGTGATGCACGCCGACCATATTCTGGTGTTGGATGCCGGGCGCATCGTGCAGCATGGCACGCACGACGAGCTGCTGGCGGAATCCGGCCCATACCGGCACATCTACGACCTGCAGGCGCGCATCGAGGACGAATTGGCGGACGATATCGCCAGCGCCAACGGTCACGAAAAGATTGGACCAACCTCGAAGCTTGGTCCAATCTAGCTAAAGAAACCCCGCAGGTCTCTGCCCGAGCCTTAGCGGGTCAGAGACAGGCAGGCAGACCTGCGGGGTTTTCCAGCGTGGACAGGTAATCAAATGTCAGAAGATTACGAATTCGAAGAAGAAGAATTCACTACCCAATTCAACGGCGGGACGGTGATGCGCATCCTGTCGCAGACCTATCCGCATTGGCCGTACCTGGTCACCTTCGTGGTGCTTGTCGGGCTGGTGTCGCTGCTGGATTCCTACTTCACCTACCTCAGCGCGCGGATCATTGACGAGGGCATCGTCGCCGGCAACGTCGAGGCGTTGACCAGCATCGTGCTCCAGTACGGCCTGCTCATCCTGGTGCAGGCGGTGTTGGTCTTCGGCTTCATTGGGCTGACCGGCGTGCTGGGCGAAAAGGTGCGCTATGACATGCGCCGGAAGCTGTTCAACCACCTGCAGGCGCTGTCGCTGAACTATTACAGCCGCACGCCCGTGGGCTGGATCATGTCCCGCGTCACCTCCGACACCGACCGCATCGCCGAGCTGGTCACCTGGGGTCTGCTGGACGTGACCTGGGGCATCATGAACATCGCCACCGCCGCCTACTTCATGTTCCGCATCAACGCGCAGCTGGCCTGGCTGGTGCTGACCATCGTGCCGGTGCTGATTGTGGTGGCCACGGTCTTCAAGAAGCACATCCTGATCCACTTCCGGCGCGCGCGAAGGACGAACTCGAAGATTACGGGTGCATACAACGAAGGCATCACCGGCGTGCGGGTCACCAAGGCGCTGGGCCAGGAGGACCGCAACCTGATGGAGTTCGGCGACCTTACCGAGGGCATGTATCGCTCCAGCTACCGGGCGGCCTACCTGTCGGCGCTGTTCCTGCCCGTGGTGCAGCTAATCAGCGCCATCGGGGTAGGGGCCATCATCTGGTACGGCGGCTGGATGACCACCGTCGGGGCGATCACCATTGGCGGCATCCAGGCGTTCATCTCCTACGTGACCTTCATGATCTGGCCCATCCAGGAAATGGCCCGGGTGTATGCAGAGATGCAGCAATCCATCGCCTCGGCGGAGCGGGTCTTCTCGTTGGAAGACGCGCAGGTAGACATCGTGGACGCGCCGGGGGCGATTGACCCGGGCAGCATCGCCGGCGACATCGAGTTCGAGAACATCACCTTCGCCTACGAGAGCGACAAGGATGGCGACAGCACGCCGGTGCTCAGCGACTTCAACCTGCACGTGCGCCGGGGCGAGACCATCGCCCTAGTCGGCCCGACGGGCGGCGGCAAGTCCACCATTGTGAACCTGCTTTGCCGCTTCTATGAGCCGACGAAGGGCGTCATCCGCATCGCCGGCCGCGATTACCGCGAGTACACTCAGCACGCCATCCAGTCGCGCATCGGCATGGTGTTGCAGACGCCGCATCTCTTCTCCGGCACGGTGCTGGAGAACATCCGTTACGGGCGGCTGGACGCGACGGACGATGAAATTGTGGACGCGGCGCGGTTGGCCGGGGCGCACGACTTCATCAAGACGCTGGCCAAACAGTATGATGAGGACGTGGGCGAGGGCGGCAACCTGCTCTCCGTCGGGCAGAAGCAGCTAATCAGCCTGGCGCGGGCGATATTGGCGCAGCCGGAAATCTTCATCATGGACGAGGCGACCAGCTCGGTGGACACGCTGACCGAGGCTCTGATCCAGCGCGGCATGGAGACGTTGATGCAGGGCCGGACCAGCTTTGTCGTCGCCCACCGGCTCTCCACCATTCGCCGGGCGGACCGCATCCTGGTCATCGAGGGCGGGCGCATCGCCGAAATCGGCTCGCACGCCGAACTCATCCGGGCGCACGGCCACTACTACCGGCTGTACACGCAGCAGTTCCGCCAGGAGCGGGAAGTGGAGTACGACGTGTACGGGCAGCAGAGTTTTCGGGCTGTGCCGGCGTAGTCGGCGGTCGCCACAAACCTGCCAGGTTTCAGAAAACCTGGCAGGTTTGTGTTCCGGAGTATGCTAGAATCCCGGAAACTCGGAAGTTTCCGGGATTCTGGGAGAGTTGAGCATGACCATAGCCGAGACGATTCAGCATCGAGTCAACAGACTACCGGCTCCGCTGCAAGCGGAAGTATTGGACTTCGTCGACTTCCTGTTGTCCCGGGCAGCCGGCGAGCAATTGCCGGGTGAGGAGGCTGTGCTTGAAGACCTCGAATGGTCAGCCTTTTCGCTGGCGATGGCCATGCGCGGCATGGAGAACGAAGACGGGCCGGAGTATTCGTTAACTGACTTGAAAGAGCGGTTCTAATGGCGCACGCCGGCCAGATTGTGCTGTTTCAGTTCCCGCAGACCGATCTTCTGCCAGGGAAATGGCGGCCGGCGCTGATTGTGCAGCCGCTTCCGGGGCCTTTCGATGACTGGGTACTCTGCATGATCACCACTCAACTCGACCACGAAGTCGAGGGTTTTGACGAAATAGTTGCCGTTGATGATGTGACCTTCGCCGGAACAGGCTTATAGCAGACAAGTCTGATTCGGGTTGGCCGGCTGGCGGTTGTGGAGGCCGGCCTGTTCATCGGCGCAATTGGGGAGGTGGATGCCGGCCGTCTGGCTCGTTTCAGGTCGCGCCTGGCCTCCTGGTTGAACGCAGACTGATCGGCGTAAGAAGCCCTGCTTCTCGCAAGTCTGCAAGAAACCTGCCAGGTTTTCTGAAACCTGGCAGGTTTCTTGTATGCTAGAATCCCGGAAACT
>CAYVQP010000132.1:0-2571 GCA_964452775.1 uncultured Ardenticatenaceae bacterium | reverse complement strand
CCGGCGCTCCGGTCCGCACTCCCATCTCCCGCAACCGTGCGTCCAGCCAGGCCAGCTCGGCTTCGCTCAAGGGCGGAGGGGGAGGAGGCTCGCGGTAGTTGATGAAGTCCTCAAAGCCGCTGACATCATAGGTGCGATCCAGCACCGCCGGCAGGTCCAGCACCGCGTCCGGGTCCGGCGCGCGCAGGGGAATCCGGCAACGGGGTAAGCGCGCGTCAACAGTCGCCGGGTACACTTCATACTCGCCCGGGCGGCGCGCCCGGCTCACGCAGACGATATAGCGCATCCCCACAAAGCGGGTGAGCAGCTCCTCCGGCGCGGCGATGGTGTGGCTGCCGCCGCGCAACAGGTCAATCTCTACCAGACTGGCATCTGCGTCGAGGATCTGGCGCTGCTTCTGCAGGTAGCGCTCCCGGCCGTCGCCGGACTTGTTGATTGGGCTGAGCAGCTCGATGGTGGTTACCACCTGGCCGGTGGGCAGGTAGACGATTTGAATGAACGGCTCCCGGTACTCGCTGGCCAATTGCGCGATGAGGTAAGGCTCGTCGGCAACCTCGGCGATGATGGTCTGAGGCGCGGGCTGCGTGCCCGGCCGGCGAATGATGGAGATGTCGGGGTAATAATCCTGGCGCGGCTGGACGAGGTGGATGCGCTCTTCGATGCGGGCGTTGTAGCGGGGCCGGATCTGCTCCTGTAGCTGCTCGCTGACATAGTTGATTAACCTGGCGTGGAAATCCGGCCACAATCGTGGCGCTTCCAGGTATGGGTCCATTCCCGGAAATGGGCTGGGCATGTCTACCTCCGGCTGCCGCGCAAACTCCTGCGTCGCGACATTGCGCCCAGTATAGCATGTTTCCTGGAGCGTGTGCGCGAAGCGAGAACACCGGCGAGAATCCCGGAAACTCGGAAGTTTCCGGGATTCTTGCTCTACTCCGCCATCCGGCTACCAGTAGGCAATCCCCCGGATGTTGCCGGAACGCTCGTAGTTCACCAGAAATCTCGCGGTGAAGATTGAGTGGGCTACGGCGGGCATGAGCTCGTTCGCCGGAGTAGCCGGGAAGGCCACCGTGCCCCCAAGCACGATCAGCACCGGCCCGATGAGCTGCTTCGTCTCCTGGCCAAAGATATCCCAGTTGCCGGATCTGAAGTCCTGCCAGACGTTCAGGAAGCGATCGTTGACCTCGTCGTAGGCCACCGCGGGGTACACCTGCCGGCTCGCATCAGCCGTCAGATTCACCGCGGGGGAAGCCGGCGCCCCGTCAAAGTTGGTAACGTTGGCGAAGATTTCCCAGTCGCCGGTCTGGCTGTCCTCCCATGCGACCTGGTAGAACTGCCCAAGCGTGCCGAATGCCAGATCCGGGTGTCGCTGATGCCCCGGCGCGACGTAGGTGGGCAAGTTTCCGACCGGGCAGGGTCCGGCGGCGTCGGCTTCCTGACCGAAGATGTCCCAGTCGCCAAGCCGGCTGTCCTGCCAGACCGTCAGGAACGAATCGGCCGGAGAGCAGGCGTTGACTGCCGGGTCATAGGCGACGGCCGCCGATTGCTGGGTGTTTACATCGGTGGTCAGCGGCAGGTTTGGCCCCAAGAGACCTAATGCCGCGTTCACCGGCTGGTACCAGATGTCCCAATTCCCGGCCCGGTTGTCCTCCCAAACGATGCTGCAGATCAGTTCGCCGCAGGCAACGTCTGGAAAGCGCTGGGCGGCCGGATCGGCCGTGACGGCCAGCGCGGGTGTGAGCGCCACACCGGCGCAATCCCATAGCTGGGCCCAGATATCCCAGTTGCCCGCACTGTTGTCCATCCAGACGACCAGATAGTTCGGCGGGGGCGGGCCGCCGGCGGCCGTGTTCGCGGCGACTGACGGGGCGCGCTGTTCGGCCGGGCTAAACGTCATCTGCAGCGGCCCCGCGCCCAGCACAGTTCCCGTCGTATCGGTGTATCGCCCCCAGATGTCATTGTCGGCCAGGTTGGCAAAGCTCTGGTAGACGGTGAAGAACGACCCGGCGGCCGGACAGGTGTCCTGAAATGCGACTGCCGGCCCGCGCTGAGCGCCGGGGCTGTTGTCGTGCGTCAAAACCGGCCCGAAGGTCTCCGGCTCGGCGGCTGCGGCGGGTCTGCCGGCTGCCACGATGAGCGTTGCGAATCCCATTGAAACGATAAATAGGAACCTTGGCACTGCAAAACCGTTCATGCCTCTACCTCCAATGGAGCCTGGTTTGAGTCTTGGCCGGTGATGCGCGATTCAGGCGGCAATGTGTTCGAACGCTTTTCCTGCACATACAGCTATCGTCCTTGCCCAGGGCCGCAGCCGGGAAGCAATGCCGCGACTCTTCAACACCCCGATGAGTTCAGCCGGCATGGTGAATCTTTGACTGGGCCGGAGATCCAATAGCGCGTTTCGATAGATGTATGGGTCAGCAGACCAAACGTCCGATTGCTACACGCGTTTGCTCTGATGAACACCCCGCCTGGCGCCCGACTGCTACCTGACATTTTAGATCAGCCGAATGGCGTGTCAATAGGCGCTTTTGGGCACGCGAATCCCGGAATCCCGCGTTCGTTGCCGGAGAA
>CAYVQP010000131.1:2677-7828 GCA_964452775.1 uncultured Ardenticatenaceae bacterium | reverse complement strand
CATTTTCCCGGAAACTTGATTGATAGAGTTTCCGGGAAAATCGTTCCGCTATAGAGTTTCCGGGAAAATTGATGGCCCGCTCTCGATAGCGCGCACGGCCGCGTCCACGCCGGGAAACACCCGCTCGTCGCCGACGAATTCCAGCAGCCCCAGCCGGCGGCCATAGTCCAGAACCTGCGGCTGCACATCCGCCAGATAGATCTCAATACCCTGCGCGTGCAACTCCCTGAACAAGTCTCGGATGGCGTAGGTGCTGGTCACGTCCAGCTCCTCCTGCACGGCGGCGTCAATGATCACCGCCCGGGGTGGCTCCGGCGCTTCGGCGATCATCGCTTTGATGCGCTCGCGCGCCGTGCGGGCATTGGCGTAATACACCACCCCGTTCAAGCGCAGGATCATCACCCCCGGCACGGGCGTATTCTCCGGGTGCTGGCTCAGGTCGGTGTACGCGCCGGGCACGCCGGGCACGCGCCCCAGCGAGGCGATATGCGGCCGGCTGGAGCGGTAAACCACAAACAACAGCGAAGCGACCAGCCCGATGATCATCCCCTCCAGCACGTCAATCAGCAGCACGCCGGCCAGGGCCAGCACCCCAAACCAGAACTCCACCCGCGACACCTCGCGAACCTGCTGCAATTTGCGGGAGCCGAGGATGTGCCACAGCGCGTGAATGATCAGCGCGGCCAACACCGCTTCCGGCAGGGTCGTAAACAGAGGGGTGAGGAAGAGCACGGTGAGAATCGTGGCCACCCAGGTGACCAGGTTAGTCACCTGCGAGCGCGCGCCCGCGCCCTCCTTCACGGCGGAGGCGGACATGCTGCCCGCGGCCAGTAACCCGCCGAACAGCGCGCTTACCAGGTTGGCTATCCCGTGAGCGTTCAACTCCTGATCCGCGTCCACCTCATAGCCGTGTTTCTCGGCGAACTCATGCGCCACGCCTAGCGCCTCGCTGTAGGCCACCAACACCACCCCGATAGCCGGCAAAATCATGGATAGATAGGTAATGAGCGAGAGTCGCGGCAGGGTCAGCGAGGGCAGCCCCTGCGGCAGCGCGCCCACAATCTCTACCCCATAGTTGCCCTCCAGGTCCAGCGCCGCGCTCAAGGCGATAGCCCCGAACAGCACCACCAGCCCGGCCGGCAGCTTCTTGCTCAGCTTCGGCAGCAGAAAGAGCAGCGCCAGGGCCACAGCGCCCACAACAAAGGTGACCCAGTTCGCCTCCGGCAGATCTGTGATGATGCCCCACAGCTTCTCCACCGTGTTGCCCTCCGGCTTGGGCACGCCGAAAAGCTTGTTCAGCTGTCCCACCATCACGAAGATGGCGATGCCCAGCACGAAACCATCCATCACCGGCTTAGACAGGAATTGGGTGATGAAACCCAGCCGGGCGATGCCCGCCGCCAGGAAGACCAGGCCGGTGACCAGCACAAAGCCCGTCGCGTAGGCCCGGTAGCTTTCCGGGTCAGAGGTAGAGGTGGCGGTGATCGCCATCGTGGCCACGACCGAGGAAGCCAGCAGGGCGGCGGTGGCCGAGGTGGCCTGCACCACCAGATGGCGCGACGTGCCCAGCAGGGCGTAGATCAGCAGGGAAGCCAACAGCGTGTAGAGGCCGGCTTCCGGCGGCAGGCCGGCGATGCCCGCATAGGCCATCGCCTCCGGCACGACCAGCCCCCACAGGGTCAGCCCGGCCACGACATCGCTGCTCAACCAGCCGCGATCATAGCGCGGCAGCCAGGACAGGATGGGGATGAAACGCTGCTGAAAGGAGTTGTTATCAATCTTCCGCACTTGACTGCTCATTCTCACATCTCATCTATAGTTCGCTTGCAGTAAATCGGCCAATTCCAGGCAGCGCCGGGAAATCCGCTCCCGATCCACCTCAATCAGCCCGCCGGCCTCGCTCTCTATCTGGACGAGGTTGACGTGGCGCAGCAATTCCCGGCGCTCCTCCAGCGAGTGCGCCTCGGACGAGCCTGCCTCCCGGCTAATCGTCTCGATCACGTCCAGCATGTGCAGCAGAACGGCGGCATTGTCGCTGCTGCAATGGCGCAGCATATCGAAGGCGGCGCTGAGCAGCTCGGCAAACGTCACCGGCTCCAGAATCAGCCGCACCCGCGCATCCCGATCATAATAATACCGGCTTCTCTCTCCTTGCCGGGCAAATTGCGCCAGCCCTACGCCAATATAGTCCAGGCAAGTCATGGCCGTGAAGGGGTCGTTGATCGCCGGCGACATGGCCCGCACCGCCATCTCCACCAGCTGGTTGATCGCGTAGACCACATCCTGGGTAGGCGTGCGCCCGTTGCCGACCAGGAACGTGCGCCGGATCAGCCTATCCAATTCCTCATCCACGCGATCGGCCGGCCACACCAGCGCCAGAGCGGCATCAGGCTGCAGGAATTGGCCCGGCCTGCGCAGCAGGCGGATCACCAGGTCCTTCTCGTGCGCCAATACGATCAGCGTTTGCGGATCGACGTACTGCACATAACCGGCCCGCCGCACCCGCACTTTATAGCCGCTGCTCGCCATCATCTCCGCCGCCGCTGGCCCAGGTTCACCTGCCCCCTGGATCGTCTCCGGCCTCTCGGCGTTGACCGTATCGCGCAGCTCCACGCCGGCGGCCGCGGCGATATTTGGGGCCTGCAGCATGACGCTGATATGCTGGACCAGCAGGACCAGCGAGCCGAAGGCGGCCAGCATCAGGTACAACCCGACGGTGGTGGTAATTTGGGGCGATTGTGGGGCCAGCTCCGCTGCCGGCAGGCTGGTCGCCGCCGAGAGGCAGTAAACAAAGGTGGCCACAAACATTCCCAGCACGAACTGGGTGGTGCGGTCGCCCAGAAAAACGCGCAGCAATCGTGAACCGTATTGGGCCGCCACAGTTGAAAGGGGCAAGGTGAACAGAGTGAACACGATGCCGGCCGTGGTCAGCACGGTGGCCGCCATGCCAATCAGAAAGCCGCGCAACTCGGCGACAGAGCCGGAAACGACGAGCGGATTATCCCACAAAGTGGTATTGACTACACGCCCGTCAAGCCGGTACAGGAGCCGGGCCAGCACGATCGCTGTGGCGGCCATCACCAGAGGGGCGAACCAGAAGCTGACCCTGAGGCGATCCCATTGATAACGCGCTTTGACTCTTCTTATCCGGCGGTTACTCATCGGGTGACTTTGAGATAGCTCGAGCATGATACGCCGCCACCGCCGCGCGCACCGATGGATAAATGTTCTCCGGCCCAATCCGGTCCGTCAACCCTGTCACCTGCAGCAGTTCGCGCAGCGGCTCGTTGGCGCGGGCGACCCACAGCTCGACCCCGCGCCGCTCCAGATCCGTGTCCAGATTCTCCAGCGCTTCGGCCGCCGTCGAATCGAAATCGCTGATCGCTTCCGAATCAAGCACCACGCACTTCAGCTCCGCGCCGGCCCCGGCGATCACCCCCTCCAACCTTTCAGTGAAGTAGGTCGCGTTGGCGAACACCAGCGGCGCGTCAAAACGATAGACAATCAGCCCCGGCTCGGTCATCACCGTCTCCTTGTCGGCGACGCCCCTATAGACCGTGCCGCCGCTGGCATCCAACTCATCCAACAGCGCGTCGTGCGGCCGGGAGATGTGGTAGATGACGTTGATCAGCGACAGCATCACCGCCACCAGGATGCCCTGCAGCACCCCGACGGTGAGCACGCCGAAAGCGGTCACCAGCGCCAGCCCAAACTCTGACCGGCGCACCCGGCGCAAGTAGCGAAACGCCGGCAGGTCAATCAGCCCGAGCGAGGCGACGATGATGATCGCGCCCAGCGCGACGGTGGGCAGCGGCTCCAGCAGCGCTGTAAAGAAGAGCAGGAAGATGATGGTCATCGCCGCGGCGAACAGCCCGACCCACTGCGTCTTGCCGCCCATCTGGTCGGAGACGGCGGTGCGCGACGCGCTCATCGCCGCCGGGAAGCCGGTCAGGAAGCCGGCCCCGATGTTGGCCATACCAATGGCGACGAACTCCTGGTTGGCGTCTATCTTCTGTGCGTGTTTGGCCGCGAAGACGCGGGCGGTCAGGATTTCATCGGCGTAAATCAGGATGGTCAGGGCCAGGGCGGCGGGCAGCAGGGCAAAGATATCCCCCAGCCCCACGTCCGGGATCGCCAGACTGGGCAAGCCGGGCGGCACTTCGCCCACGACGGCCACGCCCTTGGACGCCAGGTCAGCGACAACCGAGAAGATGATCGCCCCGACCACCACGATGAGCGGGCCGGGCAAGGCCTTATTGATCCGGCGGATGATCAACAGCGCCGCCAGGCAGACAATGCCGATGGCGAAGGTGAGCATGTTCGTTTCGTCCAGGCGACTGATCAATTCCGCCACCTGCTGGAAGAACTTGTCGCTCTCCAGCGTGATGCCGAACATCTTGCCCAACTGGCTGCCGATGACGATCAACGTCGCGCCGAAGATGTAGCCGACCAGAATCGGCTTGGAGAGGAAGTCGGTGATGAAGCCTAACCGGGCGACGCGGGCCAGCAGGGCCAGAACGCCGACCAGGATGGCGGTCATGGCGGCGAGGGCGGCGTAGCGCTCCGGGTCGCCGGCGGCCAGCGGGGCTACGGCGGAGGCGGTGATAATGGCGCTGGTCGCCTCCGGCCCGGTGACAACCTGCCGGGAGGTGCCGAACAGGGCGTACATCACCATCGCGCCAAGGGCCACGTACAATCCCGCCACGGGGGTCACGCCGGCCAGATCGCCGTAGGCCATTGCCGAGGGCACCAGCACCGCGATGACCGTAACCGCCACCACCAGGTCCCCGCGCAGCAGCGAGGCGCTTACCCCCTTGAAGAGGGCCAGACCTGGAATGAATCGAGTAATGCCGCGGGCCGGCGTCGTGCTGGTCATAATACTCCTTTGATTACTCGGCGTTACGCTGCGGCCGGGGGAGCTTCCGCATGCGCGGCGGCGCGGCGGGCGGTGCGCAGCGCCAGCAGGGCGGTCAATATCGCGCCGACAACGATTGCAACGGCGATCACAGCGCTGGTCTCTTTCTGCACCAGGGTGGTCGTAAAGAGGGCCGCGAACAGCGGCGCCCTCAGCGATGCCACCAGCGCTCCCGCCATCGTCGCCGCGACGGCGACCGCAACCGGCACTTGCGGAAACATGAGGTTGACCGCCAG
>CAYVQP010000131.1:0-2577 GCA_964452775.1 uncultured Ardenticatenaceae bacterium | reverse complement strand
CGTCGAGTGGGATGAGCGCCTCAGCCCACCACTCGGGAGGCGGCGCCAGGACCGGCGTGAAAGGCGATCGTTGCACACCTGGGATGGGCGGTAACTGGTCTGTCACCTGCGCCTGGCGAGCGATCACCGCTTCTTTCGTGATATTGAAAACCGTCATATCCTGGGTCTGCACGACGGGGCCGTCATACACCGTGCGCAGTTCTGCAAAGATCAAGGGGCCGATCTGCGGCGCCAGCAGCGGCGTATGTACGAGGCCGGCCATGCGCGGCTTCACCAGTCCGAACACCTTGCCGGCGCCCTTTGGTGACGTGTGCGCCGCGTTCAGTGCTATCGTCGCCCGCTCAATGGAAAGACCCGATGAGGCGGCCAGCGCCGCCGCGGGCGGGAAGCACTCGTGGATCAGCAGGTCAACGCCCCCTTCACAGGCGCGCACCAACGGCCAGCCGGCGCGCGTGTCGCCCGAATGGACGAAGGACAGGCCGGCGAAATCGAGCCGGTAACCGACGGCGCCGCTTAGCGCATGGATGACGGGGAACGAGGTGATCTTGACGCCGTTGGCCTCGTAGACAACCTGGGTCTTCATAAAGTCGAACTCGGTCACCCCGATCTTCAGGCTTTCCGGGTTGATAGCCCCGCCCGCAGCCGCGGTATCCCAGGCCAGCGCCTCCTCAATAGCCTCGACGAAGTGCCGCGTGCCCAGGCGTGGTTCGGTCCCGCTGGGGCCCCACACCCTGACCGGCCCGTCAGCGCGCCCCACCTTCGAGTAGCTGCCGGAGAGCGTGATCAGGTCGGCCGTGTGGTCGGCGTGCAGGTGGGTCAGGAACACTTTATCCAGCAGGTTGACCGGCAGCTTTAGACTCGCGTAGTTGGCCAACGAGCCGCTCCCGAGGTCGAAAATCAGGAGATCGCGCTCCGGGTTACCGACCTCAACGAGGATGCTGCCCGAGGATTGGCCGCGCGTCACCCAGGGATTACCGCTTCCCAGCACGGTTACGCGCAGCTCACCGTCCTCGAGGGCCTCCTCACCGGGGATGTAAGCTTCGGCATATTCTCGTCGCGGCGTACCGACGACCGGCGTCAGGGTAATGGCCTTCGTTCCGCCAAAAAACGTTGGCGCCGGCAAGGAAACAGGTTCACCATTTGTCATTTCGAAGTCCTCACTTAAAGATTAGAGATTGCCCGCAGGGTCAATAAAGCGACCAGTTCGGTATGCACCAACCCTGACGATCTTGAACCATGCTCCAGAGCAATCTATGCGCTTTCGGCAGGCGCTTGCACCTGAGCGCCCAATCGCCTGGCCACCGGCAGCAGGATGAGTAACAACAGAATGGCCGCTACCAGGACGAATACCACCGTGTCGGTGCCGGGAAAGTTCTGTGTGGCCACCAGGATTGCTGCAGCAACGTTGCGTTGGGCCGTACCCAGCCCCATCACGCTACGAATACGCGCCTCGCGGCCGCCCAGCAGCAATCCGATCACCAGTGTTCCGATGACGAATATCAGTAAAGCCAGAATACCCCGGGTGCCAATCAGGCTCAGGATGTTGGAGATGTTTAGACCCACTCCAACCACCAGTAAGATGAGAATGGACAGGCCGGAGATCTTGTTCATCACCGGCTGCCAGTGAGCGGCGCCATCGGGCGAGTGCGATCGGAACAGCAGACCGATGACCAGCGGGATCAGCATCAAAACGATCAACGATTTGGCGATGTCCCATGGGTTCACCGAGACGCCAGGTAACAGGAGCGGCAGGACAATGGGCAGATAAACGACGGTTGTCACCATCAACAGGGTCATCAGCCCCACGCCAAAGGCCAGGTCTCCCTTTGCGCCCTGCACCAACTTGGGCAAGAAAGGCGCTCCGGCAGCCGTGGCCAACACGATCAACCCGATCTCCAGAGACTGTTCGAGTGGAATCACCAGGGCGATCAGGTAGGCGAGCAGGGGAACCAGCACGAAGTTAGCCAGCAGCGCCAGGGCGACCAGGCGACCATTTTTCAGCGGCTCGATAATCTGCGCCATGGTCAGGCCCATGCCCATAGACAGCATGCTGGTGACAATGAACATCAGCCCTGAAACCGCACCAACGATCTGTACAAACTCTTCAACTGTCATTCCAGTTCCCTATATGCCGTCCAGGATAGTCTCCAGCCACGCTCCTGGCATATCCCGGCGATTAATACCCTTCATAGCCGGGAATCTGTTTCCGGCCGGCGCCGCCGGCATAGGAAGCGATGTCCGCGGCCACCGCGAGACCGATCCAGAGCCAATCCCAACTCGCCACCCCGCCGGGGGCAACGATGACGTACATGATGGTCGTCCAGGGCAGGAATATCAGCCCCAGCACCGGCCAGATCCACCACAGGCTACTGCCGCCGATGAAGTCGGTAAATGCCGCCTGCCAGCGCGTCGGCTGGAAGAGCCACCAGAATGCGCCAAAGATGCGCGGGCCCAATAACACAAGAGTCAAAAATGCACAACACATGATCGTTCCTCCTATAACTATGAGTTTTATGGTGAGGATGCCGGCCCATCCTCACCGACCCGGATGCCTTGCGGCAAAGCAGCGGCCGGACC
>CAYVQP010000130.1:0-8227 GCA_964452775.1 uncultured Ardenticatenaceae bacterium | reverse complement strand
GATCATCGAGGAGGGCCGTTCGGTCAAAGCCGGGCTGATGGCCGACCTGCGGGATGATCAGGAAACCATTCACCGCTATCTGGGGGCCGCCTAGCGGCGGCCACACCCCGTAGCTCTCGCAGACCTACGGGGTGTCTTGAAGGAAAGGTAAGATGCGCGCGACCATTCTGAAAAACCGCACCCGGCTGATAGTCATTGCCGTCCTGCTGTTACTCTTCCTCTCCGCCTCGCGGGGTATGGAGAGCAACGACTGGGTCATCACCGTCCTGCGCGGCCTGTCCGTAGGCGCGATCATCTTTCTGGTCGCTTCCGGCTTCTCGCTCATCCTCGGCCTGATGGACGTGCTTAACCTGGCCCACGGCGAGCTGTTCATGCTCGGCGCGTACATCGGCTGGACGGTCTACGTCCGGCCGGACACCTTTGTGGATGGGCTGACCCCGCTGGCCTTGTTGGCTGCCGGGCTGGCGCTGATGCCGGTCATTGACGCCTGGTTGAGCCGGCGGCAAGCGCCGGCCGGCGCGGCCCGCTACTGGCCCTGGCTGAGCCTGGCGGGAGCGCTGGTCGCTCTGGGGCTGACTTTCGTCCGCTGGCCGGTCACCATCTGGGATGCCGAGGAGTACGCCCTCAGCCCGATCACCAATTCGCTGAGTTTTGAACAGGGCACGCTGGTGTTGCCGCAGCCGGTCCCCTTCGGCGCTATCCCGCCCGCCCTGATGGTCCTCGGGACGTTCCTGGGCGGCTTCTTGCTGGCCCTGGCCATCGTCGGCCTGCGCCGGCTGCGTCGCCCCGGCTTTGGGGTGACCCGCGCCGGGCGCGCCCCTTACCTGCTGGCCGCCTCGCTGGCGATCATCGGCCTGGCCGCCCTGCTCTCCAACAACGCCCTCACCGAATGGCTCTTCAACCTGAGCAACAACGGGCGCTTCCTGATCGCCATCCTGGCAGCCGTCGCCGCCGGCGGGATCCTCGGCGGGCTGGTCGAATCTACCCTCATCCGCCCGCTGTACGACCGGCCCATCTACCAGATCATGCTCACCCTGGGCCTCAGCTTCATCGGCATCGAGATCGTCCGCGCGGTCTGGGGCCGGCCGGAGTTCACTATGCCCAAGCCGGAGATGTTCGCCGGCATCGGCGAGGGGTGCGGCAACGAAGTCACCGCCCTGGCCGACCGGCTGGCCAACAACTGCTCTACCATCTTCCTCTTTGACGGCCGGGTGCGCACTTATAACGAGGTGTTCATCATCCTGGTCGGCCTCTTCGTCCTGATCAGCGTCTGGCTGGTCATCCAGCGCACCCGCCTGGGGATGATCATCCGCGCCGGGGTGCAGGACAGCGAGATGGTGGAGGCGCTGGGCATCAACGTGCGCCGGGTCTTCACCCTGGTCTTTGCCCTGGGGGTGGCCCTGGCCGCCCTGGGCGGGGTGCTGGCCGCCCCCTCCATCGGCCTCTCCAACGACATGGGGGCCACCTTCCTGCTGCTGGCCCTCATCGCTCTGGCCATCGGCGGCCTGACCAGCTTTCCCGGCGCGGCGGCCGGAGCGGTGTTGGTCGGCCTCATCCAGCAATTTATCATCCGCTACGGCCAGATTGGCATCAACCTGCCCTTCCTGGCCGAGCCGTTCAAGCCGTCGCCGCCGCTGGTGCCGGCCTCGACGGTGCTTTTGATGGTCATCATCCTACTCATTTTGCCGCGCGGCTTGTTTGGCCGGGAGGAGTAAGCAATGACGGAGAGCACATTGCCCACCTCCACGCAAACACAGCAGCCCTTCCTGCGCCGCAACGCCGGCCTGCTGGGCATGCTGCTGGTGATGATTCTCTTCCCGTTTGTCGTCGCCTTCTTCGACGGCCAAAGCCCCCTGGACGTGATCAACAACGAGACGGGCAGCGCCCGCTTCCTGCAAGGGTTGATGATTGAAATCTTCATCCTGGCCGTTTACGCCATCAGTTACGACCTGGTGCTGGGCATCACCGGCCTGCTCTCCTTCGGCCACGCCATGTTCTTCGCCGCCGGCGCATATCTGACCGGCATCGCCCTGAAGAACTTCGGCTGGGGTCTGGGCCTTACCCTGGTCGCGGTGGTCATCGCCGGGGTGCTGCAGGCCCTGCTATTTGCGGTCGTCCTGCCGCGGGTGAAGGGCATCACCTTCGCCCTGGTCACCCTGGGCCTGGCTTCCGTCTTTGAGATCATCGTGCGCTCCAACGAGATGCAGGCCTACACGGGCGCGGACGTCGGCCTGCAGGGGGTGATCGCGCCGGCCTGGATCAGCACCTCCGACGAGCGCTTCCGCCTCTATCTGGTGGCCCTCTTCTTCACCTTTTTCGTCTACGTGATATACAAGCGCTTCGTGGACTCGCCCACGGGCCGGGTGTGCATCGCCACCCGGGACAACGAGGCGCGCGCCCTGATGCTGGGCTACAACACCTTCCATTACAAGCTCATCGCGCTGGTCATCGCCTCGATTACGGCGGCGCTGGCCGGCGCGTTGCACACCATCCACCAGCCTATCGTCAGCCCTTCCATCGCCGGCCTGGGCTGGACGGTCGCCGCGCTGCTGATGATCCTCATCGGCGGCATCGGCACCCTCAGCGGCGCGTTCATCGGCGCGGCGGTCTTCCGCCTGCTGCAGTTCTACCTGGATCGCTGGTTCGGGGACAGCGCCAGCTTCCTGCTTGGGCTGGTCTACGTGCTGCTGGTGCTCTTCATCCCCTTCGGCATCGTCGGCACCTATCGGGCGCGCTCGCTGCAGATTCGGGCCGGCCGGGAGCGGGTGTTGCGTTTGTTTGGGGCCGGGAAGTCACGCGAGTTGTAAGGTTGGTGGTAGGGGCGCCGCCCATATTTGAGCGCCGGCTTGCCGGATGCTGAAAATGGGTTTTGGCGAGGCCAACATTGTTAACAATGAGATGGGGGAGTTCCTCCCTGTTCACTGCGAGACATTTCACTTCACTCCTCCTGCCCTTGAATTCTACCCTAATGAATAGGGAGGAGTTGTCTCAATTATTGTGGCATATAGGGCTATCGAGCCTTTGGGCAAGATCTCTTGGCAATCCCAATACCCGAAAGGAACTGATAGGGTACAATGGTTAGAAGAGTGGGGAAATGGCTTCCAAAGCCGGCAAGAAGCGATAAACACCACCACCAGCGGCGGCAAGCTGGTCTTGCATATCTTCGATGTGTTGGCAGAGTAGGTCAACATTGTATGCCTGTCTGGAAGAAGGGAAGGCAGCACAATGATCACGGCGATGCCATTCCGGCCGGAGGGAAGCAATGGCTATAGAAGAGACAACTGCCGATCAAGTCCTGAAGAGGGCCGGCGAGGTAAGCGAGCTGTACCACCGGCTAGTACTCGTCGTGTCGCCCCCCGAAGGAGATCACTCTGGCCTGTTCAAGAGCATGGCAGACCGAGAAGGGGTGCGGCTGGTGAACGTCAACCGGCAACTGAGTGAGCGAATGCTGGACCTGACAGCTCGTCAGCGCTCGTTGCGAGCCGCGTCATTGCTGGGTGACGTCATTGCCGGTGACGACAACAAGACGATACTGTTCGAAAACATCGAGGTATTATTCGATGCCGCTCTACGGCTTGACCCGTTGCGGCTGCTATTAGACCTGTCTCGCCGCAAGACGATCATTGCCTCGTGGAAAGGGCGAGTCCAGGAGACATACTTGTTTTATGCTGAACCGGATCACCCAGAGTACCGCCGCTATTCCACCAGCGACCTGAACCTGATTGACCTGGAATAGGAACCCCGAGTTCAGCAGAGAGGGCATTGTGATGCGTTATGGCGACCTGATTCAATTTGACCCAATCGAGACTATCGTTCAACTGCGCGATGCGGATCAGCAAAGCGAGGCGCAGCGGCTTGTCTCAACCTATGTTATCTCCGGCGAGATGGCTGACCGGCTCATTCACCTTGTCTTTCAACAGCTCCAGTTTCACAAGCCGGTTGACAATAAGGGCTTGTTTGTCGTGGGCAACTACGGGACCGGCAAATCTCACCTGATGTCGGTTATTTCGGCGGTAGCTGAATACGGCGAACTGGTCGGCCGGCTGCGTAATCCTGCCGTCGCCGAGGCAGCTGCTTCCATTGCCGGTCAATTCAAGGTATTGCGCATCGAAATAGGGACGACCGAAATGTCCCTGCGCGAGATTATCACCGCTGAAATAGAGGAGTACCTGCTGCAAATCGGTGTCAACTACTCCTTTCCGGCCGCCACCCAGGTGAGCGGTTACAAGCCGGCATTCGAAGATATGATGTCGGCATTCAAGGCCGAATATCCCGAGCACGGCTTCCTGCTGGTCGTTGATGAGCTGTTAGACTTTCTGCGCAGTCGCCGCGACCAGGCGTTGGTGCTGGACTTGAGCTTTCTACGAGAAATCGGCGAAGTGTGCCGCGACCTGCAGTTTCGCTTTATCGCCGGCATCCAGGAAATGCTATTCGACAACCCGCGCTTCACCTTTGTGGCCGACAGCATCCGGCGTGTCCAAGACCGCTTCGAGCAGGTGCTCATTGCCCGGCGCGACGTCAAATACGTCGTCGCCGAAAGACTCTTGCGTAAGAGCGCCGACCAGCAGGCATGGATTCGCCAGCATCTTGCCCGCTTCACCCGCTTCTACGGCGGCATGAACGAGCAGCTGGATGAATTTGTGCGCCTCTTCCCGGTTCACCCCGATTACGTGGAAACCTTTGAGCGAATTACGGCCATCGAAAAGCGAGAGGTGCTCAAGACGCTATCGCTGGCCATGAAGCGCCAATTGGAGCGGGAAGTGCCGGCTGATGAACCCGGCCTGATTGCCTACGACAGTTACTGGCGCACCCTGCGCGACAACCCGTCCTATCGGGCCGTGCCGGACATCCGGGCGGTCATCGAGTGCAGCCAGGTGCTGGAAAACCGCATTGAGCAGGCCTTCACCCGCCCGGCATACAAGCCAATGGCCCAACGCATTGTCCATGGCCTATCGGTCCATCGCTTGACCACCCGGGACGTTGACGCCCCGATTGGGCCTACACCCGAAGAGCTGAGAGACGGCCTCTGTCTCTATGACCCACTGGTCGCGGAGCTGGGCGGCGAGCCGGCCGATGACCTGTTGTCGCAGGTCGAGACGGTGCTCCGCGAGATTATCCGCACGGTGAGCGGGCAATTCATCAGCTTTAACAGCGACAACCGCCAGTATTATCTCGATTTGAAGAAGACCGAGGACTATGACGCGCTGGTGGACAAGCGCGCTGAATCACTGGAATTCGAGACGCTCGACCGCTACTATTTCGAAGCGCTGAAGCGGGTGATGGAGTGCACTGACCAGACCGCCTTTACCGGCTATCGCATCTGGCAACACGAACTGGTGTGGCAGGAGCGGCGCGCGGCCCGCCTGGGATATCTCTTCTTCGGGTCGCCAAACGAACGTTCGACCGCCGTTCCGCCCAGAGATTTCTACCTCTACTTCATCCAACCCTATCAGCCGCCGGCTTTTAAGGACGAAAAGAAGAGCGATGAGGTCTTCTTCCGGCTGGCGCGGCGGGATGGCGACTTCCAACAAGCGCTGAAGCGATACGCCGCCGCGCTTGACCTCGCTTCGCGAGCCTCAGGACCGGCCAAGAGCGCCTATGAAGGCAGGGCCGACATCGCTTTGCGCGATCTCGTCAAGTGGTTGCAGGAGCGGCTGACCACCGCTTATGACGTCACCCATCAGGGCCAGACCAGGGCGCTGGTTGAATGGATGAAGGGTCGTGCGGGATTGTCCGGGGCCAGGGCCAATGTGCGCGACATTGTGAACAGCGCCGGCTCGGCCTGTCTCAGCGCCCACTTTGCGGACAAAGCGCCGGAGTACCCCACGTTCTCGGTGCTGGTCACCGGCTCTAACCGGGCGCAAGCGGCGCAGGATGCCCTGCGCTGGATCAGCAAGAGTTCCCGCTCGCAGCAAGCGGTCGCCGTTCTCGAGGCGTTGGGGTTGCTTGAAGTGGACAGGCTGAACGTCGCCCATTCGCCATACGCCGGCCGCGTCCTGGAACTGCTGAAGGGGAAGGGAGCCGGACAGGTGCTCAATCGTTCGGAGCTAATCCAGAGCGAGTATGGCATTGAGTATTTTGCGCCGGACCGCTTCCGGCTTGAGCCGGAATGGCTGGTAGTCGTTCTCGCCGCCCTGGTCCACGCCGGCGAGTTGACCCTCAGCGTCGTGGGCAAGAAGTTTGACGCCAACGACATTGAGAGCCTGGCTGCCACCCCGATTGACGACCTGACCCGGTTTAAGCACGTTGAAGCGCCGAAGGAGTGGAACCTGCCGGCCCTGAAGGCGCTATACGAGCTGCTTAGGCTGGCCCCCGGCCTGGCTCAACTGGTCACCCAAGGCAAAGATGACGCCGTCCAACAGTTGCGCACCACGGTCGAGGAGATGATCAAGGAAATCGTGCTGGCGCAGCAACAGTTGCAAAATGGGCTGTCTTTCTGGGGCCGGCCGTTGCTAAGCGAGCCGGAGCAGAGCGCTTATCAACAGCAATTGAGCGCGCTGAAGAGCTTCCTGGAATCGTTGCAAGCATATTCCACGCCCGGCCGGCTGAAGAACTTCAAGTACAGCGCCGCCGAGGTAGAAGCCCAGAATGCCAACATGGGCGCATTAGCGACGGTAGCGGCCCTGCACAATCTGGCCGCAGACCTGAGCGCGCCGTCCGGCTATCTTGCTCAAGCCGAAATCATCATGCCCGCCGATGACCCCTGGGCCGGGCAGGCGCAAACGGCCAAATCGGAGTTGCTGGCCAGGCTGGTCAACCCGGATCAACGGAACAGCCCCGCGCTGCGCCAACAGGCGCTGCAGACGTTGCAGGGATTGAAGCACTCCTACATCGCCGGCTACCTGGCCCGGCACGCGCGCGCCAGGCTGGGTGTGAGCGATGACCACCGAAAGGTAGAATTGCTCCAGGATGCTCGACTGGCTCAACTAAGACGGCTGGCCACCATTGAACTGATGCCCGCCGGCCAACTGACTGACTATCAAAATCGCCTGGCCGGCTTGATGAGCTGCTTTGCGCTGACGGAGAAGGAACTTCAAGTAACCCCGGTCTGTCCGCATTGCACATTTAAGCCCGGCGACGCGCAGGAGCCTGATGTGAATGTCAGCAATTTGCTGGCTGCAATGGATAGCGAGCTGGACCGGCTGGTGGAAGGTTGGACGCGCACCCTGCTGGGCAACCTGGAAGACCCAACCACGCAGGCGGCAATTGAGCTTCTCAGAGCCGAAGAGCGGCAGCTTGTGCGAGACGTTGTCAACCAGGGGGATCTGCCCGATCCGCTGGACGCCCAACTCATCAGCGCGCTGCGAGAGGCGCTGGCCGGCTTGAACAAGGTTGTGGTGAGGATGGACGCGCTACGGGATGCGTTGATTAGCGGCGGCATGCCGGCCACGTCGGCCGAACTACGCAAGCGCTTTGATGATTACCTGGCTTCGCAGATGGCCGGGCAGGATTCAGGGAAGGCGCGTATTGTGTTGGAGTAGGGGCAACGCCTTGCCTGAATGTATGCATGGTGAATCATGAACGCATCGTTACAGCCGCCCTTATTTGAGTCCCGGCCGGACGGCCGAGACGGGCCGGTGGCATGCCTGGGGCTGGTCTTTGCCAGCGACGACGAGCGCCGGGCCTATTTCACCGGCCTGCTGCGCGAGAAGCTGCGCGACCCCGAGTTTCGCCAGATAGAGGGCTTCCCCATCGGCGAGGACGAGGACATCCTGGCCCTCAGCGACCCGCCGTACTACACGGCTTGCCCGAACCCTTGGCTGGCGGCCTTTGTCGAGGAATATGGCAAGCCGCTAGACCCGGATGATGCATATCAGCGGGAGCCGTATGCGGTGGATGTGAGCGAGGGGAAAACGGACCCGATCTACCGGGCGCACTCCTACCATACGAAAGTGCCGCATCTGGCCATTGTCCCACCCATCCTCCACTACACCGCGCCCGGCGATATCGTGTTGGACGGCTTCTGCGGCTCCGGCATGACCGGCGTGGCGGCGCAATGGTGCGGCAGCGCGCCGGCCGACTATCGCCGCAAGCTCGAAGCGCAGTGGCGCGCCGAGGGGCGAGAAGCGCCGCAGTGGGGCGCACGGCGGGTCATTCTGAATGACCTGTCGCCGGCCGCTACCTTCATCGCCGCCAATTACAACTTGCCCTTTGACGTGGCCGCTTTTGCCGAGGCCGGACGAGCGTTGCTGGACGAGGTGGAAGCGGAGTTGGGCTGGATGTACGA
>CAYVQP010000129.1:4875-8344 GCA_964452775.1 uncultured Ardenticatenaceae bacterium | reverse complement strand
CTGCGCCAGCGCATTGGCCGTCTCATGGCTGTTCGTGAAATCGTATATAAGGGTGGTGGGGTACGTGGCCGCGTCCGCGTTGCCGATGCTGGTCACGTTGACGTTGTACGATTCCAGAAATGCCTGAGTCGTCGCCGCCAGCCCGAAATGGGGGGTGCCGTTTAGAATGGCGACGCGTGCATTTTCCCCGGCGATGAGTTCCGGCGAGATGACGGCCGTCGCTCTGGGAATGGGCGCCGGCGCAAAGAGGGCGTCGCGCAGCTCGCGAATCCCCTCCCGGCGCGGCACGAGCACCTGCTGCCCATCCGGTGTGGTCTCCGGATAAAGGCTGTCGTAACCAATCACCGCTGTGCGGATGTTCTCTCTGGGGATATCTTTGGCCAGCAGCGCCAACTGGATCGCCTCATCCAGCGTCATATTCGTGCTGACGTTCTCCTGAAAGGACTGCCACAGCTGCGGCGCCTGGGTTAACAGCCGGGGGACCATATCCAGGTCCAGGATCGCGTTGCGTACGGCCAACAGCACCTGCTGCTGGCGACCGGCCCGGTCAACATCGCCGCCAAAGGTCGCCCGGGTGCGGGCAAACTTTAGCGCCTCAGCGCCATCCAAATGATGTGGGCCGGCTGAGATCTGAAAAGGATCATAGCCATAGCAGCGATCCGGATATTTGGGGTCGTCAATATCTTCCGCGACCTCTACGTCAATGCCCCCGATCAGGTCAATAAACTCGGTGAAGGCGTCGAAGTTCACCGCCCCGTAATAGTGGATAGGGATGCCCAACAGCGCTTCCACCGTCTCCGCGGCCAGCGCCGGCCCGCCGCCGGGATAGCTGCGCACTTCGCCGAAGTAGTGCGCCTGGTTGATGCGGTTGAGGCCGATATTGGGGATCTCCACCCACAGGTCGCGCGGCAGGGAGAGAGCGACCGCGGTCATGGTCGCCGGGTCTATGCTGGCCACCATCATCGAATCAGTATGCGTCGGCCCGCTCTCGTCGCAGCGCTGGTCAATACCCAACAAGAGCACGTTCACCCGCTCCGTCCCCGTCCACGGCTGGAGCAGACCCGGCGCGGATACCTCCGGCGCTGCCTGTTCCTGCACGATCGCCGGATTCTCGGCTTCCGGCTGAGCATCAGAAGTTGCCACCGGGCCGGCTTCTGCCCCTAACTCAAACTCCGGTTGGGTGACTTCCCAGCTCGCGGAGAAGGAGTGCGCAGTGCGATAAATCCAGAATGCGCCCGCCGCAACGAGCAGCAGCGCCGCCAGGACGGCCGCCGCTCCCAGGACGCGCGGAAGCCGGGAAGCGCCGGCTTCACTGCTGTTGGGTACTTCGTTACCGGGTAGGTCGCTCATTTGCCATCAGCAAATAGGCGGCTCCAGGCCGCCTTTCGGCGAGAATTATACCATAACTCTGCAGGTCTCATCCTGCTAAGAGCTGCGGGGCTTACTGCGAATGGAAGAGAGGGCGAGGGGCCGGGGGGTACTACGGGGAAGGTGGTTCAGGAGCGGGGCCGGCTGTCAGCCGGTCATCCCCGCTCCATTAGAGTGAGTAGAATGAAGCCCTTGGGCGGTAGCCTGCTTGCCGGCTGAGTTGAAAGGCGAAGGTCGCCGGGAAGGCCACAGACGGGGCGGAAATAGCCGCGCTGGTCGCCTCATGACCGGCTCCGGCCTCGCAATGCTGAATCAGCTCATCAAGGTCAACGTCTGCCCCTGAAGTGCGCCCACATGCGATGCAACTCAGTGAATTCATGTCGATACCCTCCATTTTTCTGTCCGTCTGCCTGCGCTTTCCTTTGACCTCATTGTCACTATTGTACTCGAGGTAACTGACACCTTTTGTCAACAATTATGAGGCTCATTTAGAACAATTGTACTGGCGTTTTTCGGCTCATTTTGCCTGCTGTAGCGGCCTGAAAAACGGCTGAGAGTCGCCCACTTTACGCCGCTTTTTCGCCTTTAACGTGGTACTTTTTCTGCTGAATTTGCGCGTCGGGCCGGCGCGCCGGCAACGGCAATGCTGACAGCCGTGGCCGGATTGCGATACAATCCCGGCATTAGCGCGTGGTCGCAGGAATATTTGATGAGCGATTACCTGATCAGAGCAATAACCAGAGAACCCGGCATACGCGCCCTGGTCTGCGTCGCCACCGACCTGGTGCGCGCGGCCGCCCAACTGCATGAGACCAGCCCGACAGTCACCGCGGCCCTGGGGAGCGCCCTGGTGGGCGGCGCGTTGATTGGCGCGCTCTTGAAGGTGCAGCAGCGCGTGGCGCTCAAATTTGAGGGGACCGGGCCGGTCGAAAAGATCATCGTTGAGTCCGATAGCTACGGCCGGCTGCACGGCTACGCCGGCCAACCGACTGTGGACCTGCCTTTCATCAGTGGGCAACCCGATATCGTCCGGCTGCTCGGCCGGGCCGGCTTGCTGACCGTGAACAAGGACGTGCGCCTGAAAGGGGTCATAGAAAGCGTGGTTCCTCTGGCGACCAGCGACATCAACGGCGATTTGGCTTACTACCTGAACCAGTCGGAACAGGTCCCCTCGCTGGTCGAAGTCGGCGCGCTGGTCACCGAAGAAGGCGAAGTGATCAGCGCCGGCGGCCTGCTCCTGCAATCCATGCCGCCGCACCAACCGCAGGCAATGGAGCTGCTCAAAGATCGGCTGCAGGAGTTACCGCCAATCGCCGACTTGTTGCACGATGCGGGCAAGCCGGAGGCAGTGCTGGCGCTCCTGCCATCCGGCCTCTCTTACGTGGAAATTGAGCGCCGCGAGTTGCGTTTTGAGTGTGACTGCAGCCGAGAACGCGGGCTGAAGGCGCTTACTATGCTCGGGCGGGAGGAACTGGAGGTCATGCTGGCCAGCGAGGGCGAGGCGGTGGTTGATTGTCACTTTTGCCACAGGCGCTACCTCTTCGATCGGGGAGACCTGGAGAAGATTCTGGCCGATCTGGCCTGACCCGATGGAAGAGCACAAGGGCGACCGGACCTGGCCGCCGCGAATACCCCCGGCTATCTTCTTGCTCCTCGTGCTTTGCGGCATCGCCGGCGTCGCGGCGCTGCTGGTCGGGCTGACCCGCAGCGGTCGGGTGCAGGATAATCCGGTCACCAGCGCCAGCATCCTGTCGCCCATTTTCACCCCGGAAATCCATTACTGGGCGGGGGAGATAGTCCGCTGGTCGGAAGAGCACGATCTGGATCCTGATCTGGTGGCCACGGTAATGCAGATCGAATCTTGCGGCCACCCGACCATCGGCTCCCCGGCCGGCGCGCAGGGGTTGTTTCAGGTAATGCCCTTTCACTTCAGCCCCGGCGAGGACCCTCTGGATCCGGACACCAATGCCGCTCGCGGCCTCAGCTACATGGCCACCTTGCTGGAGCAAACGGGCGGCAATATCGGTCTGGCCTTCGCCGGCTACAATGGCGGTCCCGGCGCCGCCGCCAGCGGTCCCGGCGGCTGGGTAAGCGAAACGGC
>CAYVQP010000129.1:2139-4775 GCA_964452775.1 uncultured Ardenticatenaceae bacterium | reverse complement strand
ATGCTGACCGTGCCCGGCCTGCTGGCCGACCTGGGCGCTGATCAGGCGGCCGAAGCGGCGCTACTAAAATTGTCCGCCGCGCTGCCCTCCCGCTTTCAGGAAGACGCAGCGCGAGTGCGCCGCCGCCTGCACCTCGACCCGGCCGGCTGGTTCCATATGGAGGAGCCGGTTCCCTTCCTGCCCATGTTGCAACAGGCCGTCTGGGAAGATCGGCGCGTGCGCATGACCTACCGGCGGGGAGATGGCACGCACGTCGAACGGCTCATCGAACCGTATGGGCTGGTGGCCAAGGCCGGCATCTGGTATGTCGTCGCCCGATCCTTTGAATGGGTGCAGGTCTTTCGCGTCTCGCGTATTCTACAGGCCGAGATGGACGATTCTATCTTCTCGCGCCCGAATGACTTCGACCTGGCCGACCATTGGCGGCAATGGTGCGCCAACTTTGAAAGCACCATGGAAAAGTACCACGTAACCCTGCGCGTCTCCCCGGTCGGAGGGCCGCTGCTGGTGAAAGCCTTCGGCGAAGGTATGCACGGGCTGCTGGCCCAGGCACAAACCGAGCCGGATAGCAGCAACCTGTTGCTCACCCTCACCTTTTCGTCGGCGGATGATGCCTGCCGGAAGCTCCTGGGCCTGGATGAAAGCGTAGAAGTGATCGCTCCGCCGGAACTACGCCGGCTGATGTATGAGCGCGCCGCGCTGGTAACCGGCCTGTATGCCGAGTGAAGCTATGACAACGAAACGATTTGGACTGATATTGGCCGGCGGCCTTGGCCTGTTGTGGCTGGTCCGCCGGCTGAGCGCTCCTGCGCCGCTGCGCCCGCTCTCCGGTTCGGCGACGAAGGGGGCGGCCCTAATCACTGGCGCATCCAGCGGCATCGGGGCGGCGTTCGCCCGCCTGCTGGCTGCGGAAGGTTACCGGCTGATCCTCGTCGCCCGCCGGGAACAGCGCCTGGCCGAGCTGGCCGCCGAACTGCAGGCCGCGCATGGGGTGGAAGTCGAAATCATCGCCTGCGACCTGTCCACGTTGGAGGGTATAGCCCAGGTGAGCGACCGGCTGCGAGCGATTCCCGATCTCGTCTATCTGGTGAACAATGCCGGCTTCGGCTATCGCGGCCGCTTCTGGGAAACGCCGGTAGAGGTCCACCAGGAGATGATCCGCCTGCATGTCGAAGCGACCATCGCCCTGACGCACGCTGCCCTGCCGGGCATGCTGGCCCGAAACCTGGGCGCGATAATCAACGTCTCCTCCCTGGCCGGCTTCCTGATCATGCCCTGGAACAACAGCTATTCCAGCACCAAGCGATACCTGATCCAGCACAGCCAGGGCCTGGCCGTAGAGCTGGCGCATTCCAATGTGCGCGTGCAGGCCCTCTGCCCCGGCCTGACCCACAGCGAGTTTCACGATCGCTCGCTGCATACCCGGCTGGACAAGGGCCGGCTGCCGGCCATTGCCTGGCTGACCTCGGAGCGCGTAGCCGCCGACTCCCTGGAGGCGTTGCGGCGAGGAGGGCCGGTCGTCTTTGTGCCCGGCCGGCGCTATTGGGCCATCTCCCTGCTCTTACGCAGCCACGTCGTCAGCGCCCTCTTGTCGCTCGTCATGTCTCGACTATCATCGATCAAATGACATCGCTTCCGAAGTTGTCCACATGCGATCAATCTGAACCCGTTCTCGCCTGCGCTGATCGCTCGCGTGAACTGGGCGAGCCGCTGGCCGGCACAGCTACCCACGCCCGGACCTGGTTCATCCTGGAATATGCGGCCACCTGGAGCGCGAAGGCGACGGAGGACAACAATTTGCCGGCCCCCGTGCAGGCCCGGCTGGACGCGCTGTTGGCCGAGGTTCCCCTCAGCCGGCTGCAATTCATCCGCCGGGCGCGCGCGGCGGATGGGCTGCGCCTTTACCTGGCTCAAACTGCTGACACAGTGCAGACGCTGTACCGCTTCGACCTGCCCGCCCATGAGGCGCTGCTGGACCTGGACCTGCAGCCTGCCCTTGCCGGCCTGCCCGCAGCCGATCCCTTCCTCTCCCCGGAACGGCTGTATCTGGTATGCGTGAACGGCCGCCGCGACCCCTGTTGCGCCAAATACGGTAGCGCTCTGCGGCGTGCGTTGGCCGCGCACGCCGGCGACTCAGTCTGGCAGACGACGCACGTGGGCGGCCATCGTTTCGCCCCGACTTTGTTAACCCTGCCGGATGGCGTCATCTATGGCCGGCTAATCCCAGAAGAGGCTGCCGGCTTTGTCGCCGCCGGCAATCACGGGCTGCTTACCCTGGAGCACATGCGCGGGCGTAGCAGCTATGACAGCCCAGTGCAGGCGGCCGAAATCATGCTGCGCCGCCGTACCGGCGAGCTGCACACCCGGGCATTCCACTTTTTGGGGTCAGCAGGATCAGTTGATGGTGAGCAGGCCATACGCTTCGTCGAGCAGGCCACGCAGCGCATCCATCAAATCGTCCTGCGCCGGGAGCTGCAGGATTTACCCATCCTGGCCAGCTGCGGCGTGCCGCAGGAGAAGCCGCTCTACAACTTCCACTTTATGCGCCACGAACTGATCTCCGGTTGATTTCCAATTTGCCGGGCGTTCCTTCAGTTGCTCCCAACAGAATATCGCGGAGAATATGCCGCTGATCA
>CAYVQP010000129.1:0-2039 GCA_964452775.1 uncultured Ardenticatenaceae bacterium | reverse complement strand
TAGCTGCTATTGCCTCCAACATGTGAGACCTGCGGGGTTTCCTAACGAACGACTTATGAGTGACCGTACGATGAAGACAGTCCCAATGTGGACGGATCAATTTCCCCGCCCGGCAGATCTGCCAACTGCGCCCCTGCCGGAGCAGGTGGATGTGGCGATTGTTGGCGGCGGCTACACCGGCCTGAACGCCGCTCGCGTCATCGCCCGGCATGGGGGCAGCGTGGCCGTCCTGGAGCAGCAGACGATTGGCTGGGGGGCCAGCTCGCGCAACGGCGGCATGACCACCACCGGCCTGAAGGCGGCAGCGCAGGTCGTCTACCAGCGCTACGGGCCGGAATTGGGCCGGCTCTTCTGGCAATCCTCGCTGGACGCCATTGACCTGATCGAGCAGATCGTCCTCGAAGAGGAGCTGGATTGCGATTTCGCGCGCCCCGGCCATGTGTGCCTGGCTTACAAGCCGGAACATTTCACCGCCTTCCGCAAGAAGGCCGCCTGGTTTCAGGAGACGCTTGGACACACAATGCGCCTGGTGGAGCCGGACGAGCTATCCACCGAGATCGGCTCCACCGCCTTCTACGGCGGGATGGTTGACGACTACAGCGGTGGGCTACACCCGGCAAAATACGTCTTCAGTCTGGCGGCAGCCGTCGCCCGCCGCGGCGCGCATCTCTGCGAGAATGTGACCGTCGAACGCGTCGAGCGACAGAACGGGGGCTACGCCGTGCACACCAATCGGGGCGTGCTGCGCGCCGGCGAGGTGCTGGTCGCCACCAACGGCTACACCGGCGCGCTGATCCCCGGTCTGCGCCGGCGCATCTTCCCCGTCGGCAGCTACATAATCGTCACCGCCCCCCTGCCCGCCGACCTGCAGGCTGCGCTCAGCCCGAAGGGGCGCATGTTCTACGATTCCAAGTATTTTCTCAATTACTTCCGGCTGACGCCGGATGGGCGGATGCTGTTTGGCGGGCGCAACAACCTGAGTACGAACCTGGACCTGGCTGAAAGCGCCCGCCGCTTGCAGGAGCGCATGCTGCAGGTCTACCCGGCGCTAGGCGACACGCCCATCACCCACTCCTGGACGGGCCGGCTGGGCATCACCTTTGACCTGATGCCGCACATCGGTCGCATTGACGGAGTGCATTACGCCATGGGCTACTGTGGGCATGGGGTTTCCATTGCCACCTATCTGGGCGCGGAAGCCGGCTTGCTGCTCTGCGGCGCGAAGCAGTCCAGCCCCTTCGCCCAGATCCCCCATCAGACGCGCTTCTTCCACCGGGGCAACCCCTGGTTTCTACCCCTGGCGGCGCTCTACTACCGCTTTCTGGATTGGGCCGGATGAGCCAAACAATTCGGAAACCCCGCAGGTCTTCTTGAGTATGCTCGCTCGGCTGCAGAGACAGGAGAGACCTGCGGGGTTTTTTTACAACTCTCTTATCGCGCACAGCATTGGAGCATGGTATAATAATCGCGTCTGGGGATGACAGGTCTCGACGGGAAAGGTTGATCCTGGACTGCAAGCCGAGCATGCTTCTCAACCTCGTAAAACTGGAAGCGACAATTAAGTGCCAACAGAAATGTTGCCTATAACGCTCTCCCCCTCGCTGCCTAAACAGTGAGATAGAGCAAATGGCGTCCTGATACGGCGCCACGTCCACCTCCGCCGCTCGTTGGCCGGTTGGAGTTGGGCGTCACCATAGCCAACGTGCGCCGCCGCGACGCCGATAGCGGTGGGTAAGCGACCCTTTCGGGGGTCATCGGATAGCGGCCCCAGCGACCCGGCCGGTCGGGGACAGGGCGGCGAAAACCAAATAGCCCGGCTAAGCTTGTAGACGTTCAGAGGTCGAGTTTTTCGGACGCGGGTTCGATTCCCGCCATCTCCACCTACAGCAGGACACGCCCTTAGCGGCGTGTCCTGTTCTTTCCGGGGGAAAAGCAGAAATTGACGAACATAACTGTACATAGCATAATGGCTGCCGGTTGACACACGGTGGTGAAATCTTTCGGGAAGCTTCATGATGCTAATGGCGGCGCGTGATGGG
>CAYVQP010000128.1:4210-8496 GCA_964452775.1 uncultured Ardenticatenaceae bacterium | reverse complement strand
ATACCCACGTCAATATCCACGGAGACGGGCAGCAGGCTGACGTCGGGGGCGGCGTCCAACATCGCCTGGTAAGCGGCGTTGACGCGATCCATCTCGGCGCGCAATTCATCCTCCAGGCCGGCGATGCGCGCGGTCAAGACGGCCAGCACCGGCGTCAAGTCAAATGGTTCCAACACCGGCAGCACCAACGCTTCGTATTCCGGCTGCACGACTTCGACCACCAGTTTGCCGGGATCGAGCGCCTTAATTTTGCCCACCACCTGCTCGTAAGCGGCGTCAATTTGGTCCAGGCTGCCGGCCGGGATAGCCAGCTCCAAAGAGAGCGCGCTGAGCATATCGGCAAACGCCTGGCTGAGCGCGGCGGCCAACTGCGCCGGGTCCACGGCGGCCAGCTTGGCGCGCATGTTGTCGAATAATTCATCCAGGCTATCCGTCAGGAAGGAGAGGTTGATGCCGCGCAGGCGGTCAATCAGCGCCTGCAGGGAATCGCGCAATCCGCCGAGCGCGGCCGGCCCGGTGAGCAGGCCGGCCAGACCGTTTTGCAAGCCGGCCAGCAACGGCTGGGTCGCCGCCAGCAGCGTGTCCACGAACTGCCCCACCGGCTCCAGGGCGATGAACAGGCCGGAGAGCGGCGTAATCAGGCTCCGTTGCAACGAATCCTCAATCCAGCCGCGCAACTGGGCGGCGGTCGCCTGCGGCTCTTTGAAGCAAGCCAGCACGCCGCCCGCCGGGTGGTAATCGGCGTCCCACTCGACCATCACGGCCTCCAGCCCGCTGTTGGCGGCGTTCAGCGCCCCGCGCAATTCACCCAGAGCGCGGTAGCTGGCGTTGAAGGCCGGCTGCGACGGGTTAAAGCGCTCCAGCAAGGTGAGTATGGCGCTCCTTTCCGCGGAAGGGGGCAACGCCTCCACCGCCGGCCGCTTGATGGCGCTGTATGCCTGCACCACCTCGGCCAGCCGGCCGTCCGGATTGAGCGTATCCAACATGCTCCGCAGCGGCGTCGCGGAGGCGTTCCAGGTAGCGGTCAGCTCGGCGGCGGTGGCGGCGTCTATCGCCGCCGAAATTGAGGCCAGCCTGGGGGTCAGCTGGCCGGCGCCGGCCAGGGCGTCAATGCGCGCCAGCACGCCATCCACCCAGCCCTGGAGTTGCGTCGCGCCGCCGGCCAGACCGGCCAGCATGGCGCGCAGCTTCTGCAGCAAGGCGAAGAAACGGTCGCCCAGGGCCAGGGTATCGTTGACGAAGTTCACCACCTGATCGAGGGCGCTGATGATTTCGTCAGCCGGCAGGGCAGCCACAATGGCGTCAACGACTTTGGTCAGTTGGGCTTCAATCGGCTCCAGGAGCGTGGCCGGGCGCAGGCTGTCCAACCCGGCGAGCAGCTCGTCAAACAACGCCGCCAGCGGTTGGAGGGCCAGGGCCGGGTCGGCGTTGGCCCGCAGGCGCTGCTTAAAGGTGGCGAACTCCGCCTCCAGCAACTTGAGCAGTTGGCTGGGCTGGAAGGCCTCCATCCCGGCCAGCAGCTCCGCAAAGGGTTTGGAGAGCGAGTCGCCGATCAGGGCGGCCGGCTCAAAGGCGGCTACCGCCTCCAACAACAGCGCCGGCTGCTGCTCGATCAGCTGAAAGACGGGCAACGGTCCCGCCTCGACCACGCCGCCAAGGTCCACGATGAGCGGGTCGGTGAAGGGGCGAATGTCGTCCGGCAGCAGTTCCAGGGCGGCAATCAGGGCCACTTTCATCGCATCGGAGAGGTCGTCCACGTTGATTTCGCCCAGGGCGACGGCGATCTCGTCAATTCCGGCGATCACCTCATCCGCAATCGCCGCAAAGGAGATCGCTTCCAGCTGGTCGGCGGCGCTCTCAATGCCGTCGCGGATGGCGTCCAGGCCGGCGGTCACCCCGGGTTCCTGCAGCACGCCGACCAGCGATTGCAGCGTGTCTCGCAGGGCGTCCACCAGGGATTGGGGGTCAAAGGAATCGGCGGCGGTGTCAATTTCGCTCACCACACTTGCCAATGCGGCGCGAGCCGGCTCGAACGCAGCGGCGACCTCGGCGATAAGGTCGTCGCTGAACTCCTGGATGGCGGCCTGCGCGTCGGCCATCATCTGGTTGGCGTCAATGCCGTCCAGCGCCGCCTCCACCTCGCCGAACAGCTCCTGCACCTGCAAGGTGACGGTGACCATCGCCTGATCAAACTGGGTGACAATGTCCTGCACGCCGGCGACGATTTCGGCCAGCGGCGTTTGCAGCGCCGCGAAGTCAATCTTCTCGCGCACATCTTCAAAGAAGTTGAGGTAGCTCTGCAGGAAGCTCTCAAATGTGCTGAAGGTCTCGGCGGTTGTGGCCGGGAGCGCCAGGGGTTGCCATTCGGGAATGGCGGTGATGCCGCCCACCACGCCCGTGGGCTGCAAGACGCTGATCACGCGGTTGATCTGGTCTTCCAGATCCTCCGGCAGGGTTGTGATCCGGGCGGTCAGGCGGGCCAACGGGGGCAACACGTTGGCATCATGCGCGGCGCGCACGGCCTCAAGCTGGTCGAGCAGGTTGTTGATTGTAGCGGTCAGGGGCGTAGTCGCGCTGACGTCGCCGGCCACGATGGCCGTTTGCAGCTCCGCCAGCCGGGCGGCCAGATCGCCCGCAAGCTGGGCCAACAGCTCCGCCTGGAACTGGCCGGACAGGGCGGCCAACTCGTCCAACATGTCGTGCAGGACGGCCTCTATCCCCCGCCGGATCAGGGCGGCCACGTTGGTAAGCGTCTGGTCGAAATTGGCCAGCAGCTGCCCGGCGTCCATCTGCTCCCATTGCAGCAGGGTCTCGACCGGGTCGAGGAAGTCATCAATGACCGGCATGTAGCGCACGAATGCGGTTGAGCGAATGCCGCGCACGGAATTGTGCACAAAGCGCAGCAGGGACTCGACCGTCAGGGGGCTGGGCAGGGTGTCCAATACCGCTATCGTCTGGTCAATGCCCTCCGGCGTGGGCTTTGGAGCGTTGCCGTTGGGTTGCCCACCCGGCCCGCCGCCTCCGCCGCCCGGTCCACCGCCTCCGCCCGGCCCGCCGCCGCCCGGCGCGGCCGAGGGCTTTGACGTTTGCGAGCCGAGGCGGATGCCGCAGGTAATGTCGCCGGAGATTAGCTGCTGGATCGCCTGCACCGCCTCCAACGCGCCGGCCAGCACATTCAGCACGCCCAACCCCAGCTGCTCCTCAATCTCGCCCAGGATAGCCAGCAACGCGCCGGGGATGTCGCCCAGATCGTCCGGCAAAGCATCCTGGATGGCCGCCAGGTTGGCGGCCAGGTTGCCGCCGGCGTCAATCTGCGGCAAATCCGCTTCCGCCAGCGATTGCACGAAGGCGCGGAAGTCGCCGGGCGGGTTGTCAATCAGTCCGGCGACCGTCTGCCCGATGGCGAGCAGATTGCCGGCCTCGACCGTCACGGAGACGTTGACCTGGCTGCCGGCGAGGGCGCTCTCGATGCTGTCGAAAATGGTCATGAGCCGAAGAGATCTGTAATAGCCCCGGCGACGTTCGCCAGTTCACCCATGGCCGACTCCACGCCGGCCAGCGCGCCGGACAGGGGCGTCGTGGGATCGCCGATGTCGGGGATGCTGCCCAGGGCGTCCAGCGCATCCAGCGCGCCGGTCACCGAGTCCAGGAAAGCGCCCGCCTGATCGAGCAAGCCGGCGTCAATGCCGCCCAGCGGGTCCGGCGGCGGAGGTGGAGGCGGGCTTTCCTTCAAGACGATGTGAAACTCAAACTGGTCGGGGGCGGCCCCGCTCTCGGCGAAGTGCAATTGCTCAATGATGACGTAGAGCACCTCTGTAGCGGTCAGGATGTCGGCGGCGAAGGTCACCGGCTCGCCGGCCGAAAACTTGGCGCGCACCTGCTCCAGGAATTCATCCCGTTTCTCGTCGCCGAACAGGCTGCCGGTGATAGCCAGCCGCAGCGGGGCGTGGTTCAGGTCCTGGTAGAGGTTGCCGGCCCGGCCGGGGATCGCGTGCTCCACATAGGCGCGCCGCTCCGCGGATTCGATGCGCTGAATCCGGGGGATTTGCCAGTCGTCAAGTATCGGTTGTACGCGCATCCTTCTCTATGTCCGCGGCTGGTGCGCCCCAGGCGCATGAGCCGGCGCACTCAGTGGTTCTCTTGCTAACTCTTTGCAGAAACCCCGCAGGTCCTACTGAGTACGCTCGTCCCGCAATGACCCTGGTGAAGACCTGCGGGGTTTTGTCTTCGTATCGCGAAAGAACCACTCACTCCAGCTGCACGCCGCGCCGGTGGGCCTGTTCGCG
>CAYVQP010000128.1:2452-4110 GCA_964452775.1 uncultured Ardenticatenaceae bacterium | reverse complement strand
CCCTTCCTCCCGGCTGCCCGGCGTCAATGGGGCGCGGCGGCTGTCTGCGGGCGCGCGTCCCACGCCGGTCTCGGGGCCGGCCGGCGGTCCGGCTTCCCGCGTCCGCCCCTCCGGGCGCGACTCAGGGGCCGGCGGCTCGTTGGGCCGTCCGGGCCGGAGGGGAAAGAGGGGCGGGCCGGCCGGTCGCGGCGGCGCGCCGGCTTCGATTGTCGCCGCCGGCTGGCCGTCGCCGGCTGAACCCGGGCTGAATGCCGGAGGCCGGCGCAGCGGAGTTGCCGGACGCGAGCTGGTTCCTGGTTGCGCGCGCGCCTCAGGTTGCGCGCGCGCTTCTGGCTGCGCGCGCGACCCGGCCGGGCGCTGCCGGCCGGCGACGCCCGGCGAGTCACGCCGGGCGCGGCTCTCTTTGGGCAACGGCGCGTCCGCCGCAGCGCCGGCCAGCATTTCTGACAGGCCGCTGTAGGGCGTGAAGCGCAGCAGATCGGCGGGCAGCTCGTATTCGGCTAATCGAACGGCCAGCGCTTCCAGCCGCTCGAAGTCCGTGAACAGCGCCCGCAACGGCTCGCGCAGGTGGGCCTGCCATTGCCGGAAGGGGCGCACAACGCGGGATAGGTCCGGCGGTGGCTCAGCCATTCAGCATCTTCAGGTGTAGCAGGAGCTGGCCCAGGGTCAACTCGTTGACCTGTTGCGGGGTCCAGCCGTATTCGCGGGCCAGCAAATAGGCGGCCTTGACCAGCGGCGCTTCAATGGCCTGGGCGAGGTCGTCGTCAGAAAGGGAAAGGCCGCTGATTTGATTGACTTGCTCCAACAGGAAATGCACCAGCCCGGCATGCAGCGCGGCCACCTGCGCCACGGTCAGCGCCGGCTCGACCAGCGCCTGTTGCACCATCAAGGTAGCCACGAGGGAATCGTTCTCCCTGGCGGCGCGGGCGATGGTCTGCAGGTCGCCCAGGGTCAGCGGGCGCAGGCGCACCCGTTGCCCCCCGGCGGGAAGGTCATGCGCCCCATTCAACGAGGGATGCAGGATCTCGGCCGGCACGAGCACATCGAAAGAGAGTGTGCTGCCGGCCAGCAGCTCATCGGCAGTCAAATAGAGCTGGCTCATCGGGACGGCCTCCAGTGACCGGCGTGGGTCGCCTCAGACTACTACCTACGCATCTTCTACGGTGACGAAGAGCGCCTGAAAGCCGACCGATTCCAGCACAAAGTCATCTTCCGGCACGCCGTAGACCCAACTATCAATCTTCGCCCCATGAATGGTCAGGTTGTTGCTCTGTCCTTCGTTGGCGGGATTGTCGAGCAGCACCGTGATATTGAAGGCCGGCTGGACCCAGCTCGCCGCCGGACGCCCACCCGCCGCCTCGCCCAGCATCAGCTTGAGCAGCGCGCCGTTGATGTAGGCGCGGCCGATGGTTCCGCGCACGTGCACGTTGCCGGGGCGCAATTCGGTCGCGTAACGCTGCCCGATTTCATGGAACGCCTTGACGTCGGTCTCCAGCTCCACGCGCACATCTCTCACGCGGCCAACCGTAATCAGCTCGTAGGCGTCCAACACGGCTTGCGCGCCGGCGCCCTCGAGCCCTTCCGGCGAGGAAAGCGAGATGGAACCGTCCGCTCCAGTAAATACGCTTGTGTTTGCCATCTATGTCTCCTTTTCTGCA
>CAYVQP010000128.1:0-2352 GCA_964452775.1 uncultured Ardenticatenaceae bacterium | reverse complement strand
GTTTCCGGGAAAATTCTTGCCGCACTACTGAAGCGTCAGGGTCACGGCGATGAAGTCAATGCTAAACGTCGGCTTCAGGACAGCGTTGACTCGGGCAATGCCGGCGATCTCCTCCGCACGGGTGGCGGTTACCTCCAGCGAATACTCCGTCAACGCCTCATCCTGCACCATGCTGGTCAGGAAGCCGTCAATGGCCGCCGCCAGGGCCGCGCGCACGCGCTGGTTGTTGAGCCGGCCGATGAACGGCCGGGCGGCCTGGCGGATGCCGGCCTTGGCGAAATCAACGATACGCCGGGTGGTCACCTGCTTGAAGGGGCCGCTGTCGGTGGTGATGCCACGAACGGCGCGCACGCCGGAGCGCATTTCCAGCACAAAGACGCCGCCGCCGAGCAGGTCCTTTATCTCGCTATAACTGTAGCGATGGGCGAGGGAGACGACGCCGGCCAATTGCTTATTGGTCGGGCTTGATTGGGGGACCAGCGTTGCCAGCAGGCCGGCCACCGCGGCGGCGGTATAAGCGCCGCTGAGGGCGACCTCCTTCTTGCCGGCGGCGTCGTAGGCCATGATGCCGGGGCCGCAAAGAATGACCCGGTCGTTGGCGGCAACCTGGGCCTTGACTTCGGCGGGTACGGTCTTGTCGGAGCCGATGACGGCCAGCAGGTCCTTACCCTCTCCTTCGGCCGTTTCCAGCAAGGGGGTAAGCACGGCCTTGGCGTCGTTCGTGGACAGTTGGGGCGCGATGAGGATGTTGGCGTCATCCTTGAGCAGCTCGGTGAAGGCGGCTGTGTATGCGGCCTGGTCGGGCTGCGCGTCGTTGTTGCCCAAAGCCAGCGCCCGCGCGTAGACCGTCCTGGCCCCATTGCGAAAAGCTATTTCTAAAGCCCGGGTAAGGTTAAATTTCTCGCCGCCCTGGCCGCTGGCGTCATATGGGCCGAACAGCGCCAACGCGGTGGCATAGTCGCCGACGATATGGGTGACGCCGGGGGCATCCGTCCCCTTGCTGGCAGTGCCCACAATGCCGATGTTGCCGGTGGAGATGCCGCCGACGCTGACCAGACCTTCGGGGCGCACCGCGACAAAGACGCCCGGCACTACAAACTCAGCTACATTAAAGTCTTCTGCCATTACAACCTCCAGAGAAATTGTGCGTCGCGACGACGAAATGGAGCGGCCGTCGCGATCCGCGCCAGACCGTCAGTGGTTATGCAAGGGTCAAGTCAATGGGAATCGTCTCGATAATGCCCTCCCCTGCCTCTGGGAGACGGATAAATTCGTAGAGGACATCAAAACGCACGTCACGGGCGAGGGGGCCGGCCGGGTTAGGTTCAATGGCGCTGACCTGCCAGCGAAAGATGCCGTCCAGACGCAGCGCGGCGGGGTCCTGCGCCAGTAAAGTGGAGGTGAGTTGGGCGATGGCCGGGTTCAGGTCGGCCGGCTCTACGACGGTAACGGTGACCAGCGCTTCGGCTGCCAGGCGCACGCCGGTGATGCTCCCCAGCGGATCATCGTGCCGGCCAACAAAATTGCCCAGGCCGGTTGGCGTGAACCGTTTCGGGCTCAAGAAGAGTTCGAATGTGACATCCTGGGGCGGCGGCGGAATCCGGCCGGCTAACTCAGTCGTTAGCGCCGCGACCGCGAGCTGATGCAGATCGTCCAGCATGAAACCTCCCGGCTCAGCTCTACTGAAACTGTCTCTTGCTGCTCGTCTCCCCCTCGATGGTGAGGGGCATTCCGGAAACGAGGAAGGGTCGCCAACGGCGGGCGGCGCGCAATTATCAACAGGATACAAATAATGGGAATCGCTGTCAATGGCCCGAATGGATGTGGGTCTTGGCAGCGTTGCTCGCCGGATGAGTGCGCGGAAGACTACCCAACGCAACCCCGACATTCTTGCCGGGTGAGTGCGGAAGAGCCGGCATGGATGCCGGGGTTACCTCCGATGAATCGTCACCGCATCCATTTGCTTGAAGATACCCAGCAGATCCAACTCCACCCAATGGGCCACAATCCGGCCGTCTACCACCTGGAAGATGTCGATACCGTGCTCGTGGATGACTTTGCCGGTGGGGGCGACGCCGTTGTAGGCGCCGAGGTGCGTGCCGGTGGTCGTCCAGCGGGCCACTACCTTGTCTCCCTGGACAATCCAATCGTGGATCACCTGGTGGTAGTCGGGAAAGGCCACGAATACGCCGGCCAGCGCCGCGGCAAGCTCCTCTCTGGTATCTGAGGTCTGTTCGTACTCCAGGATACTGCCCCGAAAATCGGGCGAGACGATCTCTGCCAGGATTTCCAGCTTGCGATCGTTGATGGCCTCGTAAAAGAAGCGCTCTGCTACTGATTTGGGGTCGCTGG
>CAYVQP010000127.1:6930-8506 GCA_964452775.1 uncultured Ardenticatenaceae bacterium | reverse complement strand
ATCGCCGGCTACCCCTGGTTCAGCGATTGGGGCCGGGACACGATGATCAGCCTGCCGGGTCTGACGCTGAGCACCGGCCGGCCGGAGATCGCCGCCAAAGTCCTGCGTACCTTCGCCCATTTCGTGGACCAGGGAATGTTGCCCAATCGCTTTCCGGACGCCGGCGATGCGCCGGAGTACAACACGGTAGACGCTACCCTCTGGTACTTCGAAGCGATCCGCGCCTACCTGGAGACGACCAATGATGGGCCGCTCCTGGCGGAGCTCTACCCGACGTTGGAGGAGATCATCCGCTGGCACCAGCAGGGCACGCGCTACCATATCGGTCTGCAGGAGGACGGCTTGTTGTATGCCGGGGAGGAGGGCGTGCAACTGACCTGGATGGATGCCAAGATAGATGGCTGGGTGGTCACCCCCCGGATCGGCAAGCCGGTGGAGATCAATGCGCTCTGGTACAACGCGCTCTGCATTATGGGCGCGTTCGCTCGCCGGCTGGGCCGGGATGCCGCGCCTTACGATCGACTGGCGGAAAGCGCGCGCGCCGGCTTTGCCCGCTTCTGGAATGAATCCGCCGGCTACTGCTACGATGTGCTGGACGGGCCGGAGGGGAATGACGACGCGCTGCGCCCGAACCAGATCTTCGCCGTGTCGTTGCCGCACAGCCCGTTGCACGCCCACCAACAGCAGGCGGTGGTTGATATTTGCGCCCGCCGGCTGCTGACCTCCTATGGTTTGCGCTCGCTGGACAGCGAGCATCCGGAGTATCGAGGCAGCTACGGCGGCGATCGCGTCAGCCGCGACGGCGCTTACCATCAAGGAACGGTCTGGTCCTGGCTGATCGGGCCGTTTGTCAATGCGCATCTGCGCGTTTACCAGGACAAGGCGCTTGCCCGCTCTTATCTTGAGCCGCTGATCCAACACCTGAACGATCACGGCGTCGGCTCGGTGAGCGAGATCTTTGAAGGCGACCCGCCGTTCGCCCCCCGCGGCTGCCCGCAGCAAGCCTGGGGAATCGCAGAGCTGCTGCGCGCCTGGCAGGCGACGGCCTGATTTACATTTTCCCGGAAACCGCGTTTTGTTTTTCCCGGAAACTAAACAGCGTGTTCTCCAAGCCGCAGCCAGATGAGTTTCCGGGAAAAATGGCACAATGGAGATATCCCCGATGAACACCAGCGATCAAACTATAGCAATCAACGAAGCCTATCGCCGGCAGACCCGCCAGCTTGACGTCCCTCCTCGACTCCTCCTAGGCCCCGGCCCATCGAATGCCCACCCGCGCGTCTTGCAGGCTCTGGGAATGCGCCAATTGGGCCACCTGGACCCCAGCTTTATCGCCCTGATGAACGAGGTCCAAGACCTGCTGCGTTATGCCTGGCAGACGGAGAACCGGCTGGTTGTGCCGGTCAGCGGCACGGGCAGCGCGGCCATGGAGGCCGGCCTGGCCAACGTGGTGGAACCGCGCGATGTGGTCCTGGTGGGCGTGAACGGCTATTTCGGGGAGCGATTGGTGGACATGGCCGGGCGATATGGGGCCGACGTGCGCCGGCTGGACAAGCCCTGGGGCGAGGTGTTCCAG
>CAYVQP010000127.1:0-6830 GCA_964452775.1 uncultured Ardenticatenaceae bacterium | reverse complement strand
AAACTGATGGGCCGGCGCGAGAAGGTCGCCAATTGGTACCTGGACATGAGCCTGATCAGCAGGTACTGGGGCGAGGAACGCACCTACCATCACACGGCCCCGATCAACATGAACTACGGGCTGCGCGAGGCCTTGCGCCTGGTCGCCGAAGAGGGGCTGGAAGAACGTTGGGCGCGCCACCAGGCGAACGCCGAATTGCTCTGGCAAGGATTGGCCGACCTGGGGTTGGAGTGCCATGTGGCCAGGGAATATCGCTTGTCCAGCCTGACTACGGTTCGCGTCCCGCCCGGCGTGGACGCTCGCCAGGTGACCACCCGGCTGCTGCAGGAGTACAATATCGAGATCGCCAACGGTCTGGGCCAACTGGCCGGCAAGGTGTGGCGTGTGGGCTTGATGGGATACAACAGCCGGCGCGAGAACGTCGTGCTGTTGCTGGATACGCTGGCGCGAGCATTAGCGGCGACATGAGGCAGCCCGATGCTGACAAAGGACGCCCCCCCCACTGCAGCAGTGGCGGAATGCCTGAATGAAATTGGCCGGCATGTCGCCGGCGAATTACGCACCGATTACCTCAACCGCCTGCTCTATAGCACGGACGCCAGCATCTTTCAGGTGCTGCCGTTGGGGGTGTTGATCCCGCGCACAATAGAAGATGTGCAGGCGGCGGTGGAGATCGCCGGCCGGCATCAGGTGCCTATCTTGCCGCGCACCAGCGGCAGCAGCCTTGCCGGACAGGCGGTCAACAAGGCGCTGGTCATTGATATGTCCCGCCATCTTGACCGGGTGCTGGAGGTCAATGAAGCGGAGCGCTGGGTGCGGGTGCAACCCGGCATCGTCCTCGACGAGCTGAATCTACACTTGCGTCCCTACGGCCTGCAATATGGGCCGGACCCGGCCAGCAGCAACCGGGCGGCGATGGGCGGCATCGTCTCCAACAACTCCACCGGCAGCCACTCCATTCTGTACGGCATGACCGCCGACCACGTCCTGGAGATGGATGTCATCCTCAGCGACGGTTCGACCACCCATTTCGCTCCGCTCACCGCAGAGGAAGGGACGCTTCGCCGGCAACGGAGCGGCCTGGAGGGCGAGATATACCGGCGCATTGACGCTCTGGTCGCGGACCAGGGCAACCAGGCGGCAATCCGCCGGCGGACGCCGCGCCACTGGCGTCGCTGCGGCGGCTACAACCTGGACCGCTTCATCCCACAGGCCGGCGATCCACCCCTCTCGTTCAAGTGGCCGGTTGACGAGCGGCTGAACCTGAGCCGGCTGGTCTGTGGCGCGGAAGGCACGCTGGCGGTCATGACCGAGATGAAGCTGGGCCTGGTGTCGCTACCCCGGCACACCGCGCTGGCCTTGCTGCACTTCGACAACCTGCATACCGCTCTCTCTTCCGTGCCCACAATTCTGGAGGCGGATCCGTCCGCGGTTGAGCTGCTGGACAATCTCGGCCTGACGATGTGCCGGGACGTGCCGGAGTACGCCCGGCTGCTGGACACTTTCCTGGCCGGCCAACCCAACTGCATCCTGATCACCGAGTTCTACGGGGAAAGCGATGCCGATCTGCGGGCCAAAGTCGCCCGGCTGGAGGAACAGATGCGCCGCCAGCAGACCGGCGTGACGCACATCACCAGCGCCTTTGACCGGCAGCGCCAGGCCAACGTCTGGGAAGTGCGCAAGGTGGGCCTGGGCCTGATGATGAGCATCAAGGGCGATCACAAGCCCATCCCCTTCATCGAAGACGCCGCCGTGCCGCCGGAGCACCTGGCTGATTATGTGCAGCAAATTGAAACTTTCTGCAACGACCTGGGCACTAATGTCGCCTATTACGCCCACGCCAGCGCCGGCTGCATCCACATTCGCCCGCTGATCAACAGCAAAGATGCCCGCGACGTGGCGAAGATGCCGGCCATCATGCGCTTTTCGGTGGAGCTGTTGGGACGGTATGGCGGCTCCCTGTCCAGCGAGCATGGGGATGGCCGGTCGCGCAGCTGGATCAATGAGCATTTCTTTGGGCCGGAGCTATACCGGCTTTATCAGGAGGTCAAGCAGATCTTTGACCCGCGCAATCTACTGAACCCCAATATCATTGTCAACGCCCTGCCGATGACCGAGAACCTGCGCTACGGCGAGGAGTACCAGACTATCCCGCTGCGCACGCACCTGGATTTCAGTCATGAACAGGGTTACGAGCGGGCCATCGAGCAGTGCAATGGAGCCGGCATCTGTCGCAAAAAGATCAGCGGCACGATGTGCCCCAGCTTCATGGTCACCCGGGAGGAGGAGCACAGCACGCGCGGCCGGGCCAACCTGCTGCGCGCGGCCATATCCGGCCAATTACCGCCGGAAGCGCTCACCAGCCGGCGACTGTTTGATGCGATGGACCTGTGCGTGGAGTGCAAGGCCTGTAAAGCGGAGTGTCCCTCGTCGGTTGACATGGCCAAGATCAAGTTTGAATATCTGGCCCAATATTACGAATCCAACCCGGTCCCACTGCGCAGCCGGCTCTTTGCCAACATCGGCGCCATGAACCGGCGATTCAGCGGCCGGCTGGCCCCGCTGGCTAACTGGGGTATCGGCAACGGCGGCGTGCGTTGGGGGATGGAGAAGGCCGCCGGTATCAGCCGGCAGCGCGAGTTGCCCCGCTTTGCCCGTCACTCGTATCTGGATTGGGCAGCAAACCGTAGCAATCCGCGGCGCAGCGAACGCAGGGTGGTGCTGTTCAACGACACGATTACCACTTTTAGCGAGCCCCATATCGCCATCGCGGCGACGGAGCTTCTGGAGGCAGCCGGCCTGGAGGTGATCCCCAGTGGGCATCTGGACGAGGGCCGGCCAATGATTTCGAAGGGGCTGGTGGAGCCGGCGCGGCAGGCGGCGATCAGAACGCTGGACAAACTGGCTCCATATGCCGCCGCCGGCATACCCATCGTCGGTCTGGAACCAAGCAGTATCCTGGCCCTGCGAGACGATTACCTTTACCTGGTCGCCGATGATGAGCGCGTGCGACAGGTGGCGGAACAGGCGCTTACCTTTGAGGAGTTCCTGGACCGGCTGACCGCGCAGGGTGAATTACCGCTGTCGTTTACCGGGGAGAGCCGGCAGGTCTTGCTGCATGGCCACTGCCACCAGAAGGCGCTGGTCGGTACGGGGCCCAGCAAGCGAGTGCTCTCTCTGCCGCCGAACTATACGGTTACGGAGGTGGACTCCGGCTGTTGCGGCATGGCCGGCGCGTTCGGCTACGAGGCGGAGCACCTGGAAATATCGCTGAAGATGGGCGAACGCCGCCTGTTGCCGGCGGTGCGCGAAGCAAGCGCTGAGACCCTGATCGTGGCTGCCGGGACCAGTTGCCGGCATCAGATCAAGCATGGCACGGGCCGGGAGGCGTTGCACCCGGCTGAACTACTCCGACAGGCGCTACGCTGACCCTCGTCACCCCGCTCTCACTGGCCATTCTGATCAGCGCGGCGCTCCACATTCGGGCCGAGTACCGCGGCCCACGTCGCCGGGTCTACCTCTTCAAGCCGCTGACCACTACGCTGATCATCCTGCTGGCGCTGACCTCCACGCCGGAGACCGCCGCGCCGTACAAGTTGTTTATCGTCCTCGGGCTGATTTTCTCTCTTGGGGGCGATGTCTTTCTCATGCTGCCGCAAGATCGCTTCATCCTGGGGTTGCTCAGCTTTCTGATCGCACACCTGTGGTACATCGCCGCTTTTTCATTGGGCGTGGAGCAGTTGCTGACCTCCTGGTGGATCGCGCCGCTGCTCATATATGGTCTGGCGATAGGCGCGCTGCTGCTGCCCGGCGTCAAGCCGAAGCTGCGGCTGCCGGTGGCCCTGTATATCTTGATCATCCTGGTCATGGCCTGGCGCGCCGTCGAGCGCTGGGCGCAGTTGGGCGACGCCAATAGCGCCCTGGCTCTGGCGGGCGCTCTCTCTTTTGTCGTCTCCGATTCAGCGCTGGCCCTGAATCGCTTTCGCCGGCCCTTCCACAGCGCCCAGGCCATTGTGCTCAGCAGCTACTTTCTGGCGCAGTGGCTGATCGCCCTCTCAGTTTAGCGAATCATCCTGACAAACCCCGCAGGTCTGCGCAATGTGCTCGCTCCGCGATGGGTCCAAGATAGACCTGCGGGGTTTTCGCAGAGACTTCATTCGTTGAATCATCCTGACAAACCCCGCAGGTCTGCGCAATGTGCTCGCTCCGCGATGGGTCCAAGATAGACCTGCGGGGTTTTCGCAGAGACTTCATTCGTTGAATCATCCTGACAAACCCCGCAGGTCTGCGCAATATGCTCGCTCCGCAGCGGATCCAAGATAGACCTGCGGGGTTTTCGTCAAAGCTTGGTGTTGCTTAAGTGCGAGAAACGCTGCCAACCGGCTTCTCGTATAATGCCTCACAGGTGACAGTCACTTCCGAAAGTGACTGTCACCTCTGGTTAGTAAATTGAAGGAGTTTTGATCGTGAAGGATATGGAAGTGGAGAAGCAGCGCCAGGTCCCGGCCTGGATTTGGGTCGCCGGCATTGTGACCCTGGTGGGCGTTTGTCTGTGTGTGGGGATTGTCATTACCGGCAGCCTGTTTCTGGTGCAGGCCGGGCGCTCCGAAACGCCGGTCGCTGAATCGAGCGTAGTTGTAGAAGAACAGGTGGTGACCCCACCGACTACTGTGGCCCCTCCGGCTACGTTGCCGGCGACCGATGCGCCAACGGAAGAACCCGCCGCCGCAGAGCCGCCTACAGTGGAATCGCCTACCACAGAACCGCCTACCGCAGAAGCGCCTGCGGACGAACCGACCGTTCCGCCGCCAACGCCGGAGGACAGCCAGCCGGGGGCGACTGAAAGCCCCGAAAATGCCGCTATTCGCGCCGAGATTGAGGAGAACGTGGCTGAAATTCGCGGGCTGGAGCCTTTGGAGCCGGTGGTGACTACCGTGCTCACCCGCGACGAGCTGACTGAGCGCGTGGAAAACGATTTGTTCGCCGAGCTGACCGAGGAAGACGCGCGGGAATTCACGCTCATTCTCAGCGCCTACGACTTCGTGCCGCGGGATTTTGATTACTACAATTTCACTTTGGACCTGTACTCGGAGCAGATCGCCGGCTTCTACGATTCAGAGACCAACGAATTTGTAGTAGTCAGCGACGACAATGATCTGGATGTGCTGGAACAGCTGACGCACGCGCACGAGTACATGCACGCCCTGCAAGATCAGCATTTCTCGCTGGAGCTGCTGGATGACGAAGGCGCCGACTCAGAGGCGGTCAGCGCGTTGTCCGCCCTGGCCGAGGGCGAGGCCACCCTGCTGCAAACGCTCTACTTGATGGGCGGCTACTTTTCGTTTGAGGATCTGGGCGCGATCATTACCGAGTCGGCCGACGATGAGTTCCCGGTGCTGGAAAGCGCGCCGCCGGTGCTGGCAAATAATCTCCTCTTCCCATACACATCCGGCGTGGCGTTCGTCCAATACCTCTATGACCAGGGCGGTTTTGCTGCGGTAGACGACGCCTGGGCCGATCCGCCGCTGAGCACCGAGCACATCCTGCACCCGGATCGCTACCTGGCGGGCGATGTGCCCCAAATCGTCTCCACCGCTCCGCTGACGGATACCCTGGGAACAGGTTGGCGTCTGCTGGACGAGGAAGTATTCGGCGAATTCTTCCTGCGCGAATACCTGAGTCAACAGTTGTCCAGCTCGGAAGTAGATGTGGCGGCAACCGGCTGGGGTGGCGATCGCTATGCCGTCTACTGGAATGAGGAAGCCGGCGACATTGTCGGCATCCTCGATATCGCCTGGGACACGCCCCAGGATGGGGATGAGTTCGCGCAGGCTTTTGCGAATTTCGCGGAGAGCAAGTATGGCGCTTCCGGACAATCAACCGCTTCCGGCGGCGTCTGCTGGCAGGGTGAAGATGTCACCTGCCTGTTCCGCTTCGGCTCCGATACCTTTGTGGTTAGAGCGCCTGACCTTACCCTGGCTGAGGCCATCGCCGCCGCGCAGTAACCACTTCCCCCGGCAGAATAGAAGCCACAGACCCGATGAACAGTGGTCGCCCAAAGCGGCGGCCCTGATCATTGGGTCTGCGCGCTCTTGGATCGCTACGCCTCGGCTTCCTCGCCGCGTACGCGCCGCCTGACCTCTTCAACCTGGCTCTGCACGGTGTAGTTGAGCATGTACCACATGCCCTTCCAGGTTTCGAGGACCAATAGATCTCGCGGGGAAGCGCCCTGCAACATGCCCTGCATGTCAGCTAGCGCGGAAGCGCCGGGGATATTCGCCAGCCGGCCGGCCAGCTTCTCGCGGATTACCACGGCCTCATTCTGCAGCGAGTAGTTGAGCAGGTACCACAGCCCCTTCCAGGTCTCGGGGTCGAAAAAATCTCTGGGCGAAGCGCCTTCCAGGTTGCTTTGCAGGTCGCGCAACAGGCCCAGGCGCATCTCCGGCGTCATCCGGTCAATGTTGTCGCGCAACAGGCGCAATAGACCCTCCGGCGAAAATGGGGGTGCGGAGTACGCCGGGATCAGCTTGCGCAGTTCGTCCGCCAGTTCATTTAGCTCGGCGACGACTGCCCGAAATTCCGGCCGGCCGCTGATACCCGCCCTGTCGGCCGGAGCCGGCTCCGCCTCCGCCTCAACTTGGACGACCTCCTGGTTGCGATGCACGTAGCAAAACGCTGAGTCTGGCCGGGCGCTGTTCTTACATGGCTGACCGGCCTTCGTGATTGCCTGACATGGCTGTGTCGCTGCGCTGTTCATCATTTCCCTCCTTAACGAAGACCCGCAGGTCTCCTCAACACTCTTACCCGATCGAGTACACTCTGGAAGACCT
>CAYVQP010000126.1:3798-8534 GCA_964452775.1 uncultured Ardenticatenaceae bacterium | reverse complement strand
GACTGGTCCGTGCGCCGAGGGGAACTGGACCCGTACCCCTACTTGATTGCCTGGACAGCCGGTGAATTCATGACTCCAGTCTTGCCATAGAGCTTGCTGAGGGAGAAGTATTGATTGCTCAGCACCTTGTTTACCGGCCGGGGATTGCCCTTGCGGTCGCAATCTGGGCGCTGCTGTTGGCTGCCTGCAGCCCACCGCCGCTTCCACCATCTCCTACCATTCCTAAACAGATTGTGCAGGCGCCTTCTTCACCCACCTGGACCCCTATTCCGTCGCTGACTCCAATCCCCACACCCACCATTACACCAACCCCAACTACTACGCCAACGGCGACCACTCCACCGACCGCCACCCAGACGCCTACCGCAACCCCCGGCCCGGAACCGCAACGTCTGCAGATCGGTTTCACTGGCCTTGGCACACCCCTGGAAGCGGTGCGCGTCGGCAACGGGCCGGTCGGCGTGTTATTTGTCGGTGGCATCCACGCCGCCTCGGCTCCCAACACGGTGGACCTGGCGATTCAGGCTGCGGACTACTTCAGCGCGAACCCGCACCTGGTGCCGGCTGATAAGACGTTATTCATAGTGCTCTCCTTGAACCCCGATAGCGTTTTCAATCCCCCATTCTCGATTGGCCGGCTGAACGCGCGCGGAGTAGACCCCAATCGCAACTGGGATTGCAACTGGAGCCCAGATGCCTGGATTGAGGACCAGATCGTCCCCGGTAGTGGCGGCATGTCGCCGTTGTCCGAGCCGGAGACGCGGGCATTGCACGCCTTGATTCTTGATAACAACATCCGGGCCGCTATATTCTGGGAGGCAAAAGCCACTAACGGGCTAATATCGCCAGGAGGTTGCAATACATTCACGACAGTATCCGGCGCGCTGGCCGCCACTTATGGTGCGGCAGTAGGCTATCCCGTGGCCAGCTTCGAAGCAGTGATAGATCGTTCACTGACCGGCGATGTTAGCAACTGGCTTGACAGCCAGGGTATTCCGGCTATCTTCGTGCTCTTGCGCGACTTTACATCGCTGGATTGGGAGGATAACCTGGCCGCTATGCTGGCGGTACTGCAGACAGCTCAATAGGGCAAGCAGATCCAGCCAGGTCACTCCAACATCACGACACAATTCCCTTTGCTATGCCAAACAATACGGTGACGTTCGCCGATCGCTACACGTGGAGTCCGGAGGAAGACGAGCTGGGACGAGGCGGCTTTGCCGTGGTCGTACGCGCCCTGGACAATCGCCTGGATCGGTACGTGGCGATTAAGTTGCTGGATTCGCAGCTGGCCGGCGCCGATCCGGCCTCATTTAATCAGCGCTTTCGTGTGACGGCGCAACAGCTGTCGCGGCTCGCACATGTGAATGTCGTCACCGTGCACGACTACGGCGCGGAAGGCTCGCAGCTATATCTCGTGATGGAGTTGCTGCCCGGAGGTAGCCTTGCCGACTTATTGAAGCGAAACGGTGCGATGAGCTGGACACGGGCGTTGGAACTATTGGAGCCCGTAGCGCAGGCGCTGGACTTCGCACACAGGGACCTGGTCCACTGCGATGTCAAGCCACAAAATATCCTTTTTGCTGCCGATGGCCGGCCGGTATTGACCGACTTTGGGCTGGCCAGGCTGATTGCCGGCAGCGAAGGTGCGGTCAGCCTGCAGCTAACTTTGGAAGAGGGTAGTTTGGGTACGCCAGCATACATGGCCCCGGAGCAAATTGATCGCCACATCGGCGACATTAGCCCTGCTACCGATGTCTTTGCCCTGGCCGTAACGTTCTTCCAGTTGGTCACCGCCGAACTGCCCTTCTTGGGAGATAACGCCTACAGCACTAACTATCAGACGGTCAACGCGTCCCGCGAGGGGTTAGAGGCGCGTCTACCTGCCGGTGTTCCGCCTTTAGCCAGGCGGGCGCTGATTGACGCCCTGGCAGTGTCGCCAATGGAAAGGCCACAATCGGCGATGGAGCTGATTGCCGGCCTACGCGGGGCTGCTCCGGCCGCAGCGCTGATTGCGCCGGCCAATGCTATTGAGCTTCGTGAACAATTTCGCCTGGGTTTGGGCAGTGTGGAGCAGGCAGTCTACTCACCGGATGGGCGAATAGCAGCCGTGGCTTCCAGCGCCGGCGTCTACCTCTATGACATGTATTCCTTCGCACCATTCGCTCTGCTACAAGGGATTAGCGGCGTGCTGTGCGTAGCCTTCTCACTAGACGGTCGTCGCCTTGCTGGCGGCGCTACCAACGGCAGCATCTACCTCTGGAGCCTATCGTCGGGGATGTTCTCATGGCGGGAAGCCGATTTAGCGCAGCCCACATCCACCTTCGATGGACACACCGGCTACGTGTCCGCAGTTGCGTTTGCCCCGGACGGTGACCGCCTGGCATCCGGCTCCGGCGATGGGACCGCCCGGCTATGGAACTGCCAATCCGCGGCCGGCGGCGAGCTGCAGACGATGCTCGGCCATGTCGGGGCGGTTAATGACGTGGCCTATGCTCCGCATGGGCGGCTGATCGCGTCCGTCGGCGATGACGGGCGCGTATTTCTTTGGAGCGCGATGCCGGCGACGGTTTCCGGGGCGGGGCAGCCGGCGCATATATTGGAGGGGCATACCAGTCCTGCGCTTTGCGTGGCATTCGCGCCGGATGGTAAGACTCTAGCATCGGGAGCGGAGGATGGTACGGTTCGACAGTGGAGTGAAGATAGCCGGCTCCTGCGGACGCTACAAATACCGGCAGGCAATGTAACCGATATCGCGTTTGCGCCCGACGGACAAACATTAGCCGCTTCAAGTACGGACGGGGTGATCCGGCTGTGGCCTACAACCGGCGCACGAATGGCTCGCCCATTGCAGGGTCATACCAGTCAGGTGATCAGCGTAGTCTTTAGTGCAGATGGACAGCATCTATTGTCGTGCTCGACAGACCAGACGCTGCGCCGCTGGGATATCGCCGGCGGCGTGGAACAGTCGCAGGCCAACCATAATGGGGCGATCACCGGCTTGTCCTTTGCGCCGAATGGCCTTCTACTGGCGGTCTGCTCAGAGGATGGGTGCGTGCGCGTCTACGGTGCTGATGACAGGCAGCTACTGGAGACGCTCAATGGTGAACATGGGGCAATCTTGGCCGTTGCCTTTTCGCCTGATGGCCGCTACCTGGCCGCTGCTGTCGGAGGGGACCAGACGGTTGAGGGCAGTCGGCCCGGGGTCTTGCTATGGGAATGGGCAGGCAGGCGCACTCCACGCTTTCTGGGTGGTCCGCGCTATCCGGTAACTACACTGGCCTACTCGCCGGATGGCGGCAGCATCGCCGCCGGAAGCGGGAACGGCGGCGTTTACCTGTGGGAGGTCGAAACGGGCCGGGTCCACTTTCGTGTGCAGGCCCATTCCTGGGCGGTGTCTGGGCTGGCATTCTCGCCGAATGGGCGGCTATTAGTTTCATGCTCCGGCGACGGTTCAGTGATTCAGTGGGAGACGCGAAGCGTTAGTTTACTACGTCGGCTCTCCGACTATGGCGAAGCAGTGCGCTGCCTGAGTTATGCGCCGAACGGACGCCAGCTTGCCATCGCCGTGGATGAGCACGGAGTATTGCTTTTGGGAACGGATACGAATGGGGTTAGTAGCAAACGGGTGATTTTGACAGGAGATGCGAGGCGAGCACGAAGTCTGGCATTCTCACCGGACGGGCGGTTCCTGGCTGCCGGATCTGCTGATGGAAATGTAAGCCTTTGGGATGGAACCTCGGGTCGTCTGCTGACGGAGCTGTTGGGCTGTGCGGACGGACTGTCTGCCGTGACCTTCGCTCCGGACAGCCGCACGCTTGCAATCGGCGGTAGGGATGGACTCGCACGCCTCTTGACAATAGACGATTGACCACCAACGCTCCTGGCTACAACTTATCAGGAGTGTAAGGGAGATGATGACGTCGTGGATCGGCTGGAGCTTGAATCGGGTGCGGTGGTGATGCGGTACGAGGCCGGGAGGTAGGCGGCCGGGCCCACAAATCGGTCCGGCTGCCTACCTGTGCATCGTTGGCGCAACGCCCCGGCAAAGCATCAGACGCACGTTGACGGATGCGGTACGCCAATCCCGGCCGGCAAGCATTTGATAATTACGGCGACTAACCCCCCATCCCCGGCGGCGGCCCAAGCGTCTCCGTGCCGTACCGGCGCAGGCTGTTGACAATCGCTTCCACATCCGGCGGGCCGGGCGGCGGCGGAGGTAGGGTCAGCGCCTGGGCCGGCTCGCCCGTCTCGAAGAACCATTGGTCCAGGCCGGCCGGCGTGCCCACGCCAAACCAGCGGGCGGTTCCCGTCAGAATCTGAAAGGTGTGGGGAACGTCCTTGGGAATGTAGGCGAAGGTTCCCGGCCCGCCGGTCACCGTCTCGTCGCCGATGGTGAAGCGGATCTCGCCCTCCAGGATATACCAGAACTCGTCTTCGCGGCTATGGACGTGCAGGGGCACGGCCATATTCCGGTCGGCCAATCCTTCCAGCGCCCAGTAGCGGCCTTCGGTCTCGCTCCCCAACGCCTTAAACGTGATCAGTGCGCCCAGGTGCCACAACGGCCGGCCCTGGCCCTTGCCTACTACACTGGGTTTGACTTGACTGTTGGCTATCATTTCAGTACCTCCATCTATTGAAATCCTTGACCGAAACCCCGCGCTCGCCAAACCCCGCAGGTCTCTCCAGGTCCGCCGCTCCGCGAAGGACGCGGGGAAGACCTGCGGGGTTTTTTT
>CAYVQP010000126.1:0-3698 GCA_964452775.1 uncultured Ardenticatenaceae bacterium | reverse complement strand
GTCATTGCATCCCCGGCCAACAGATAGGCGGCCGCTTCCGCCCGGTTGCGCAGGTTGAGCTTGCCCAGGATGCGACTTACATGGTGTTCGACGGTCTTGGGGCTGATGTACAGCCGCCGGCCAATTTCGCGGTTGGTCAGGCCCTGGGCCAGCAAGGCCAGGATTTCGGACTCGCGTTGGGTCAACAACTCCGCTGTGCGCGGGCCGGGATGGGTGGCGACGCCAAGCTCGCGCAGCAAGCCGGCGGTCTCGGCCACCTTGTTGGTCGCTCCAATGCGCTCGAAGGTAGCTAGCGCCGCCCTGGCCCAGGCGATGGCCCCCGGCGGGTCGCTTTCCTTCAGGGCGACGGCCATCTCCAGCCGGGCGGACGCGGCCAGAAAGGATTGCTCGTAGCGCTGCAATAGTTGGATAGAGGTCGAAAAATAGGTCAGGGCGTCCTCTTCGCCGGCATGCAGGCGCACCTTGCCCCTGGTCAGCGCTACCTGGGCAGCGAGGAAGTCGCTCTGCGACATCTGCGCCAGCGCCGCTTGCTCCTCCGTCACCTGCCAGGCCGCGGCCACGTCGCCCAGCGAGAGCAGCACTTCCGCCAGCAGGTCGAGCAAGGGAAGGCGATACAGCGTCGGCCCGGCCTCTGCGGCAAGCGCCTGGAGCAGCACGGTGCGGGCCATTTGTGGGTCGCCCCCGGCCAGATACAGCCGGGCCAGCGGGAGTTGGGCCGCCCCCTGGTCTTCGAATCCTGCCAGCAGCGAGCGGGCTTCTTCCAGCTTGCCCTGGCTGACCCGCAAGTCGGCCAGCTTAAAGAGGGCCTGGACGCGCAAGCCGCGATGCCCCACCTCGAAGGCCGCGATGGCCCTGGTCAGGGCCGTTTCGGCCTCCTTCCAGCGGCCAAGCGCCGCCATCAGGCTGCCGTAGGTGGTCCGGCAATAGGCGGACAGGTAGGGGACGTGAAGGCGTTCGGCATAATCGGCGGCCAGCCGGCACCATTGTTCGCTGCGCACCAGGTCGCCGGCCGCTTCGCAGGCCGATAGCAGCACGCAGAAGATCTCGCTGACGATCATGTAGTCCACGACCTCGCCGCTGGTAGCCATAATCATGGCTTCGTCCAGCCGGGCCATGCCCTCCGCAACCCGGCCGCGGACCACGCCGGCCTGCCCGCTGAAGGCCAGGGCAAACGCCTCCAGATTTTCAGCGCCATAAGCGCGCGCGGCGGCTACGGTCTCGCCGGCCACGCGCTCCAGCCCTTCCGGCCGCTCAATCATCGAGGCGCGCAGGATGTCGCACCAGGCGCTCTCCAGACAGGGGCCGATTTGTTCCTGGATGCGCGCGGCCCGGGCAAACCAGCCGTTCATGGCGGCGGCGTTGCCGTGCAAGAAGAGTTGTTCGCGGGCCAGCCAGCCGGCGATGAGGGCCGCCCGCGGCAAATCGCCCTGCTGCTTGTAGAGATTGTAGGCGACCGTCCGCTGCTGGTGTGAAGCGGGAATGTCGTTCAGCCACCAGAGGGCAATCCCCAGCCCATCGCGGGCCGCGGGGTTATCCTGCAGGCGCAATGATTCCTCGAACTGCGCCCTTGCCGCCGGCCAATCGGCGTCGCGCAAGGCAGATTGCCCCGCCGCCAGGTACTCGCGCCACCTTTCCATGCCGCGAGATTGTAAGCCGGTGGGCGGTTGGTTCGCAAGCGGGTGCTGAAGGGCAGCGCGACTGAGAATCCCGGCAACGCGGAAGTTTCCGGGATTCTCCACCCTCCCGGCAACAATTTGGCAACAACGCCATATTACGATGTGCATAGTTGGCTAACTCACGCCGCGCCCTCAGAGCCGGCGAATACATATGTTGCCATACTACAGGGAGGTATCTGATGAAACGCACATTGATGCTTCGGTATTACTGGATCGCAGGGGCGATGATCGCCGCGCTACTCGCCCTGCTGGCAATTCGTTCAGCGATGGCTGCTCTGTCCGGCTTCAACTATCCCGACTTCTCCTCCACCGCCGGCCTGAACCTCATCGGCAACGCCGCCCAATCCGGCAGCGACCTGCGCCTCACCCCGCCTGTCAACCTCCAGGCCGGCGCAGTCTGGCATCAGCTATTGTGGCCCGTTGAAGCCGGCTTCGAGTCCACCTTCACCTTCCGGATCACTGACCTGGGCAACCCGCCCGGCGGCGAGCCGGGCGCCGACGGCATCGCCTTTATCATCCATCCCGACAGCCCCACGGCCCTCGGCGGCAATGGCGACAACATCGGCTACGGCGGCATCGCCAACAGCCTGGTCGTCGAATTCGACACCTACGAAAACTCCAGCAACAGCGATCCCAACAACAACCACATCAGCGTCCAGAACAACGGAGCCGGCCCCAACAGCCCCGACCACGCCTACTCCCTCGGCTCCACCACCGCCGTACCCGACCTCTCCGACGGCGCCACCCATGTCGCCCGCATCGTTTACGGCGATTCCCATTTGCAGGTCTACATTGACGATGTTTCGCTCCTGACCGTGTTCCTCCCCGACCTCAACAGCGTCCTCAATCTGGATGACGGTCGCGCCTACATCGGGCTTACCTCTGGGACGGGAGCTTCCTGGGAGGCGCATGACATCCTGAGCTGGTCCTTCACTCCTGTCGGCCTCAACCTGGCTCTGGACAAGGTTGTGGACGAACCGTTGCCGGCGGTCGGAACCCAGGTCACCTTCACCGTCACCGTCGCCAACGAAGGTCCAATTGATGCCACCGGCGTGATCATCTCCGACACTCAGCCCACCGGCCTCACTTTCGACGCCGTCACCCCCAGCGCCGGCTCGTATGACAGCGGAACCGGCCTCTGGACCCTCGGCGACCTTGCCGCGGGCGAGGACGAGACCCTGACAATCGTCGCCACCGTCAACCAGCCGGGCATCAGCACCAACAGCGCCTCACTCGACGCCGTGGACCAGCCCGACCTCGACAAAACCGACAACGAGGCCTCCGCCGACGTAGATGGTCAGGCCGCCGATCTCGGCCTGACCAAGAGCGCCCACCCGCTCACCATCAACCCCGGCGGGACCGTCACCTACACCCTTACCCTGAACAACTACGGCCCAAACGACGCTGCCGGGGTCGCCGTGCTTGATCCCGCCCCGCCCGGCATCGTCTTCGACAGCGTTACTGCCAGCCAGGGAAGCTACGACAGCGGCAGCGGCCTATGGAGTGCCGGCGACCTGTCCGCCGGGGCCAATGCCGTCCTCACCGTCGTCGCGACTGTGAACGACATCTGCGCCGTCAACCAGGCCGTGGTCTCCGCCTCCAGCCTGCCCGACTTGAACCCGGCCAATGACGCAGCCGCCGCCGGCCATGCCAAACAGTGGATAAATCCCGCCGGCGGCAACTGGAACATGGCCGCCAACTGGTCGAACTCGCTGCTGCCAACCCCCGCCGACAACGTCTGCATCACCCTCGACGGGACCTACACCGTTAACATGGACGCCAGCCCCACCGTCAACTCCCTCACCCTGGGCGCATCCGCCGGCCCCAATCAGCAAACGCTCACCATCGCCGGCGGGCGCACGCTCACCCTGAACGCCGGCGGCGCCATCCGCAGCAATGGCATCCTCAATTGGACCGGCGGCACGATCAGCGGCGGCGCTACCCTCACCAACGCGGGCCAGGTGCTCATGTCCACTTCCTCCAGCAAGTTCCTGAACAATGCCACCACCCTGGTCAACGAAG
>CAYVQP010000125.1:0-8583 GCA_964452775.1 uncultured Ardenticatenaceae bacterium | reverse complement strand
CTGCGGGGTTTTCAGCTAGCCGGCGAACGAACCGCCTAGTTGGCTTCCATTGAGAAACGCGACGACGCAACCGGCACGTAGTCGCGGTCGCGCCAGCGGGTAAAACGAACCACGATTCGCGCCACACGCCAACCCAGGCGGATCAACCAGGGATATCTGAAAAGATAGGCCAGGCGAGCCAGGCGGACGCGAAATGCCAGGTGGCGAAATACCTCGTGGGAATTGATGCGCGCCCCGTAGCTATCAAAACTAAAATCCCGGCGTTCGAAAGCATCCGCAATCGCCGCCGCCGCCACGTCGCCATAAGCCAGCGCAAATGAGATGCCTTCGCCCAACAGCGGATCCGCTCCGGCGGCATCGCCCGCCAGGATAATGCGCGGCATGGAAAACTTTCCGTGCTGGTCGAACCAGCGAATTGGGTGTCCCTTCAGTTGATATTGGGCCAGATCGCGGTTGCGCTCACGCATCGAATCGCCCAACACTTGTTTCAGGTCTGCCTTGGGGCGTTCGGGGTGCGAGCGGCTATCAAAAACGCCGCGATTCATCTTCGCCTGTCCCCCGACGTAGCTGGGGAAATCCCAATAGTAACCCTGTAGATCGGCGGTCATTCTGCTGAAGTCAAATACCGCCACCCCATCTCGAAACTCCGGCTGCTGGCGGGGATCTTCCGGCGTCAGCACTTCCAGCAAGCGCGCTACCCGCGAATCGTCGTCCCACTTCAGCCGGCGGCGCACAAAGCTCTTCGACCCATCCGCAGCCACCACGACCTGCGCGTGATAGACCGCGCGACTGGTCTCCACGACTACATGATCATCACCCGGCGTGATATCTATCACCGCCTCGCCCTGATAGATCCGCACGCCTTTCTCCTCCACCTTCTTCACCAGCCAGTGATCGAAGACGTCCCTGCGGGTGACACGAAAGATGGGATTGGCGCAGAGGGAGTAACTCAGACCCTGGAAGACAAGTCGCGCCTCGCGAACGAGAAAGTGCTCCGGCTCAAACTCCAGGCCAAGCTGAGCCAGGATGTTGCTCCCCGGGTGGGTAATGCCGCCGCCGCAGAGCTTCTCCCGCGGATGAACGGCTTTTTCGACCACGATGATGCGCTTTGCCCACGCCGGGTCCATCTGCAATAGGTGCAGGGCCGTGGAGCTTCCCGCCGGGCCGGAACCCACGATCAGCACATCAACGGTTTCGACCGCTTCTTTCATTGAAAGCCTGTCGCCTCCTTAAACTCTCGGGTTAACCGCCCGCATTATAGCACGCGCCCTACCATTTGCCTGTCACCCCGCTTCTTCGCGCGCAGGCTTTGACAGAGCAGCCAAATTTCGATATTCTTCAATTTAGATAGCCATCTAAATTATTTTCTAGCTTAAGCATCGTCCGCGAACAATTGCAGCAAGAGGTACAAAATGACACAGGAATCATTTGACAGACTGCTACAGTTCTTCAAAGCCCTGGGCAACGAAAGCCGGCTGAAGATCATCGGCCTCCTGGCAAACGGTGAGCGCAGCGTGGGCGATCTGGCAGACATGCTGGATGTAAAGGAGCCGACCGTGTCGCACCACCTGGCTATCCTGAAGGAGCTGGGACTGGTGCGGGTGCGCGGCGAGGCAAATGTGCGCTACTACCGGCTGGACACCAGCGGCCTGGAAGAAATAAGCCGGGATGTCTTCTCACAAAACAACCTGGCGACCATCGTCACGCCGGCGCACGAACTGACCCCGAAGGAGAAGGTGCTCAGGCAATACGTGGTAGACGGGCGCATCCGCGAGATACCGGCCAAACACCAGAAGTTGCAGTTCGTCATGGAGTGGTTGGCTGAACAATTTGAGGTGGGCGTGCGCTACCCGGAAAAGGAGCTCAACCAGTTATTGCAGGCGTATCATCCCGATCACGCCGCACTCCGCCGTTACCTGGTTGACTACGGCATGATGCAGCGCGATCACGGCATCTACTGGCGAACCGGCGGCGATTGAGCCGAAGCTTTCAATAGCCGGCCTGCAAATCGACCTGGTTTGGCACAGCATCGCCGCGCGCCAGGGCGTTCAGCAGGTCGGCCAGGGCGGTCATGCGCAGGCGACCGGTTTCATCGCTGCTGCCGGCGCGGTGCGGGCTCATGACCACATTGTCCAACTCGTGAAAGGGGTAGGCGGCGGGCGGGGTATGGCTGCGCGCAGCCTCGGTCGCCGGATAGTTGTACCAGACGTCCAGGCCGGCGGCGCGCAGGCGCCCTGACTGCAAGGCCCGAAATAACGCCTCCTGGTCAACTACTTCTCCCCGGCCAACATTCACCAACAATGCCCCGGCCGGCAGGGTCGCCAGCTCAGCCGCGCCGATCATCCCCCTGGTCTCAGTGGTCAACGGCAGGGTGATCAGCAGGGCCTCCGCGCGGGGCAACAGGCTGGGCAATGCCTCCGGCGGATGGATCTCTGCCACCCATTCATCCGCCGCCTGTGAGACATGGCGGCGCACGGCGATCACCTGCATGCCCAATCCGGCGCACGCCCGCGCCACCCGCCGCCCAATTGAGCCATAGCCCAGTACCAGCGCCGTCTTGCCTTCCAGCAGCGCGACCGGGCTGGGTGCATAGCGGGGCGTCCAATCATGCCGGCGCAACGCCTGGTCGAAGGGCACGATGAACTTGGCGGCGGCCAACAACAGCGCCATGGCCAACTCGGCCACCGGCGGCCCATTGTGGTGCAAATTGTATAGCCGGACAGCAGGAAACTCCTTCAGGAGTTCGTGGTAGCTCTCGGTCATGCCGGCCCAGGGTATCACCAGGGTATGCAAGTGAGGGCAGGCTTTCAGGTCTGTCCTGGTCGCTCGCCCGTTGATCAGCGCCTCAAATGTCGCCTCTGCGGGGAGCGTTACGCCGCTGGTAAGCCGGATGCTCGGGTCAAGCAATGACTCCAACAGCGCCAGGTCCGCCGCCGCTGGCTCGTGCTGCCAGTGAACGGTAAGCGCCATCTATCTGCCCTGCCAGTTGGCCGGCCGCTTGTTGACGAAGGCGTCCATGCCCTCTTTCTGATCTTCAGTGGCGAAGAGCATGTAGAAGAGCCGCCGCTCGTGGGCCAGCCCGGCGTGCAGGGACATTTCCTCCACCGCATTAATTGACTCTTTAGCCAGCCTTACCGCCACCGGCGCCCGCGCCGCTATCTGAGCGGCAAAGCGAATCGCCTCCTCCAGGTAGCACTCCCTGGGAACCACCCGATTGACCAGGCCGTAGCGCAATGCTTCTTCAGCCGTCAGCCGGCGATCGTTGAGCACGATCTCCATCGCCAGGGCCTTGCCCACTGCCCGGGTCATGCGTTGTGTCCCGCCGGCGCCGGGCATGACGCCCAGGTTGATCTCCGGCTGGCCGAATTGCGCCGTATCACTGGCAATAATCATGTCACAGGCCATGGCCAGCTCGCACCCGCCGCCCAGCGCAAAGCCGGAGACCGCCGCCACAATCGGCTTCTTGACGCGCCGCAAGCGATCCCAGTAGTCAATGAAGGGGTTGTCCAGCATCTTCACCGGCGTGGCGACAGCCATTTGCTTGATGTCCGCGCCGGCCGCAAAAGCGCGTTCGTCGCCGGTGATTACCAGACAGCCCACTTCGGCGGACGCATCGTACTCCTCCAGCACCGACACCGTTTCCGCCATCATCTCGCGGCTGAGCGCGTTCATCGCCTTGGGCCGGTCAAACTGGATAATGCCGACACGATCCTGGATGCGTGTCTGAATGTAATCATAAGTCATGAGATTCACATCCTTAACAACAATACCCCGCAGCTCTCGCTGGCGGATGCCCTGATTATTGGCCGTCGAGGAAGAAGCGCGTCAAGCCCACCTCTTCCGGCTGGGCGAGGAACCCGCGCACCGCCTCAATCGCCACATCAATCTGAGTGAGACCCAGATCGTTCTTGCAATGCACCCGATAAAAAAGGGCGGCGGCCTTGTCATCGCTGGCGTTTTCCACAAAAGTTGCCGTCACGGCGTAGCGCAACAGGTCTCCTTGCTCCGGCGTCATTTGGGCCAGCGTCGTTTCCAAATACAACGGGGTGAGCGCATGGCATACCGCCGCCAACACCCAGCCGGCGCTCTCGCGATAGCCGCGCGGCGCGCGCTCACCTTTTGCGGCCGGCGGCGGAACAATCACGTAGTTCGTCTCAGCGTTGCCGGCGACTACCGTCTCGGTGGCCGGGTAAATCAGATTAGGCACAATCGTCACTGTCCGCTCGATATCTCTACCGGCCAATGCAGACAGCAGGTTAGTCATGTTGCTATTGGGAAAGATTTGCCGCAGATCGCGCTCCGCCTCCATCCAGACGGCTTCATGATCCGCCCAGAAGAAGGCCGCTACTGCTGTTTCCACATAGAAATCACCCAGATGCCCGGCCCACACACCGTCGGCAAAGCGACCCGGCAGGGGTTCCTGCGGCGCGAGCGTCGGCCATTGGCAGCGCACCGCGGTTGAGAACAGGTCGGCCAGGTTCAGGTCATCAGGCAGCAACTCGTTGATCTGCCGGACTGCCGGGTGCCCGGTATAGTCGCCGATGTATTGTCGCGTCGCGTCAGCCTGGGGGTGCGCGGGACCATTGCCGGCGCGGGCGTGCTCGTAGGCCGGCCACTCACTCGCCGCCAGCACGGTCGCCGCCAGGCGAATCCTGTTTGATATGCGAACGTCAACCTTAGACACGATAATCCGTCTCCTCTTTGGGCCAAAGCCGCCAGACCAGTATCAGGTAGAAGGTCCCGGCGGCCAGATAGACGTAGTGCAACTGCTCAACCACCGGGGGGTTCTGCGGCAACAGAATATGCCAGACCGTAATCGTCTGCGCGGCCTGGATGATCACAGTTCCCAGCAGGCTGCCGGTGCGCAGCCGGATGAAGCCATACAGCAGGCCCCAGGCAATGAAGAACATCAGGGCGGTCGGGCTGATGACCAACGCCTCCCGGTAGGTAAGTAACGCGGCCGTGCCGAAAAGAATGCCGCCGGCTACAGCCGCTGTCAGAGGGCCGCGCCAATCAGCCACTGCATGAAAGACGATCCCAAAAGTCCACAATTGCAGACAGAAGGCCTCGAAAATGAGCACATAGAGGAAGATACGGCCCGAGTTCTCGGATACCAGTTGTTCAGGGTTGCTGTCCAGCAAGACCAGCCGGGCAATGAAGAGAGCAAGCCAGCCCAGCACGGCGAAACCAATGCTGGCGTAAAGCGGGCGACCCCCGCGCAAGCCCAGGCCGGCTCGACGGTACCAGCGCTCGCCCATTAACCAGCTGAGACTGCCGAGAACGCCGAACAGCAGCGCTTTGTCAACTTCTATGCCGGAGTCAAAGTCGTGCCCGCCGAACAGGCCGAACAGTATACTGATTGCAATCGCCAGGGCTGGTGGGACAACAATAGCTAGCGCCGCTCGCGCGCCGGGCGTCTGCGCTCTCTCAACCGCATCTGTCATGGGACCCAATTCTAACATCGAATGCTGCCGGGCGCATCGCCGGTCGAGGGGGCCGGTTAGACAGAGCTGCGGGTGTGCGCTATACTCACTTGGCGTAAGCAGTGCAGAAACAATTCAACGCCCCGCGATTGGCGGGGTTCCCGATTCCCGACACAACCTGCGCCGGACACTCATGCAAAGGGGTGATTTAGCCCTACCAGCGCTGTTGCTATTCCGGTCCGGCCCCGGCGCGAGGTTTGAGGGATGCATTATCTCCAGCGGCATCCCCTCTGGAGAAAGGATTTACTCAATGAGCAACAATGTGGTCTATCTTACCGAGGATGGTCTGCAAAAGATCAAGGAAGAACTTGATTACTTGAAAGAGGTGCGCCGCGTCGAGCTGGCGGAAAAGCTGCGCGTCGCCATCGCGCAGGGCGACCTTTCAGAGAATGCAGATTACCACGATGCGAAACGGGAGCAGGGTTTCGTTGAGGGACGCATCCTGGAGCTTGAAGATGTACTGCGTCGAGCGCAGATCATTGAGGACGGCGGCGCGGCGGACAGAGTACGCGTGGGCAGCACGGTAACCATCCAGGAGGATGGATACGACGATCGGGAGACCTATCGCATTGTGGGGGTTCACGAAGCCGATCCAAGCAAGGGCTTCATTTCCAATGAAAGTCCGTTTGGCCGGGCGCTATTGGGCGCGCGGGTGAATGACACCGTGTCTGTGGAGACGCCCGGCGGTCAAGCGCTCTTGCGCGTTGTCGCTATTGAATAGTCCTCCTATATCCGGCGTTCACTCTATCTCTACCAGGATCGCACCCCGGATCACGCTTTCATCTGGGGAGACCATCACCGCCCTTACCACGCCGGAGAGCGGCGCGCGGATCTCGTTTTCCATCTTCATGGCTTCCAGCACAACAACCGGCTGACCAATCCCCACTCGCTGCCCGGCTTCCACCAGCACACGGGTGATCAGGCCGGGGATCGGCGCCTTCACCCGCCCGTCGCCGCGTTGGGGGCTGTATGCCGCCGCCCCGCGATCGCGTACTTCAATGTTGTGCATCCCGCCATACGCCCGCAACCAGCGCAAATCGCCGTCAAAGATGACCTCGTAGGGGCGTTCGCCCACGATCAGCCATTCAATCTCTCTTGCCGAGAAATCAATGTCCGGCACAGTCACCAACAACCTTTCGCCGTTGACCAACACCTCCATCTCCGGCTCATGCGGCGACCACTGCGGAAAATCCACGTCAAAGGTGTGTCCCTCGATTGATACGGAAAGTTTGTTCATCCTGATGCCCTAATGTGGGAGGCGCCGGCTTCCGCGATGCCAGCCGCCCATCGTTCTTTGTGGGATAACCGGCAGAAATGCCTCGTTGCGCTGTTGATAGAGAACTGCCGCGATAACCGCCAGGTCTCGATAGTAGGTTTCCAATTGAGGCGGGTTGTCTATTGAACGGGTGAGAAAGTCGGTGTTGTAAACGCCCTGCATGAATTCACGCGAACGCAGTATGTGCTGTAAGGTGGGTATGTTTGTCGCCGTGCCGACGATCTTCACATCCTCCAGCGCCCGGCGCATCCGGTTCACGCAGCTCCGGCGATCGGAGGCCCAAACACAGACGTTAGCGACCAGCGGATCGTAGAAGGGGGAGATGTCCACACCGCCATACAGATAGCTGTCAACACGGACACCGTATCCGCCGGGGAAGCGCACACGCCAGACCTGACCCGGGCTGGCCAAAAAGTGCGACCAGGGATCCTCTGCTCGAACGCGGCATAGCATCGCCCAACCCTGCAGGTGCACTTCATCCTGAGACACGGGGAGCGGCTTCCCGGCCGCCAGCCGGATTTGCGTCTGGATCAGGTCCAGCCCGCTGACGACTTCAGTCAGCGAATGTTCAACCTGGATGCGCGCCTTGATTTCCGTGAAATAGAACTCGCCGGCTTCGTCAACGATAAACTCGACCGTGCCGGCGTTTTCGTAGCCGAAGAGATCCACCAGGGCCAGGGCTGTCTCCCACAATCGTTGACGCTGGTCAAGGGACAGGCTGGGGGCCGGCGATTCCTCCACAACCTTCTGGTTACCGTACTGAATCGAACCTTCGCGCTCGCCGAGGTGGATGCGGTTTCCGTGGCAATCGGCCAGGATTTGCACGCCAATTTGGTGAGCCGGCAGGATTGCTCGCTCCATGTAGAGCTGTTGCTGGTTGTAAACCGCCCTTGATCGCGCCTGCGCCCGGCGCACGGCTTCGCTCAGGCGGCTGACATCGGTCACCAGCCGTTCCCCCGGCCCACGCCCGCCGCTGCACGATTTGATCACCAGCGGGTAACCCATCTCGTTGGCGCTCGCCACCAACTCCTCCCATTCCTCTATTGCAAACGAGCGCGGGGAGTGATCGACCGTGCGAAAGCCGGCTGCTCGCGCGGTCTGTAAGGCGCCGATCTTGTTTAGCGCCAGCTCAACCACATGCGCCGGCGGACCAATGAAGGTGATGCCTTCGCTCTGGCAGGCGCGAATGAATTCGGGATCCTCCGCCAGAAAACCATAGCCGGGATAGACCGCATCTACTCCGTATTCGCGGGCGATTGTCACCAGCTTGTCCACGCTCATGAAGTCAGCCGGCGACTCCAGCCGCACGCTTTCATCCGCCAGGCGCACATGCAGCGAGCGCATATCGCTGGGGTCATATAGCGCAACGGAGAGGATGCCCATTTCCCGGCAGGCCTGCACTGCGCGCACTGCGATTTCTCCCCGGTTTGCGATCAGAATCTTTCTAAACATCTTGTTTCCCCTTACCTGACGACCGACAGCCCGTCGCACTCCGGCGGGACGCTACATTGGTGATACGCCGTGCTTGCGAGGAACGTGCCGGTCCTGCTTGGATAGCGTCAGTTCCAGGGCGCGCACCAGTATCCGCCGGGTGTCGCGCGGCTGGATCACGTCATCAATCAGCCCACGACCGGCCGCCACGTATGGGTTGTTGAAGCGCTCCTCGTAATCGGCTACCAGCTCCCGGCGCCGGGCCTCCGGGTTCTCCGCGCTTGACACATCGCGCCGGAAGAGGATGTTGACAGCGCCGCCGGCCCCCATCACCGCGATCTCGGCGTTGGGCCAGGCGTAGAGCAGGTCGCCGCGCAGGCCTTTGCTGCTCAT
>CAYVQP010000124.1:0-8830 GCA_964452775.1 uncultured Ardenticatenaceae bacterium | reverse complement strand
CCAGGCGCCCCCGCTGGCGGCAATCGCCCCGGTGATCAGAAAGGGAAAGAGCGCCGGCAGGGTCATCGTGCGCCATTGTTCGCGCCGGCTCAACTGCAGCAGGGCGGTGGTGTACTTCAGGTCCTGGGGAATGGCGCTGGTCCCGGCGATCACGTTGAACAACAGATACCACTGTGTGCCCATCAACATCAGCAGCACCGCGGCCACATTCAGCCCGGCCGGCATGGACAGCACAAAGAGCAGCATCACCGGAAAGAGGGCCGTCGCCGGAATGGAGGCCGCAATCTGGGTCAGCGGCTGTAGCAGCGTCGCCAGCCGGCGATTGCTGCCGATGGCCACCCCGACGGGCACCGTCCAGGCCAGCGCAATCGCCAGCGCGGCCATCACCCGCAGCAAGGTAGCGGCCAGCCCCAGGCCAATCTCACGCCATTGCTCCGCCGGCACGGTGAGTAGCATGCCCCCGGCCCGAAATGCCGCGTAAAGCAACAGCAGCCCGGCGGCCAGCCACAGCCCGTCGCGCCACAGCGACCGCTTCCCCGCCTGGTCGCCGGCCGGCGTCGCCGGAAAGCGGCGCGCCAGGCGCACATCCAGCCCATCCAGCAGCGGGCCGCTTATTCGCCGCTGCAGCCAGTTGACCAGCCGGGACGTTCGCCAGAGCTGGTAGACCCAAGAGGTGGGCGGCCGGCTATCCTCCAGGGTGGCCAGCGTGAAGCGGTCCGACCAGGCCAGCAGCGGCCGCCACACGAACTGGTCCAGCAGCACGATGACCGCAATCAACGCGCCCACGCCCCAGGCGATGGCGGTGAAGTCGCTCTGATTGGCTGCCTCCTGCAGGTATGCGCCCAGGCCCGGCAGCCGGAAGTCGCGCTGGCCGACGGTGAACATCTCCGCCGCCATCAAGAAGAACCAGCCGCCGGCCCAGCTCATCATGCTGTTCCACACCAGGCTGATGCCGGCGAAGGGCAGTTCCAGCGCCCGGAAGCGCAGCCAGCCGTTTAGCCGGAAGATGCCGGACGCCTCGCGCAGTTCGGTGGGAATCGTGATCAAGGATTGGAACCAGGAGAAGGTCAGGTGCCACACCTGGCTGGTGAAGATGAGCACGATGGCCGCCAATTCGGCGGCGGCGTTCTCCGGCAGGATGGCGGTCAGGCTGAGCAGCACCACCGGCAGGAAGGAGAGAATGGGCACGCTCTGCAGCACGTCCAGCAAGGGAATCAACAGTTTTTCCGCGCGACGGTGGTAGGCGGCAGCCCGGCCGTACAACATGGTGAAGAGGAAGGAGAGCAAGTAGGCGACTGCCATCCGGCCGGTGGACAGCGCCGCGTACCAGGGGAGCGCCCGCGGAGACAGGTTGATGTCCGGGCCGGCGACCACAGCCGGCGCGTCAAAGGCCAGCCGGATGCCCACATACAGCACGCCGACCACCCCTACCATGGCCAGCGCGTCCCCGGCCGCAAACCGGCGGCCCGTGGAAGTAGAGCCGAAGATTGTTTCCTGTCGCATATGCACGTTGTCGAGTCGCTGAAAATCTGGGCGGCCGGCAGGATGAGTATACCACTCCGTTTCCCGGGGAGGTCACTTCCTTGGCAAAGTCACAGCTCGACCCAACCTGAATCTTCTCCGTCGCTAATGGTGGAAGCGGGAACCGGGCGACCTTCGCCGCTGATTCGGCGACAGTTGCCGGCCGGCCACAACCCGGCTATATTCCTCCGCAGCGCCGGTCACGGGCGCCACCTGGGAGGAATATGAAGATCAGCGTCGAAGCCTTCGACGGGGTATCCGTTGCGCATCTAACCGGCGACCTGGACAGTCGCTCCGCCCCCCTATTTGAAGAACGAGTGCTTTCCCTGGCCAAGCCGGACAGCCGGCTGGTGCTGGACATGCACGACCTGGAGCGGCTCTCCAGCGGCGGCCTGCGCCTGCTGCTCATTCTGAAGCGCCAGGCAACCGCCGTGGGCGGGCAGGTGGCCTTAGCCGGCATCCCCGAGCGCATCGCGGACACCATGACCGCCACCGGCTTCCTGGAGTTCTTCGACGCCTACCAGGACCTGCCCGCCGCGGTTCACGCGCTGGAAGCGCCCCGGCCGCCGGGCGGTCCCACCAGCCCCGCCTAAGTTACCCGGCCATGCAGCAGCCGCGCATTGACATCTATCCCACCCACAAGATCGGCGACTACTGGCTGCGCGCCGGCCGGCCCATTCCCTTTGGCGCTTCCTCCGTCCCCGGCGGAATCAACTTTGCCGTCTTCTCCCGCCACGCCACGGCCTGCACCCTGGTGCTCTATGAGCATGGCCGGGATGAGCCGCTGGCGGAACTGCCCATCCCCGACGAATTTCGTGTAGGAAACGTTTTCGCCATGGTCGTCTTCGGCCTGGACAGCGAGACCACCGAATACGGCATCCGCATGAGCGGCGAATACGCCCCACACAAGGGCTTGCACTTCGACGATTCCCTCGTGTTGCTTGACCCCTACGCCAGGGCGGTCAGCGGGCGCAGCGTCTGGGCCGGCCCGCCCGACCACAACGCCGCCCCGCTTTATCGCGCTCGCCTCGTTCACGACGACTTCGATTGGACCGGCGATCACCCCCTTGAGCGGCCCATCGAAGATCTGATCATCTACGAAATGCACGTCCGCGGCTTCACCCGCCATCCGAGCAGCGGGGTCAGGTATCCGGGCGCTTTCGCCGGCGTGCGCGAAAAGATTCCTTACTTGCTGGAGCTGGGCGTCAATTGCGTGGAGCTGATGCCCATCCACGAGTTCGACGAGCGCCTCAACGACTTCACCAACCCCACCACCGGCCGGCCCAACGTCAACTATTGGGGCTATAGTCCAGTGGGCATCTTCGCCCCCAAGGCCGGCTACGCCTACACCGGCCCGCAGGGGATGCAGGTAGACGAGTTGAAGGCGCTGGTGAAGCTGCTGCACCGCAACGGCATCGAGGTGATCCTGGATGTCGTCTTCAATCACACCGCCGAGCGCGGCGAGGACGGGCCAAACTTCTCCTTTAAGGGGCTGGACAGCAAGACCTACTACATGCTCCGGCCCGACGGCGGCTTCCAGAACTTCAGCGGCTGCGGCAATACCCTTAACTGCAACAACCCCGTCGTGCGCCACATGGTCGTTGATTGCCTGCGCTACTGGGTCAGCGAATACCACATTGACGGCTTTCGCTTTGATCTGGCATCCATCCTCGGCCGCGATTCGCACGGCGCGCCATTAGCCAACCCGCCGCTGCTGGAGGCGCTGGCCTTTGACCCCGTGCTCGGTCGCACCAAGCTGATCGCCGAAGCGTGGGACGCCGGCGGCCTGTATCAGGTCGGCTCCTTCCCCGCCTACGGTCGCTGGACGGAGTGGAACGGCAAGTATCGCGATGTGCTGCGCCGCTTCCTGCGCGAGGATATGGGCTGCGTGCAGGAGATGGCGCTACGCATTCAGGGGTCGCCGGACCTGTACGCCGGGCGCGGCCCCATCGCTTCGGTGAACTTCGTGACCTGCCACGATGGCTTCTCGCTGTATGACCTCTTTGCCTATAACGAGAAGCACAATCTGGCCAACGGCGAGGAGAATCGCGACGGGGCGAACGACAATCTCAGCTGGAATTGCGGGGTTGAGGGGGAGACGGACGACCCGGCCATCAACGCCCTGCGCCGCCGGCTGATGAAGAACGCCGTCGCCATCCTGATGGTCAGCCAGGGGGTGCCGCTCATCCACATGGGCGACGAGATAGCGCACAGCAAGCAGGGCAACAACAATACCTATTGCCAGGACAACGAGCTGAGTTGGTTTGATTGGTCCCGGCTGGAGAGCGAGCAGGAGATGGCCGGCTTCTTCCGCGGCTGCATAGCCTTTCGCCGCGCCCACCACGTCTTGCGCAACGAAGACCATCTCACGGGCGAGGACCGGGCGGGCAGCGGCTATCCCGATATCTCCTGGCACGGCCTGCAGGCCTGGGAGCCGGACTGGTCGTACCCCACACGGACGCTGGCCTTCATGCTATGCGGCCGGCACGCGCTCTCCGACGGCAAGCCGGATGACTACGTCTATGTAGCCATGAATATGCACTGGGAGTCCTACACCTTCGAGCTGCCCCTCCTGCCTCGCCGCATGAGCTGGCGGCGCTTCGTGGACACCTCCGCCGCCCATCCCAACGACATCCAACCCGTAGGCGAGGAGCCGCGCCTGCCGAATCAGCGCCGGGTGGCGGTCGGGCCGCGGTCGGTGGTGATTTTGGTGGGCCGGTAGGAGTTTGCTTGCCTCAGTATCCCGGAAACTCAGAAGTTTCCGGGATACTTGGAGTGCGTTCGCCTAATGCCCCAACCGCTCATCCCGCCGCGAGCTGTTGAAGATGCCCGTCGGCGTGGTCAGGCCGTCCACCTCGGCCACCAGAGCGAAGGTGTTCGCGTCATAGACGCGCACCACCTCGCCCAGCCAGTCGGCGATGTACACATATTGGCCGTCGTAAGTTAGCTCCGGATGCAGGGTCAGGTCGCCTTCCGCGATGACGTGCACGACCTCGAAGCTCTCCTTGTCAATGACGTATATCTCGTTCGGGGTGGTGGAGAACATGGTGTCCGCCCAGACGTAGGGGTTGTTTTCGTGGGCGCGGATGAAGAGACCCGGCCCGCTGGTGGGAATCTGAGCGGCGATCTGGTTGTCGGCCAGGTCCCAGATGGTCACCAACCCTTCGCCGGCGTGCGGAGTCGCCCCATATTCAGTCCCGTTGGCCTCCCACACCGCCCCGGAGCCGGGATGCGGGATGGCGCCGGTGGGAATCTGCGTTACCAGGGTCCAGTTGACCACATCAATCACTGCCATCCAGTTGTCCTCCTGGGAGGCCAGGTAGAAGCGGGTGTTGTCCGGGCTGAGGAAGCCGTCGTGCAGGATGCGGCCGACGTTTTCCAGCTTGTCAATGGGGAAGTCGGGGTCGCTGAAGTCAATGCGCCACACCTGCCCGGCTTCCTTCAAGGCGATGATGAAGTATGGGCCAACCAGCTCCGGGGCCACGTCGCTGGTGATAGCCACCCGTGACTGCACCCAGTGGCCGTCCGGGTCATAGCCCTCGGTGGCGATGACCTTTAGCGGCTCCAGGGTGTCCGCGTCCAGGATGACCGCCGTGGCCGGGGCAAAGTTGCCGGCAATCAGGTACTGGCCGTCATCGGAGATGGCCAGCCCGCGCGAATCGAGGCCCACGCGCACCTTGCGCACCGACTGCAAGGAGTACATGTCCATCTTAAACAGCCAGCCGTCGCGGCCGATGTTGTATACCCAGCGCTCCTCCACCGGGCTGAAGGCGTAGCCATGAGCCCGGTAGCTGGCGCTGATCCGGCCGAGCAGGGTGTGCGTGTCGCCGTCAATGACCGCGATCCGCTCCGCCTCCCGTTCGGTGACCAGCATCAGGTTGTCCATATTGCCGCTGTGCGTGGGGGCGGGCGGCAGGGTCGCTTCGTCAATCAGCACCGTGTGGCTGGCGCTGATGTCGTCCATATCCCATTCGGCCGCGTCCCCCTCCGGCTCCGTGCGCAGCAGGCCGACCAGCAACCAGATCTCCTCGTCTACCATGCCCATGTTGCCCCAGGCGGGCATGATCGTGCCCGGCCGGCCATTCTTGATGGTGTTGAAGTAGAAGGCGTCGTTCTCGGTCAGCGCGCCGGGCAGCAGGGCGGGGCCGATGCCGCCCGCCCGATCCGGCCCGTGGCAGCCGGCGCAGGAGTCGGCGTAGGCCTGGGCGGGGGTGTCCCCGTCGAACCAGTCCGCGGCCCCATTTGCGGAGACGACCAGCGCGCCTTCGACGGCCGGGTCATCAACCAGGGTGATTGTAATCACGCCGGAAGCGACCGGCGTGTAGGTGAAGCTGGCGCCCGGCGGCAACTCCGGCGAAGTGAATGCGCCCGGCCCGCCGGTGATGGTGTGGGCCACATCATCCTGATTGCGCCAGGTGATGGTGGCGCCGCTTTGCGCGGCCAGGACGTGCGGCGTGAAGCCGTTCTCGTCGAGCGTAATGGTGTTGGGGAACATGGCGTTGAGTAGGGGGAGGAAGGTGCTGGTGGAATCGGCGCGTAAGGGTCCGCCGATAATTGCGGCGGCAAATGTGACAGCCAGCACGAACAATCCGGCCGTGAAAACGGTAAACTTCTTTCTCATGGTGTCATCCCTGTCAATTGACCCTCGCGCCATGCGCCCACGCAGACCCGCAGGGCGCACTTGGCGTGCGGGAACTCAGGTTCGCATCGAGCGAGTGGTCCGGTTAATGCGGCTGCCCGGAGGCAGCCGGCTCTCCTGTGTCGGCTCAGAAGCTCAACTTCTGGGAGAAATCTTGCTTCTGCACCCTGTAGATAGACTGCGCGGCATGATAGCCGGGAATTGGGCGTTGGTCAAGCGGAGGTCCCGGAGAAACTGGTCAGAGTCTTGTCAAAACCAAAAAAGAGTCTCGCTGGAGACTCTTTTTTGGTAAGAGTTAGGCAGCGGGACCAGAGGACGGTCCCGCTGCTGCAACAGAATTAGGGACGGAAGACCATGATCACCGTCCCGTTGCTATCCCCATCGGGATCGGTATTGGCGGTCTTCGTATACGTATAGCCGTTGGCAACCACGGCGGTAACCGTGAATCTCACCTGGGTCCTGCGGAGGCCGCTCTTGCTGACGGTGCACCACCCCGCGCCATCGGTTGTGCAGATGGAAGTGCCCGACGCTCCCCCGGTCCACTTGCCGGTCACTTGTGCGCCCGCAACCGGCGCGCCGTTGTTGTCCACGATCCGGATGCTGACAAAAGCTGTCCAGAGCGTGCCATTGTTCTGGCCGGAGCCATCCAGGTCTCCTACGTGCACCGTGTTGCCCGGTTGCGGCGTTGCTGTCGGTGTAGGCGGAACGGAGGTCGGCGTGGGAGTTGCCGTGGGTGGAGAAGGCGGTGTGGGGGTGGGCGTGGGCAGCCCGCCGATGGCAGCGTTGACGGCTGCCAGGGCGTCAATCGTGCCGTAGCCCCAATCGTTGTTGGGTCCGACGGTGTAGTTACCGCCGCAGTTGGAACCCGTTTGCCCGGACAGTCGCACCGCCGTGTCCTTGATGATCTGCTCCGTCAGGGTGACATTGCCCTGCAGGGCGGGCGCAGCGTCCCAAAGGAGGCCGATCAGGCCGGTCACGTGCGGCCCGGCCATGCTGGTCCCGCTCCAGGTAGGACCGGAATAGCCGCCGCCCGGCAGCGAGGAGTTGATGTTCTCCCCCGGCGCCATCACATCGGGGATGCGAATGTTGGGATACAGGTCCGACGGCCCCCGGCTGCTGAAGCCGGTAACGCTGCCCGGCAACACACCGCCGGAATGTTGCACCGAGCCGGTGGTCAGGGACTGGTCGTAGTCTCCCGGCGAACGGAGCGTGGCGCAGCTGGGTCCCTCATTCCCTGCCGACACTTCTACCACGATGCCCGCGGCTCTCAATGCCGCAATCTCGTCCTCAAACTGAGGTGCGTTCCCACCCCAGTAGCCCCAGGAGTTGTTGATGGCATCCGGAGCCATGGCCGGGTCGGGATTGGCTCCGCTCAGGTCCCACGGCGCCAGGTCCCACTGGAAGCAGGTGGTGAAGGTGCTGTCATTGCCGCTGCCGGAGTTGGTCATGTTCTTGCAATGGATAGTCTTCGCACCGGGAGCCATCCCGATCTGGTGCGTTCCGCCGTCATCACCCACCATCGTGCCGGTGGTGTGCGTGCCGTGGCCGTGCCCATCGTTGGGTACGGTGGGATAGGTCCCCGTCGCATCCCACCAGCTATAGTTGTGGTTGGCGCTGCTGCCGTTCCAGCCCCGGTAGTGGTTGATGAGCGCCGGGTGGTCCCAGTCCAGCCCGGTGTCGTTACCGGCCAGCACAGTTCCCGCGCCGTTGTACCCCATTGCCCACACGTCGTTGGCGTTCACAAATGCGATGTTCGACCCTACCGCTTCGGGCGGGTTCGGGTCAATGAACGGCTCGTCAAGCTGGTACATGTGGTTGGCGGTGATGCGGGCCACATCCGGCCGGGCGGCCACAGCCTGCACCAGCTCCGCGCCCCCACCCTGCACCAACACCTTGTTGGCGATGTAGAAGGGCTGATAGGTTACGCCCAGCCCGTCGAGGTACGCCCGCAGCTCCTGCTGCGATGCCTCCGCGGTTTCCCGCAAGGCGTTGAACACGAAGGCGCCTTTTTCGAGTTTTGAACTCATGGCGTAAGCCGGGCTCAAGTCTGCTGTCTCCGCCATCCAAATAAAGAAGTCGGTGCTCCCCTCAGCAGTCACCTCCTCCAGGACCAGTGGTTCAATTTTGCTCTCTGGGGTGACCGAGTCAGCAGCCAGGGTGCGTTGGATAAATGCGCCGGACAGCAGCAAGGCCCCCAGAACCAGTATCAACAACATGAGTGGCGGCAGACGCCAACCGCTCTGCTTTATCATCACCTTTCTCCATATTTAGAACTATGCGCGTCGAATTGGAAGCCAAAACGGGGACACTCTGGTAAGTACGTCACCTCCTTCTCTCGCCAAACGCCCCGCCCGGCCCATTATCAGTGATCGGAAAGAAAAAGTGCAGCCGACCATTAATGATTCTAGCCGGCCATGGCCGGCTACGCAACGTACCCTTGGCACAACACCTTAAGAAGCCTGGGAAAACGTATGGGGAGGGTCCACGGGAGGCGGTACTTATCCCGGGAGTCCACTCACTACTCGGTCAGGGCCAGACCTGTGCTAAGACGCTTCCGGCGATGGCGCTGGTACTATGAAAGCTGAATTGATGTAACGACTGGGACTGCGCCCGGCGACTGTTTAATGCGGACAACAGTCGCCTGCCCGGCCTCCCCGCCGAAGTCCGATT
>CAYVQP010000123.1:0-8884 GCA_964452775.1 uncultured Ardenticatenaceae bacterium | reverse complement strand
ATGACTACGACCACCATCTGTATGCTGCGCCGGATTAGATAGTTCGTCATCTCTCTTACTCCTCTGCGAGAATTACTTGGTTAGTACGACCACGGACCCGGCGCTGAGCCGGCGTGATCATAGAATAGATCGGAACATCAGGGATATCTGGCCCGCTAATGTATCAATTGCGTATCAGATCGTGCGGCTTTGACTGGGTTATTGCTGCTTGTTATCATCCTCGTTGGAAGGCAGACGCTTATGTCTTGAACTGACTATGTCTTCACCGAAGGGTAGGGCTCGACATGGCAGACGTTTTGTAGGCAGGCGCCGGCGAACGAAGTGAACGGATGACCCAGAATCTCTTTCTTGCAGATGTGCTGGCCCGGCATGTGATCCGCACCGGCTATACTACCGGCCAGCTGGCGCGTCTGACCGGCGTCCCTAAGGCGACCATAGTGAACTGGTTGGAGGGGAGAGTTAGCCGGCCCAGGTCATACGCAGACTTGTTGCAGTTGGCGGCGGCAATGCGTCTCGATGAGGGTGAGGCGAGTGAGTTGCTGATGGCTGCCGGCCATCCCTCGCTGGCGGAGCTGCGCAGCCATGCCACGCAACAGGATGATGTCCAGTTGTGGACGTTGCTTGCCCCCTGGCTTGAGCCCGCACCGGCGCAGACCAGGCAGGCGCCGTTCCAGGTGATTCCTGACCTGCCGCACTTTGTTGGCCGGGAATCACTGATCAAAGAGATCTCGGCTCTTCTACTTGCCCCGAGACACCAGACAATATATGCCCTGCAGGGCATGGGCGGTGTAGGTAAGACTGCACTGGCGGCCCACCTGGCATATCTATTGCGCCCGCATTTCCCGGATGGCGTGCTCTGGGCGCGGGTGGACACATCGGATCCAATGTCCATCCTGAACACATTTGCCCACGCTTATGGGGTAGATGTCCACCAATATACGGACCTGGATAGCCGTAGCCGGACCGTTCGCGACCTGATGTCCGCCAAGCGCGCGCTCGTAATCCTCGACAGCGTTGGCCAAAGCGGTCAAATTGAGCCGCTCTTGCCACCCAGCGGCGGTTGCGCGGTACTCATTACCACCAGGCGGCGTGATCTGGCGATCACCAGGGGAGCTAAACGATTCCTGCTTGGTCCATTTGATCGGCAGGAGCAGGAGGCGCTGCATCTATTCAGCCGGGTGCTGGGGGAAAGACAGGCAAATGCTGAGCAAGGGACTCTACTTGAAATTGCCAATTTGCTCGGCCACCTGCCGCTGGCTATCGACATAGTCGCCAGCCGGCTGGCATTTGAACCCGGCTGGTCGGCCGCCGACCTCTTGCGTAGATTGCAGGACCAGCAGCAACGCTTAAGCGTGCTGGCCTTTGAGGAACAGAACATCCAGCTCACTTTCCAATGGAGCTGCGCGGCGCTGACTTCCGACGAGCAGCAGTTTTTTGCTTCGCTCGGGATCATGGCTGGCGAAGATTTCAGCGTTGATGCGGCCACCTTCGTCGCCTTCGGCGAGCGCACAGACCAGTCAATCATGCGGGCCGAGGACATGCTGCGCCACCTTTTCGGACTCTCGCTGGTCCGGCGTGGAAGACCCGGACGCTACCGGCAACACCCGCTGCTGCGCGACTTCGCTCGTCAGCAGCTCACGGACATCCGGGCGGCGCAATCAAGGCTGGTGCACTACTTTGTTGACTTTGCCGGCCAATCCGAACGCAACTTCAGCGCTTTGGAATTGGAATACGAAAATGTTTTGCAAGCATTAGAGTTGGCTCAGGAGCTGGGCTTGTGGGCCGATTACCTGGCCGGGGTATCCTACAGTTATTACTTCCTGGAGGCGCGCGGACTGTATGCAGTTGCCGACCAGTTGCTGGAGCCGGCGGAACAGGTTGCCCGGCAAATGCAGGATGTCAGCAGGCTGGTTTTCATACTTCGCTGCCAGGGACGAATCGCCGAGCGACGCGGCCGGTATCTTACGGCGGAGCGGATTTATGAGGAGGGTTTGCGCTTGGCCCGTCAGGGTCCGAATCCTCCGGTACCGGAGAGCGTCATCAGCGACCTTCTGCGTGGACTGGGCGTGCTGGCTGCCTATCGTGGCGATCTCGCCCTGGCCGAGGCGCATTATCAGGAAGGGTTGCTGTTGGCCCGGCAGTTTGAGCAGCCGGACACCTTGGGCAGCCTCCTCCGGGGCATTGCCGTTGAGGCCTTTTCGCGTGGCGACTATGCGCGCGCTGAAGCACTGTTTGAAGAAGGGTTGGCACTTCCGTACGTCACCGATGAGGTCGAACGCCAGGGAGCGCTCCTATGGGCGCTCGGTATGCTGGCTGAGGATCAAGGCGACCTGGAAGAGGCGGCAGAATACTTGTTCAAGAGCGCCGAGTTTGCCGAACATCTGGGCAATCTGGAGCGACGGACATTGGTGCTATCTGATCTGGGCGCTATTGTCCTGGAACTGGAAGAGCCCTACGAAGCGGCCCGCTTTCTTACGATTGGTCTGGATATTGCCCGCGAGCTGGGCCATCCCTGGCGCATCACCCGCATTCTGGCGCAGCTAGGTGAGTTGGCCCTCGCTGAAAAGGAATGGGAAAATGCCGCCGCTTGTTTTCGTGAAGTGCAGGCGATTGCTGAAGAAAGTGGCAGCCCGGTCATGACGGCTGTCGCCCTGTTTGGGCTGGCGCGAGCCTTGCGCAGGCTAAAGCAGAATGAGGCGGCCCGCCGGGATGCAGAGGCCAGCCTGGAGATCTTCAAGCGAATCGGCCACCATCAAGCAGCAGAGGTCGAGAGCTGGCTTCAGAAGACCGCACGAAAGTCGCAGCGCTGAGCACCCAACTCAGAACGCTTCCCAAAGCTGTTCCGGATACGTCCCAACAAAAAAACTGCCCGGCCAATGAACCACCGGGCAGTCTATCGTCTCGGAGTACCCCCACCAGGATTCGAACCTGAGTCTTCGGCTCCGGAGGCCGACGCTCTATCCTCTGAGCTATGGGAGCCAATCGAGGAGATTCTGCCATAGCAGCCGGGAAATGTCAAATCAGCGGACCTCGACTACCAGAGGTAGGAAGAATCTATTGTCAGGGAAAGCTTCGCCGGCTGCGTCACGCATTTCCAAGCGTGCGCCGTCGGCGGCCTTATACAGTCCGACCGCGATCAGGTAGTCGCCGGCAGGAATGTCCGCCGGAAGCGGGATGGTGTAGACATCCACAATCACCTGTCCGCTGGCCCAGGTAGTGCTGGGGAGACCACCCGGCCATTGATCGCCCTGAGCCACATTGACGTCGAGCGCTCCATCCGGCCCGACGAGGTGCACGAAAGCCGTGTATAGGTCTGCCGGCTCATCCAGCCCTTGCCAGTACAGCGTAAGCTGGAGCGACTCTCCCGGAGACAGTTGACTGCTTTCCAAATCAGCGCCGTGAAGAATGATCTTCTCTCCGCTACGGCCCGTCAGCGTGAGCTGCAACGGGAGCTGAATGTCCTCCGGCACGGTGAACAACCGATCCAGGGCGTAAACCTCGACCTCTCCCAGGGTAGTCTCTTCGCAAGCGACGTCGCTATCTTCCCGGCACACTGCTACGTTTAGGGGATAGCGGCCGGCCGGCATATCCGCCGGCACGGGCAGCCGGTACTTCTCGCGGATCGTCTCACCGGCTCGCCACTCACTGGTCGGAAAACGACTGAGCGGTTGAGCGGCCAACTCACGGTCGCCCAACAAGAAGCGAACAAGCAGATCATCTTGGATGGCGGAAGTCGCCTGCCAGGTCACGTCCAGCGCCAGGTCGTCGCCGTTCGCCACACCGGCGGGCAGGGCTTCGTGTCCCAGCAACAGCAGGGAACCCGGCCACATCTCACTGTTGGTCAGGACAGTCGGGACAACCTGGGCGACATCGGCATCCCCGGCAGCGGGTAGAAGCGCGAATTCCTCTCCCGTGTACTGCATGCCGGCCGGAGTACCATCCGCGGCCAACAGGGGCAGTTGCACGCCGCTCTCTGCTTCAAACAGCTCCAGGGAAACGTGATAATTGTCGGGCGGCATACCCGCCGGCAATTCCAGCAGGTAGTTCACTTCCGGCGTCTCACCTGCCGGCCAATCCTGCGGGAAGAAGTAGACGGCGTTGAGCAACGGCGTTTCAAGCGAGGCCCAGCTTTCGCCGGCCGCGTCCTGCACGGTCAGGCGCACATCGTAGAAGTCTGGCGCGGCTCCCTCCAGCGCCCAGCGCACTCGGACCAGTAGCCGATCACCGACGACCTCCGACGACAGCGCCTGGAGTTCCACCTGGTCGCCGAAGTGATATGGCCGGGCCAGGGGAGTTAATGGCGCTTGCAGCTCTCCCTCCTGCGCAAAAATCCATGCCTGCTCCAAACCGCCAAACGTGACGGTGTGGATCAGGTCGGCCGACTCTGAAACGGCATCGAAGCCTGCCGGATCGATCTGCCGGCTGCCGGCGCTGAGAATGACATGGCCGGAGCGAACGGGCAGGTCGGGGTCTAGCCGCATGCTCCGCCCAGGGTAAAACGGGGCCAGCGACGGCAAACTGTCAGCCGCCGCTGAGCCTTCGTCGTTGCTGGACTGTCCCGCAAGCCATTGCCCGGCGGCGCTCACGCCTTCTCCCCAACCCACGCTTACCAACTGCTCCGCTACTGCCGGACCGCCCAACAGCCAGCTATATGCAGAAAGTGGGTAGGGCATGTAGCTGATCAGGTAGAGCGCCTGCAGAACGACCAACAGGATGGCCCCGGCGTTGAAAGCTCGTTGGGAGTACGCGCGACCACGATATAACAGCAGGCGCAGCCCCTGCCAGCCCAGGGCAGCAAAGAGGATCAGCACCGGCACGACCGGCAACGCGTAACGGTCGAACTTCTTAGCCGCCAGACTGATGCCGATGATGAACAGCACCACCCAGGTGACCAGCAACCAGCTCCAGGGAGCCGGCCAACGACGGTTGCGGGCCAGGTTGAAGATGAACAGGACAAGCGCCAGGAGCAGGCCGGCGAACACCACCGGACTCAGGCGCAGGGCCAGATTGAGCGGGTAAAAGGACCAGCCATGCTCAAGCGCAATCTCCCCCAGGAAGTACGTGGGCCGCAGGGCCTCTTCCAGGTGGCGACCGGCGTTCGCGCTGGTCAGGTTAAGCACCGACGTTGGGGATGCCCACAGCGCCGGCAACAGGCACAGCAGAGTAACCGCAAATGTCGCCAGGAAGACCAGCCCACTCTTTGTCACCGGCCACAATCGGGCCTTTGCGTGGCGGAGCCAGCGTTCTTCGCTGTCTTGCGCCCACAACAGCATCAGCAGATGGGTCAACCCGGCCACCGGCAGCAGCAGCAGCGCCGGCGACTTGGTCAACACGGCCAACCCGGCCATCGCGCCGGAGCCGGCCGGCAGCCATAGTGAAGCAGTTGGGCCGCGCTTCAGCAGCAGGGCCAAGCCCACCAGGGATAACGTGGCAAAGGTGGTCATCAGGGCGTCTACGTGGAAAAGCCCTGATAGGCCAATCATGAAAGGGTCTAACGCCATCAGCAAGCAGGCCAAAACCGCCGCCGGCCGTGAATAGACGCGGCTGATCAGCGGCAACATGACCACCAGCCCGATGCTGGTTACAACGGCAACCGCGATGCGCCCGCCGGTGAGGAATACCGCCAGCTGCTCAAAGGCCGCAGCATTGTCCGGGGCGAGCCAGGCAAGTCTGGTAGCGAAGTCATAGGCAGCGGCGCTGCCGGGTTGCAGCAGTCGTTGCAGGGAAATGGACAGTCCACCCAACCAGGTGGTAATCACGCCGGGATGGCCGGCAGTCAACGTCTCCGCCCAGTTGCCATGCAGCAGCGCCTCGCGGAAGAGGATGGAACGATAAACCCAGCCTAGCTCGTCCGGCGTGATATATCGCTCAATGGCGGCCAGGCGAGGGATTACTGCCAGGAAGAAGAGGAACACCGGCAGCCAGTAGCGCCGGGTCAATTCGGTAACGCGCATGGATGGTGATCTTAGTGAAAGGCCGGTGAAATGCCAATCCGAGGAGCCGCCGAAGTCTTTACGGACAACCATTTCTACAAGCTTGGGAGTTAAGGCGCGCTTTTCTGCTAGAATAGCTCAATGGCCCTCGACAATTTTTACGAACAGGTTTATGCCGTGGTCAGGCGCATCCCGCCGGGAAAGGTGACCAGCTACGGCCGGATCGCGCAGATGTTGGGCCGGCCCACCGGCGCACGGGCCGTGGGCTATGCGCTGCACGCAACGCCGGAACAGCATCGGCGAGCCGGCTTCGAGCCGGTGCCCTGGCAAAGGGTGATCAACGCCGCCGGGCGAATCAGCATCGTCAATCGAGAGCACGACGCGCAGGAGCAAGCCCGGCTGCTACGCGAAGAAGGCGTCGAAGTGAGCGACACCCTGCACATCGACTTGCAAAAGTATCTGTGGGCAGGCCTACACTGGACTGAACTCGACGACATACTCGGCGCATGAAACTGATCGTCCAGGTTCCCTGTTTGAATGAAGCAGAGACGTTGCCGGCGGTGCTCCTTGGATTGCCCCCGGAAATTCCCGGCATCGATACGATCGAGACGCTGATCATTGACGACGGCAGCAGCGACGAGACGGTCGCCGTCGCCGCCCGGTTGGGCGTGGATCACATCGTGGCGCATGGGCGCAATCTGGGTTTGGCGCGCGCCTTTCAGTCGGGCCTGGAAAAGTCGCTGCGTTGCGGCGCGGATATCATAGTCAATACGGACGGCGACAATCAGTATCCCGGCGCGGCCATCGTTGAACTGGTGACGCCAATCCTCTATGACAACGCCGACATCGTCATCGCCGACCGACAACCGCAGCAGATCGCCCATTTCTCGCCGGTGAAGAAGGGGTTGCAACAGCTGGGAAGCTGGATGATCCGCACGATCAGCGGAACCGAGGTGCCGGACGCCCCGAGCGGCTTTCGCGCCTATTCGCGTGAGGCTGCGCTGCGCTTGAACATATTGACCGATTACAGCTACACGCTGGAGACGATCATCCAGGCCGGCAAACTGGGCATGAAGATCGTCAGCGTGCCGGTGGCGACCAATCCCCCCACCCGGCCCTCTCGCCTGCAGCGCAGCATGTGGCACTTTGTCAAGCGCCAGGCCGGCACCATTCTGCGGTTGTATGCCTTTTACGAACCGTTACGCACATTCAGCTATCTGGCGACTCCCTTTCTCGCGGCGGGGCTGATCCTCTGGTTGCGCTTCCTGATTAACTTTCTATTCGGCGCAAACACCGATCGCTTTGTACAATCGATTATTATCGGCACGGGCCTGATAATCGTCGGCGTCTTGACCCTTTTCTTCGGCATCCAGGCCGACATAGCCAGCAAGCATCGCCAGCTCACTCAGGAGATGCTCTACCGGCTGAGAAAACTGGAATTTGAGCGCAACCTCGATGAACCTGAGAGGCAAACGATCCCTTAACCCGAAATGAGCGGCGATGACGCTAGTCAACCGGCTGATGCCAGTGCTGCGCAAACTGAAGACGTCTGGACTGCAAACAAGGAGCGACTGATGACGACGAAACAAGTGCTGGTGCCCCAACTTGGCGAATCGGTGGTCGAGGCGACCGTCGGCGCATGGCTCAAGCAGGAAGGCGACACGGTCAGGCCCGGCGATGTGCTGGTTGAACTTCAGACCGACAAAGTGGATGTGGAGGTCGGGGCCGAGAGTGCCGGCGTGCTGCTGCGCATTGAGCGCCAGGAAGGAGAAGATGTGACCATCGGTGAAGTCCTGGCGGTCATTGATGAACGGGCCGACACGCCGGACGATACCCGCGCGCCGGAGGAGGATCCCACTCCGGCCCAGGCCGTATCGCCGCCGCAGCCGGCCGCCGAGCGCGTCACGCCTGTAGCCCGGCGCATGGCGCAGGAAGCAGAGGTGGCTCTGGGGGAGATCAGCGGCACCGGCCCCGATGGGCGCATCACCAAGCGTGACGTGGCTGATCACATACAGCAGCGGGAGGCGGCAGGTGTTCCAGCGGAAACTCCGCCCATATCGAGGATGCCGGGTGAGACCATGCCCGCCGCCCTGCAGCCCGCGGCCCCTGACCCGGCGTTTCGCCGCGAGGTCCGCGAGCGGATGAGCCGGAGACGCCGGACAATCGCTCGCCGGCTCGTGGAGGCGCAGCAGACCGCCGCCATGCTGACCACATTTAACGAGATTGACATGAGCGCCGTTATTGACCTGCGCAAGCGCCGGCAAGAGCAATTTGTCTCCCGGTACGGGGTCAAGCTGGGCTTCATGTCCTTCTTCGTCAAGGCGTCAATCGGCGCTTTGAAAGCCTTTCCCAACCTCAATGCCGAGATTCAAGATGACGAGATTGTGCGCAAGTTCTATTACGATATCGGCATGGCGGTGGGCGCGGAGGAGGGATTGGTGGTGCCGGTGCTGCGCGATGCCGACAGGCTCTCCTTTGCTGATATCGAGCGGCAAATCAAGGAGCTGGCGGAGAAGGCGCAGTCTAGCACGTTGACTCTCGAAGAGCTGCGCGGTGGCACGTTCACCATCACAAATGGCGGGGTCTTCGGATCGATGCTGAGTACGCCGATACTCAACCCGCCGCAGGTCGGAATACTGGGGCTGCATCGTATCCAGGAGCGCGCGGTGGTAATCGCCGGCGAAATCGTCATCCGGCCGGTCATGTACGTCGCCCTCAGTTACGACCATCGGATAGTAGACGGCCGCGAGGCGGTGCAGTTCCTGGTGCGGGTAAAGGAATTGGTGGAGGAACCGGACTCGCTGCTGCTGGACGCCTGACTTTCGACCGCAGCCTCTTCATCAGCCTTTGCCGCTCGTATCCGGCCGGCCTAGATTAGGAAGGGCAGCGGGGACGAGGGACGAAGGAAGTACCAGCGTGCCCTTATGGGCTCGGGTAGCCAGGATCTCAAT
>CAYVQP010000122.1:6841-8899 GCA_964452775.1 uncultured Ardenticatenaceae bacterium | reverse complement strand
TGCCGCCCCTGATACGGTGGCCCCGCCGCCGCGCCGGCCGCGACAATGGCTGTGGCTCATTCCCCTGGCCGGCCTGCTGGGCATCATTGGGCTGGCGGTTATCGTTGGCCTGATTGCGCTGGCCGTGCAAGCCGGCGGCCTGTTCGGCTCCGGACAGGAGGAGACGGCCACAGAAAGCGCCATCGCCGTCGCAACGGACGGCCCATTGCCCGGAACGCCCGGGCTGGCGGCCACGATTGCCCCAACCGCCGGCCCGACGGAAGCGCCGCCAACTACGCTCGCCGGCGCAACCACGACCGCTCCGGCCCCCACGGATGCCCCGACGCCGGAAGCCACGGTCGCGCCGACCAGCGCCCCCGGCACAATCCCCATCAGCGCGGAAAATGCGCCGGAGGTGGTGGAGGTGGCCCGGCTGGGTCGCGGGCGGATCATCAATTCCGCCCTTTCGCCCGACGGCAGCACGCTGGCGGTGGCCGGCACCTTCGGCGTGCACCTCTACGATGCGCGCACCTTTGTCCTGGAGCAGTTCCTGCAGACGGACTCCTACACCAATGTCGTCGCCTGGTCGCCGGACGGCTCCATACTGGCTTCCGGCTCGCGGGACAATCTCATCTGGCTTTGGCAGGCGGCGGACGGCGCGATGCTCCGGCAGTTGGCGGGAAATACCGCCGCGGTGCAGTCGCTCAGCTGGTCGCCGGACGGGGCGCAACTGGCTTCCGGCTCGGTTGACGGTGTGATTGCCGTCTGGAACCCGGCAGACGGGGCCATCTTGCAGTCATTGGACGAGCAGGCGGGGGTGGTCTTTGATGTGGCCTGGTCGCCGGACGGGACGACGCTGGCCGGCGGCACGGCGGACGACCTGATCCGCCTCTGGCAGACGGCCGATTGGACGGTGCGCGCGGCGCTCAGCGGCCACAGCGGGGCGGTGCGCGCCCTGGACTGGAACGCGGACGGCTCCGCGCTGGCATCCGCTTCCCAGGATGGGTCCATCCGGTTGTGGTCGGCCGCCGGGGATTCGCTGCGGACGCTGAGCGGGCACGAGGATTGGGTGCTGGACGTGGCCTGGGCGCCGGACGGGGAGACGATTGCCTCCGGCTCGCGCGACGATAGCGCCCGGGTGTGGAACGTGGCTGATGGTGCGACGATTGCCACCCTGCAGGGGCACCTGGGCGACCTGTGGCGGGTAGATTGGTCGCCGGACGGTGAAACCCTGACCACCACCGCCGTGGATGACACCATCCGCATCTGGCGCTCGGCCGATTGGGCGCTGGTACGCACATTCCAGGAGCACTCCAGCTTCGTGCGCGGCATCGCCTGGTCGCCGGATAGCGCCCGGCTGGCCAGCGGCGCGGGCGATGACCTGGTGCGCATCTGGCAGATAGGCCAGGAGCGACCGCAATTCAGCATGGTCGGGCACACGGACTTTATCTGGGGGGTGGACTGGTCGCCGGACGGCGCGCTGGTGGCCTCCGGCTCGATGGACGGGACCGTGCGCCTGTGGCGCACGTCCGACGGCACGCTGGCCCGCACCCTGCAAGGCCCCGGGGAAGGTGTGCGCGGGGTGGCCTTTTCGCCGGATGGCTCTATCGTGGCGGCCGGCGCGGATGACGGCAAGATTTGGCTCTGGCAGACGGCGGACGGGACGCCGGTCCGGACCATTGAGGGCCATCCGTCGGCGGTCTACTCCGTGTCCTGGTCGCCCGACGGGCAGGCGCTGGCTGCCGGAGACCGGGACGGCAACATCATCCTCTGGCGCGCCGGCGATGGGACGCAGTTGGCGACGCTGAGCGGGCACAGCGACGCGGTCAATAGCGTGGCCTGGTCGCCGGAGGGGCAGCGGCTGGCCTCGGCGTCGGAGGACGGCGCGGTCATCATCTGGCAGCTTGCGGACGGGGCCATTTTGCACACCCTGACCGCCCACGAGAGCCCCGTCTACGGCGTGGACTGGTCGCCGGACGGGCAGCTATTGGCCAGCGGCGGGGATGACCAGAATGTGATTATCTGGCGGGCGGAGGACGGCATGTTGCTGCAAACGTTGCCCGGCCACACGCGGGAAGT
>CAYVQP010000122.1:0-6741 GCA_964452775.1 uncultured Ardenticatenaceae bacterium | reverse complement strand
AGACAATGCAGGACAGTAACCACTACATGCTACTCATCACCGCGCTCGGCTCCGGCGTCTTCTGGCTGGCGGCCTACGTGCTGATCATTTATCGCGGCTTCAAGGACAAGTCCTATGGGATGCCGGTGGTCGCCCTGATCGGCAACCTGGCCTGGGAGATCATCTTCGGCCTGGGCATCGAGACCGGCTGCCCGGCCACCTGGAGCTCCTGCCCGGCGTCGGTAATTCAGATCCGCAACTTTATCTGGCTGCTCTTCGATTTCGCCATCCTGTATACCGTGCTGAAGTTCGGCCGGCGGCATTTCACCGGCCTTATCCAGCGCTACTTCCCATTCCTGGTCATTGGCGGCATCGTGGTGGCGGTGGCCCTGATCTACGCCATCGTGCAGGAGTTTCTGGTGCGCAATGTGTGGGGGGTGGTAGTGAACGGGCAGACGCCGGAAGTGCTGCCGCTGATCATCCAGGGGGGCAGCTACTACACCGGCTTCGGCCTGAACTTCATGATGTCCATCCTCTTCGTCTTCATGGCTGAGCGGCGGGGCGACATCGCCGGCCAATCGCTGTACATCGCCATCACCAAGTGGCTGGGTTCGGTGGCCGCCTACGGCTTCATGGTGGCCGACGGGGTATACTCGCCGGTGGTAAACGTGCTGTATGCGATTGTCTTTCTCTTTGACGTGATTTACATCTGGCAGGTGTACCAGCAGTGCCGGAAGCAGGGCATTAATCCCTGGCGGCGGGCGTAGGCAACCCAGAAAGTAACCCCGCAGGTCTCACCGCGCTCGCCGGCTCGCAGATTACGCTCGCAAGACCTGCGGGGTTTTTGCCTCTCACCGACTCTCGCTCAACTCAAGCTCATGCGCCATGCCCAACGTGCTGGCCAACTCCCGGCTTTTCGTGTAGAACTTCTCAGCCTTCTTCCCATTTCCGGCCAACTCCTCCCACCGTCCCTGACAGCGCAACGCCCGCGGCCGGGCGAAGCGATAGGTGCGCGCGTAGCTGTTTATCACCCGGCAGCCGGCCCTTGCCTCATCCGCGGTCCCCTGCTCCGTTGCCCACAGCGCCAGAAAGACCTCCGCCGCTGTAGAGAAGACCGGCAACAGGTCGAACTTGAAGCGCGCCCGCTGGATGGCCCCCAGCAGGGCGTGCGCCTCCTCCCGCGCCTGCCCGGCTTCTCCCCGGTGCAGCGCCGCCGCGGCGTTGGCCGCATGCCACAGCCGCTCCTCCACCGGCATCATCTCCGGGTTATCGCGCAATGTCGCCCGAACATCCTCCAGGCAGGCCAGCGCTTCCTCCGGCCTGCCCAGGGCCATGAAGTTAAAGAACTGCCCGCCGCGGCAGCGCACCTGGTGGCGCGTGTCCCGGCTGCGCAGCGCAACTTCGTATAGCTCTTCCCACAGCCCGGCCGCCCGTTCCAGGTCGCCGCAACTTTCCGCCACCTGCGGCCACACCCAGGCGGCCACCGACCAGCGCCGCCAATCGCGCAGCCGGCTATTGATCTCCAGCGCCTCGCCTATTTCCGCTTCCGCCCGCTGCCAATTCGCTACCCACAGGCTCTGCGCGGAGAGCGGGATCTGAATGGCCGCCCGGGTGGGCAGGTCGTCATTGCTCGCCGCCATTTGCGCTGCCCGCCGGCGATAACCGTCCGCCGCCCCGTTCATCGAGACGGAGCCCATCGTAGCGCACATATTGGCGTAGCCGCGGGCCAACTCCGGCGACGGGCCGGCGCGCTCCGCCAGATTGAGCGCCGCCATCACGCAATAAAAGGAGCTGAGGAAATCGCCCGCATTATAAAAGATCTCCGACACCCCCTCATAGGCGCGGGCCGCCTCCAACAATTGCGCCCGGCCGCGCTCCACGGCCGCATTGCCGGCCGGCCGGCGCTGTATCCGGTGCAACAACTGCCGGCCAAGCTGGCCCAGCAGACCGATTCCCTTGCGCAAGTTCCCGGCCGGCACACCTCGCTCCAGCAGGTGCAGCGCCTGCGAATAATGGTCGAGGCTCTGCTCCATCAGGGTCAGCCGGTAAGCCGCTTCCGCCGCCAGCCGGTGGCGGAAGGCGCGCACCGCCGGCGCCGGCCCGTCTCCGCCCAGCTCCAGCGCCCGGCTGAGAAAGGTGATCGCCTCGGCGTTGGCGTAGTCGCGAAAGGCGCTCTCTCCCGCCCTGGCAAAGTAGTGCACCGCCTTTTCGTTCTCTCCCGCCAGGCTCCAGTGATGGCCGAGCAGCGGGTCCAGACGGGCCGGATCGCCGGCCTCTTCCCGCTCGTAGAGCAGGGCCACGTTGTGGTGCAACTGCCGGCGCTGCTGGAAGGTCATCAAGTTGTATACCACTTCCAGGGTCACATATTGCCTGAAGTAGTGGCTCAGATTCGGCTCCGGCGTCTCCAGCGGGGTGATGTCCAGCCGGTCCAAACTGTCCAGACTCTCCCGCAGCCGGCCTACTTCGCGCGGGTCGGGGTAAATATCGTGGAGCACGCGGTAGGCGAAGATGCGCCCAATTATGCTGGCCACCTTCACGGTCAACTGCTGAATGGGCGGCAACAGGTCAATGCGGCTGGCCACCACTCCCTGGATGGTGCCGGGAAAATCCAGCGAATCCAGGCCGTGTCCCTTGCCGGTCAGCCGGCATTCCCCATCCACTACCGCAATGTAGCCGCCATCGCGCAGGGCATAGGCTATCTCCTCGCTAAAGAAGGGGTGGCCCTCCGCCTTCTCGTGAATCAGCCGGGCGACCGGCTCGGGCAGCGAGCGCGCGCCCAGGCGGCGACAGACCAGCGCCTCAATGGCGGCCGGCGGCAGCAAATCCAGCGTCAGGTGGCGGGTGGTCGCCAGTTCCTTCAATTCGCGATACACGGCGGGCGCGTCCGGCCCCAGGGGGCGCACGGCCAGGACCAACAGCAACGGCTGCACCTCGCGCTGCACCCGTCCCGCCAGCGCCCAGGAGGCGGAGTCCAGCCAATGGCCGTCATCGAAAACCAGCAGCAAAGGCCGGCCGCCGAGCCGGCTCTGCAGCAGGCTGACCAGCAACAGTTGCGTGCTCTCCTGACGCGCTTCGCCGCTCATCTGTGCGGTCAGCGGCGTCTCCGGCAAATCGGTGGGCAGCACGACATCCAACAGCGGGGCCAGGGCTTGCTGCTCCGGCTCCAGTCCGGCGAGGAGCTCATCCAGCGCCGCCGGTTCTGCCGGCCCGCCGCTCTCCGCCAGCAGCCCCTCGAAGACGGCCCGCCAGGCGAAATATGGCGTGGAAAGCTCAACCGCATCGCCCGCCCCCTCCAGGACGACCACCTCTTGCCCGCTTTCGCCGGCCCGCCGCAATAGCTCCGCCACCAGGAAGGACTTGCCGATGCCCGCGTCCCCCTCAATGATCAGCACGCCGGCGCCGGCCGGCCCTTCGCCCGTCGCGGCCGCGGACAGCTCAGCCAACAGCTCATCCAGCAGCGCCAGCTCGCGCTCGCGGCCGACGGGCAGGTCTGCTGCCTGCGCCACGGGCAGCTTGCGGGCGAGCGCGCGCCGGCCGGCCAGTTCGTGGGCGGCAAATTGCTTACTGACCCCCTTCAAGTCTAAGGGCGGCTGCTTAAGTAGCTCACATTCCCCATCCAGGGCAAGCGCCACCCGCTCGGAGACCAGGATGCTGCCCGGCCGGGCGGCGGCCATCAAGCGGGCGGAGATATTGACCTCCGCGCCCTGGCTGCCGTAGATGCGCCGGCTGGGGCTGCCGTAAGCGCCGCTGCGCACCAGCCCGCGGCTGATCCCCATGCGGCAATCCTCGATGAAGTCGAAGCGCGCCGGCAAATCGCGCAGGGCCAGCGCGGCGGCCGCGGCCCGGCTGGTATCGTCCTCGTGCGCAATCGGCGCCCCGAAGGAGATGAGCATGTAGCTGCCCTTGTCCCCCATGGTCAGCTGCAGGATGTACGCCTGATAGCGGGCCAGCTCATGCTGCACGGCGCGCACGAACAGGTCCAGTTTTTCGCCGGCCTGGTCGTCCCCGTCATAGTCAATGCCCTCAAACTTCAGAAAGAGGACCGTAATCTGGCGCAATTCAGCCAGGAACTCCGCCTGTCCCTGCACTAAACGGTCGAACACCGGCGGCAACATCCAGGGTCGCACCACCTCGTCGGCCAGCTCCGGCGGGTCGGGCAGGGGCGGCATTACCGGCGGCTGGCCGGGCCGGCCTAACAGGACGAAAAGGGCATCATCCTCTCGCCGCCGGCCCAGCACAGCCGGCGGGCGGGACAGCAGTTCCAGAAACTCGGCAGCCGCAATGACCTCGCCCCGACCGGCGAGCTTTTCGGCGTGGGCCACGCGGTCCAGGGTGCTCCCGGCGAGCACCTCCAGCAGATAGTGGTCCGGGTCGCCGACCAGGAAGCGACGAGCGTCGCCGCCGGCCACGGCCACCTTCAGCCCAAAGCGAATAGTTGAGCCGCCGGGGGTGGTAATCGCCTCCATGCGGGAAATCTCATCCTGCAAGGCATGCGCGCAGCCCAAAGCCCTCTCAGGGGCGGAGGAGGCGTAGCCGGGAGCGGCGCCCGCGGGTAGTGATTGGTCGAACCAGCAGGTGATGGCGTCGCCGCTGAAGAAGATTACGCTCCCGCCGTGCCAGTGCACCTGCCCGATCAACGCGGTGTAAGCCCGGTTCAGGTGATGTGTCAACTCCTCAGCGCCCCGCTGCGGGCCAAGCTCGGCGGCCAACGCGGCGGTGAGCGGGGTGAAGCCGGAAATATCCGCGAAGAGAACTGCCCCATGCACGCGATCCGGCAGGGATTGTCCACCGGCCAGGGCAATGCGCCGGTCGACCGGCAAGAATGCTGATAGGGTGGGACCGCTAAGTCGCGGGCCTGGCGTGGCCATTCTCGTTGTGGAAGGCGTCCACCGCAATCTCCAGGGTGGGATAGAAGTGGCGAGAGTCAATCGTTTCCAGCAGGCCGTAACGCACAATCTTATCTTTTACCGGGTCCTTCAACTCGGCAAAGACCAGGTGTACTTGGCGGGCGTTCAATTCCACGTCCAGGGCGACAAGCATTTCGCCGGCGGTGGTGTCAATGTCCGTCACCGGCTCGGCCGCGACCAGCACCCAATGCGCCTGCGGCACGGTATCGGTAACCAGCGCGCGCAGCTTGTCGCGGAAGATGTTGGCGTTGGCGAAGAAGAGCGGCCCGTCCCAACGGATGATGACCATGCCGGGGACTTGTTTGGCGTCCGGGTAGCGGCTGACGTCATGATATCCCTCCAGCCCTTCGGGCTGGCCCAGGGTGGCCGCGTAGGGTCGCCAGTAGCGCTCGAAGAATTGTAAGACCGATAGGACCACCGCAATGATGATACCCTGCAATACGCCAATGAAGATCACCCCCAGCGCACAGGCTATCGCCAGGGCGAATTCGCTGCGCTGCAATTTAAGCAAGCGACGTAGCGCCTTGACGTCAAACAGCCGGATGGAGGCGGTGATCACAATAGCGGCCAGGGCGGGCTGGGGCATGTTGCGCACCATGCCGGGGAAAAACACGAGCATGCTCAACACCAAAAACCCGGCTATCACCCCGGTTAGCTGCGTCTTCGCCCCGGCTTGCTCAGCGACCGCGGTACGCGAGCCGCTGGTGCTTACCGCAAAGCCGGAGAAGAGACCGCAAAGAAGATTGGCCGCGCCGATGCCCACCATCTCCTGGTTGCTGTTCACCTCGTAGCCGCGCCGGGAGGCAAAGCCGGCGGAGGTGGAGATGGTGTCGCCCATGGCCACCAGGGACATGCCAACCGCCGTAGCTAACAGGATGGGAATGTCCGCCAGGTTCACCTGCGGGAAATCAGGTCGTGGAAAGCCCTGCGGCAACACGCCCACCACGTCCACGCCCTTCGCCTCCAGGCCAAAGAGGAGCGTCGCCGCAATCGCCACAAACACGGCGATAAGGATACCCGGCCACTTGGGGCGCCAGCGCTTCAGTCCCATGATAATAGCCAGACAAAGTAACCCGACGGCCAGGGCGTAGAAATTGGTCTGATCCAGATTCTGCAAGAATCCCATCGCTTCCTGCATGAAAGTGTGGGCGTCAACAGAGAAGCCGAACAGCTTGGGCAACTGGCCGACGAAAATGGCCACCGCCAGCCCGACCAGGTAACCTAACCGTACCGGCGCGGACAACAAGTCGGCGATGAAACCCAACTTAGCGAGGCCGGCCCCGGAGCACGTGATGCCTACGAACAAAGCCAACATGCCGGCCAACGCGATGGCGTAGTTCTCGTCTCCCGCCGCCAACGGCAGAATCGCGGCGGCAATCATCGGCCCCAATGACGAGTCCGGCCCCAGGACCAGGAAGGGCGAGGGGCCGAAAACGGCGTAAGCCAGGAGACACATGACAGTGGTGTAAAGGCCGGTGATGTTCGGCAGCCCGGCCAGTTCGGCGTAGGCCATCCCCTGCGGCACCAACAGCGCGCACAGCACCATGCCGGCGACGATGTCGTGGCCCAACAAGCCGCGGTTGTAGTGGCGGGCCACCTTGAAGCCGGGTATCCATCGCTCCAGCCGTTCAACGGTTGACGGCTGTCGCGAGGCGACGGCAGTAGCATTCATACTCTCATTCCTCCGGCTGCCCACAAGCGGATCGGGCAACCGTTGGGAACTATACCGTGCGCACAAGGCATGTCAATACCAAAATGGTGGCAAACAAACGCCGCAAAAAACCCCGCAGGTCTCCGCCAAAACCCCGCAGGTCTGCGCCAAAACCCCGCAGGTCGGCTTGCGTCGTCGAGACCT
>CAYVQP010000121.1:4142-8954 GCA_964452775.1 uncultured Ardenticatenaceae bacterium | reverse complement strand
CCGCTGTAAAGACCTGCCAGGTTTCAGAAAACCTGGCAGGTCTCTGGCGCGTCCTTCCACAAATCCCTTGACATTGCCGCCCTGCTGAATAAAATTTAGGTATACCTAAATTTCTGATTGGGCATGAGGCAGGACCGGGCACATCTACCGGAGCCGGCCCGTGCAAGCAAGCTAGCCGATACCAGCAAAAGGACTGACACGTGCAAAGCATTTGGCGATTAGAAGAGCTTCCCGCGGCGGAACAAGCTGGAGCGGGCGGGAAGGCGGCGACGCTGGCCAGACTGGCGCAGGCCGGCTATCCCGTGCCGGCGGCGTTCGTGATCATGCCCGCCGGCCTGACGAACGATGTCCTGACCGATGAGGATTGGGCGCAAGTCAGGCAGGCGGCGGAGAAGTTGCGCAACGGTTCGCCGGCGACCAAACTGGCGGTGCGCTCATCGGCGCTGGGCGAGGATTCGGGCGACCATTCCTATGCCGGCGCGTTTGAGAGTGTGCTGAACGTTTCCGGCGACGAGAGCTTGCGTCAGGCGGTCGAAGCGGTCTTGCAATCTAGCCGCGGTGAGCGGGCGGCGGCTTATGCCCGCGCAAAGGGCGCTGCTGAACAGGGACAGATGGCGGTGTTGGTCCAGCGTATGGCGCCGGCCGAATACGCCGGGGTGCTCTTCACCGCTGACCCCGTTACCGGCAGCCGCAGCCGGATGATGGGCAACTATGTGAACGGGCTGGGCGATGCGCTGGTCTCCGGCGAGCAGGACGGGCGCTCGTTCAGCCTCTCGCGGCCATCCGGCGCGTACGAAGGGCCGGCCGAACTGCGCCGGCATGCCGGAGGACTGCACAAGCTGGCCCGCCGGCTGGAGGCGGAATTGGGCGGCGCGCAAGACATCGAATGGGCCATCGCCGGCGACCGGATAGCCCTCTTGCAGGCGCGGCCAATCACCACCATGCAACCATATGATCCCAATACCGGCGAATGGAACAGCAGCCGGCAGGGCGACTACCTGTGGTCAAACGCCAACTTTGGCGAGGCCATTCCCGGCGTCATGACCCCCTTTACCTGGTCCACGATGCAAATCTATGGTGAAGAGACGATGGGCCGGATGTTGCCTGGCAATGACCCATTCATGGGCAACATCGCCGGCCGCTTCTATATCAACCTCTCCCTATTCGCCTCGCTGATGTGCGCCCTGGGCTTTAGCCGCGAGCGCATGAACCGGGAAAGCGAAGAGTTTTTCGGCAATTTGCCGCAAGAGATGGAATTTCCCATCATTCACTTCTCGCGGCCGGCGGTAATGCGCAGTTACCTGCCGTTCGCAGTCCGGGCGCTGCGCCGGCGAAGTCGCAACCTGCGGGAGTTGGACACCTTCACAGCCGACATGCCCGCCCGCATCGCCGCACTTTTCGGACAGGTCGAGGCTGCGGAGTCGCCGGCCGCCCTGGCGCAGCTGTGGGCCGCTGAGCTGGAGCCGCTCCTGCGCCGCGCATACCAGATGCTGCAGGCCGGCACCTCGCGCTATGAGAATGCCTATCGCCCATTGCACCGCCGGCTGGCAGCGCAGGCCGGCGAGGAGCAGGCCAACCGGCTGCTTTCCGGCGTCAACAGCGATGGGGGCGGCCTGGCCAGCCTGGGCCCGCTGCTCGCCCTGCGGCAGGTGGCCGGCGGAGAGATTAGCCGCGAAGCATATATGCAGGCTTACGGTCACCGCGGCGAGCACGAGTTTGAGCTATCCTGGCCACGACCGGCTGAAGATCCTGAATGGCTGGATCGCTCGCTGGCCACGCTGGCCGATACCGACCCGAGCGCGCTGCTGAGCCGGCGTGAGAGCGAGAAGGAGGCAGCCTGGGAGCGCTACGCGGCACGCTATCCGAAAGAGGCAGGCGCCGTGCGCCGCAAGCTGTCCCAGGCGGCGGCCTATGCGCGAGGACGTGAGGCCATCCGTTCCGAGATAGCCCGGCTGCTGAGCCTGATTCGAGCCTACGCCTTGCGCGCCGGCGAGTTGGCCGGCCTGGGCGAGCAGGTGTTCTTCCTGCACCTGGATGAGCTGCTGCCCCTGCTGAGCGGCGGGGCCGGAGCTGCCGGCGACCTGCTGGAACAGGCTGAGCGCCGCCGGCAAGCCTATCTGCGCCAGCGAGAACTGCCCCCCTATCCGGCGCTAATCAGCGGTCGCTTTGACCCGTACAGGTGGGCGGCCGGCCCCCATCGGCGCAGCGACGTCTACGACTCCAGGGCGACATCAACCATCTCCGGGCGGCAATCCGGCGACGGGGTGATCCTCGGCCTGCCGGGATCCGCCGGGCTTGTGGAGGGCGTTGTGCGCGTGCTGCATGGCCTGCAAGACGGCGAGGCGCTGTTGCCAGGCGAGATACTGGTCACAACCACCACCAATATCGGCTGGACGCCGTTGTTCCCGCGGGCCGCGGCCATCGTGACCGATGTGGGCGCGCCACTCTCCCATGCCGCCATCGTGGCCCGGGAGCTGGGGATTCCGGCTGTCGTCGGCACGGGCCGGGCGACAATGGCCCTGAAAAGCGGCGACACGGTTCGCGTCAACGGGGCCAGGGGGACAGTGGAGCTATTGGCGCCAGCGTAGCCAGGCCATAGCGCGGGCCATCCTTCTGCCCGTGGAAGATTCGCCCCTGCCCTACAATGCGCTCCAGGTCTATAATTAGCGTCGCTTAACGATGTTAGCTTCAGCCCAGGTGTAGATGGAGAAGAGCGCGCGCAATGGGTCGCTGCAGGAGGTGGCCCGCCACTTTCTGAAACTGGGGGTGATTGCCTTCGGCGGGCCGGCGGCGCACATCGCCATGATGGAGGACGAATTCGTCAGCCGCCGGGGCTGGCTCAGCCGGCAGCACTTCCTCGACCTGGTCGGAGCGACTAACCTCATCCCCGGCCCAAACTCCACCGAAATGACCATGCACATCGGCTACGAGCGAGCCGGATGGCGCGGGTTGGTCGTGGCCGGCGCAAGCTTCATCCTGCCCGCCTCGCTGATTACCCTGTTGCTGGCCTACCTCTACGTCACCTTTGGCGCGCTGCCCGCCGCCGGACCGTTCCTGGCGGGCATCAAGCCGGCGGTCATCGCCATTATCCTGGCGGCGGTATGGAAGCTGGGTCGCAAGGCGGTGAAGAGCCGGCTGACGGGCGTAATTGGGCTGGTCGTCCTTGCTATCGCCGTGGCCGGGGTGGACCCGCTGCTGGCCCTGGCGATTGGCGGGGTGGGCGGGGGCCTGGCCATCTACTTCGCCGGCAAGTGGCGCGGCCGGCGGGCAGGGAGTGCGTCCGCCTGGCTGCCGCTACCCATGCTCGGCAAGCTCTCGCCGGGGGCGCTGGTCGCCGTCGCGGGAACGGCGGCCGCCGCGCCGGAAGTAACCCTCTGGCGGCTGGGGCTGGCCTTCTTAAAGATTGGGGCGGTGCTATATGGCAGCGGCTACGTGCTGATTGCCTTCCTGGAGCGCGACCTGGTCAACTCGCTGGGCTGGCTGACGCCGGAGCAGCTGGTGGACGCGGTGGCCATTGGACAATTCACGCCGGGGCCGGTGCTGACCACCGCGACCTTCATCGGCTATGTGCTGGCCGGCGTGCCGGGGGCGATTGTGGCTACCGCAGCCATCTTCCTGCCCTCGTTCCTCTTCGTGCTCATCCTGAACCCGGTCGTCCCCCGGCTGCGGCAGATCCGCTGGACGGCGGCCTTCCTGGATGCGGTGAACGTCTCGGCGATTGCGCTCATGGCGGCGGTGACCCTGGATCTGGGCCGGGAGACGCTGATTACCTGGCAAGCGTGGATTATCCTGGGTGCAGCGGCCGTGATGACCCTGGTCTTCCGGCTCAACTCGGCGTGGGTCGTGCTGGCCGGAGCGGGGTTGGGCTTCCTCCTGTACTCGCTCGGATAAGAATCCCGAAAACCTCTGAGTTTCCGGGATTCCCAATACCCGGCGTTTGGACAATTAGGGGGCGAGGTTCTCAACATCGGCGAGGTCCTGCGCCCGGCCCGTGGCTCGCTTGTTTTGCGTAAGACTCTCCCGATCAATGAAGCTGGCTTCTACTCCCTCATCTACCAATACCTGAATTCTCTTTGAGTAGGCGTTGGCGAACTCCACGCCTCTGATCGAAGTGAGGATATCAATTCGATTCGGCGGATAACCCAGTTGAACGACCTGGCCGGGCTTTGTAAAGTCCTCTGCCTGCAATCCCAGCGAGCCAAAGCCGAACTCGCCCATTGCTAAGACCAGCCGGACAGCGTTCTCCTCACTCACCTCAATCCAAACATCCAGGTCCTTCGTGTAGCGGGGGTGGCCGTGAAATGCCACCGCATAACCGCCAATCACGAGATAATGGACCCCGTTATTGTTCAACGATTGTAAGAACTCTCTGAAATCCTGGTTCAGCACCATATTTCCAACGATGATACTCCTGCCTGATTTCCTCCAGCGCGGCCAAACGCTCCTGGGGAGTGCGGGATAGCCAGTAGGCGAGATCGTTCCCCTGTTCCTCAATGCGGACGATGCGCACAACTTTCTGAATGGTCATATTGGGCCAACGGACTCCTGAGAAAGTCCCCTGATGAGCGGCTAGATTTGCGCCAATTATACCACAGCCGGAATCCCGAAGGTCAGAATCCCGGAAACTTCTGAGTTTCCGGGATTCTTCGGTTACTCCGTCCGGAAGAAGCCAACGCTTATCGTCTGATTCCCACTCACCTCCAGGGCCAGCAACTCCAACTCGTATAACGTCCCCGGCTGAAAAAACTCCGCCGGCACACTCAAACTGTTCAGCTCCGGCGGTAGATGCACGTCGAAAACCGGCCGGGAGAA
>CAYVQP010000121.1:0-4042 GCA_964452775.1 uncultured Ardenticatenaceae bacterium | reverse complement strand
GTCAGATCGCCCAGCGCCCCTTCCGGCTTCACCCCCAGCAGTTGCGTCCCGTCCGGGGCAAACACGCACAGCTCGGACCAGCCGGGCGACTCGAAGCCGCCGTGCACCCCCAGGTCGCCGTCGGTGGCGTTGTACTCCAGGTAAAGCCGGGCCATGTCAATGGGTACCGGCTCGCGCTGCCCGTCCCCGGCGCAATCAATCGGGTTGCCGGCCGGCGCGCTGCAGGCAACGAACAGGCCGAGTGTGAAGAGAACGAATACGATGCGGCTGAGTTTGGTCATGGTCTGCACTCCTCTAAGTCGAAATTCAATCTGGTAGGCCGCCCAAAGAAACCCCGCAGGTCTCCCGGCGACATTCCTCGAGAAAGACCTGCGGGGTTTTTTTCCGCCAGCCAACCCCGCCGGTCCGCCAAAAAAAACCCCGCAGGTCTCCCGGCGATATTCCTGTTCAGCGGCCGGCTCTAAAAAGACCTGCGGGGTTTCTCTTTTTCAGCGAGCTACTCGTTTTCTACGCCGAGCACGTTGAAGGCGGCGTCCAGATGCACGTCAACCTGCCGGCCATCGGCGAAGGTGACCTCGATTTCGTACGCCCCTTCCTCGTCGCCCACTTCAGAGCCGGTAACCCGCCCACCGCCGGCATGCTTCAGCGCGGCGGCCCCGGCCTGCTCCAATGGCCGGCCCGTAATGGGCGCGTCCGCCCCTTCCGTCGCGTCGTCCAGGTCGCCGTCCTCTGCCTCGTCGCCGCTGCCGGCTGCACTTTGGGCCAGGACGAGCGACCCCTGGAAGGCGAACGCGCCGGCCAGGATTGCGCCAATCAGCAGGCCGGCCAGGATGACAATCAATGCGTATCGGCTGGAGTTACTTTTCGCCATCGTCGAACACCTCACTTTTTAGGGGAGTTGTAAGCCCGCCGGGTAGCCCCGTTCTAACCGGCTTCGACTATTACGATAGCGCTGGGGATTAAGAAAGCGGTGAAATATCCTTAAGAACCGGCCGCCGGCAGACTCACCCGCACTGTTGTGCCGGCCCCCGGCTCGCTCTCCACCCCAATTTCGCCGCCGTGCGCCCGCACAATTTCGTAGGCGATGGCCAGCCCCAGCCCGGTTCCTCCCGGCGCGCCCGGTTGCCGGCCGCGCTCACGGCCGCTCTCCGCCCGGTAAAAGCGCTCAAAGAGATGCGGTAGATGTTCGCGGGCAATACCCGGCCCGTTGTCAGAAACGGCAAGCTGCACCCGGCCATCCTGTTCCTGGGCGCTGACCGTGACTAGCCCACCATCCGGGCTGAACTTGACCGCATTGTCCAGCAGGTTTAGGACAAGGCGGATGAGCAGCTCCACATCGCCCACGATTTCCAGGGCGTCCGGCGAATTCAACTGCAGCGTGACGGCGCGGGCCTCGGCCAACGGCTGCAGCTGCGCGGCGGCGATGGTCAGCAGCTCGCTGACCCTCACCGGCTCGGCGGTGCGGCTGATTTGGGCGTGATCCAGCCGGGCGATGAACAGCAAATCCTTGCTCAGCCGCACCAGCCGGTCTACCTCGCTCTCCAGCGAGTGAAGCGTCTCCTCGTACTCCTGCGGCGAGCGCGGCCGGCTGAGGGTCACACCGATGCGCCCCTTTAGTGTGGTCAGCGGCGTGCGCAGCTCGTGGGCGGCGTCAGCCGTAAAGCGTCGCTCGCGGTCAAAGGCCGCTTGCAGCCGGTCCAGCATGGCGTCAAAGGTCGCCGCCAGCCGGCCCACCTCGTCCGCCGGCCCCTGGTACTGTATCCGGCCGCTCATGTCGCCGGCGCTGATCAGCTCAGCGGTGCGGCTGATGCGCTCAATGGGGCGCAGGGCGCGCGAGGCCAGGAAGTAGCCGCCCACGCCCGCCAGCAACAACGCCAGCGGCAGCGCCCAGAGCAACTGCGCGCGCAGGGCGGCCAATGTCCCCAGCAGCGGGTCAAGCTCCTGGGCGACCACGATGGTGGCCTGCCCGTATTCGGCCGGCAGCGGGCGGCCGTAGACGCGCCAGGGGTCGCCCTCAAACAGCTGCGTGTCCGGCCCAGGCTGGAAGGGAACAATCGGCGGCTGGTCGTCGCTGCTGATCGCGTCCAGCCGGCGCCCATCGGCAGCCACCAGGTAGATGACGAAATCGTGACTCAATTGCTGCAGGACGTCGCGGTTGCCGGAATCGAGCCGGAAAGCGGGCAAGCCGTCTTCCAGGACCACCCCGATGAGCGCCTGCCCGGCGGCCAGTTGCAGCCCGGCGTCCACCTGGGCATACAGCCCGCGCCGCACCTGGGCGTAGAGAAAGCCGGCAAAGAGCAGCAGAATGATGCCCAGTACCGTGGAATACCACAGCGTCAGTCGCAGTCGCAGGGTCAGCCGGTTGCGCAAGGTCAGTCAGGTGGGGAAAGCCGGTAGCCCGCGCCGCGCACCGTCTGAATCAGGGCGCTGTCGCCGGCGTCGTCCAACTTGCGGCGCAAGTAGCCGATGTAGACGTCTACCACGTTGGACTCGTTGTAGAAGTCGAAGTTCCACACATGCTCGCCAATCTGCGTGCGGGTCAGCGTCTGCCGGGGATGGCGGAGCAGGTACTCGAGGATAGCATACTCGCGCGGGCTGAGTTCGACCGGCCGGCCGGCGCGACGCACCTCGCGGCGGGCAAGGTCCATTTCCAGGTCGCCGGCGCGGAGCACGTTTCCGGCCTGCAATGGGGGCCGCCGGAGCAGGGCGCGCACCCGGGCGAGCAACTCGGAGAAGGCAAAGGGCTTGACCAGGTAGTCGTCGGCTCCCGCGTCCAGGCCGGTCACCCGGTCATCCACCGTATCTCGGGCGGTGAGCAAGAGAGTGGGGGTGCGGTCGCCGCGCCGGCGTAATTCGCGCAAAAGCTCCAGCCCGTTCAGGCCGGGCAGCAGGATGTCCAGCACGTAAACGTCGTAGTCGGCCGCCTCCGCATAGGCCAGCGCCTCCCGCCCATTCGCTGCCAGGTCCACAGCATAGCCCGCCTCCGCCAACCCCTGGCGCAGAAAGTGAGCAATACCCGGCTCATCCTCGACGACCAACAAACGCATCTACGCTTCCTCCGCCGAGGATTATGGCCGGGGTAGAATCCCGGAAACTTCTGAGTTTCCGGGATTCTGCACTACTCAGGAAAAACTGCTACCGGGCTCATACCGCAGGTCATCTCAACCGGCGAAGACGGCTCCAGGACCATCTTCTTGAAGCGGTCGTAGACCCGCCCCTCGCGCAGGGAGTCAATAATCTTGCTGTAGTAGTCGTAGCGGTCAAAGAAGTCCCCGGCCAGCAGGAAGTGCCCGGTAGCCATGGCATCCTTATGCTGGCTGTGAATCAACTCTTCCGCCGGCCCCATCTCGGCGAAGTTGATCGTGTTCGCGCTATAGAAGAAGTCTATCAGCTTAAACACCATCTTATAGGCGCCGTTAATGTGCGTATACGCTTCCGCCAGCGGATCCTCATCGTGGCCGAATTCGCCGGTCAGCACCTGGTGCACCGCATTCGTCACCAGCCGGCTGCTGTTCATCGCCAGGTAGACCCCGCTGGAGAAAATGGGGTCAATAAACTGGGCGGCGTCGCCGACCATCGCGTAGTTGGCCCCATACTTCTTTTCGGTAAAGTACGAGTAATCCCCCTCAATAAACATCTGCTGGATGATCTGGCCGTCCGCCAATATCTCGTTGGCGTAGTCGGAGAAGCCCAACTCCTGCAAGTAGAGCGCCGTGACCCAGTCCGAGACGCCCTCACGCTGCAAGCGGCTCTTCTCCGCCCGCAAGTATTCATTATTCATCACCGCGCCGACCGTCAGCCAGTTCGGGCCTAGCGGGAATATCCACAGCCAGCCCTTCTTTTCGCCGCCGACGTAGATGATCAATGACAGGCCCTGCTCCAGACCGCCCTTCAACTCCGGCACATGGTAATGGGTCCACAGGGCGGTGCGATCCAGCTCCTTGTACTTCTTCTTGATCCCTTGCTGGTTGGCCAGAAAGGTGCCCCGGCCGCTGCAGTCCAGCAGGAAACGAGCGCGATAGCTCTCCTTCTCGCCGCCGGG
>CAYVQP010000120.1:5461-9028 GCA_964452775.1 uncultured Ardenticatenaceae bacterium | reverse complement strand
TCCGGCCGGAGATGACCGAAGGACCCTACTTCGTAGACGAGCAGCTCAATCGCTCCGACATCCGCTCGGACACCGCGACGGGCGCGGTCAGCGTGGGCGCGCCGCTGGTGTTGACCTTCCTGGTCTCCCAGATCGCCAACTCCGCCTGCACGGTGTTGCCGGGAGCGGATGTGGACATCTGGCATTGCGACGGCGCCGGCATCTACTCCGAGTTCAATGAAGGGGCCGGCGCGGACTTCCTGCGCGGCTACCAGACGACGGACGACGCCGGCCGGGCCACCTTTACCACCATCTACCCCGGCTGGTACCAGGGGCGCACCGTCCACATCCACTTTAAGATCCGCCTGCCCAACGGCAACAACACGTATGACTTCACCTCCCAGCTATTCTTTGACGACGCCTTTACGGACGTGGTCTACCAGCAGGAGCCGTACAGCGAGCGGCCCAATCGCACGACGCTGAACGGCCAGGACAACATCTACAGCGACGGCGGCGACCAGCTTCAGCTGGTCGTTACGCAGCAAGGCGAGCAATTGACCGCCAACTTCGAAATTGCACTTGACTTAACATAAGCCGGGCGACAAGCACAATCTAAAATCAAAGTCGCCTGAAACAGGAGAATTCACAATGTCTAAGTTAGCTTTACGATTTGCTATGTTCATGATGGTGGCGATGTTCGCCCTGGTGGGTTGCTTCGCCATCGAGGAGCCGGAGGCATCCACCGGCCAGGTGGTCGCGCCGACCTTGGCCCCCACCGAGGTAGTTGAAGAATCAGCGGCGGTTGTCGAGTCCGAGCCGGCGGCGGACGCCGAAGAAGAGGCTGTGGCTGAGCCGGCGGACACCACGGAAAGCGCCGCTACGGAAAGCGCCGCCGAGCCAACCGCAGAAACCGCCGAGAGCGCCGCCTCCGAGACGACCTCAGAGGCGCTGGTCTACAGCATTGACCCCAGCCAGTCCGAGGCTCGCTTCATCATCCAGGAGGTTCTGCGCGGCGCGGACACCACCGTCGTCGGCGCGACCAGCAATTTGGGCGGCCAACTGGCGCTGGACCTGTCCGATCCGAGCACGGCCCAGGTCGGCCCAATCGTGATTAACGCCCGCGATATCGCTACGGACAACGACTTCCGCAACCGGGCCATCTCCAACGAGATCCTGCTCACCGACCAGTACGAGCTGATCACCTTTACTCCCACAGCGGTGACCGGCCTGCCGGATAGCGTGGCGGTGGGCGAAAGCGTGACCTTCCAGATCGCCGGCGACCTGACCATCACGGATACGACGCTGCCGGTGACCTTCGACGTGACCGTTACCGCCGTATCGCCAACCGAATTGCACGGCACGGCGACCGCGGAGATCCTGCACAGCGACTTCGGCCTGACCATCCCCTTCTCGCGGTCGGTAACCGCCGTTGCCGACAACGTCGTGCTGGAGTTCGCCTTCGTGGCCCTGGCCGACGGCAACGCGTGACGTGGCCGGGGCCGGCTCACCATCGAGGTAATCGACATTCCCAATTACGCCAATCAGGATTACCCGGATGGGCAGTTCGCGATACTCATGATGCGTCGGCTGGTGTACGGGCGGCCGGATGGGGCGAATCCCGGCCGGGACCTGAAGCTATCGAAATTCAGAGGGCAATTGGCGTTGGCGGATGCGTTGGCGCGTGGCGACACTGAAGCGACCTTCCAGTTGCAGCTCGCCGGGCGCCAACAGGGTGAGAACGTAGTTCGCCGGCTCGACTGGACTCAAAGGATCGAAACGCAAATAGAGAACACCTGCCGGCGCGGGTAGTCCGCGCCGGTAGATGAGTTCACCATAATCGCGGTCGAATGTGAGCAGGATGCGGGACTCAAGGTGTGCTCTGGCCAGAACTTGCGCATCGGTTGCGCCGGGACCGTCCTCAATTACTGCGGCGACGTCATGGCCGGCATCGCGCAATTGGCGAACGCTGGCCAGGGGAAAGTTCTCATTGGCCAGGAAGCGCATCACGCCTTGCGGGGAATGTCATACAGCATCTCGTCGCGCATGCCCTCCGCAGCAAAGGCAAACACCGCCTGCAGCGCTTCCGGGCTGAGCGTCGGATAGTTTTCCAGGACGTCGGCCCGGGACCAGCCGGCGGCGAATAGTCCCAGCAGGAAGTCAACCGACAGCCGCGTTCCTATTACCACCGGCTTGCCGGCGAGCACATCCGGATCGGAGTGAATATAGTCCCACCATTGCATAGCTCGACACCTCGACAATGCGGCAACGCTGATTTGCGCGCTGATGTTAACATTGTAGACGCGGATTATCAATGACCCAGACGCCATTTCCCGCACCGGCGGCGACCACCTTCAGCTGGCCGTTGCGCAGCAGGGCGAGCAGCCGGCGACCAGTTTCAAAATTGCACCTGCCTTAGCATAAAACCGGAGAGGTCCGACTATTGAGTAAGGTCGGACTTCTCTCTTTTTTGCTGATATTTAAGTATTGACTTAATTAAGCATATGCTTTATAATGCTCGCATGGATAAATTCGCAGCGCTCGCCGACCGGACGAGGCGCAGGATCATCGAGTTGCTGGCCGAACGCGGCGAGTTGCCGGCGAAGGAAATCAGCGACCAGTTTGAGGTAACGCCGCAAGCCATCTCCCAGCACCTGAAGGCGCTGCGCGAAGCAGGGCTGGTGCAGGTGGAAGGCCGGGCGCAGCAGCGGATTTACCGGCTCGTGCCGGAGGCGTTCCAGGAGGTGGAAGTTTGGACCTGGGAGCTGCGCCGGATGTGGAACGAACGATTTGATGCCTTTGATAGTGTGTTGCAAGCCGAGAAACAAAAAGGAGTTAAAGATGAGCAAGAATAACCTGGTAGTAGAACGAGAGCAGTTGACCATCACTATGTCCCGCGAATTCGATGCGCCGCGAGATCTGGTGTGGAAGGTGTACACGGACCCGGCGCTGGTGCCCAAGTGGTGGGGCCTGCGACATTCGACGACCACGGTGGATAAGATGGATGTGACCGTGGGCGGCCAATGGCGCTTTGTGCAAAGCGATGGCCGGGGCAACGAGTATGGCTTCAGCGGCGTCTACCTGGAAGTCGCGCCGCCGGAGCGGCTGGTCAGCACCTTTGAGTTTGAGCCGATGCCGGGACATGTCGTGACTGATAGCGCCACGTTCGAAGAGCTGGCCGGCGGTAAGACGCGGATCACCGTGCGCTCGACCTTCGCCAACCTAGAAGACCTGGAAGGGATGTTGCAATCCGGCATGGAGGGCGGCGCCGTTCAGACCTGGGATCAGCTGGAAGAGCTGCTGGCCGAGCTGCAGATGGTGCAGTAGACGGCCGGTTAGAATATGGCCGGCTGTAACGCGAAATTTTATTTCGCGCCCCCGCGAATTGGAAATTCGCGTTACAGCCGGCCTCCCCTTGTAACGCGAAATTGTATTTCGCGCCCCCGCGAATTGGAAATTCGCGTTACAGCCCCGGCCTCCCCTTGTAACGCGAAATTGTATTTCGCGCCCCCGCGAATTGGAAATTCGCGTTACAGCCGGCCTCCCCTTGTAACGCGAAATTGTATTTCGCGCCCCCGCGAATTGGAAATT
>CAYVQP010000120.1:0-5361 GCA_964452775.1 uncultured Ardenticatenaceae bacterium | reverse complement strand
TCCCTTGTAACGCGAAATTTTATTTCGCGCCCCGCGAATTGGAAATTCGCGTTACTAGGCAGCCGGGCGGGCCGCGGATACAATTCGGGTTTGGAGGCAGCCCGGCTTCCCGGCCGGCGACTCCCGATGCCCGCAGCGGGCGTTGACCTTAAGAGCCAATAGTACGGAGGAGAATCGTGAAACGTATCAAGCTCTTGACAATTGTTTCGCTGTTGTTGGTGCTGGTGATGCTGCTGGCAGCGTGCAGCGGCGGGGGTGAGAGCACGGCCGAACCGGAGACGGAAGCGGCCACGGAGGCGCCGGCCGAGGAAGAAGCCGCCGCCGAAGAGCCGGCGGAGGAGGAAGCCGCCGCCGAGGGCGAGGTGCTCACCGTCACCGGCTTTGAAGGGGAAGTGGAAGTCACCATCCCCACCGTAGTAGAAGGGATGACCAACGTGGCCTTCGTCTATGTCGGCCCAATCGGCGACGGCGGCTACACCTACGCGCACAACCAGGGTCGTGAATTCCTGGAAGCCAACGGCGAGAACATCCACACCGCCTACCTGGAGTCCATTCCGGAAGGCGCGGACGCCGAACGCGTTATCCGCTCGCTGGCCCGGCAGGGCTTCGACATCATCTTCACCACTTCCTTCGGCTACATGGATTCTACCGCCGCCGTAGCCGAGGAGTTCCCCGACACCGATTTCATCCACATCTCCGGCCAAAAGAAGAATGACACCAACTTCGGCAACATCTTCGGCGCGATGGAGGAGATGAAGTACCTGGCGGGCATGATCGCCGGCGCAAAGGCGAAGGAGGACGGCTCCAACCGGGTGGGCATCATCGCCCCCTGGCCCATCGCCGAGGTCATCCGCCTGAGCAACGCCGCCGCCCTGGGCATGCGCCGCACCTGCCCGGAATGCGTCATGGACGTGCGCTGGATCTTCACCTGGTTTGACCCGGTGAAGGAGCGCGAGGCGGCCGAATCCATGTTGGACGCCGGCGCGACGGTGATCATCACCGGCGCGGACACCCCCGGCCCCGTGCAGGCGGCGGCCGACCGCGGCCTGACGGGCATCGCCTACGACTCCGACAACGCCTGCGCCGGTCTGGAGGCCAGCTGCCTGACGGTGCCATATTGGAACTGGGGTCCCTTCTACGTGGACACCGTCGCCCAGATTCAGGCCGGCACCTGGGTCCCGGAGGACTTCTACGGCTCCACAGCGGACGGCATGCTCGGGATCTACGGCTTCATGGAAGGCCAGGAGCCATATGCCAGCGTGCCGGAAGGGGTGATTGAAGAGGTGCGGGCGGTGCTGGCGGAAATGCAGGCCGGCACGTTTGACCGCTTTGACATCTTCACCGGCCCGATTAATGACAATCAGGGCAACGTGATCATCCCCGAGGGGGTCTCCCTCACCCAGTCCGACCTGGAGGGATTGACCGAAGGCTACATGACCGACATGGGCATTGAGGGCCGGGATCCGTGCACCATCTGCATGAACTGGCTGGTGGAGGGCTTTGACCCAACCGCCGAAATTCCGCCGCTGCAATAGCGACATAGAAAATCCCCGTAGGTCTCAAACGCGATCTCTCCCCAGATCCTGGATCTGCGCAAGACCTACGGGGTTTCTTCCTGAGTAGCGATGACCGTACCGGCCGACGCTCCCAACGCCGTGGAAATGCGCGGCATCACCAAGCGCTTCCCCGGCGTGATTGCCAACGACCGGGTAGATTTCAGCGTGCGGCGGGGCGAGATCCACGCGCTGCTGGGGGAGAACGGGGCGGGCAAGAGCACGTTGATGAACGTGCTGCACGGCCTGTACCGGCCGGAAGAGGGGCAAATCTTTATCAATGGTGCGCGAGTGCACTTCGGCTCGCCCCGCGACGCCATTCGCGCAGGCATCGGCATGGTGCACCAGCACTTCATGCTGGTGCCCACCCTGACCGTGGCCGAAAACCTCATCCTGGGGCAGAGCCGGCCGCGAGTGGTAATCAACAAGCAGTCTATCGAGGAGCAAATCGGGCAACTCTCCCGGGATTTCGGCCTGGCGGTGGAGCCGGCGGCCAAAATCTGGCAATTGAGCGTCGGCGAGCAACAGCGCGTAGAGATCCTGAAGATGCTCTATCACGGGGCGCGCATCCTGATCATGGATGAACCGACGGCGGTGTTGACCCCGCAGGAGGTCGGCGAGTTGTTCGTCACCCTGCGCAAGATGACCGAGAGCGGACATACCGTCATCTTCATCAGCCACAAGCTGGACGAAGTGATGGCGATCTCCGACCGGGTGACGGTGCTGCGCCGGGGGCGGGTGACGGATGTGGTGCAGACCAGCCAGGTGGACAAGCTGACCCTGGCCCGGCTGATGGTCGGCCGGGAAGTGCTCTTCCATTTAGAAAAGGAAGAGCCGATGTTGGGGGCGGAGGCGCTGCAGATTGAGGCCGTCTCCTGCCTGAACAACCGCAATTTGCCCGCATTGCGCACCTTTTCCTTGAGCGTGCGGGCGGGCGAGATTGTGGGTCTGGCCGGGGTGGCGGGCAATGGGCAGACCGAGCTGGCGGAAGTGGTTACCGGCTTGCGGCGGACGACGGCCGGGCGGGTGCTGGTCTACGGGGAGGACGTGGCCAACAAGCCGGCTACCGCCTCCATCGGCCAGGGAGTGGCGCACATCCCGGCCGACCGCACGGGCGTGGGCGTCGCGCCGGGCCTGAGCGTCGCCGACAACCTGATCATGAAGGAGTATCGCCGCCCGCCAATCGGCCGCGGCTGGGCGCTCAACCTGGGCGCCGTTCGCCGGCGCGCCGAAGAACTGGTGCAGGCCTTCAATGTGAAGACGCCCAGCGTGACTGCCAGGGCCGGCTCATTATCCGGCGGCAACATCCAGAAGCTGATCCTGGCCCGCGAGATCTCCCCGCACCCGCAGGTGATCGTCGCCGTCTACCCGACTCGCGGCCTGGACGTGGGCGCGATTGAGACGGTGCACCAGCTGTTGCTGGACGGCCGGCATGAGGGGGCGGCTATCCTGCTCATTTCCGAGGAGCTGGACGAGTTGATCGCCCTGGCCGACCGCATCGTGGTCATTTATGAAGGGCAAATCATCGGCGAAGCGCCGCCGGACGCGCAGTACATTGACCAGATCGGCCTGATGATGGCCGGCACAGCCATGGAGGGACCCGCCCATGCGCCGGCTACAATTTGAACCGCGCTCCGAAGTTCCCGGCTGGCTCACCCTGCTGGCGACGATCATCGCCGTGCTGTTTGCGCTGCTGCTGGGCGCCATTCCGCTGGCCCTCTTCGGCATAAGCCCGCTGGTCGCCTACCGGCAGATGTTCACCATCGCCTTTGCCGAATCGTACTCCATTTCGGACACACTGGTGAAGGCCACGCCCCTGATTTTGGCCGGTTTGGGCGTGGCGGTAGCCTTTCGCATGAAGCTGTGGAACATTGGGGCGGAAGGACAGTTGTTCATGGGCGCGTGGGCGGCCGCCGGCGTGGCCCTCTTCCTCTTGCCGGAGAATACGCCGCGGCCGCTTATGTTGCTGGCCATGGGCGTGGCCGGCTTCGTGGCCGGCGGGCTGTGGGGCGCGATTCCCGGCATCTTGCGCGCCCGCCGCGACGTGAACGAGATCATCACCTCGCTGATGCTCAGCTACATCGCCGTCCTCTTTGTCAGCTACTTTGTCTACGGCCCCTGGGCGGCGGGCGGCTTCGGCCTGACTCGCCGCTTCCCGGAGAGCGGCTGGTTTCCGCGGTTGCTCGATTACGCCGATGCCGTCCCGTTTTTTCGCGGCATGACCGCGCACGGCGGCTTCCTGGTCGGGCTGGCGGCGGCCGTTATCCTGTACATCCTGTTTAAGCGCGGCAAGTGGGGCTACGAGCTGAAGCTCATCGGCGACAACCCGCAGGCCGCCAACTACGCGGGCATCAACATCGCCCGGCAAATCATCCTGGCCTTCATTATATCCGGCGGGCTGGCCGGGCTGGCGGGCATGTCGGAGGTGGCCGGGGTGGTGCACCGCCTGCAGGAGAACTTTTCGCCGGGTTACGGCTTCACGGCCATCATCGTCGCCTGGCTGGCCCGGCTGCACCCGCTGGGAATCGTGCTGGTGGGCTACTTGTTCGGCGGCCTGCTGGTGGGCGGGGACGCGATTCAGCCTTCCGGGGTGGCCATGATGATTCAGGGGCTGGTCATGTTTTGCGTGATCAGCGCCGATTTGCTCACCCGTTACCGCATCCGGCTGGTCCGGCCCTCCGGCGCGCAGCCGGGGAGCGGCGCGGAAGTTGAAGCGGCGATGGGAGATTAGGCGTGGACCTGGCCTTTGCGATTGCCATCATCGGAGCCGGCTTGCGCACCGGCACGCCCCTGCTCTTCGCTACCCTGGGCGAGCTGATTACCGAGCGCTCGGGCGTGCTGAACCTGGGCGTGGAAGGGATGATGCTGATTGGGGCGGTGGTGGCCTACATGGTGACCGCCACGACGGGCAACCCCTGGTTGGGCGCGGCGGCGGGGATGCTGGCCGCCGGCGCGTTCAGCCTGCTGCATGGGCTGGTAGCGATCACCCTGCGCGGGGACCAGGTGGTCAGCGGGTTGGCGCTGGTCTTCGTCGGCCGGGGGCTGTCCTCCGTGCTGGGCGCGCCCTACGTGCAGGTGCGCGACGTGGCCCGCCTGCCGCTGGTGGAGCTGCCCTTCCTGCAGCAGATTCCGTGGATTGGGCCGGAGATCCTCTACCCGCTTTTTGGCCGGCAGAGTATCGTGCTCTACATCGGCTTTGCCCTGGTGCCGCTGGTGGCCTACTTCATCCATCGCACCCGCGGCGGGCTGAATCTGCGGGCGGTGGGCGAGAAGCCGGCGGCGGTGGATTCAGTCGGCATCAGCGTCAGCGGGCTGCGCTATTTGTATGTTTTTGTGGGCGGGCTGTTCTCCGGGCTGGCCGGGGCGTCGCTCTCCCTGGCCATCACCCCGCTGTGGGTGCAGGACATGACCGCCGGGCAGGGGTGGATCGCCGTCGGGCTGGTCATCTTTGCCCGCTGGGATCCCTGGCGAGCGGCGGTGGGCGCGTATATATTCGGGGCGTTACGCCGGCTGCCCCTCGACCTGCAGGCAATCCCCTGGCTGCCCTTCGCCAGCAACCCCGTGCTCGGCGTCTGGCTGGACATGCTGCCCTACCTGTTCACCATCGTGGTGCTGGTCATCGTCTCCACCGGCGCGGCGAAGAAGCGGGAGGGCGCGCCGGCCGCCCTCGGCGTGCCGTACGTGCGTGGGGAGCGCGGGTAACGGGAGATTGCATCACGCGCGAGATACAATCTCGCGTTACAAATTGTTGCGCGTCGCGTAGTTTCGGGCTATCATTCCAAAGGTTGTGAACAACCGCATACCGTTT